>NZ_JBHLTS010000068.1:0-76503 GCF_042434235.1 Mucilaginibacter angelicae | reverse complement strand
GAAATTAAGAAAACATGGCCTCGCTTTGCTTAATCATTTATAAATTATAACTTTATAGTAGTCTATTAGCCCGCTTTTCAAGAATATTAGCCTTTCTGTAGCTTATTTTCATCATAGGAGATTTCTCCTCACCGTGCCCACACATTCCCCAACCGGTTCGTTCGAAATGACATCAACTTTTATTCGTGATAGTATTTAAAAGATATGTGTACACGGTAGACGTATCAGGGAGGCAAAAGATTTGCAAAAGCATGTCCCTCCTTACAAATTTGTTTATTTTAGTGCTTCACAATTGACACCTACATATGAAGCCGGAATCACAAAATGTAACAGATTACACCAATGACAACACCATATTTATGGTTTGGAATTTTAAGGACAGCCCGGAGGTTGGCGATGTTTTTAAAAAACTTTGTAAGCTAATTATCAATCTTAATAATTCTGCTAATGTCCGTTTCCCAGTTTCGAGGGCAAGCTGTGTAATGGGGATTGGGCATGATGCCTGGCTTAAGCTGCAGCTTCCTGTTCCATTGCCTAAAGAATTGGTGAATTTTGCTCCCATCGCCGGCGAAAAACATACGGCAATTTCTTCCAAAGGCGACCTGCATTTTCATATCAGGGCCGATACTACCAGTATCTGCTATGATATGGCCTCGGCAATATCCGATGTTTTAGCACCGGCGGCAGTTAGCATCGAAGAAATTCATGGTTTCAGGTATTGGGACAGCCGTTCTATTTTAGGTTTTGTTGATGGCACTGAAAACCCGCATGGGCAGGATAGGGAATTATTTGGTATAGTAGGAGATGAGGATGCGGCGTATAAAGGGGGAAGTTACCTTTTTGTGCAAAAATATATCCATGATTTAACGGCATGGAAATCGCTTTCAACAGAGGAGCAGGAGAAAGTAATTGGAAGGTCTAAATCTAACGACATAGAAATGGATGACGATGTAAAGCCTTCAAATTCGCATATCGCTTTGGCAAATGTTGGCGACGATATGAAAATTGTACGTGATAATATGCCTTTTGGCAATATGTCGACCAATGAAATGGGCACCTATTTTATAGCCTATGCAAGTACATTTACCACCGTACAAAAAATGCTGAACAATATGTTTATCGGTTTGCCGGAAGGGAATTATGACAGGATCCTGGATTTTAGCATCCCCAAAACGGGCAGCCTGTTTTTTGTGCCAACATTTGATATGATAGATGATTTTTCATGAAGCTAATTTTCTATTGCCATTATCTGAAAGTTTCTGACGATATAATAGATCGTCACTTATGTTCCCCCGCAATAAAACTTTTAAAATTTTAGTATATCCGGTGATTTTGAACCTATTCGCCGGTACTTCAGTTTTGACTTGCCAATAAATTAAAGCATATTTATGCCCAAGGTATTGCTTTCTTTAAAGTTAATGCCTCCCGATCCGAAATAACCAATTTTTTTTATACTTATTTTCCTGCTGATGAGTAAAAACGCTACGTACCTTGAATCAAAAGGGCACTATCAAATTCTTGACGGATTACGCGGAGTGGCATCCCTTTTTGTTGTTGCTTTCCACGTTTTTGAAACCTATTCCGGTAACCGTTTTAACCAAATTATAAATCACGGTTACCTCGCGGTCGATTTCTTTTTTGTGCTCTCGGGTTTTGTAGTTGCTTATGCCTATGACGACCGCTGGGGCAAAATGACCCAGTGGGATTTTTACAAGCGCCGCCTCATCCGTTTACAGCCCATGGTTATTGCCGGCTCGGTTATAGGTGCGTTGTTTTTTTATACGCAGAGTTGCGGGGCCTTTCCGCTTATTCATGATACGCCGGTTTGGAAAATGCTGGTAATGATGGTAGTTGGTTTTACACTCATTCCGGTACTTCCATCAATGGATATCCGCGGCTGGCAGGAAATGCACCCATTGAACGGCCCTGCCTGGTCGCTGTTTTTTGAGTACATCGCTAATATTCTTTACGCGCTGGTGATCCGTAAATTCTCCAAAACCCTGCTTACCATATTAGTGGTTTTATCAGCCTGCCTGCTTATTAATTATACAGTGTTTGGGCCTCAGGGCGATGTGATTGGTGGCTGGTCGATAGATAAAACACAGCTTAATATTGGCTTTACCCGTTTGCTATACCCATTTTTTGCCGGGATGCTGCTTTGCCGAATGGGTAAGCTTATCCATATTAAAGGCGCTTTTGCTGTATGCAGCCTCCTTATTATTGCTATACTATGCGTGCCAAGGATAGGAGGGGCTGAACATTTATGGATGAATGGTTTGTATGAGTCGTTCTGCATTATCATTCTTTTCCCTTTGATAGTTGCTATTGGAGCTGGCGGAAGCTTGAAAAGTAAAGCCTCCACCAGGATCTGCAAATTTATCGGTGATCTTTCCTACCCGCTTTATATTACACACTATCCCTTAATTTATTTGCATATAGCCTGGGTAACAAATAATAAGGTGCCAATGGCACAGGGTTTACTTGGCGGACTGGGGCTTTTTGTAGTTAGCATTGCTATTGCCTATGGCTGCCTTAAACTATATGATGAGCCGTTTAGAGAATGGTTAAAGAATCGTTTTCTGTTGAAAAAGGCATAATAAATATTCAGAAAGTCTTACGTTGGTATTTGAAATTTTCTTAAGGGAGCTTAAACAATCTCATCACCAAGATTTAAATCCATAATAAAACTTGTTGGTTATATCTCGTTACTTTGTATATTGTCTACGTAAATAAATTTCCTAACCTAATATTATGGCTTTTGATGCAAAAGTTTTTAGAGTTCTAATAGCATCGCCTGGTGATGTTGGTAACGAAAGAGATGTTATCCCCGAAGTTATAAATGAATGGAACGCTATAAATGCTGGAATTAGTAAAGTTGTTCTAATGCCAATAAAATGGGAGACGCATTCTGCTCCTTTAATGGGTGATAGGCCTCAGGCCATAATTAACAAACAGCTTGTAGAAGACTGCGACGTTTTGGTTGGAGTCTTTTGGACAAGAATAGGTACGAATACAGGTGTCACAATTAGTGGAACTGCCGAAGAAATTGAACAGTTTCTGGCGCAAAAGAAACCTGTCATGTTGTACTTTTCTCAATCACCTGTAGAGCCAGATAAAATTGATATAGTCCAATTTACAGCATTAAAAAACTTTAAAGAAAAGATGAGATTAGAGGGTTTAACAGAATCCTATAATGGTATTCCAGACTTTAGGCAGAGATTTGCAAGACAATTTAGCATTAATATAAGCAATCTCATTAACAATACTCTTGAAAATAAGTATGAAGAAGTAAAACCGAGGTTATCGATCAAGAAAAATAAAGATTCAGAAAAAGCAGTAATTATTCCGGCTACTATAAATCGGATAGAAATAAGCAAAGAGCCATTGACCAAAGAAAAGGTTGATGAACATTTGCTAAAAGCGGTTCAAAGTTCTGCTAATCCAAACGGATGGGCTCGGATTGCAGCAGTGGGGTCTTATTTACATACCTACACACCAATTGATTACAAGGATTTTCAATTTCTTAAGCTGCAAGCATTTTTGAAGTCAAGAAAGCTTTTCGAATTTAAAGAAGATAAAGGCCATCCAATCTTGAGAATAATATCTAAATGAAATTTAATTTATTAATAAATAATATTATAACTTTTAAAGCTTTTTAATAATATTTAATTACCCAATATAAATAAAACTTGAAAGTGTCGTTTATAAATCTCATCTTTAGGTTATTGTAAACCCATTGAAAAAGGCCATTGCTTTAATATTGCTGAACATTTACCTGCTTAACCTTGGCGGGCAGCTGGCTGTGCACCAATACCTGGTTTACAAATCGGATCGTTTTTTTAATGAACAGGTAAGGAAAGGCTTATATAATGTAAATGATTTAACCGAGGTTACTATCCCGGTTGATTTGCCTGCCATTCATGATTGGCGCACTTTTGAAAACATATCCGGGCATATTACATTCGGAAATGCCACTTACAATTATGTAAAAATGCGGATGACAAGGACTGCGCTTCACCTGATGTGTATCCCCAATTATGAAACTACCCGCTTTGCCGATAGCAATGTGCTTGATGCAAAAGGAATAAAGGATATTCCTGTTTCGCCAAAGGAACATGTTCCCTTTGGTAAAATTGCCCTGCAGGATAACCTCAGCTTTTCATTTGTACAGTTTGAATTTTATTGCCCTGTAAGGTACTTGCCAAAAAGCATTGTACAGCATAAGCAATCGCCAATATACCATCACCGGGATATCCCCGAGCAACCACCCAAAGCAGCCTGCTAATTTTCTCCGTTTAACTCATTTACAGGCCGGCATTTGTTTAATGTGCCTGCTGAGTTTTGTTGTCCCCAATTTCTAAATACAATTTAATACCATATCTATTACGGGTAATATGCTTGGGCATTTTATCCATGAAGGTAAATGAACATCCTATGATCAAGAAAAAAATTACCGCTGCACTTGTGTTGCTGTGCGGTTTCGCCATAATAGCATCGTGCCAAAATTCATCAAATGAAGAGATGGTACAGATCCTGAAACAGATAAATAAAAAAAATAACACTATTTCAAACCCCTTTAACCCCGAAAGAAAATTAGCCTATTGCGATTCATTGCTTAAAATCAAGCGACTTGCCAACAGCCCGGAGGTTTTATTTTCGAAGGCATCGCTGTTATTAAAGGCAGGACAGGAGCAGCAATCAGTTAATATTTACAAATATCTGATGGATAATATCGACTATATGTCGACCGATGAAACGCTGCCTGAGCAGGCGATAGCCTACATGCGTTTAGGGGAACGAAGCAATTGCATGCTTAACCATACCGGCTCATCATGCATCTTTCCTATTAAGGATGATGGTGTGCACAAGATCCAGACCGGATCAAGAAAGGCAATTGAGATTTATAAAACGTTGCTGAAGTCGCACCCCGACGATTATGAATCGCGCTGGCTGATCAATATTGCTTACATGACGCTTGGCGAATATCCGCAGAAAGTGCCTCAAAGTGTTTTGATCCCGGGCCTTAATGTTGACTCGGATACAGCATACCAGGTAAAACCTTTTGTTGATGTAGCAGCCGGCCTGGGCCTTAATATTAATGGCCGGGCAGGAGGGGTAATTGTTGACGACTTTAATAACGATGGTTATCTTGATATCATGACATCGGGCTGGGATTTAAGCGACCCTATGCATTACTTTCAGAATAACCAGGATGGAACCTTTAGCGATCGTACAGAGGCGGCCGGTTTAACAGGCATCACCGGCGGACTTAATATCCAGCAAACAGATTATAATAACGATGGAAAACTGGATGTTTTTGTTTTGCGCGGCGCATGGCTTAGCAGGGGTTTCGGTAATCAGCCAAGCTCGTTGTTGCGCAATAATGGCGACGGCACCTTTACCGATGTAACCACCATAAGCGGTTTATTTATGCTTCATCCAACCCAAACAGCAACCTGGGCCGATTTTAATAATGATGGCTGGCTGGATGTATTTGTAGGTAATGAAAATTCGGAGTCGATGTACAGGGCAGATGAATCAACCTGCCAGTTATACATCAATAACCGTAATGGTACTTTCAGCAATATAACTACTGCCGCACATTGTGGTATCAAAGCTTTTGTAAAAGGGGTAACATCTGCCGATTACGATAACGACGGCTTCGCCGATATATTTATCTCCACCATGGACGGGCACAAATACCTGCTTAAAAACAAAGGTAAAACCGAAGCCGGGGTGGATTTTGAGGATGTTACCGCGAAATCCGGCCTTGATCAAATTAAACAGCGAACCTTTACCACCTGGTTTTACGACTACAATAATGATGGCTGGCCCGATTTGATGGTGGCTAATTATAATTTTGAAAGTACTTTAGGTTATTACAGTGCTGCTGCTGCCATGGGCAAGGCCATTCCTGAAGCAGGTAATATCTACCTGTATAAAAACAATCACAACGGAACATTTACCAACGTAACCAAAGAGGCCGGGCTGGATAAGGTGGTTTACAGCATGGGCGCCAACTTTGGCGATATTGATAACGATGGTTACCCTGATATGTATTTTGGAACAGGTAACCCCGATTTTAAATCATTGGTGCCCAATAAATTTTTCAGAAATGTGGACGGGAAAAGATTTGCTGATATTACCTCGTCATCGCGTACGGGTAATTTGCAAAAGGGGCACGGAGTAGCATTTGCCGATTTGCGAAATAATGGCCACCAGGATATTTTCGCACAAATGGGCGGGGCTTATATCGGCGACTCGTACACCAGCTCGTTATACATGAACCCCGGGACAAGCAATAACAATTGGATCAGCTTAAAATTGACCGGCACAAAGGCTAATAACGCCGCTATCGGCAGCCATATTAAACTTACTTTTATGGAGAATGGGGTTAAGCGTTCTGTTTATAAGGATGTTAACTCGGGCGGGAGCTTTGGCTCATCGCCGTTGCGGCAGGAAATAGGAATTGGGCAGGCAAAGATGATTGATGAAATTGAAATAAAATGGGCGGGCAGCGGTGCCGTGCAGCGTTTTAAAAATGTTGCCCCTAACCAGTTTTTAAACATCACAGAAGATAACCCGCAGTATAAAACAACCCAGTTAACCAAGTTGCTTTTCAGGAGCAAAAGCATGCCTGTTTGTATGCCGATGCAAATGGCAGCTAAAACAAATTAAGGTATGTTTCTGTATTAGAAATATTAGTCCTGATTTTTATATCAAAATAGTTACATTTATATCAATATCAATTAATCTTAAACCATGAGAAAACTCTTATTACTATGCTGCATGTTCATTGGATTGGCTGCAGCAGGCAACGCGCAAACCAAGCCGGGTGCTAAACCTGTTGAAAAATCAAAAGAGCTGCAAAAGCAATTAAAGCTTACAGATAAACAAACTGAAAAAATTGCGGCGATATACCAGGAATCATCTGATAAATTTGAAAAAATCAAAGCGGCAGACAAAGGTGATAACACAAAAATGCTGGTTGATATTAAACCATTGCGGGCAGCCACTATTTCAAAGATCAAAGCTGTTTTAACTAAAGGACAAGCAGTGAAATATGATAAGCTGTTAAAAGGTACAAAAGCAGCAGGCGGCAGCGGCTGGGGCGATGGCTGGAGCGCTACCAACGGGCAGTAAAGCCGGTTTAAACAGTAACAGAATAAAAGAGGCCTTTTTGCTGATAAAGCAGGAAGGCCTCTTTATTTTACGTTGCAGCTAATTTATCCGAAACGCTAATCCAATATCTCTATTGGTGCATAAAGCACAGCGTCTAACTTCATTTTTTGAATGGTACCGTTCTTTTTGGTATAGCTTAAATCAACAGGTACAAGTACAGGGCCTGCAGTAACTGACCATGCTGGCGGGTCGCCTCCTTCCTTCAACCGCGCGAAGCCATTAGTTATGTACAAAGGAACAAGCCAGGAGCTACCTGTATCCATTGCACCCAGGTTAATTTGCATAGTTGTAAAATGGAATGTTTTTCGCACACTTTCGGGCTGATCAACATCGCTAAATATATTAATATCAGTAGGATCAAACATGTCGCTTATTTCATCAAGCTTTAAATGGTTTATATCCAGTTTTACCGATCCTGCTTTTCCTTTGCCAACCTGTTTAATGATTAAGCAAGCTACGGCCGTACCCAGTTGCTTTAGCTTTTTTTGCCTGTACAAGGTTGTAAAGTCCAACAAATAAGTGCTGCTTATCCCATAATCGGGATGTATTGCGCCAGAGGTGATAAGGCTGTCAATTTCGTTTTTTACTGCCGGGTGAACCAGGGGGCTGTGTTCCTTCTGGCCAGCCTCGGCTTTCATTTTATTGTATGAGGCTATGCTCATTTCACCATACCCAATTTCAAATTTTGCATTAGCTGTATCCAGTTGTTTAGTAAGGCTGTCAAGCTGCATTTTTTTTATGCTGTTACGCTTTTGCTTTACTGCATAAAAATACAAGTTACCAACAATCAAAATGCCGCCAATGATTATCAGTATAATGGCTAAACCGTTTATTGGTGGTTTGTTACTTCCGCCTTTATTATTTTCGTTTTTCATTTCTATGAATACCTGAATAAGCTGTTAACAAACTATCCGCGTTCCTGTGCACCTTCGGCCAACCTGACAGGGCTACGCATTTTTCGTATTTTCAATGATTTTCTGACCGTATCTGCGGGTTCTGTATAGTGGATATTATCAGGAATAAAAATGATTTTTGATTCAATTTTCCATTGCCTGTTTTTATTCATAGGGCTGGGCTGATCAAAGCTTATAAACAAAGGGATCAAAATCCCCTGACCCGTTGAAAGCCTTGACGGGAGCCGGATTACCTGTTTTACAGAAGTAGATTTAGCCTTGATCTGACTCTCATAATCATTTTTATTTTCGGGATCTTCCGTTATAGTGAGTGGTGCATTAATAGTTAGCTTACTGAGGTCAAGTTCAATGTCTGATGCATCGCCTTTGCCTTTGTTTTGGATCATGAGGCAGGTTATTGACAAGTCATTATCATTAAATGTGGTGTCGCTGAAAACCTGATCGGTTTTTTGGAGGTTTTTATCCGAAATTTCATTGGTGAGTATAGGATAATCAAGATAAAAGGCATTCTTTTTCCTGGTAGTGCTGTCGCCGCCGGCCAGCAAATAAATATTACCTGTCATGCTAATATAGGAGATTGCCAGATCGGCCTTCAGATCCGGGTTCACCGGCAGTGGCGGATCTTTTTTAATAAGGTTATACCCTGTGGTTAGTAAACCTAAAATAACGGTAATTACGCCCAGCTTTAATTGCAGGCTTTTCCATATGCCGTCTTTATCTGCTGCTTTCTTTTTGGCCATGCTTCCCGGTTATTTGATATGGTTAGGAGATATTATGTAAGCGGTGTTTTAGTAATCTGAAATAACTAAAAGTATAACTACATAATTGTTTTACAGGTATTTGCGATATAAAATTAAGGATAATAATTGATTGTACAGACGGTTTTACAAATTAAACGCTGTCAATTAAGATATTTTTTAAGAAGATAAATTGCAGTAATACTAATTGAAAAACCTTTGACTAAATAGAATAGCGGAGATTTTTTGTCTGAACTTAAAATGCCTCATTCAACCCCAAAAAGAACCCTTTTTGACCATACCTGCCAAACGCATAATCAAGGCAAAGATTGGTGCGGGTGGCTTTATTAAATAATACCCGCAGGCCGCCGCCATAGCCCGGCTGCCATTGCTGAAATATTTTAGTGCCCGACTCATCATTGGCTGTTTGCAGGTTGGCAAATGCCACGCCGCTTACAAATTTGTTCCGCAGTATCGGGAAACGGTATTCCACTTCCGAGTAGTTGTATTGCGTGCCTTTAAAGTACTGCACAACGTAACCACGGCCGCTCCTGAAACCTGCATCTTTACCGGTGCCGGGCAGTTCAAGGTAAGGGATATTACCGCTGATGAGGTATGAGCCCCAGTTCCAGAAAGCAACAACATGTTCGGGGTTAGTTTCAGACAGGCTGAAATATTTTCTGAAATCTGTAGTGAACTGTACTGCGTTTCTTGAACTTCCCAGCCAGCTTTGATTAATGCGAAAGCCTGCATCTATATAAATCCCCCGGTATGCACGGTTTTGATTATCCCGCGTAGTATATTGCAGGTTAAAGAGAAAGCCATTAGCTGCATAATGGTCACGGGCAAAGCCGTGGCGGTCGCTGTAAATATTGTAGGGTGTAAGGTCGGTTGTTGATTTGGTATCCTCAATTTTGCGCCTGATATCAAAAGATACACCTGCACCTAAAAATAGCCCTGTGTCAATTTCTTTATACACTTTCTCTCTCAGGTTAAAATATTGCGAATGCAGTGCCCTGCCCTTACGCTCGGGATTGGCCAGCACCTGGTCGGCTGCGCTGCCGCTTGATGCCTGGCCAATTCCCAAACCGTAGTCGGGCGAAACCGTTTTGGCTGCAACCAAATTGCCCTGGAAATTCCAATTATTACCGGGTGTATAGATATTGTGATTAATATAAAAGTAAATAATCCCCTTGGTTGTAATAGAAGCCGATGTGGCCGCTACTGATAACAGGGTATTGGGATCGTTCCCTAACTTTTTACCGGCCACGGCTTTAATGCCAATCTGCGACCCGATAGTGGGGTTAGAAGCCACATTGGGTATAACCGTAATGCCCGATGATTTTTTATTTGGCCCATCTGCCGGCCGGCCGGGATGCAGTATGTTGCGCAGAAGGTCGCCAAAATCATATTGTTTATATAAAGTATCGGTAGGCTTTGCCGGTTGTATAGTTTTTTCTTTAATGCGTAAGGAATCGGCCTTTACCGAATCGGCAGGTACCTGTACCTGGCTATAAGCATGGTTTATTGCGCCTGTAAACAGTATCAATAATAAAGTCGTTAAAAACAGGAAAGAGCTTTTATATGATGGTTTGTGATGCACGTTAACGTATATAAATATTAAAAATTCAATTTTTTGCCTGTAAATCGTGATTGGTGTTGGCCAATTTTTAAACCCTGAAATCTGTAGAATGTTTGAAGTTTATATTTCGGGGCCGTGTTAAGTCTGCAGCTTTGGGCATTAATTTGATGGTACGGTTAAATATTGCTACCTTAATATTCTCTTGTTATAAACCACAGAATCCGTTCTGTCCTGCTGTAAATTTTTAACCAATTATGATCATGAACGCACCTTACACCCGTTTTATGGCTTTTGTCGTTTTTATGCTTTGCTCCCTTTTAGGTAATGCTCAAAGCAATCAGAACATAACAGATACTATTAACCGCAAATGGTGGAAAGAGGCTGTAGTTTACCAGGTTTACCCCCGCAGCTTTAAGGATAATGACGGGGATGGCATCGGCGATTTGAAAGGTATCATCTCAAAGCTTGATTATATCAAAAGCCTGGGAGTTGATGTTGTGTGGCTTAACCCCATTTATAGCTCGCCTAATGATGATAATGGCTACGATGTAAGCGATTACCGCAACATCATGAAGGATTTCGGAACCATGGATGATTTTGACGCCTTGCTGAAAGGTATGCATGCCCGTGGCATAAAACTGGTTATGGACCTGGTTGTGAACCATAGCAGCGACGAACACGAATGGTTTAAGCAAAGCCGGAGCTCGCGGAATAATCAGTATCGTGAATATTATCACTGGTGGAATGCCGAAAAAGGTAAACCACCTTATCGTTACAGTTTATTTGATGTCAACCACGATGCCTGGCGATATGATTCGCTCAGCAATGCTTATTACCTGCACTACTTTTCGCGCAAACAGCCCGACCTTAACTGGGAAAATCCCAAACTCAGGAATGAAGTGTACGGCATTATGAAGTTTTGGGCCGATAAGGGGATAGACGGTTTTAGGCTGGATGCTTTCCAGTTTGCTGCAAAGGATACTACGTTCCCTGCCTTTCCGAAAGGCTTTGAAAAAAACTTTACCCAATACTACGGCATGCAGGGCAATTTGCATGGCTACCTGCAGGAAATGGATAGGGAAGTGCTCAGTAAATACAATGTAATGAGCGTGGCCGAAGGTGCAGGCAATACATTTGAAGATGCACATAATTTGGTTGATGCCGACAGAAATGAATTAAATATGGCCTACGCTTTTGAAGGTGTGGATATTGCCAGGCCCGAAGGTTATAGCATCATCCATTTAAAACAGGTATTTACCAAATGGGATAGTGCATTTGCCGCAAAAGGCTGGCTTTCCATATTCCTGGCCAATCATGACCAGGCGCGGCTGGTAAGCAGGTTCGGTAATGATAGCCCGGAGTTTAGGGCGGTATCATCAAAAATGCTGACCACTTTTTTGCTAACCATGCGCGGTACGCCCTATTACTATAACGGCGATGAACTGGGCATGACCAATGCAGGTTTCAGCACAATTAATGATTACCGAGATGTGCAAACGCTAAACGAATACCAGCGGCAGAAAAACATTGGCGCAGATTTGCCGGCGTATTTAAAACTAATTGCCTTTGAAAGCCGGGATAATGCTCGCACTCCTTTTCAGTGGAATAGTACTACTAATGCAGGTTTTACAACCGGTACTCCCTGGATAAAAGTAAACCCTAACTACAAAAGCATTAACGCGGTTGCCCAGGAAAAAGACATCAATAGTACGCTAAACTATTTCAGGCAGATGGTAAAGCTTCGTAAAGATAACCTAACACTGGTGTACGGAAAATATACATTGCTTGATGCGCAAAACCCCGACACTTATGCCTACACCCGGGAATTGAATGGTAAAAAGCTGCTTGTACTCCTGAATTTTACCAATAAAACAGCTTCGGCACAGACCGGTATGGATTTGGGTAATGCCACTGTTCTAATAAGCAACTATCAAAAGCCATCAAAAAATGGTACACTTATGCCATATGAGGCTGTTGTTTATGAGGTGAAATAAGGGGATTTTAGAGATACTAAAATGAAAAAAAAAACGTCATTGCGAGGCACGAAGCAATGACGCCTTATAGATACATTTTCTATCGCAAATTTAAAATCTTATCTCACTACCAACTCAATCTGCAGCACCCTCGGCTTATCCCCAATTGCAGGGCCGCCCCAATCTGTTTCATCGCCATTAAGGATGCGGAGTGCTTTGAATGTACCATGATCATACCAGCCTTCTTCAACCTTGAGATATTGCCAGGCCTTGCCGGTATTGCTGCCTGTTGGGTGAAATGTGATGCGGCAGTTTGTTCCTGTCATGATCAGTTTGTTTTCGTCAAGGCTAATTATCATTGCTTTGCCGTTATGCTCCTTGTTGGGTTTAAATTCACCGCCCCGGCTACTGCCGAACTTTATAATAGCATCCCATGCGCCGAGCTTAATGGTTTGCTCTACTCCATCTTCGTGTTCAACAGCGGCCTTAATCTTATTTTCAAAAGCCCATTGGGCCAGTTCCCGCATCATTGGTGTTGCCATCGCATATTCCTGTGCAAAGGGAGCGAGGTGTTCAGCAAGTTGTTCATTGTTAGAGCTATCGCCGTTATTGTCTATCCCAAAAGGAGAAAAACCGATGCCACCGTGTGCAAGCACATCATAAAAGTATTTGGCATTGTCGGCAATTAAACCGGCTTCGGGCACAAACAAGGCATTATCCGGGCGGTCATACAGTTCAATTACTTTCAGCACTCTTTCACTGCCTGTTAGGTAAATATCGGGAGCAAGCAAATCGATGGATGGGGCTGCTGCTTTCCAGATCGGGATCACATTATCTGTAGCGCCGCCGCTTTCATAGCTGGTGGCAAATGGATTGGTAAGCGGATCGCGGAGTGCAACGTTTACATATAAAGGCAAAGGATATTCGGCTTTACCAGCTGCGGCAACCTGCCCGATGAACCGGGCTATTGACCAGGCCTGGAAATACTCATCGGCCCTGTCGCCAAAAACTTGCTGCCATGAACCTTTTGAGTTTACCGGAACATTCAAGGCTTTCAGTATGGCCGGTTTTAACAGATCGGCAGGTACATCGGCCTCAAACAGTTTTTGTGCTTTAGCCGAGTAATCCCGAACAGTATCCCATGAGCCAGGCTCATTTTCAACCTGCATCATAATAACGGTATGTTGTACATCTGCCTGTTTCAAATACCGCATAACTGCAGCAAACGCTTTGATATCGGCATCCAAAGTAGCTTTTGAATGCGGAGAGGGCGAATCAATTGGTTTGCCTGTTTTACCGGTGATGTTTGGATATTTCTCCGCATCGCGTTTCATCCATTCGGGCATGTAATGATTGCTGCCGTTTTTCCAGGTTCCAAACCATAATAGCACCAAATGTACATTGTGCTGCCGGGCTTGCGTAAGCAGGGTATCTACTACTGAAAAATCAAACTTTCCAGGCTGGGATTCTATCTGTTCCCAGTAAATGGGTACTTCCAAAGTATTGAGGTGCATCGCCTCAACCGACTTCCATACGCCCGGCATCAAAGCAGGCCAGGCGCTTGAATTGTGCGCCTGGCCACCAAGCATTAAAAACGGCTTGCCATCAACCAAAAACTCGTGCCTGCCATTTTTTTCAACGAGTTTAGGCAATGAGCCGTCATTGGTTTGGGCAAAAGTTTTACTGCCTGCTAATAATAGTAAGCAAAGCAGGAGAATATTTTGAGTTGTTTTGCCTGTTATTTTACGCATGATATCAAAGGTTTATGACCAGGCCAAAATAAATACAAAACAGCGCTTAAGGTAATACTAAATAAACCGTTTATGGTTAAAAATATACCAGCTGCCGCCTTTACTTGTTCAGCTCCAGTTTGGCAAAAAAATCATTAAACATCAGGTTGATATCCAGCCTGCGGTAAACGCGGATATTACGGCCATGTGCATTGTAATCATACCCGCCCTGCGCATTAATAAAAGGGCAAGGTTTTAACACATATTCGCTTGATGAAGGATCGGCCTCAAATGATGATCGTAGAGCAGTAAGCAAAACCAGCGGACTATCGCCCAAAATATAGGTTTCGCCCAAATTAAGATGATATTGCTGAATGCGGGCCATCAGGCTTTCAAGTACGCCTGCTAAATATTTACCAGCTTCACCCTGTGGTTTTATTTTAAGCTGTAATTCGGAATAAGGCAATATGGCCTGGCGGTACCCATCCCTCGGGATTTGCCAAAGCTTTAGTTGCGAATGGTTAAACACGGCCCTTGCCGCCGGTATATCGATATTGAGGTTATACTCAGGGCTGCTGTAGTTTGGCGGAGGTAGCGCGAGGTCAATGTATTCGGGGCCGCCAATCCAAACAAGGGTCAATTTATCGGCAATTTTGGGGTCGGTTAATACCGCCGATGCGATTTCGGTAAGCCCGGCACCACAAAGCACATAAAGAGGGAGATTGGTATCGGTGCGCGATGCTTCTTTAATGATCAGGTCAACAGCTTTACTTTTTACAGGGGTTGTATCGTTAACCATGCCCGTATTGGAGCCGGCTGTAACCGGGAATTGGTCTTTGAGTTTTAAAACGGTTAACAGTTTGGTAGCTTCTTTTACCGCATTATCGGCCTGGGTTTTTGATTTGTCAAATCCATCGTTAGCATTTAAGTGTGAACCAATAATGCCCCTTACCTCTATCGATGGGGACAGCACGAGATGCGTTAGCGCAAACAAACCATCCGGATCGCCACCAAAATCATTATCGATAATTACCCTGATGCGTGGCGAAATGAGTTTATTGGCGGTAGTTGATTGCCCTTTTGAAACGCAGGGGAAAACAAACAACAGGAGCAGTAAAAACTTGCTTTTGGTCATGGCTTACAGGTCATTGGTTATAGCACACAATATAAGTGTTTGCTATGAAAGTAATACCGTTTTACCCAGCTATACTTTCAAAAGCTGCAAGATATTTATCGATATAAAATTGCTTGCTTGGGGTTTTATACTGCATGATAAAACGCGGATGTTCCAGCGCTACGATCTCACCGAAGAAATGATATTCATCGTTCAGCTTACGTAAAAATGTCTCATTTTTCCCGGTGCCGAAACAAAAGCATTTTTCGGTGTTAATGCCCAGATCAATCTGCTTACGAATGTTTTCGATCATGAAATGATAAACTGCCCTGGTTAGTTCCTTGCTGTCGTAATAATTATAATTCTTTTCCTTGCCGTTTGCATCAATGCTGGTAAAACCAAGTGGACAAGGAGAGTTAATATAGATCTGTTTATAAAAAGCCTCCGGGCCGCCAAAGGCGTTAATCACTTCGTAAACAAATACCGATGAAGGCTCGTGCGACATTTTGCCTTCGTAATTGATATGGCATTCGGATATCAACCGTTTAGGATCGGTAAAAGGGATGCCTGTTAAGCCGCCGCCAAACCTGCCGGGGTTAATGCCTAAAATGATATGCCGCTGCTGGTTGTCGTTATAATATTTATGATAAAAGGCATCAACAATCCTCATGGTTTGCGGATGCTCTTTAAAAGGGTTCATGATGCGGATGCCGGCCGGTAAAGGATCGCCAGTATAGGTTAGCTGTTCATTGAATTGGATTACCCTGTCTGCAAATGTCATGAACCAAATGTAGCATTAGTTAACCAATTGTTTTTTGAACTGGTTGGGGCTTAAACCGGTTTCTTTTTTAAATAACCGTGAAAAATAAGGCAGGTTCTCAAAACCTAATTCGTAAGCTATTTCCGAAACGTTCTGATCTTCATTTTTGAGCCTGTTTTTGGCTTCGTTAATAAGATAGACGTGGATCAGCTCTATGGCTGTTTTGCCGGTTTCCTGTTTGAGCATATCGCTCAGGTAACGAGTAGAAACGTTAAGGTTTGATGCCATGGCATATACGGTAGGCAAGCCCTGGGTTTGTAAAAGCCCGCCATCAAAATATTTGGACAAGGCTTGGTTAAACTTGGATATCGTTTTGCCCGAAAGCTCTGTTCTGTTAATGAATTGACGTTTATAAAAGCGTTGGGAATATTTTAAAATGGAATCAAGGTGAGTGAGGATAATATCGCGGCTATATTCGTCCATGTTGCTGTTTAGTTCGGCCGCTATTTTATCATGCAGTTCCCATATTATTTGCTCTTCGCGGGGTGAAAGATGCAGGGCTTCATTAATTTCATAATCAAAAAAGCCATATTTTTTTATCTCGCTATGCATTGGGTGCCCGTTCAAAAAGTCTTCATGAATAAATATATTAAAGCCGGCATCCTCAAGCATAAGGTTGGTGTACTCAATTATCCGCCGGGGTTTTGCAAACGACATTGAACCGTTTTCGTGATCGTACCGTGTACGGCCATATGAAATGCTTCCTGATTTCAGCTTTTTAAAAGTGATCATATAAAAGTCGCCCGAAAATTCTTTATCCCTCATTGTGCATTTGCCCTTGCATGGCACAACTGCGATCATAGGGTTTTCGGATAAGGGGAGCCTGTTTGCTTTCAGGAAAAGGGTTAAACTTTTATAATAATTCATGGCAATAAAATAAAAGCAGGATCGGTACAAATATACGTACAGATCCTGCGGGCAATTATTTAATGTTGGTCATATTAATGACCATGAGCGGCTGCGGCAACGTCGTTCCATTGATCCCACTCGGCTAAGCGGCCGTCATAAACCTGTTTTACCCATGGTAAAGCTATTTTACCAAGAAACAAACGGAGAGGAGGGTTTTCACTATCAATCAGTTTAAATATTGCATCGGTTGTGGCTTCGGGATAACCAAAAAAATCTTCAGTAAATCGGGCTTGTTGATCGGCTTTCATTTGATCGTATTGAGGCAAGGCAGTTGAATGCACTGCTGAAGCGCTGCCCCAATCGGTTGAAAAGCCGTTAGGTTCTACCAGCGATATCTTGATGCCGAAAGCTTTTACTTCTGCAGCCAACGATTCGCTCAAACCTTCAACTGCGAATTTCGAAGCATTGTAGATCCCTAATATAGGAGCTGTTGCCACACCCAGCACACTTGATAACTGGATAATATGGCCATGCCCTTGTTCGCGCATAACAGGAATAGCTGCCTGGGTTAACCAAAGCAGGCCAAAAAAGTTAGTCTCCATTTGGTCTCGGGCTTCTTTTTCGCTGGTTTCTTCTACCGCGCCAAACAGGCCGTACCCGGCATTGTTAATGAGTACATCAATACTGCCGAAATGGTCTTTGGCTTTTTTTACAGCTGCAAAATCAGCATCACGGTCATTAACATCCAGTTGTATCGGTAATATGTTATCGCCATATTGTTTTACCAGGTCATCCAATGAGCTGATGTCGCGGGCTGTAGCTGTTACTTTATCACCGCGTTTTAAAAATGCTTCTGCCCAGATTTTTCCAAATCCCCGTGAAGCACCTGTTATAAAAATTGTTTTAGACATTGTTTTATGTTTTTTGATAAAGCAAAGTTAGCAGGTGGTTAACAGGCAGATTTATACAGATGTAATGAAAACTGATACATTTATGCATAAAGCTACTTTTATGATTTTACGTATAAGCGCAGTTCTTTTAAAAATTTCATCCGCATTTCGCTTTTTACCAAATGGTAAGTGGAACAGGGCTTTTACGGGGGAACTTTGCGGTGTTAAAAAGAAAACATCATGAATAATCAAATTGAAAACAGATCGTCATTAAATGGCAAAAGGGTAATTATATTGGGTGGAAGTACCGGCATAGGCTTCGCGACAGCAAAAGCTGCTGCTGCCGAAGGTGCTAAAGTGGTGATAGTTTCGGGTAATCAAGGCAAAATTAATAATGCGCTTAGCCAATTACCTGAGGGCACCGAAGGTTACGCTGTTGACCTTGCCCACGAGCAAAATATAAAAGCATTTTTTGAGCAGGCAGGTAATTTTGATCACCTGGTATATACGGCTGCCGAAAACCTCAACCTCAATAATATCGGCGAAACGGATATTGATGCCGCACGTAAATTTTTAAACCTGCGTTACTGGGGAGCGTATGCTGCTGTTAAATATGGTACACCGTTCATTAATGCAGGAGGCTCGGTAAACCTTACCGGCGGTACAGCAGGTAGCAGGCCCGCAGCTGGCTGGTCAATAGCCAGTAGCATTTGCGGCGCTATGGAAGGTTTGGTAAGGGCATTGGCTGTTGAACTTGCTCCTGTGCGTGTAAATGCGGTAGTACCCGGTGTAATTGACACCAACCTTTGGGATAGCTTGCCTGCCGAAAATAAAGAAGGCCTTTACAATTGGGCAAAAGATACGTTGTTGCTTGGCCGTGTTGGCCATGCTGATGACGTTGCCCTTGCCTTTGTGTACCTGATGAAACAAAGTTTTGGTACCGGTCAAAACTTGGTGGTTGACGGCGGCACGTTGCTGGTGTAATGGTTTAGGATAGAAATTTTCAATTCCCTCCCTTGGGAGGGGTGCGGATGCTAAGTGTAGTGGCAGGGAGGGGTTTATACGCCTTGCCCGTTAGTGAGCATATTAAAGAAACCCCTCCCTACACCCTCCCAGGGGAGGGAATCGCACAAGCCCTTGTTCAAGAAGTATCTTCCGCGCGTTTTTTGCCAAAGCATCCATCTTTTGTATCTTGGCTATTCATCAACCCCAAAACAATTGACCAACATCCCGATACACTTTAATAAAACCCGCATAGCGCCAACGCCAAGCGGGTTTTTGCATGTGGGTAATGGGCTGTCGTTTTCTATTACTGCGGCATTGGCCCGTAAACACGGCGCAAAAATATTATTGCGGATTGATGATCTTGACAGGGCAAGGGTTAACCCTGAATATTTAACCGATATTTTTGATACGCTTAATTTTCTGGGAATCCCCTGGGATGAAGGGCCGCAGGATGCGAATGATTTTGAAGCCAATTTTTCGCAGGTTCATAGAATGCACCTGTACAATGAAGCCCTTGAGCAACTGGCTGCCGGTGGTTTTGTTTTTGCCTGTACCTGCTCACGCAGGCAGCTTAATGAAGCAGGCTTATGTAATTGTTTTGATAAACAGATCCCTTTAAGTACTCCAGAAGCAAGCTGGCGTTTACGCACCAATAATAATGCTGTGTTGAAAGTAAAGAGCTACGGTGGTGAAACCATCCAGGCACAATTACCAGCTGAAATGAAAAACTTTGTTGTCAGGAAAAAAGATGGCTTTCCGGCTTACCAACTTACTTCGGTTGTTGACGATCTGTTTTATGGTGTCGACCTGGTTGTAAGAGGGGATGATCTTTGGGCATCAACGCTTGCCCAAATTCAACTGGCAACCGTGCTGGATAAACCAGCTTTTAATGATATTGTATTTTATCATCATCCCTTATTGCTTGAAGAACCGGGGAAAAAATTGTCCAAGTCGGCGGGTTCAACATCGGTTAAGTACCTGAAGGAGCAGGGTGGGAGCGCGGCAGATGTATTCGGGCTTATTTCTGAAATATTAAGGCTCCATAAAAAAGCTTCTACCTGGCAACAGCTTGTCGAATTGATACTTAGCTCACCTACCCCCTTTATTAACAGGTGTTTATAAAATGCAGATTTAATGTGAATCCGCTTTAATCTAAAAGTGTCGATTAATATATTATAATGTAATGAAAATGTAAATTCGTTTACAATAAATTAAATCACATAGTACTTTTACTTTATCATGACATAACTATCGGTACATATCAGAAAGCTAAATTTGCATCAACAAATAAAATTTACGATGCAAGCAGCATTTTGCCACAAGCACCTAAAATTTGTGTTTTTTGTTATCCTGACACTCAGAGCCGCCACCTGTCTCGCTCAAAACAGCTCCCTCTCTAAAGGTTTCGCCCACAATGATTACTGGCATAACCGTCCTTTGTACGATGCCCTGGATAACGGCTTTCAAAATGTAGAAGCTGATATTTACCTGCGCGACGGTGAATTGCTGGTAGCACATATCCTGCCCGCCTTTCAAAAGAAACGTACCCTGGAGCAGCTTTATTTAATTCCGTTATTTGATTGCCACCAGGGCAAAAATAAAGAAGTTGTGTACCCGGTATCGCCCGTTACGCTCATGATCGATATTAAATCCGACGCTGATAAGACCTACGCAAAGCTATCGGAGGTATTGAAACGTTATGCGCCAATGCTGTCGAGCTATGATAACGGTAAAATAACCGAAGGGGCCGTAACTATTGTTATAACCGGTAATAAGCCCTATAAAATGCTCAAAGCGCAAAAGCAGCGCTACGCTTTTATTGATGAAGACTTAATGCAGGTGCGTACCGATACGCTTTCAAATACTATTTATAAAACTGCCAGCTGCAAATACTCGCGGCTCATCAGCTGGACTGGCAATGGCCCCATGCCTGAAGATCAGAAACAATTACTGCGTGATTACGTAGCTGTGGCACATCAGTACAAAAAACGGGTGCGTCTTTGGGCCTCTCCCGAAAATAAAGAAGTATGGCGGGCTTTAGTTGAATGTGAGGTCGATTTGATCAATACCGATAAATTAGCCGAACTAAGGGAGTTCCTGATGACGGGGCTGGAGCCTGTAAGATATGCGAAGGTGAACACCAAGTAATAACCTTTAATCAGTCAATAAGATGAAAAAGATCAGAGTAGCCTTTTTTGCCGAAATACTTATTGAAGATTTTGACGGTGCGGTACGTACGATGTACCAGCTCATTAAACGGATTGACCGTAATATTTTTGAATTTTTGTTTGTATACGGAGCAGGCCCGGATAGCATAGCTGGTTTTGAATCATTAAAAGTTCCGGCCCTAACGCTGCCTATTAATACTGGTTACACTATGGCTATACCGGGCCTGGTGATGAGCGAGCTAAAGGAGGAGATAGATAGCTTTGTGCCGGACATTATACACATCGCCACACCATCGTTATTGGGCAATTTTGCCTTAAAATATGCCACGCAGCGTGGCTTGCCGGTCATCAGTATCTATCATACCCACTTTATTTCCTACATCGATTATTACCTGAAGCACACCCCTTTCCTGATCAATAAGGTTAAACAAATAATGGCCGAAAGCCATAAGGTTTTTTATAACCAGTGCGACCAGGTATACGTACCCTCGGTAAGTATGAAGGAAGAGTTAATTGATATTGGCGTTGATACCTACCGCATGAAGCTTTGGCAAAGGGGAATGGATAGCGGCCTGTTTTCGCCACGGCATAAAAACAGTAAAACCGTGCAGGCGCTAACCGGGAATGATAATCCTACAATTTTATTTGCGAGCCGCCTGGTTTGGGAAAAAAACCTGGAAACCCTGTTTGAGGTCTATACCATAATGCAGGAATACCACCCGGAGGTCAATTTTATAATTGCAGGCGATGGCGTGGCACGCAAGGCTTGCGAAGTGAAGATGAAAAATGCCGTATTTACAGGCAAGGTTGATCATAAGACACTTTCGGTTTTATACGCATCATCAAGCCTGTTCCTGTTCCCTTCGGTATCCGAAGCTTATGGTAACGTGGTGCTTGAGGCCATGGCATCTGGTTTGCCCTGCGTTATTGCCGATGGCGGCGGCTCAAAGGATTTTATTGAGCAGGGCATCAATGGTTTTAAATGCGATCCTTATAATGCTGCCTGTTATGTTGAAAGGATAGAATTATTGCTGAAGAGCAATAGCTTAAGAGAACAATTTATTGAAGAGGGGCTTCAATACAGCAGCCGCTTAAGCTGGGAGCACCTCGCTTCGGTATATTTTGACGATCTGGCCGAAATGGCCGGCGCTGATGTGTTGGTGAAGATTTGAAGATACGGGAATTGCGTTTTAGTTGCAGCTCTTCGATCCGATCCAAAAATTGATGTGAAAAACCGGCATAATCCTAAAGTGATTTCCTTGTCACAAAACGCCGATAAGCTTGTACACCAAATCCTATTTCTTACATTTGCCGTTTGTTTTAAATAATAAGGGCTGATTATCAAATCATAATAGGGGAATTTCATGTACGATATTTGTTGTGTAGGGCATATTACGTTAGATAAAGTGGTAACGCCGCAAGCGGTGAAGCACATGGCGGGCGGTACTTCTTTTTACTTTTCAAACGCTATCCGTAATATGGATGTGAGTTATACACTGGTTACTTCGCTTGCTTTGAGCGAAATGCCTGTGGTTGAAAAACTCCGCGGCAAGGGAATTGAAGTACATGCCACTACCGGCGGCGAAACGGTTTACTTTGAAAATATTTACTCTGCTAACCAGGATCACCGCACCCAGCGTGTACTGCAAAAAGCTGATCCTTTTACTATTGAACAACTTGATGAAATAGATGCCCGCGTTTATCATTTAGGCCCTTTACTGGCCGATGATATTTCGGTAGGATTTATCAAAGCCCTTGCCCAGCGCGGCAAGCTTTCCCTTGATGCACAAGGTTATCTTCGTAAGGTGGAAGATAAAAATGTGATAGCTGTTGACTGGCCTGAAAAACGCGAAGCCCTGCAATACATCCATATCCTGAAAGTCAACGAACACGAACTGGAGGTGCTGACCGGTATTACCGATATCCGTGAAGGGGCCAAAGTTTTGAACGAATGGGGTGTTAAAGAGGTGGTGGTTACCCTGGGCAGTATGGGCTCTGTTATTTATACCGACGGTGTTTATTACCAGGTGCCGGCTTACAAGCCATCGGAAGTTGTCGATGCTACCGGTTGTGGCGATACCTATATGGCAGGTTATTTATACCAGCGCGCCAAAGGCAAGGGTTTCCAGGAATCAGGAGAGTTTGCAGCCGCTATGGCCAGCTTCAAGATCGAGTCATCAGGCCCTTTTACCGGTACTGAAGAAGATGTGCTGGAGTTGTTAGCGAAGAATAGGGTTTGAAGCTTAAAGCAAAAAGCTAATACTGGTTCAAGTTTAGCGATAGCGTAACTTGGACCTAAATAGGTTAAGCTGAAAGCTTAACCGTGATTTCCTGCAATTAATGGTTCAAGGAAGCAGGATGCTTCCACCATTTTAGGACGAAGTTACGCTATCGCTAAACTTCGACCAGTGAAGGGAGTCTACGGACAGCAATTGTTGAAGTAAGGAGAGTATATTACCTTTCGCCTTTAACCTTTCACCACCAAAAACTATATTTCCTTAGCATCCGAAGCGTTGATCCAGCCTTCGTTGCCGCTGGCCAGCCTTACCTTCATCCAGCCGTTGTTATTGTCCAATATCTGAACTTTGGTGCCGTCATGGATCAGGAACAGGTTTTTGGCATTTGGTGTTGGAGCGCTTTTTACATTTACCGATGTACTGAAGATGATAGCCCCATGATGGGCATCAAAATATTGCTCCTGGCGGCTTGCTGCAAACATACTTGCAAAGCCGAAAAGTAAGAACACTAAGGCTGTATAAAATGATGCTTTTTTAATGCCCACCGAATTAGTAAACCTGTAGGCTATTAGTAATCCCGAGCCTGCTATGATAAACAGGATGGTCATCACAGCTAAAGAAGTTAACGAAAAACGAAGGATAAACGAATGCCACCACTTGGTGATGAAAAATTCGGTACCGGCATCTACCTTATCGGCTGTTTTTTGATTGGCAAACTGGATATTGAAATTGATATCATCATCGCCCGGCGAAAGTTTATGCGCCTTTTCATAGTACAGCAGCGCCGATGTCACATCCTCATTTTTAAAGTAAGCATTGCCCAGGTTATAATAAACCAATGCCGACTGGTGCCCATCGTCCACAATTTTTTGGTAGGTGGTTATAGCTTCTTTGTACTGGCCCTTAGCGTACTGGTCGTTTCCTTTTTTTAGCAAGATATTAGCATCATCGTTAGCTAATGCGTACATGGGCATAACGATGATGAGCAGTAAGTATATAATGCGCTTCATCATGTTATATTTTATTTTCAATGTTATTGATCATGTTCTGTGCCTTATCAAACACCTGCTGCTCGGTAATGCCCGATACAGGGGCATAGCGCGCCATTTCACAAAGGTCAAGCGTGTCCAGCATCTCGTTAATGAGGTTTTCATCAAGCGAGCGGGCTTTTAACTCGGAGGCTATCTTTTCACGGTTCAGGTCGGCATAAGGGATATTAAGCTTATCGCTCAGGTAACCGTATAAACCGCGGAACAGATTTTCATAAAAGGCCTTTTTATCATTCAGCTGCTGCTTAGCGCTGGCCAGGTGTTTGGCCGCCACTTTACCCGCCTTGCGGCTTTTTAAACCTACCACATCGGCATTGTTTTTATCGCGCCATTTGCCATAAACTAACGCCCCTAAAAAACCTACCGGGCCCAGGATCAGCAGGAAATAATATAATCCCGAACCGTAAAAGTCGCTGCCGACGTCGTTTAACTCGCTGCCGGTTTTAATATAGCGGATATCATTGCTCAGCACCTTAACATCCTGCTTGCCCGCGTTTGAAAAGGCGGTAACATTACTGCCATCGCCCGAGCCTTTAGCCACCTTGATATGGAATGCCGGGGTGCTTAACGAAACGTACCTGCCGGTAGCCGGGTTAAAGTAGGCAAACTTAACCGGGTCGATAGTAAAATCGCCCTGGTGCCTTGGGATAAGCAGATACGTGTATTTCCTGTGGCCCGATGAACCGGCGGAACTTTCGGTAATCGTATCGGTGATCTTGGGTTCATACTTCTCAAAATCGGTCGGGAAGTTGGGGCTGATCGGTTTCAGCAATTTCAGGTTGCCCGTACCGCTTACCTTTACCTGGTAATTGATAGCATCATTAGCCTTGATATCATTTTTATCGAGCGAAGCTTCAATATTAAATTTACCCACAGCGCCGGTAAACTCAGCAGACTTGCCTGCCAGCGGTAATGGTTTTACGTGGATAACAACAGGCGTGCTTTTAACCTTATATTTCACATCCTCATATCCGCCAAAAAAAGCGTCGAAGGGATCGCCGGATGATGAAGCGGCCTGCTGCCTTACAATAAAGTTCATGATAGAGGGCTCAATGGTGATATTGCCCTCATGCTCGGGGAACAGGATAGTTTGTTTAATATCGGTAACATTGTAGCGTACGCCGTTTAAAACCTCGGTACGCCATTGGGCGTTGGGGTTATTGCTTTTAATTTCCTGGCTGTAAAAACCATTAAGATCGGGGATCTTTTCAGGCTCGCCGTTAGCGATGTTAACGCGGGTATAAAGGCGCAGATTCATCATGATCTGCTGACCAAGGTAGGCGGTTGTTTTGTCAACTTCGGCACGTAAAAATAATGATTTGGAGATATCGCTTACACGCCCTTTTTGAATGTTGCGGCTATCGGGGCCGTTGCCGCCTTGTTGCTGAGCTTGCTGACTGGCCTGTCCACCCTGGCTTTTTACTACTTTAACTTTAATGGGAGAGGTGCTGTATGGTCTTCCTCCCGACATAATAGTGGCAGGGCCGATGGTCAATTCGCCTTCTTTAGTCGGTACCAAATCATACCCGTATGCTATGCTTGCCGAGGTGACCCCGTTAATCATAGACATACTGTTGGATACGTTAGGTCCACCAACTACCTGGAACCCGCCGAAAGCAGGCGGAGCAAAACGATCACCATTGGCATTGATGGAAAAGGTAACTTCAAGTACCTCGCCCGTGCCTATGGTGGTTTTATTTACCGATGCCGTGAACTTTACCTGTGCAAAAACCAGGCTTGAGCAACACAGCAGCAGCGTTAATATGGAAAGTTTAATTTTCATTAGTATCTACAAAACAACAAGATTTACCAATCTTTTGAAATAGGAACTTTAGCCCCTTTTAATTTTTTATTCTTCAGCTTATCCTGGGTTTGCTTCTCATCATTGTTGAGGGCATCAAGCATGCGCTGAGCATCATCTTTTGACAGTTGGTTTGGCTGCTGTCCCTGCTGATCTTTCTGATCCTGGTTTTGCTTGTTTTTGTCCTGGTCCTGCTTGTTTTTGTCCTGGTCTTTTTTATCGTTCTTGTCTTTATTCTTATCGTCTTTTTTATCCTTGTTGTCTTTGTTCTTATCCTTGTTTTTGTCTTTATTATTGTTGCCCCCACCGCCTTTATTCTTGTCTTGCTGTTTTTTTAACATTTTTTGGGCATAGGCAAGGTTATACCGGGTTTCATCATCCATAGGGTTGTTAACGAGTGCTTTTTTATAAGCGTCGATACTTTCCTGGTATTTTTTTTGGGTTAAAAAGGAGTTGCCAATATTGTGAAAAGCTCCGGCTTTTACATTTTTATCGGCCGACGCGGCGGCGAGCTTGTTAAACTGTTCGGCAGCCTGATCATATTTTTGCTGCTTAAACATGGCATCGCCAAGGTTAAAATTACCCTCAACGGTTTTATCCTTTTTGGTCATGGCCTGGCGATAACTTGCTTCAGCTTCCTTATATTTCTTTTGCTGGTAAAGCTCGTTACCCTTATTGATAAATTTTTTTTCCTGCTGGGCAAAAAGAAATGAAGCCTGCAGCACTAAAATAATGGCTATGATATATTGCTTCATGTGTTTTTTACTTCAAATAATTTAATCTTACTCAGGCGCATGTTTTTACGGATGGAAATAAAGAACTCGGCCAGTAACAGTACAAAGGCTATGGCAAGGAAAAACTGGAACCTGTCCTCAAAATCTTTAAACTGTTTTGTATCCGTCATTTTGCGTTGTACTTTGGCTATCTCATCCATCACAATGTTAAGGCCGCTGTTGGCATTGTTAGCACGCACGTAAACGCCTTTTCCTGCCTCGGCTATTTCTTTACCCATGGTTTCATCAAGCTTACTAACTACCGGGTGGCCGGTGCTATCGTTATGAAAGCCGACTTGCTTACCATCCTGGTAAATGGGAACAGGTGCGCCTTCTTCCGAACCTACACCAACCACGTTTACGGTAACATTTTTAGCTAAAGCATATTTGGCTGCGGCTACGGCATCGTCCTCATGGTTTTCTCCATCGGTAATAATGATGATGGATTTGCCGGTACCATTCTTAAAATCAAACGACTGCATCCCTAAATTAATTGCCGCACCAATAGCTGTGCCCTGTGTTGGCACCATTTCGGTATTAATGGTGTTCAAGAACAGTTTAGCTGCCGCATAATCGGTAGTTACCGGGAGCTGTACATAAGCCTGGCCCGCAAATACTACTATGCCAATACGGTCGTCATGCAGTTTATCTATCAATTGGGATAGTGCGCGTTTGGCGTTTTCAAGGCGGTTAGGGGCAAGGTCCTGCGCAAGCATACTATTTGATACGTCGAGCAGGATCATGAGGTCGGCGCCTTTACGTTTTACCTCCTCGGTTTTTGAACCCAGCTGCGGATCGGCTATGCCTACAATAACCAGCGAATAGGCCAATATGAAAAAGATAAACTTGATCCACGGGCGCGAAAAGGAAACCTGCGGCATCATCTGCAGCACCATCTCCTTATTGCCCAACGAGGCTATGGCTTTACGTTTCCACCAGTTTACCCTCAAAAAAATAAAGAGCAGCAGCGGAATAGCAAGCAATCCCCATAAAAATTCTGTATTTGCAAAACGTAGCATGCTGTTATGTTAAAGCTCCCTTAAGCAGGGTGTTTTTTGTTAAAAATTCTAACGATAAAAGTGCCAGTGCAATAATAGCGAATGGCAAAAAGCGTTCGGTTTTTTTGCGGTACTGGGTAACATCTATCTTGGCTTTTTCCAGTTTGTCAATCTGTTCGTAAATATCCTTCAAAGCACTGTTATTTGTTGCCCTGAAGTATTTACCGCCGGTAATGGTGGCAATTTTACTCAGTGTGCCTTCATCAATATCAACTTTCATGCGCTGGTATTGTACCCCCATAGGGGTTTGAACAGGATAAGGCGCATAACCATTTGTACCGATACCTACCGTATAAACCCTTACGCCAAACTGTTTGGCAATTTCGGCAGCAGTAACCGGGGGAATAGAGCCCGAGTTGTTTGAACCATCGGTAAGCAGGATCACCACTTTACTTTTGGCTTCGCTGTCTTTTAAACGGTTTACGGCCGTGGCCAACCCCATACCAATGGCGGTGCCGTCTTCAATCATCCCGTTTTTGATATCGGCATAAAGGTTTACCAATACCGAGTGATCGATGGTAAGCGGGCATTGTGTAAAGCTTTCACCGCTGAAAACTACCAGGCCTATCCTGTCATTAGGGCGGTTCTGGATAAAATCAATAGCGATGTTTTTGCCCGCTTCAAGCCTGTTGGGCTTAAAATCTTCGGCGAGCATACTGCCCGAAATATCCGAAGCGATGACGATATCAATACCTTCAGTTGTAGTATCCTGCCAGCTCAATGACGATTGAGGTCTTGCCAGCGCAATGATCAACGCGATCATCGCCAGTGAGCGCAATATGATGCCCAAATGCCTGAAACGCGGCAGCATGCTTTTGGTGATCATAGCAAAACCCCTGATAGTAGGCATGGCCAGGTTACCCTGCAGCTGCTTTTGTTTCCAGATGTACCAGCCCACCATAAGCGGGATGCTGATGAGTAGCCAAAAAAACCCGGGATGCGCAAATTCTATTCCTTTAAACCAAATCATTTTGCCTCATCTCCCTTCACGTTAACATCGGCCGGCCTGGCATGGGGCTGGGTATCTTTAATAAAGGTAACAGCGTTTTCCATGCTCTTTTCATTTTCATGGGCAACCGGTTTTTCTTTGGCAAATTTCACCATATCGGCAAGTACAAGCAGCTGCCTTAGCAGGTTCCTGTCTTCGCTGGCTATCTCCATATTCCGCAGGCTGGCAAAGATCTCTTCGGATGTTTGCTCCAGGGCTTGTATGGTATACCGTTTTTCGAGGTATTCACGAACCACGTCGCTCAGCTCAATATAATATTGCTTAACCTGGTCATGCTGCCAAAGCTGCTTGTTTTTGATCTCTTCAAGCTTTTGAAGCGCCTGGATATGCAGCGGAATATCGGGTTTAACCTCTTCAACAACCACTTCTTTCTTAGGTCGTTTAAGAAGATAATAAACCGCGGCGGCTATCACAATCAGCCCCAGCCAAATGCCCAAAACCAGCTTCCAGTTATCGTGGAGCCAGTCCCAGAAAGTGTATTTAACTATCAGCGGCTGTTTAATGTCATAAAAGGTTTTGGTTGTATCAACCGCCACTGTTCTTACATCAAGGTTCAGCGTATCGGTTTGTAAGTCGCCTACCGACGATTTAAACACATACGACGGGATAACATAGGTGCCACTGTCAAAAGCAGTGATAGTATAATGTCTGGTAATGGTTTTTATGGATTGATCGCCCTTGTCGGCAACAGTATCCGCCTTAAATTTAACTACCTGAATTTTGCCTATACTGTCGGGCAGTTTAGGGAAGCCAATATTGTCCTTAGCGTGAAAACGGATGCTTAAATTGAGCTGGGTTTGTTGGCCTATGAGGATAGATTTTTTATCCAGCGTGGCTTTTGCTCCAAAGTTTTGTGCCCTGCCTGTTTGGTGAAAGCCTGCAAGCAATACCAACATAGTCAGGGTGTATTTGATGTACCTGTTCATATATTTTACCGCCGGCCTTCCCGCTTTTTAAATAATGTCATTAATGGTTTAACGTATGATTCATGTGTGCCAATGGTAGTATAATCAACCCCCGAACGGCGAAAAGTATCCTGCAGGGCAGCGTTGCGTTTTACGGCATCCCATTTAAAGGCGTCGCGAACGGCTTTATCGCCAGTGTTTACCCACATGATATGCCCGCTTTCTTCGTCCTTAACCGGGATGAGGCCCAGGTTGGGAAACTCCTCTTCATGTTTATCATACAGCTTTAAGGCAATGATATCGTGCTTTTTATTGGCGATCTTAAGCTCATTTTCAAACTCCGAAGTAATAAAATCAGAGATAACAAAGGCCGTACATTTCTTTTTGATAACGCTTGTGAAGTATTTCAGCGCTTCGGCTACGTTGGTGCCCTTGTTTTCTGGTTGAAAAGCAATCAGCTCGCGGATGATCATCAGGATATGGCTGCGGCCTTTTTTAGGCGGGATAAACTTCTCGATCTTATCACTGAAAAATATGATGCCTACTTTATCATTGTTCTGTATGGCCGAAAACGCCAGTACAGCGCAAAGCTCAGTTGCCAGATCCTGCTTTTGCTGGTTTTGCGTGCCGAAATTTTCAGATCCGCTCACATCCATCAGCACCATAACGGTAAGCTCACGCTCCTCTTCAAATACTTTTACGTAAGGCGCGTTAAAGCGGGCCGTTACGTTCCAGTCGATGGTACGGATCTCGTCGCCGATCTGGTATTCACGCACCTCGCTAAACGCCATACCGCGCCCCTTGAAAGCCGAATGATACTCGCCCGAAAATAAGTGGTTACTTAATCCACGGGTTTTGATCTCTATCTTCCTTACCTTTTTTAGCAGATCCTTGGTGTCTTTAGCCATTTGGCCCCCTCTAAATCTCCCCCGGTAGGGGAGACTTTTGAATTTTTTAGTTAATTAAATAATACCCTTTTCTTAAAGCCCTCCCTCCCGGGGAGGGTTTGGGTGGGGCTATTACGGTACCTCAACCGCGTTCAATATCGCTGTAATGATATCCTCGCTGGTAATGTTTTCGGCTTCGGCCTCGTAGCTTAAGCCTACACGGTGCCTTAACACGTCATGACAAACAGCGCGTACATCCTCGGGGATCACATAGCCGCGGCGTTTAATAAAGGCATATGCTTTTGATGCCAGCGCTAAACTGATACTTGCCCTTGGCGATGCACCAAAGGTGATCAGCGTTTTGTATTTGGCAAGCTTAAACTGATCAGGGAAACGGGTAGCGAAAACAATGTCAATAATGTATTGCTCAATTTTTTCATCCATGTAAACCTCGCGCACTATTTTACGGGCTTTGATGATCTCTTCGGGCTTGATGATAGCGTTTGGCTTGCCCATACCGGCCGGCGAAATGTTGGCGCGCATGATCTTTTTCTCATCCTCTTTGTTAGGATATTTGATCACCACTTTCAGCATAAAACGGTCAACCTGTGCTTCGGGCAGGGGATAAGTACCTTCCTGCTCAATAGGGTTTTGGGTTGCCAGTACCAGGAACGGATCGGGCAGTTTATAGGTAGTATCACCAATGGTTACCTGGCGTTCCTGCATGGCTTCAAGCAGCGCGCTTTGCACTTTGGCAGGCGCGCGGTTAATCTCATCGGCCAAAACAAAGTTAGAGAAGATAGGGCCTTTGCGCACTATGAACTCTTCTTTCTTTTGGTTGTAGATCATGGTACCCAATACGTCGGCAGGGAGCAAATCCGGTGTAAACTGGATCCGGCTAAAATCGGCCTGGATAGCTCTTGCCAGTGTATTAATTGCAAGGGTTTTTGCCAGTCCCGGTACACCCTCTAATAAAATGTGCCCGTTGGCCAGCAAACCGATAAGCAAACGTTCAACCATGTAACGCTGTCCTACTATCACTTTATCCATCTCCATGATCAGCAGATCGATGAACGCGCTTTCTCTTTGTATCATTTCATTCAGCGCCCTGATGTCGGTTGAATACGACGTTGGAGCTGCCGATGCAACATTTCCTGTATAGCTATTTTGTTCTTCCATTAATTTTTTTCGTTTCGGTAGGCAAACTTAAACACCCGCTCAATTTTTCGCCAACTAAAATCCTTGCATAAATGTTAAAAAGTGTTAAATAATAATATATCGCGGCTGATATATCTGTTTAACACTCACAATGTTTGGTGATAATTGTTAAATGTGCCCCTGTTAAATCCCCAAGATACACTATTTAACCGCTTTTGGTACTATATAACGTGCTAAAAGGTGTTTTATTGAATGGGGGTAGTGCCCCGCTTAAATAACCCGAGCTTGTTTGTAACGAATGCAGAAATAAAGAATTTGCCGCCGTATCGACTCACCCCGACATCGCTGCGCTTGTCACCCCTCTCTACGCAAGCGTAAAGAGGGGATTTGGTTTTTTTATTTTCCCTACCCTCTTTGCGGTAAAGCCGGAGAGAGGGTGGTCCAGCGAAGCGTAGACCGGGTGAGTTGACTATGCGCTCAGCTTTCCTTGTTATGGCAGCCCAAGATTAAAGCAAAAAATTTCCCGACTTTATTCTCTACATTTAATCAACATTACCCATGCCAATATGAAAAAGAGCGTATTGCTATTAACACTGGTCATGGCCATCCTTTCTGCGGTGGTAGCCAGGGCACAGCATGTTTATAAAAACATCCCCCTGCCAAAAAACATCAACGGAGTTAACGAGGAATTTTCGGGCATGACCATCTATGACAATCGCCTTTATCTCGAACCTCAATACGGCGATCATAAGGAAACGAAACTTGATGGAACATTTAACCTGTATAGTATCCTTACCGATAGTATAGGCCGGGTTGTTGACGGCCGGGATACTGCGTTAACTGCTTATAAAATTATCAGCGTAAAAAAACTGAATTTGCTGCCCGATTCTGTTAAAGCTAATTATGAAGGTTTTGAAGCTATTAGTATTGTTAACAATACCGTGTTCCTTTCCATCGAAACAGATGATAAGTATGCGTATTGTTTTATACTTAAGGGAAAACTTGATACCGTTAAAGGTGAAGTGACAATTGATCCTGCACATTTTATTTCCCTCCGGAGATATCCATCAATCAGCAATGCCGGTTTTGAAAGTGTTACTTATCTGCCTAAAGAAAATAAGCTGCTGGCATATTATGAGTTTAACGCCATGCCTAAGGGAGGATTGGGATACTTGATAGATACCTCATTTAACAAAGCCCCTGAACAGATCAAAACACCATTCCTGTATTTCAGGGTTACCGATATTGCCGCGGCCGATAACGGGCATATTTACGGTATTAACTATTTCTGGAATGGGGACTATAACGCTTATTTAAACAACGATTGGGTAAAAAGCCCCGAAGCTGCAATAAGCAAAACTATTCCTGAACTTGGCAGTAAGTTGAAAGCTGATCCAAACTACTTGCAAAATAATCCTTACGCAGCTATTGTAATGTTGGAGAACCGTAAAAGTAAACAGTGGAAATACATACGCTCATTTGATGGTGTTAAAAATAACTGGGAAGGGATAGCTTTGTATAAAAAAGGAGCACTCATTGTTACCGATGCCAACAGGAGCAGCAAGCAGGTTTGTAGGTTGGTGTATGTGGATTTTTGAGCAGGGAAGTAGTTTTTGAACATTAGTACGTATTTCTCTCATAAAACCTTTCTGTTATTTCGACGAAACGGTTGGGGAGCGGGCGGGGAAGGTGAGGAGAAATCTTATACACCCTGCCATGAACTATGCATAACAACTCTACACGGCGTATAAGATTTCTCTTTCGCCCCGGTACTCATTCCAACACATGCTCTATCGTATATGACACTCGCTTTTATTGTGTTTCTTACAGCAAGAAAAGCCTACCCCAATATCTCCTTAATATCCTCCGCTGTAAGCGATTTGATAAAGCTTTCCTCGGTGGTGATCAAAGCTCTTGAAAGGCTCAGCTTACGTTGCTGCAGGGCCAGGATCTTTTCTTCAACCGAATCTTTGGTGATGAACTTATAGATGAATACGTTTTTGGTTTGGCCAATGCGGTGCGTACGGTCAATAGCCTGTTGTTCAACGGCCGGGTTCCACCATGGGTCGAGGATGAAAACGTAATCCGCTTCGGTGAGGTTGAGGCCTACGCCGCCTGCTTTTATCGAGATCAGGAATACACGGGTCTTTTCATCCTCCTGGAACTGCTTCACCACATCACCGCGGTTTTGGGTACTGCCATCAAGGTATACATAAGGGATGCCAACACGTTCAAAATGATCGCGGTAAATGCTAAGCTGTTTTACGAATTGTGAGAATATCAGCACTTTGTGGCCGCCGTCGAGCACGTTGTTCAGCGTGTGTACCACATCTTCAAACTTGCCGCTATCGCCTTCGTAATCTTTATCAATCATGATGGGGTGATTGGCAATTTGCCTTAGCTTGATCAACCCCTGTAATACCTGGATCTGCGTTTTGGCAAAAGTACCGTCCTCCAGGCTTTTCAACAGCTCGTTGCGGTATTCGGATTTGATCTCTTCATAAACAGAAGATTGTTCTTCGGTCATCTGGGAGTAGAAAAGGTTTTCCGTTTTTGGGGGAAGCTCTGTTGCTACCTGCTCCTTGGTGCGGCGTAACACAAAAGGCTTGATCAGGGCCTGCAGCTTGCGGGCCTTATCCTCGTCCTTTTTCTTTTCTATAGGGGTAACAAACTCGTTTTGGAAAAACTGCTGCGCACCCAGTAAACCGGGATTAATGAATGACATCTGCGTCCATAAGTCATTAACCGAATTTTCTACCGGGGTGCCGCTCAGGATCAGCTTAAAACGCGATTTGAGTTGCTTAACCGCCTGGTATGATTTTGACGACGGATTTTTGATATTCTGGCTTTCATCAAGGATCACGTAATCAAAAAAGAAATCCTTAAACATTTCAATATCAATGCGGCTAATGCCATAGGTGGTGATCACCACATCGTAATTGGCAAAAACTTCGGCACTGCGGTAGCGCATGGTGCCGGTGTGTACCATCAGCCTTAATTGCGGTGCAAACTTACGCGCCTCATTAAGCCAGTTATATATGAGCGAAGTAGGCATGATCACCAGCGAAGTGGCTTTGCCTCCCGCGTTTTCGGTATCTTCCTTGTGCTTTTGCAGTAAGGATAAAGTTTGGATGGTTTTACCTAAACCCATGTCATCGGCAAGGCAGCCGCCAAAATGGTATTGCTTTAAAAAGTGGAACCAGTTATAGCCCGCTTTTTGGTATGGCCTCAAATTGCCCTCAAAATTAACAGGCATCGGCACATCTTCAAGCTCATCAAAATTGGTAAGCTTTTGCAGTTTGCGGGTCATGGTAACGCTGGCCATTTCGCCTTCGGCCAAGTCAGTTACCAGGCCAATATGATGACGGCGAAGTTTGAGTTCATTGCTGCCTTCGGTAAAATGCAGCAGGTTGCCGTATTGTGAAAACCATTTTTCGGGGATCACGGCAATCTCGCCCGATGGTAGCGTAAATTCCTTTTTATGATTGAGGATATGATTTTTTAGCTGGATAAAAGGGATGCGGTATGGGCCGAAGCTCACCATGGCATTGATATCAAACCAGTCGTTATTTTCGGTTACTTCCAGTTCAATTTTGCTGCTGCCAAAAACGTAGCGTTTTTGCCCTTCGGGTTGTTCCAGCTCAAAGCCCTGTTCAATAAGCTGATCATGATGCTGATTAAGCCATTCAAAAACCGAAAATGAGCGATCGTCGTCATCATCATGACCGGCAACTTCAAGGTTTTGGAACAATGACGATGCTACTTTAAGGCCGAGGTGCTCCAGTTGCTGCATTTTGCCCTTTTCCCAGGTGGTTGAGCGTTTAATGCGGTGAAACAGGTAATCATCGCCGGTTTTTTCCATCCGTACAGAAATGTGCCTGCCATCGCCATAAGGAAATATATAACCGGCATATTTAAAAAACAGCTGTAATTGCGAAGTGCCCCCTTCAACATAAATTGGTTTAAGCACGGGCCGGGCATCATACTTTTCGGTATTGATAGTGAACCCTTCGGCGTAAACATTATGCTTTTCGATAAGCGGGGCAACAAACTTTTCAAAGTATGATTGCTCCGACGATTTGGGTATGGCAATAAAGCGCTTGTTCAGGAAGGGCTGTAGCTTTTTACCCTCAATCTCCTTATCAAAATAATACAGGGTATCGTCAAGCAGCATCCAGGCCGGGTGGTTGCAAATGATCTCGGCATTTTTAAACATGAACTCAATGCGCATGCCCTGGTATTTGATGGTAGGGAAATACCTGATCTCATCTTCATTACGCCTGAAGTGGAATAATACCGATGCTGCCTCAGTGGCCAGCTGGAGCTTACGTTCGCCGGGATAACCCTCCTTGCTCATCTGGTATACCTGCTTGCCGCAAAGTAATGATAAAGCCTCGGCAATCCGTTTCTCCAGTTTTGGACGGATCATATCAAACATCTGCTCGTTGAAGATCCTGGAGAAAAACTCAAACGGACGGATTGGTTTTTTATAATACCTTTTAATCACGTTGCCCTGCTCCATTTCCTCCAATAATTTAACGAGTTTGATATCCGTCTCGTCCAGAAACTCACAAAACTCTTTAGCCGTATTGGAAAATAAACGCTGATGGGTTAATGAAAATTCGCCGTTGGGGTTAAGCTGAACAATGTGAGGCTCAATTACATACGATAGGTAATCATGCTTGGCAATGGCATAAATAATTTGGCATGGTTTGGAACTATCGACGCGTAACATGTGCTTCAGGGTAAAAAATTATTTGAAGCTACATCAAGAAAAAATTCAAACGTAAATAGAATTTACTGTAATTGAAAGTGTTTTATATTAAAAAATTGTTAACACGCTGAAATTGACACGCTTTTGATAACACAGGTTGCATTTTTGACAGTTGGATTGGGCATCAATGAATATATTTATATATTCGTTGATGCCCGAACCGACAATAACGCAGAAACAGCATATCCCACAGGTTGATTATATAAGAGCAATAGCATCTTTAGCTGTTGCAGTTTTTCATTTAGGCGGAAAGAAGATTCCGATAGCTGGTTCTGTAACCGGCTACGGCTGGGCTGGTGTAGAAATGTTTTTCTTTTTATCGGGTTTCATTATTTGCTGGTCGATACCGGAAAACTATGATCTGAGCGTTGCCCGCAAATTTATAACCAAAAGGTTAATCAGAATAGAACCGCCGTATATTGCTTCAATGGCCATAGCACTAATTGTTAATATCTACTGGTTTGATCATTATAAATTTAGTTGGACGGATATTTTACTCCATTTGGCCTATTTAAATAACTTTTTCGGACACACCTATTTAAGCAGCGTTTATTGGACTTTAGGTATAGAGTTTCAGTTTTATTTGTTTATCGCTATTACTTTTCCATTCATAATAAAAAAATGGGGAGCATGGGCAGTAGTGGCATTGTGCATTCCTACAGCGTTTCTGGGTGATCATTTTGGATTACTACCCGGTGTTCTCACCTTTTTTACCTTAGGCATCTTATACTATCTGTACAGAAAAGGAATAAAAAAGCTTCCTGAAGTTTTGATATTAGGCGTTATTGTTACCGCATTGGCCATATATGAACAGACCTTAGCACACGCGCTGGGCTCTTTGTTTGCATTACTGCTGCTGATTCTGCCATTGAAAAGTAATTCAGTGGTCTCTTTTTTCTCTAAGATCTCTTTTTCCCTGTATCTCACTCACGAAATAATAGGCTTAAAAGTGGAGACTTTTATATACCTCTATTGCTCATTGCCATATGGGATGATGTCAAAAGGAATAGCGTTTGCGGGTGCCTTTATTTTCAGTATTGCTTTTGCTTATCTTTTTTACAGGTTCATTGAAGCTCCATGTTTCAGGCTTTCGAAGAAAATTAAATATCCTTCAAAAGCCTGAAAAGGGTACAACTATCTTACCAGATTTTAACTCGCTTATCCGGATCAATCCACATTTTATCACCTTTTTTAATGTGGAAAGCCTGGTAAAACTCGGGCACGTCACTAAATGGGCCGTTTACCCTTAAAAAACCGGGAGCATGTACATCCGTCAGGATCTGGTTGGCTAATGATTCGTCACGCTGCTGCCCGAGCCAGCCGAGGGCGTAGCCTAAAAAGAAACGCTGCATTGGGGTAAGGCCATCAATCAGTTTACCCTCTTTGTATTGCCGGGTTTTTTTGAATGCATCTATACCCAATACAATCCCGCCCAGATCGGCAATGTTTTCGCCTAAGGATGCTTTGCCGTTTACGTGCAGGCTGTCCAATACTACATAGTTGCTAAACTGATCGGCAAGCATATTGGCCCGTTTGGTGAATTTTGCCGAATCTGTTGGTGTCCACCAGGCCCTAAGGTTGCCTTTGGAATCAAACTGGCGGCCCTCATCGTCAAAGCCGTGTGTAATTTCATGACCAATGGTTGATGCAGCCACATAGCCATAAGCAACAGCATCATCTACCTCGTTATCTTTTACTCCAGGGATACTGAATTGTGCAGCAGGCAGGGTGATCTCATTGTTTGATGGACTATAGCTGGCGTTATAGGTTTGTGGCGTCATACCCCATTCGGTATGGTCAACCGGTTTGCCCAATTTGTTGATGTTGAACAGGTAAGTCCAGTGCCTGGCCTGCATCACATTGCCCGCATACGATTCGCGGCTGATCTCCATACTCGAAAAGTCCTTCCATTTATCAGGGTAGCCAACTTTAGGATGAATGGCGTTGAGCTTTATTAATGCTTTTTGTTTGGTTTCGGGGCTCATCCAGTCCAGCTTAGCAATATGCTCGCGGTAAGCCTGGCGTATGGCCTCAACCATATCGGTATAACGCTGCTTGGCCTCTACCGGGAAGTATTCTTTCACAAAAAGCTGTCCAAGCAGTTCTCCCATTAGGCCATTTTCGGTATCCAATACACGTTTCCAGCGGGGCAGTTGTTCCTTGCGGCCCGATATTACCTTGCCGCTGAAGCGGAAGCTTTCGGCATCGGCAGCAGTGTTGAGGTACGGAGCATATGATGAAATCAGTTTCCAGCGCAGGTAAGCTTTCCAGTCATCAACCGAAAAAGCGGCAAGCGCGGTATTAACTGCCCTGTAATATTCCGGCTGACCGACAATTACCGTATCAATAGCCTGTTTGTATTCCAGTTTGCTGAACATTACCGGCCAGTTGATGTTGGGCGTAAGCTTGCCCAACTGGGCTATAGTCATTTTGTTGTAGTTGTGGTACGGATCGCGCAGGTTTTCGAGCTTGCGGCTGCTATCGGCCAAAAACTTTTCTATTTTAAACACGCTTGCTGCGCCCTGTGTTGCCTTTTGCTCATCCCAGCCCGAAAGCTTCAGCATGGCAGGCAGGTGGTTATTCATGTAATCCGTACGTACTTTTGTGGTACGGGCATCGGTTTTAAAATAGTAATCACGGTTAGGTAAGCCAAGCCCCGACTGCCCCAGCTGCAGCATGGTTTTAACGCTGTTTTTGGCATCCTGCCGTACACCACTACCTATAATGTTGCGAGTACCGGTGGTGGTTAATATAGCGGCAGCGTTCAGGATCCCCGCTATATCAGTAGCCTGGTCAATGATATCCAGCTGTGCTTTTATCGGGTTGATTCCCTGCTTTTCAATGTTTATACTATCGAGTCCGGTATAATAGAAATCGCCTATTTTTTGGGTGGATGTGCCTTTGGGTGGATTGGCCTTCAGTGCGTCTTCATTGATCTTTTTGAGCCTGTCGCGCAGTTCTTCTGATACTACATTACCTATGCCCCAGCTTGAATATGCTGCGGGTATGGGGTTGCGTTTAAGCCAGCCGCCGTTGGCGTATTTAAAGAAATCATCGCGCGGACTTACCGATTTATCGAGGTTATCGTAAACTGGGTCGGCGGGGTTATCAGTAGTTTTTGTTTGATAGGCGCTCAGGGCAAATAAAGCCAAAGCGGCTCCGCCAAAGAGGGTTCCTTTGTAAAGTTTGGTCATGTCAACGCGTTTTAACAAATTTAATAAAAACAAAGGCCTTTAAATAAGGCCTTTGTAACATATGGGATATATTTCGGGTTAAAATATGCGGGAATCACCGGGATTGTAGATTGATTAAATAACTCATGTCATTGCGAGCGATAGCACGGCAATCTCGTCGGATGCAGAGCAGGCTTGCAGAGTTTTTATGCATAGCTATGAGATTGCCACGTCGTCCCAACGCTCTGTCCCTGCTGCTCCTCGCAATGACATTTTTTTTGAAAATACACTTACCAGATCTTCACCCTTTTATCCGGATCTATCCACATCTTATCGCCTTTTTTAATATGGAAAGCCTCATAAAACTCAGGCACATCCGTAAAAGGGCCATTAACCCGCATAAAGCCCGGGGCATGCTCATTGGTGAGGATCTGGCTTGAAAGCGATTCCTTCCTGTCCTGCGTAAGCCAGCCTAAAGAATAACCTAAAAAGTAGCGCTGCAGTGGGGTTAGGCCATTAATAAGTTTGCCTTCTTTATACTGCTGGGTTTTCTTGAATGCATCAAGACCTATTACAATCCCGCCCAAATCGGCAATGTTTTCGCCTTGGGTGGCTTTGCCGTTTACGTGTAAGCCGTAAATGCTGTATCCGTTAAACTGGTCGATAAGCATTTTAGCACGCTGGCTGAATTTTACTGAGTCCTGGGGTTTCCACCAGGCTTTCAGGTTGCCGGCGGCATCAAACTGGCGTCCCTGATCATCAAAACCGTGGGTCATTTCATGGCCTATGGTTGATGCAGCAGCGTAGCCATAAATAATGGCATCATCAATATTTTCATCCTTGTAACCGGGGATTGTAAAAATACCGGCTGGCAATACAATTTCGTTGTTCGATGGATTGTAGTAAGCATTATAGGTTTGCGGTGTAATATCCCATTCGGTACGGTCAACCGGTTGGCCCAGTTTGGCCGCACTGAAATTATGCCACCACTCATTTGCCCGCAATACGTTAAGCGCATAAGGGCCACGGTTGATCTCTAAGGTCGAAAAATCCTTCCATTTATCCGGATAACCAACTTTAGGGTTTACTTTGGATAGTTTGTAGTAAGCCTTCTCCTTGGTTTCGGGGCTCATCCAGTCCAGCTTTTCAATATGTTCTTTAAAACTGGTACGCATTTCTTCAACCAGTTTTACATAACGTTCCTTTGTTTTTTCGGGGAAATACTCTTTTACAAAGATCTGTCCCAGTACTTCACCCATCAAACCATTTTCAGTATCCAGTACCCGTTTCCAGCGTGGGAGCTGGGCAGTACTGCCCTCAATTACTTTCTCATAAAAACGGAAGATCTCCTGGTCAAAAGGTTTGCTCAGGTATGAGCCGAAAGTCGTTATCAGGTTATTACGCAGGTAGTTTTTCCAATCATCTATGGTATAAACTTTTAATGCCTTATTCAGTGCCCTGTAGTATTCAGGCTGCCCTACAATTACGGTATCGGCATTTTTGTAGTCCATCTTTTCGAAGGTGGGTTTCCAGTCGATATCCGGGGCCAGTTTGCCCAGTGCGGCAAGCGTCATTTTATTATAGTTATGATACGGATCGCGCAGGTCTTCCAGCTTGCGGCTGCTATCAGCCAAAAAAGATTCGAGCGAGTAGGTTTTTTTAGCTGCCGCTACCGCTTTATCAGCAGGTAAACCGGCCAGTTTAAACATGGTAGGTAGATATTTATTTTGATAATCGGTACGGATGGCTACGCTATGCTCATCCTTATTAAAATAATAGTCGCGGTTAGGCATACCGATGCCCGACTGGTATAAGCTCAAAGCCATTTTTGAGCTGTTTTTGGCATCCTGCCCAACATAGGCACCAATAGGCTGCGTAACGCCTATACGTTGTAAATGAGCAAACTCCTCAACCAGGCTTTTGATATCTGTTATCCGGTCAATTTTGTCCAGTTCATCCTTCAGCGGTGCAAGGCCCTGCTTTTCGATGTTTACAGTATCCATTCCGCTGAAATAGAAATCGCCTATTTTTTGGGTGTTGCTGCCTTTTGGTGCGTTGGCTTTCAGTGCGTCTTCGTTGATCTTCTTCATCCTGTCGCGCAACTCTTCCTGTACCACATTGCCGATACCCCATGAAGCATACGCCGCAGGGATAGGGTTTTTGCGCAGCCAGGTGCCGTTGGCATATTTAAAAAAGTCGTCACCTGGTTTTACGGTAGTATCCATGTTATGGATCACGGGATCGCCGGCTTCGTAAGCTTTTGTTTTGTCGTCATGGTTGCAGGCGCTCATCAAAGTGCCAAGCGTGGCTGCAATTATGAATAAGGAATGGGTTGGTTTGTTCATTTTTTAGGTGTGTGTATGAATTAAAATACAACGACTGTATGGTAAAATAGAATTTAGGACAGGGATTTTTTCTAAATATGATAATTTAATATATCCCCTGGAAAAAACCTGCTAAAGAAACATCAAAATAATAACAAATTTTACGAAGTGTTTCCAACCTGATATCAATAATACCGGATTCGAGCCGGGCAATATTTATGCGTGTTTCGTTAAAAAACTTCTCCTGGGTAACCCGGTTTTGCTTGCGTAAAGTTTTAATCTGTAAAGCAACTTTTCGTTTAAATGCACTATCGGTGTCGTTAAGGTATTCAAAATCAGTTAAAAGCATGACTGGATCGGCTTATTATATATTTTGTGTTTTTTATGTAAGCTAAAAATAAAATAACATCAATACATTTTATATGCAGATATTATTCTTTTATAAAAATGAACAACCAACGTTTAAACATGAAATATTAATGCCACAATTTTATAATTATGGCAAAAGATTTGTATATAGATACTCGCCCTGTATCATCTGTGAAAAATAAAAGATTTAGTAACATCTACCTGTGAAAAATTAAATTGAATTCTCAGACGCCCAAGTTGAGATTTTTTGTTCTTTGTTTTGGGTTTAATCAATAGTTTAAATTAATTAGGGGAAAGGGAGCTTCAAAAAAAGCTCTCTTTTTTTGTTTACAAATTTTTACTATGCATGCATAGTAATTTATATATTTAGGCTTTAATTATACCCATGTATTTTGAACTGACCGAAGAACAAAAAATGATTCGCCAGGCTGCGCGCGATTTTGCGCAAACAGAATTGAAACCTGGTGTTATTGAACGCGACGAACTGCAAAAATTTCCCGCCGAACAAATAAGGAAACTCGGTGAACTGGGTTTCCTGGGTATGATGGTATCGCCCCAATATGGCGGCGCAGGTATGGATGCAATATCATACGTGCTGGTGATGGAGGAGCTTTCCAAAATTGATGCATCCACCTCGGTAATTGTATCCGTGAATAATTCGCTGGTATGCTATGGCCTTGAAAAATATGGCAGTGAAGAACAAAAACAAAAATATTTAGTGCCGCTGGCCAAAGGCGAATGCATTGGTGCTTTTTGCCTTTCGGAACCGGAGGCGGGCTCTGATGCCACATCACAAAGTACTATAGCCATTGATATGGGCGATCATTATCTGCTTAATGGTACCAAAAACTGGATCACCAGCGGCAGTACGGCATCAACCTATATTGTAATAGCCCAAACCGATGCCGAAAAGAAACACCATGGCATCAACGCTTTTATTGTTGAAAAAGGAATGCCCGGCTTTGCGGTTGGCCCTAAAGAGAACAAGATGGGGGTAAGGGGTTCTGATACCCACTCGCTGATGTTTACCGATGTTAAAGTACCCAAAGAGAACCGTATCGGCGAAAATGGCTTTGGGTTTAAGTTTGCTATGAGCCTGCTGGAAGGCGGCCGCATAGGGATTGCTTCACAAGCTTTAGGGATCGCATCCGGGGCTTATGAACTGGCTAAGCAATATGCCAAGGACAGAAAAACTTTTGGCAAACCCCTGGCCGATCACCAGGCTATCCAGTTTAAGCTGGCCGATATGGCTACCGAAATTGAGGCGGTACGTTTGATGTGCCTTAAGGCGGCCTGGCTTAAAGATCATGGAAAACCTTATGCGCAGGCATCGTCAATGGCAAAACTATATGCATCCGAAGTGGCTATGCGTACCACTACCGAAGCGGTACAGATTCATGGCGGTTACGGTTATGTGAAGGAATATCACGTTGAACGCCTGATGCGTGATGCCAAAATCACCCAGATTTATGAGGGAACATCTGAAATTCAAAGAATTGTCATTTCGCGCACTTTGTTGAAATAACGGTACTGTTTTTATACCTTTGAAAGTATATAGATTTAGTAGACTATATATTTAAGTATGACTTTCAAAAATATCGCAGCCGGTATTTGCGGATTATTATTTCTGCAGACCGGTTTTGCTCAAACCAAACTAAAAACAGGTGTATGGCGCGGTGCGCTTAAAACTAAATCAGGCACTGAAATTCCTTTCAATTTTGAGGTTAACAACACCGGCGGTAAACCAGCTCTGGCTATTATTAACGGTGCCGAACGCTTTAAGGTAACGGATGTTGCCATCAAAGGCGATTCTGTTTTTATCCATATGCCGTTGTTCAATTCGGATTTTAAACTGAAACTTAATGGGGATAGCCTTAACGGCAACTGGGTAAGGCACCTGGCCGATAACGATCTTTTAGTTCCGTTCAGCGCGGTGCCTAATACTTCATGGCGCTTTTTCAAAAACCCCGAAAAGCCTGCATTTAATATCGGCGGTCGCTGGTCGGCAGTGTTTGGTGAGGGTGAAGGGCGCGATACAACGGTTGGCGAATTTAAACAGGATGGCGCCAAGCTTACCGGCACGTTTTTAACTACCACCGGCGATTACCGCTATCTTGAAGGCACCGTTGCCGGTAATAAGCTTTACCTGTCCTGCTTTGACGGAGGCCATGCCTATACTTTTACCGCTACTATCGGCAATGATAAAACCATAACCGACGGTAAGTTTTACGCCGGATATTCATCTGTGCAACCATGGGCTGCAGTAAAAGATGAAAACGCCAAACTGCCCGATGCTTATTCGCTTACCTCGTTAAAGCCGGGATATAAAAAAATAGCCTTCAGTTTTAAAGATCTTGACGGCAAAACCGTTTCGCTTGATGATTCGAGGTTCAAAAATAAAGTAGTGATTGTGCAGATCCTGGGTTCATGGTGCCCAAACTGTATGGACGAAACCGGCTATATGGTTAACTACTATAAAAAGTATCACAATAAAGGTGTTGAAGTAATTGGCCTGGCCTATGAACGCACCACCGATTTTGAAAAATCGAAGAAAGCGCTACAACAGGTAAAAGATCGCTTTAAAGTAACTTACCCGCTTTTGGTAACCGGTTACACCAGCGATAAAAAACAAACCGCTCAAAGCCTGCCGATGTTATCAAAAGTGGTTGGTTTTCCTACTACCATTATTATTGATAAAAACGGCGACGTGCAAAAGATCCACACAGGTTTCAGCGGCCCGGGTACCGGCGAGCATTATACTGAGTTTATCAGCGAGTTTGAAAAGTTGACGGATGATCTACTGGCAGCCCCCCCCGCCCCCTAAAGGGGGGCTTACCTTCAAGCTCCTCTTTTTATTTTTATGCATAAACAAAAAACGCATTGCCAAGGCAATGCGTTTTTTGTTATAAAGACAAGAGAAACCTTGCAAATCAAAGGCACCCCCTTTAGGGGGCGGGGGGGGCGACCTGTACGCCAAAATATTCCTCCAACTCATTCAACGTTGATGAACTTGTAGCAATATCTTTAATGATCACACCTTTTTCCATCAGCAGGATCCTGTCGCATACATCGGTGATGTGGTTAAGGTCATGGCTGGATACTATAGTGGTTACACCTTTGTTTTTGTTCAGGTCTTTCAGCAGGTTTTTAAGCCTGAACTGGGTGCTTGGGTCGATATTGGCAAAGGGCTCATCCAGCATCAGCAGTTGCGGTTCCTGTAACAGGCAGGCTGCTGCGCCAACTTTGCATTGGTTACCCTTTGAAAGATCGCGGATGTATTTACCTTTTTTAAGGATCTCACCATTAAAAAAATCAGTCAGGCCAAGCAAGATCTCGTCAACATGTGCTTTGTTGTGACCATTCAGGCCGCCGATGAAATAAAAATACTCTTCGGGCGTAAGGTAATCTATCAGGAAGCCTTCATCGAGATAAGCTGCTGTATAATCCTTCCATTTTTCGTGCCCGGCTATAACTTCGCCATTCGATAAGATCTCGCCGCTTTCGGCGCGGATCAGATCAAGCACCATACGGAACAGCGTGGTTTTGCCTGCGCCGTTATTGCCCACAAGGCCAACACTTTCGCCTTTATTAATTTGCAGGGAGGGTACATCTACAACGGTAATGCCGTTATAAATTTTTTTAAGATTTCTTACTTCAATCATGTTTATTTATTTCTGAAGCCTTCGGCAATGGTATAACGTTTTTGTATAAAATCCTCTTCCAGTTTTTTTACCCAAAAATCGCGGGTTAAAATGAATATGATCCCTGTACCGGCCAGCATAGCCAGGCCTATATCAGCATGCTTAAACAGGGCGAAGGGGAGGTAAATAATATACGGTGTGATCATCAGCGGGAACGAAATAAGCATTTGCGTAGCGCCCACGCCCTCCCAGTTAAATGACGCGCCTTTTGAAAGATCTATCCGTTTGGCATTGCGGTTGGCAAAAAACAGCACAATGGTAGTATTGATGCCGATGTTCCACAGGTACATTACGAAATGCACCAATACAATACGCCAGCCAAAATAAGCATAAGGTGTAGTAAGGATAAAAGCCACAGTTGATACCATGGTGAACAGCAAGTATTTTGCCTTAAAAAAATCACGGAAGTTAATTTTGCTTACCAAAAGACCATCGAAATGAGCGGCCTGCCAGCTAAACATAAACTGACCGTAACTAATGATGAAAATACCGGTCATAAACATCCCTACAAAAATATACCAGGGTTCGCCGTACTGACTGTTTGTGTAAAATATAAGCCCGTAAAACATAAAGAACAGCCCCATAACCAATGCAGAACGTGGCCGCTTGTTACGAAAGATCAGCTTTAGCTCATTAGCCACAAGATCACCTACTTTACCAAAACGGTTTAACAGCGGAAACTCCGTGCTGCTTTTATAAGCCGATGCCTTGCGTGAGCTTAGCTCTTCGAGGTAGAGATTTTGCTTTAAGTAGGCAAAGTTGATGTAATACATGGCCACAGCAAGCACAACCGGCAGCAATACCAACACAGGTTTGCTCAGCAAATGGCCGAAGTATAAATAAGAAATATTGCGTACCGAATACAGGTGAAAACGAAAATCGCCGGTGATAATAAGTGCCAGCGCTGCTACGAAAATCAGGAAAACCCATCCATTTAAATTAGCCTTGCGTTTAATAAATAAGGCCAGGTAATTGTTAAAAAGCATAATGCTAATAATGGCCAATATAAAGGCCAGCGCAGGTAAAGCGCCTGAATCGGTAAGGACCACCTTTAAAACAAAGGGTACAAAAAGTATAATAGGCCAAAGGTTAAAAACCGAGAGCATGGCCGTAAAAGCTAAATAGCCAACAACGGTATTGCGTTTTATAGGTAGGTGTAAATATGGCTGTACACGTAAAGTGGGCAATTCCTGAAACTGCATGCGCATGATCAGATCGAACAAAAAATAAAGCAGGATAATGCCATAAAATGAAACTACCACATCATCATGAGGAAAAGCCCAGGCCAGGATATTGTTTAAAAATAGCCCTGCAAGCAAAATACATCCAAAAAGATAAAGGATAAGCAAAGCCATTACCACGCGGATAGCAATGCTTTTCCCCGTGTTTTTTGACCGCCAGAAAGCTTTAAGTTCGTGCCTGATAAAGGTAGTGATCATAGATGTAGACAGTTAAGTGTTAAGGTATAGGTTAGTTTAAGATATACCTTTTGAAAGCGAAGCTTAAATTAGTATTTATACCTGTCGCCCCAAAGTTTTCTTAACTTTTCTTTTGATTCGTTTTCCTTTGAATTGTTACCGGGCGTATAAATTTTTGTTCCGCGGATGGCATCCGGCAGAAAATCAAGGTCGGTAAAATTGCCTTCAAAGCTGTGGGCATATTTGTAATCCTTACCATAGCCTATATTTTTCATGAACTTGGTAGGGGCATTGCGCAAATGCAGCGGCACAGGCAAATCGCCGGTTTGGCGCACCAATGCAATAGCTGCGCCAATAGCCGTGGTGGCCGAATTACTTTTGGCCGATGTTGCAAGGTAAATAGCCGTTTGCGATAAAATAAGCTGAGATTCGGGCATGCCTATTTTGTTTACAGCTTCAAAGCAGCTTTGGGCCAGCAATAACGCATTGGGGTTGGCATTGCCGATATCCTCAGATGCCAGGATCAGCATGCGCCGGGCAATGAAAAGCGGGTCTTCGCCGCCTACTATCATACGCGCCAGCCAGTAAACTGCCCCGTTAGGGTCGGAACCCCGCATGGATTTGATAAAGGCCGAAATAATATCATAATGCTGTTCGCCCGTTTTGTCATACAGGGCCATGTTTTGCTGCACGTGTTCCAGTACAACCTCATCAGTCAATACTATTTCCTGTGTATCAAAGGCGTTTACCAACAGCTCGAAAATATTGAGCAGCTTACGGGCGTCACCTCCCGAAAGGCGCAGCAATGCTTCGTAGTCTTTTATGGTGATGTTTTTATCCTGCAAAACCACATCTTCCTTCATGGCCTTGTTGAGCAGGTCGATCAGGTCGGTTTCGGAAAGGGGCTGTAAGATATAAACCTGGCAACGCGACAGTAAGGCCGAGATCACTTCAAACGACGGATTTTCGGTAGTGGCGCCTATCAGCGTAACTATGCCCCGTTCTACAGCGCCCAATAATGAATCCTGCTGCGATTTGGAAAAACGATGGATCTCATCGATAAATAATATGGGCAGTATTTCGCCCTGCTCTTTTAACAGCGATGCTTTTTCAATCACCTCCCGTACATCTTTAACACCCGAATTAATAGCACTTAAAGCAAAAAACGGGCGGTACAATGATTGTGAAATAATATATGCCAGCGTTGTTTTACCTACCCCCGGCGGCCCCCAGAATATCATCGACGGTAATGAACCCGATTCGATGGCTTTCCGTAAAACCGCACCCTGCCCAACAAGGTGTTTTTGCCCCACATAATCATTAAGCGATTTGGGGCGCATACGTTCAGCTAATGGAGGGAGGTTATTCATAAAAGTAAAATTCAGAAAAGAAAACGCTAAATCCTAAAAAAATTAGTAAAATATAACGTATCAACCCGTCATTGCGAGGTATGAAGCAATCCCCGATAGGCAAGTAACGAATTTATTGGTATCTAAAAAACATCGGCCCGCTCAATTGCCGCGGGAGGCTGTTACTTTTTCTTGATAAAAAGTAACCAAAAATCAAGTCAGCAGAAATGTTTCTTTGCCGCACAGGCCATTGCCCTGCAAAACGGTCAGAACCACGGGCTGCAATTATTTTGCCCGGCTGCGCTCGCTCGTACCCAGGCTTCTGCAAAAACTTGCTATGCCCCAGCGGCCGCACAAGGCCGCCATTGTTCTGCCCGCTTTCGCCCGAAACTTGTCTGCTGACGGAGATGAAGATGAAGATAAGCTTTCTTAGTCACTACGTTGGAACAAAAAAAGGCTGCCTCCATTACGGAAGCAGCCTTCATAATATAATTGAATTTTTATTAAATTACTGTTGGTTAGGGTTTTGATCGCTGTTGTTATCTTCAGGATCGTCTGACGGGGTACCTACAATTTTGTAGCTTTTGTTGTCGCCGTTTTGGATTTCCTGGTAGTAATAACCATCAGGTGATACAAACAGCTTTTCGCCATTGATCTTGATCTTCCTGCAATCGGCTGGTAACTGAGTTACAATGTCTCCGATTTGCGGGCCCTGGTCTACATTACTGCCATCGCCATTACCCTGATCTGTATTTAACTCGCCGTCTTTACCCGCAATAACGTAAACAGTTGAGCCGTCATCTTTGGTATATGGCTGGTAGTAAACACCGTTTAATTCGTAGTACTGCTCGCCATTAATCATGATTGACTGAGCACCTGATGGCAATGTTTTTATCTCGGCACCTATTGGCGGCTCAACAACAGTGTATTGATCGTTATATTGACGATAGTACAAACCATCGCTGTAGTAATATTGGTAATCGCCCCACCAGAAAGGATAGTATCCATAAGGTAAGAAACCTATGCTAAAGCCCAAACGTGGATAATAGAACGAATTGTAATAGTTATGGTATGGATAATAGTAGTGGCTGCCAAAGTAACCGCCACGGCCACCATAGTGGTAAGTGCCCGGATAAACCCTGCGACCGCCAGCACCATAGCTGACACCACCCCTGTAATAAGTACCGCGACCGCCGTTATAAACGCGCCTGTCTACAGTAGTATAGCTGCGGCTGCCGTTATAAACACGGGCAGTGTTGCCGTAGCTGCGTTGTGGCGCTATAGCTGTGCCATTTGGCCTGATACCGCCATAGCTGCGTTGAGAACCCACACTGCTGCGTGAATCTGTACCATAGCTCCGTGTTGGAGCAGCTATAGCAGTACGTGTACCACCACTAAATGAAGTTGACGGACGGGAAAAACTGCCACCAGAAGAACGGGAAACACTACCGCCTCCGCCACCACCACCTGACGATCTTGAGCCGCCTCCGCCGCCACCACCGCCTCCGCGAGAACCGCCTCCACGTTGTGCATCAGCATTAAATGCCAGGGATAAGCTCAACAAGCCCCCTAATGCAATTGTTAATAGATTTTTATATGTCCTTTTCATGATGAAAGATTTTTAACTGATCAGCACGGTATTTTTTGCTGATATAAATATATAGACTATTAAATGTTTAAACGGTTTAACGCGTTTTAAATTATTTTTTACTCAAAAAGCGAACCAATACTATCTATACGTACCGGGTATTGCTTTCGCTACTCCATATCCTCGGCAATGAACAAAAAAGATTGCTCAAACTGCAGAGTAAAAAAGCCATCGTGGGTGGTTTTATACCTGTTACTGCCGCTGGCTTCAAGTCCGCTTATTTGCAACCCTGACGGATGCGAAAGTAATTCAATGAACTCGCCGGCCGGTTTCCATTTGCTGAACCCCGAATTAACCGGGTAAATCTTTTGCCGCTCCCTGAAAATCACCAGGTTTATTTTATCAGCATAAAATAAAAAGTCCTTTAGCTCCAGCACATCAATAATTACATTAACCGCCGGATAATTATGCGTTACCAGGTATTTTAAAGCTGCCCCCGCCGCATTGTCTTCTCCCGCAGGCATCAGTTTCACATCCGACTGTAAATCACCCACATCACCATCGCCTATTATCCAGTCAACCTTTATTCCTCCGGCATCCAGCTTTTCGGCGGTATCAGTGGTGCAGATCACCGTTGGGCTCCATTCCAGCAGTTGCCCCAGCATTTCCTCATCAAAAGTATCCATACTTAAAACCAGTAAAGCCGGCTCCTGTTTTTCGCGTACTATATGATGTGATGACATTGCTAATGTAAATGGAACAGATGAATATTAAATGAAAATATAAAGATGAGATTTTTATCGGGATATGGGGCGGTGACGGTGTTTTATGACGAAGGAATCGCTTTTAAGATAAACTTGATTTCCATGTATTGTCAGTGTTAAATTTTTTTAACGCAGTGTCATTTCGATAGAGCGGAGGGGAGCGTGACCGTGGCGCGAAAGAGAAATCTTCTACAACAGAACAGTGTTTAAGCAGGGCGTATAAGATTTCTCACTCGTTCCTCATTTCGAAATGACATCGGGTTAAAGATATCTACGTACAAGTAAATTCCCGCTATCAATACATCTTCCTGTAAAACTCCTTAACCTTTGCTGCAGGGTCGGCTACGAGGTTTATGGCCGATGACACTGCTATGCCATCAATGCCGGTTTGGAGTAAATGCTCTACATCATCCAACCGGATGCCCCCAATGGCTATCACCGGGATGCCGATTCCCAGTTTCTCTAACTGGCGATAACCATTAAAACCAATCGGGCTATGCGCTGTGAGTTCGTCAGTAGCAGCGGATGCAAAAGGTCCGTAGGCATAATAATCAACCACACCGGTGCTTTGTAAATGCAGCAATTCATCAGTATCTGCGGCTGATGCACCAAGGGTTTTATCCGGGCCGATAACCTTACGGATGGTAGGCAAATCGGCATCAATATCATCAATATGCACACCCTGCACGTCAACACGGTCAATCAGGTCGTAATGATTGGCAATGATGAGGGTTGCGCCCCAGTCATCACAAATTTCGGCTATCTCGTTTATTTCATCAATCAGCTCATCTTCGGGTTTGGTAAGGCAACGGTATTGTACCCAGTTTGCACCTGCGCCGCAAGCCATCTGCACCTGTTGTACATGGCTAAAGCCAGGCAGATCATGTGTTAGATAATGAAATTTAGAGACGTATTTTTTCATTTTTAAATCCGGGAATTTGGCTGAAATATAAAGTCCGAAAAACTACAAAGAATCTTTCGGACTTTAAAAATTTCCCAGCCTCCGGGCCTCAATATTATTTCAACATTATTTCAAAACTTCGCTGATGGTTTTGCCTACGCTGCCATCCGGGGCCTGAATATGTAATAACGATGCTATGGTTGCCGAAATATCTGTCATATGTGTTTGGCGGGTAAGGCTGCCATGTTTAATGCCCCAGCCCATAAATACCAAGGGAATGTGCGAATCATAAGGGTTCCAGGTGCCATGTGTTGTACCGGTTGGGCCACGGTCATTTGTACCGTGACCGGTGTACCATGCTGGTTTCAGGATGATTTGGATGGCACCGCTATGCTCGGCATTATAGCCATTAATGATCATGCTGCGCAGATCATTAGGAATATTGGCTGTTTGGATCTTTTGCAGATCGACTGCATAGGCAACACCTGCCTGTTTCTTCAGGTATTCGATACAATCCTGTTTTATTGCGTCTTCGCTAACGCCTGCTTTTGCAATAGTGGCATTGTTAAAGTTAACCTGGTAGTTATCCATGCTGATGATCAGGTTATTCACTTTGTATTTATCGCTGATCATTGCATTCATTTCTTTTGCAGCTTTGGCATCGTCCCAAACACCTGCAGGGATGTTATGATCTTTCAAAAAGTTGGGGTTATGGGCAGCACCATGGTCGGCACTCAGGAAAACCGAATAATTGCCTTTACCTACGGTTGCATCTAAATAATTGAAAAACGAGGCAAGGTCCTGATCCAGCCTTAGATAAGTGTCTTCAACCTCAACCGAGTTAGGGCCAAACTGGTGACCAACATAATCTGTTGATGAAAGGCTCACTGCTAAAAAGTCGGTTACGGTGTTTTTACCCAATTTTTCGCCTTCAATGGCTGCTTTAGCCAAATCAAGCGTCATGGTATTGCCGAAAGGAGTTGAGCGGATCATGCCGATGCGGCCTTTATAAAGCTCAGATGTTTTAACCGGTAAGGTTGGTGTTGCGGCACCTGCAAATTTACCTTCATAACGGTCGCTGTTATCAGGTGCACTTTGAATGTAAGTGTCCACAGGGTATAGCGGGTTCCAGTCTTGCTTCAGGTATTTTTCGGCAATTTTTTGGCCGTTAAAAGTTTTAACCCAGGCAGGCAGGTCTGTCATGTAATAAGTGCTGGTGATCCAGTTGCCGCTGGCATCGTCAAACCAGTAAGCCGCATTTGCTGAGTGGCCTGCGGGGAGGATACCGCCGCGGTCTTTCAATGCTATGCCGATAACTTTTGAGCGGAAATTAGTGGCCAGCCTCAACTCGTCGGTAACCGTAGTAACCAGCAAATTGCGGGGCGACATTTGCCCGGCTTTTGAAGTACTTCCAACAGCTACAACGGTACTGTCGTCAGTACAGTATATAGGTTTGCCGGTGGCCTGGATAATGAAATCATTACCCACTATGCCATGAATAGCAGGGATGGAGCCGGTATAGATACAGGTATGCCCTGCAGCGGTTACTGTAGGAATGTATTCAATATTGGTGTTTTCGCAGGTAAAGCCTTCATTCAGCATCCGTTTAAAACCACCTGCCTGGTAACGGTCATAATAGCGGTACAGGTAATCCCAGCGCATTTGATCAACCACCAAACCCACAACCAGTTTGGGGCGGGGAATTGATGCCGACGCAGGGGCGGCCGTTGTAGTTTTCTTTTTTTGTGCCGATACCGAAACGGTAGCGAAGGAGAGGGAAATAAGAAGCAGATGTTTAAACTTCATCGAGAAAAAAATTGATTGCGCCAAATATCAGCAAAGCATTTAAAATGCAATATGATGTTTTTGTTAAGTGTGGCGATTGTTACAAAGGGGGGAGCTTTAAATAAACGCGGTATCGACTCACCCCGACATCGCTACGCTTGTCACCCCTCTCTACGCAAGCGTAAAGAGGGGGATTTTAATTTATTTTTTTAGCCCTCTTTGCGGCGAAGCCGGAGAGAGGGTGGTCCAGCGAAGCGCCGACCGGGTGAGTCAACTATGCGCCATGCTATTCTTAGGTAGAACGGCTTACAAAATGTTCAAAACTTCGTAAGTTTAACAAACCAATGTCATAAACATATAATCAATGAAACGTATCCTTTTACTGCCGCTTTTGCTGCTGGCCGGCTTTGCTATCGCACAAAATAAAAGCCTTGATGTTGTTGCTACCGATGCCGGTAAGGTTTCGGGTTTCATGAGCCAGGACGGGGATGTGCATATTTATAAAGGGATCCCCTTTGCCGCACCGCCGGTTGGTGATTTGCGCTGGAAGGAACCACAACCTGTAAAACCATGGGAGGGCGTAAAAAAATGTACCGAATTTGCAGCCAGCCCAATGCAAAGCAAGCCGGATCCGTTCGGCGTTTACACACGTGAGTTCCTGATCCCTTATGAGCCCATCAGCGAAGATTGCCTGTATCTGAACGTGTGGACTGCAGCAAAAACACCATCCGAAAAACGGCCTGTACTGGTGTACATTTATGGTGGCGGTTTTGTAAGCGGAGGTGCGGGCGTACCTATTTATGACGGTGAAGCCATGGCTAAAAAGGGGATTATATTTGTGGTTATTAACTATCGCGTTGGGGTCTTTGGCTTTTTTGCGCATCCAGAATTAACCAAAGAGTCGCCGCATAATGCTTCCGGGAATTATGGTTTGATGGATCAGCTTGCCGCGCTGAAATGGGTGAAACAGAATATAGCCGCCTTTGGCGGAGACCCGGATAAGGTTACCATAGCGGGGCAGTCGGCGGGGGCGATGAGCGTAAATTGTTTGGTGGCATCACCGTTAGGTAAGGGGCTTTTTAACGGCGCGATTGCCGAAAGTGGGGCAAGCTTCATCAGTCCGCGAGGGTATGGCGATTTAAGAGAAGCAGAAGTAAATGGCGTAAAAACAGCCACTGCTTTAGGCGCAAATTCTATTGCCGAGCTGAGGAGTAAACCTGCTGCCGAACTTGTTGGCAAAGGTCAAAGCCGCCCGGTTATTGATGGTTATGTTTTGCCCGATGCTATAGCCGGTATTTTTAACGAGCATAAACAAAACGATGTACCGGTACTTACCGGCTGGAACGAGGATGACGCTTTTGTGGGCGCACCCAAAACGGCCGAAGATTATAAAAAGATGATCAGTACGCAATACGGAGCACAGGCAGAAGAGTTTTTGAAGCTTTATCCGGCAAGTTCAGACCCGGAAGCGGCTACATCGCAGATCAGGATTAACCGTGATCAAACTTTCGGGATCCAGAATTATACCTGGGCCAATGTACAGGGCGAAAAGGGGAAATCGAAAATTTATGTTTACCGTTTTACCCGCCGCCTGCCTGCTACTGCCGATTTTGTTAAATACGGTGCTTTCCATACCGGGGAGGTGGCTTATGCTTACGATAATCTCAAATTTCTGAACCGTCCCTGGGAGCCTGTTGATCAGCAGCTGGCCAATACCATGAGTACCTACTGGGCTAATTTTGTAAAAACCGGTAACCCAAACGGAAAAGCTGTACCAGCCTGGCCGGCTTATTCAACAAGCGATAATAAAGTAATGATATTGGGCGAAAAGCCAGGAGCGAAAACTTTGCCTGATAAGGCGGCTTTAGATTTTATGGTGAAGCGGGCGGGTGGAAAATGATACAAGATTTAGGGGTAATTTAATTGGTTTGAAAATTAAGGGTAAACGCGTTTAAATCCGTAGGTGCCTCCTGTTTTATGCGTGATTTCCTAATGTAATCTACTTTGCAGCCTTAATCTGTTATATAGCCTGAAAAATACTGCAATTGTAAGTTAGTATATTAATGCCTAATTTTCTGATCTATACATTGCTAATGAAAAAACATCTCTTAGGCCTATTCCTATCCTTACTAATAACAACTGCTTACGGCCAGCATAAGGCAGTTGATAAGGTGCTTGATTCCTGTATTAAAAAAAGAAATTTTAACGGTGTAGTTTTAATAGCTAAAAACGGTAAGCCGGATTATTTAAAATATACAGGCATAGCCAACAGGCATTATAATTTCAGCTTCTCACCCAAAACGAGGTTCCAGATCTTTTCTGTTACAAAAACTTTTACGGCGGCGCTCATTATGCAGCTATACGAGCAGGGTAAGATCAGCCTTGACTCAACCATATCGGCTTACTATCCTGAATATAAAGGGGAAGCATCACATAAAGTTACCATTCGCAATTTGCTTACTTATAGCAGCGGGAGGTATTTAAAAGAAATGGATCCGAAATTTATTCCTGAAGCATATGATCAGAATTTATGGCCGGTAGATACCTTCATTAACAGGTATTGTTCCGAAAAGCTGATTGATACGCCGGGAAAAAAATTTAATTACAGCAACGGTGATTTTATTTTATTGGGCAGGATCATCGAAAAAATTTACAAACAGCCATTTGATGTTGTTTTGAGAGAAAAGATCCTGACCCCGCTGAAAATGAATAATACCAATTACTGGCACCATGAGGATATTGTTCCCAATCTTGATGAAGGTTACTACAACAAAGAAGGCAGTGTTGATTCATTAGTTATGCCTACCTATCACTATATCGATAATCATTTTTCGGCAGGGGCCATGTATTCAATACCGCAGGACCTGCTCATTTTTGATCAGGCCATATTTAACCATACCCTGCTGAAGAAAGCCACGGTAGATTTAATGTTGACATCCTACCCTAAACTTGACGATGTGGCATTTGGCTTTTGGGTGTACCCGCGAAAAATAGGACAGACAAATACCATTTTTGCCGAAAGGCAGGGCGGAGGGTATGGAAACGAATCAAACTGGGTGCATTTGATAGATAAGGGTGTGACACTTATCCTGCTTTCCAATACGGAAACTGCTGATTTAAATAAAATGCGGTTAGATTTACTGGATGCTTATTTGAATTATAAATGAAAGCAGGGCATAAAGAACCTTACGAAGTTTTCAAAACTTCGTAAGGTTTACACAAGTACTTTTTAAATAAGCGGTAATCTGATAACCTTAACCGGATTACCCCGCTCAAGCGAGTGATGCTCCAGCCACTGGCTTTGCTGCTGATCTGTTAGCTTACCCGCATGCAGTGCGTTTATCCTGGCTTCGATCCGGCTTAAACACAGCTTTTTGTTTTGCAATTGTGATCGGCTATCCATTACAGTAACCTGTATGCCGGTAGGTTTGTGAACGCCGCGTACGGCTGTTTCAACTTTGTTTACGTTTTGCCCGCCGGGGCCTGATGAACGGATAGTTTCAAAGGTTACATCAGCGGGATCAAAGCGTGTTTGCTCCGGGATGTAAAATACTTCGACACCCACAAACCAGTTTTTACGTTTATGAGCAGGGCGAAAGGGGCTTTGCGCTGTCCATTGTATAGTTCCCTGCCATTCTTTAAGCAGGCTTTCCAGTTGGGTGCCTGTTGCCATTAAAGTAGATGACAGGAGTGTGCCGCTTTGATCACCCGGTTTATCTTCGGTTACGGATATGGTTATGTTTTGAGCTTTTGCCTGTTTCAGGATCATGTTCCTTATCTTAACAACAACGAGGCAGCATTCAGCCGGGCCTTTGCCGGCTGTAATTTGTATGATCTTTTTCATTATTCGTTATCCATTCTTACAATGCGCGGGTAAAACTTACCCTGTACTTCAATTAATTGTTGCTGGGCCGCCATCACCGTTTCGATGTTTTTATAGGCCGAGGGGTTTTCGTCCAAGCTACCGCCGATCAGCGTTACCCCGGCATCGGTCAGCATTTTCTTCATGGCCGATCCCGTTATATTTTCACGGGCTTCTTTGCGGCTCGTGGCCCGGCCCGCGCCGTGTGATGCGGATTGTAAGGCGTCACCGTTTCCTTTACCCATTACCAGGTAAGCAGGCGTAGCCATGCTCCCGGGAATAATTCCCAATTCGCCTGCATGTGCAGGTGTGGCCCCTTTGCGGTGGATGATTGCTTCAGTACCATCGGGCAGTGTATCCTTCCATGCAAAATTGTGATGATTCTCCACTTGGCTCAGTGCTTTTAGGCCCAACGCTTTTAACAGGTTGGCGTGGATGCGGTCATGACAGGCCTTCGCATAATCACCGGCGAGGTTCATGCTGAGCCAGTATTCCTGTCCTGCTTCGGTATCAAGATTAAGCCAGGCCAGTGGCTGTGCTTCGCGCGGAAGCTTGCAGGTATCCATGGCTATTTGTGTATAATGCCGGGCGATATTAGCACCCAAACCCCTGCTGCCCGAATGCGACAATAAAGCGAAGTATTGTTTTGGCGGAAGATTGAGCGCGTTATCTTCATAAAACGCCATAAGCCCAAACTCCACAAAATGATTACCGCTGCCCGACGAGCCTAATTGTTTAATTGCCTTGCCATGCAGTTTTTTGAGCAACGTGGTTTGGTTAAATACAGGGCTATCCAGCACCTCGTGATATTGCGACTCGCTTAACCCGCCATCGATCCCGAAATGAGTATGGTCATTTATAGCCTGTTTAATTTGATGGGTGTAGCGTTTTAAAAAGCGCTCATCGGCATCAATGATGGATAGAGCCATGCGACAGCCAATATCCATGCCTACGCCATAGGGGATCACCGCGTTTTTAACAGCAAGTACCCCGCCGATAGGAAGGCCATAGCCGTTATGGGCATCAGGCATCAATGCTCCCCGGATGCTAACCGGCAATTTTAGGGCAAGCTCCATTTGTTTTATGGCGGATGGCTCAATGTTTTCTTCGCCAAAGATATTTAAAGGGCCATGTTGATCCTTTAATTCATATGATGCAGATACCGGTTCATGTATTTTGCTGATGAACGTTTCGGCAATTTTGCCGGTTATTGCATTGTTTAGATGGGCATCCGGCTGCTGCCTGATACCGGTTAATAAATTGATTGCCTCGGTTTTGCTGTAATGCTTAAAGTGTTTGGCTATCATATTCACGGCAAGGCTGCGCTGTTTATTATCGGCGTAACCTATTTGTGTCAGTTCTTTTGTTTTTAAATTGCCCATAAGGGGTATAGTTTAATGGTCGAGGTAGGCCTCTTTTGAGGTGTACTTCGGTTTGTTTTTAAATTCGTTGATGTATTTGGGGAACTCGTAAAAATCCCAATCCCATCGGTTATTGGTTTGATCCTTTAGTTTTCGGATGCGTGGCCAATGATTATTCCAATCGATAAACTTATTGATTGCGCTAAGTTGTTGTTCAAGCACTTCGTCAATTTGTTTTGCAGTATAGATAATGTGTGGCCTGATCACCAATACAAATCGCCATTGTTCGGTAAAAGCGTATGTAGGCTTCCAACATTGACGCCGTGCATCCCATATTTCCTTTAAATAAAAGCAGCGTTTTTCTGCGTCTGAAAGATTGAGCTTTGCGCTGTGAAATTCTTCAGGATCAAATTCCCTGAGTTTTTGCTCTTTCTCCGAATAAAGGTATTTGCCTTTACGGCGCTTTTTCTTTTTAAATGATTTATCGTGGTGCCACCACTTTACATTTATTTTATTGAGCAGGTTTTGATAAAATTCGGCTTTATCACTGCGTGCAATGTCGCTGCGTAAAATAAAATAGCGTATGTAACCACTTTGGTAAGGTTTTTCCAAAGGGATAGGCGGCAGTTCTCTGATTTGGCACCTTAGTTTCCAGCGTTGCTTGTCAAGCTCGATCAGCTTTTTATCAAAGGCATCTTTAACCAGTCGTTTTTTTCTCCGTGCCGATTTTAAACGGTACGGCAAATCATGTATGTCCATCGGACTTTACGTGTTTAATTTTTCAAAATCTGTTATGATTTTCAAAAATTCGTCCCCGGGTTAGGGAGATACCCATTTTGAAAGTGCAAGCCAAACCTTCAACACTAAAAAATCCGCAGACAAACAAAACCTATTACCGGTTAAATACACCGGTAAAAACGTTTAAATAAAAACAAAAGAATTGCTGTCCACCTGTTAAAGGTGATGCACTAATGGGATATGGATGAGATACTCTGTAGCATAGTCCTTAAAATATTAAAGGGTTAACAATTAAGGAATTGGTACAAAGATGCAAATATTTTTTAATTAAGGAATAGTCGGATAAATAAAAAGCGTCATTGCGAGGTACGAAGCAATCCCAAACTGTACAGGGCGGACCTGCAAGTCGGGGATTGCTTCGTACCTCGCAATGACGCCTGGTTTTTTAGTTTTTTAACTGCACTTACAATATAAACTTCGTACTCAGGAAGTTTGAATCATTGTCATTCACAATTTCGTTGATGATGTTCTTATTGGTTTCGGTCATTTTGGTGGTAACCAATGAGCGGATAGAAAACGATCTTAAGGCATCATGTACTGATAGGGTACCCTCAGCACTATCTTTACGACCAGTGAAAGGGAACACATCGGGTCCGCGCTGGCACTGGCTGTTGATGTTTACACGGCTTACCAGGTTCACAAAGGGATCTATCAGTGATGAAATTTCTTTGGCATCATTACTGAAAATACTCACCTGCATACCATGCGGCGAATCTATCTGGTAGGTGATCGGCTCTTCAATATCCTCAAACGGAATTACAGGAATCACGGGGCCAAACTGCTCTTCGCGGTATAGCTTCATGTTTTCGTTAACCGGGTAAACTATCGCCGGGAAAAAGAACGAAGCGGATGTTTCACCGCCATTTTCGTTGATCACCTTTGCGCCGTTGGCTAAGGCATCGTTTACAATATCGGTAAGATAAGCCGGCTTATGAGGCTCAGGCAAGGGGGTAAGTTTCACGTCTTTCTCCCATGGTAAGCCAAATTTAAGCTTGGCGACTGCTTCACTTAATAGTTTCAGAAACTTATCAGCAATCTCTTTGTGTACAAAAATTACTTTAATAGCGGTACAACGCTGCCCGTTAAATGACAGCGAACCTAAAATACATTCGCTCACGGCCTGGTGCAGGTCGGCATGTTTGGTTACGATGGCGGCGTTCTTGGCATCTAAACTCAAAACAGCCCTTAAGCGGTTTATTTTAGGGTGACGCTTTTTAAGGTCGTTAGCAACTTTACTTGAACCAATGAAAGCCAGCACGTTCACCTTGCCCGATGCCATTAATCCCGGAGTTACCACGGCGCCACGGCCATAAATGGTATTTACCACACCTTTAGGAAATGATTCCTGGAAAGCCCTTAACAAAGGGTAATGGAGTAGGGTACCGTGCTTAGGTGGTTTAAATAAAATGGTATTCCCCATGATCAGGGCGGGGATCAGGGTAGTAAAAGTTTCGTTCAATGGATAGTTGAACGGCCCCATGCAAAGCACCACACCCAATGGTGAACGGCGGATCTGGGCTACCAACCCTTCGGCCATTTCAAAACGTGACGACTGGCGGTCGATATCTTTCAGGGCATCAATGGTAGCATTGATGTACTCAATGGTACGGTCAAATTCTTTAGCCGAATCGGCGTATGATTTGCCGATTTCCCACATCAGCAGTTTTACTACCAGCGTACGCTGTTCGCTCATTTTGTAAATGAAGCGCTCCATGCATTTAATACGGTTGGCAATGCTCATGGTCGGCCATTCGCCGCGGCCGTTGTCGTAGGCTTCAAGGGCAGCATCCAATGCTTCAAAAGCTTCTTTTTCGGTGCAAACAGGGTAGGTGCCAATCAGTTTGCGGGTAAAAGTACCGTCCTGGCCCCAAAAGCCAACGGGGGAGTAAACCTCACTTACTTCGCCATTCCATGGTTTCATTTCGCCACCGCTCAGGTATTCGCGCTGGTGTACTTCTTCAATCTGAAATTCGGGAGGGATATTGATTTCATCAACAAAAATTGAGCTGAGCTGGGTTTTAAAACTCATATTTTTTCAAGGGTTTGATTTCCCCTAAGATAAAAAAAGCCTGCTTTAACAAGCAAGCTTTTATGTGCTAATAATGTTTACTGATTTTATTATAGCACGATGATGTATTTTCTTAAAATCCGCTTTGATTAAGTCATCAAAACCCCTTGTCATTTCGATAGAGCATGGGAGGGGCTGAAGCATCGGGGCGAAAGAGAAATCTTCTACACCATGCAAACTTTAAAGCATCGTGTAGAAGATTTCTCCTCCCCCTTACGCGCTTTCCCCGGCTGATTCGTCGAAATGACAATCGGGTTATTAATGTACTCATTCACGCCGTTTCCTTATACAAAACCATGCCCGCGTGATAAAACACGCCGTCCCTGAAATCGCCTTCGGCGGTAAAACCGGTATCGTCGAGGTATTCAACGTGGTTACCTAATACGCTGTAGTAACCGGTGTAGGCATTTTGTTTATCGCCGCGGGCCTCGGTGTACCGGCCGTTGGGTAAAAATTCATGACGGATAAACCCATCGCGGGTAACCCAAACACCTATATAATGATGTGCATTTATTGTTGTATTGCTGTTGAAAGTGTTAAATCTTTCCATGTTTCTAATTCGTTTTGAACGAAGGCAAGCTTTTTTTCAACCAGCCCATAAGCGTCTTCGCCTAAAAATAAATTTAGCGGCGGGTTAGCTTCGGTGGTTATGCTGATCATAGCCGCGGCTGCTTTTTCAGGATCGCCGGCCTGTTGCTTGTCCATATCGTTTTGGTGAAAATTTACTGTATCACGTACGTTTTGATAGTCTGCTATCTGGTTTTGCGGCACTGCCAATGAGCCGGCCGACAGGAAGTTAGTCCTGAAATAACCTGGCTGTACAATGGTAACCTTAATGCCAAAGGGTGCTACCTCGGCCGATAGGGTTTCGGAGAAACCATTAACGGCAAACTTGGTGGCGCAATAGATCCCACCGCCTGCAAAGGCACCGGTGAAGCCACCTATAGATGATACATTTAAAATATGTCCTGATTTTTGAGCACGTAAATAAGGCAGGGCCTTGCGGATTACATTCAATGATCCGAATACGTTAACCTCAAAGTTGTCACGCGCCTCGCGGTCGGTCAGTTCTTCAATGCCTCCCAATAAGCCATATCCGGCGTTGTTGACAACAACGTCAATTTTCCCGAAGGTTTTTACGGTAAGCTCAACGGCTTCCTGTACACTTTCTTCGTTGGTTAAATTAACGGCAAGTGGCAAAAACTGCTCGCTGTGCACATCAACTGCATTGTTCAGATCGCTTAAATTGCGCGATGTGGCGGCTACTTTATAGCCCTCATTTAATAGTTTTTTTACTAAGGCAAGTCCCAGTCCTTTTGAGGCCCCGGTTACAAACCATACTTTATTGTTTTCCATAGTTTTAAATAGATTTTAATTTTATTGATTTGTTACTGTTTTACCGGCGATTTTTGATTTTCGCTTATTTTGAAAGGTTAAATCTCCGGCAGTTGATATTATCGTGTTTGCCCAAGCGGCCTTACCACAACCTCATTAACGGTAATATTATCCGGCTGACTTATTGCATAAATAACAGCGTTGGCTATGGCCTCTTCATCAAGTTTGGGCATATTGGTAAGGTTACCATATAAGCCTTTGATTTTGGGGCTGGTAATGTCATGGCCTAACTCCGATTTTGTAGCCCCCGGGTAAATGGTAGTTACCTTAATGGTTTGAGCCACTTCCTCGCGCAGGGTTTCCATGATAGCTTTCACCGCGAACTTGGTACCGCTGTACACCCCGATGCCCGGTGAAGTTTTTAATCCACCTACCGATGAGGTTGAAAGGATATGACCTTCGCCACGTTGAAGCATATGGGGGAGCACCGCATTAATGCCATACAATACACCTTTAATATTAATGTCGATCATCTTGTCCCACTCATCAACATGGCCCTCTTCAAAAAAGGAGATGGGCATAATGCCGGCATTGTTCCACATTACATCAACCTGGCCAAATTTGGCTATAGCCTGTTGAATGAGGTTATCCAGATCGGTACGTTTGGCAACATCGGTTACTACGTACATGGCATTGTCGCCAATTTCCTGTACCAGGGTTTTCAGCTGGTCTTCCCTGCGGGCGGCCAAAACCACTTTGGCGCCGAGCTGTGCCAGTTTACGGGCGGCAGATGCACCGATGCCACTGCTGGCACCGGTTATTACAATCACTTTGTTTTTGATACTTTCCATTTTATTGTTTTTATATAGGTAGATATAGGGTAAACGGAATAAAATTTAGAAATCGGTTGAGCAGGTTACATCCTGCCACTGCCTGATTTCCTGGTGTAAAGTATCCAACTTGGCCAAAGCGCGATTGTATGCATCACCACCTAATAACAGGTATAATGGCGGGTTTTCTTCGTAAACTACATTAATGATAGCAGTTGCCGCTTTTTCAGGGTCGCCGGCTTGTTTGCCATCCATTTTAAGGTATTTATTGTGGATGGCACGTACCTCGGTGTAATCCTCAATTTTGTTTTCGGTAATTGAAATCGAATCTGCAGTAAGGAAGCTGGTGCGGAAAGCCCCGGGAGCAACCACGGTTACGTTAATCCCAAACTCTTTAACATCGGCAGCAAGCACTTCCGAAATGCCGATCACCGCATATTTTGATCCGGCGTAAATAGCCCAGCCGGTGTTGGCAGTAATGCCTGCAATAGATGAAATGTTAATGATGTGGCCCGAGCGTTGTTTGCGCAGGTAAGGCATTACCGCACGGATCACATTCAGGGTGCCAAATACATTTACGTCAAATGCCAGGCGGGTTTCGGCATCGTTCAGTTCCTCAATAGCGCCGCCAATGCCATAACCTGCATTGTTGATCACTACATCAATGCGACCAAAAAATTCATGGGTATGCTGTAAAGCCAGCGATACACTGCTTTCATTTGCCAGATCGACCTGTAGGGGTAAAAATTTATTGCTTGTTGTATCAACCGCGGTTGTTAACTCCTGTAAATTCCTGGAAGTAGCGGCAACAAGCTGTCCTGCATCCAGTAGCTGTTTTACCAGGCTAAGGCCAAAGCCTTTTGAAGCACCGGTAATAAACCATACTTTGTTGTTGTCCATAAAAATTGTTTGCTTTGTTATTAAGATAGAACAAAGTTACAGCGGCAACAAAGGGAGTGCATTACATTAATCAAACCAAAGGTTACGAAATTCAAACATTTCGAAATGAGCCTGGAGTTTGCTTGGTTTGTTTTTTGAAAAAATTATTGAAATGGGTAGGTTCTTCAAAGCCGAGGCAATAACCAATTTCAGAGATATTCCAGTCGGTATGCCTTAGTAACGATTTGGCTTCACTCAGCAAACGGTCGGCAATATGATCTGTAGTAGTTTTGCCGGTAGTTTCGCGAATGGCCCTGTTCAGGTGGTTTACGTGTACCGATAGCCGTTGCGCAAAATCATTGGCCGAGCGCAGCGCAAACCGTTGCGAAGGGGTTTCGATAGGGAACTGCCGCTCCAGTAGTTCGGTAAATACAGATGTGATGCGCGATTTGGCATCAACATGTTTATAAACATTTTCGGATGGTTCGGTCTTTAAGGCGTAGTAAGCCAGCTCGGTAACATAATTGCGGAGCAGGTCATATTTAAAGGCATATTCGGTGTTAATCTCTTCCAGCATTTTTTGGAAAAGATTGGTCACGTAGGCATCCTGTTCATCATTTAAAGCATAAACCGGCTTGGCGTTAATGCCAAACATCGGGAATTCGCTTAAACCTGTCCTGAATTTCTCCAGGAAAAACTCTTCAGTAAATATGCAGAAGAAGCCGGTACGATCGTCAGACATATGCTCAAACGTATACGGTACCATCGGGCTAAAGAACATTAGCGTTGAGCCCGAAAGGGTAATACTTTTATCGGCGTAGTGGATGATATTATCACCGCGCATCAGGCTGATCTTATAAAAGGTACGGCGGCTATAAGTTACCTGCTTTGCATTAGGGCCAATGCAATCCTCAATTCTGAATACATTGAAGTGACCGATGCTTTGCTGCAGGTTACCGGGCAGCCAGTTAATCTTCCTTTGATAAAAATCTTCAAGTGTTTCTGCTTTCGACATAAAAACAAAGTTACAAAAATCAAACCTGGGTGTCAAGTGGCAGGATAGGGCGGAGGGGTGACAGAATTGGTTATAAAAAATAAAAGCCTCCCAACCTTGCGTCGGGAGACTTTCAACCTAAACCTTATCACAATTAAACCGGTAAGTTTACCAGTTCGTAAATACTATTACAATCACTGTGCCAAAACCGGGGACTTTTTAAATTTTTTATTAATGTATCCATGTTGATACATTAATATTAGGTTAAGTTGATGTTTATATTACAAAACGGGGGAATGACTAAGTGTCAGAAAGACACATAGTCTTAATTTGGCATACAGAAAAGTGAACACTTTATGCCTCTTTTGCAGCTTTTTTTCTACGCAGATAACTATCGGTTAAAAATAGCGCCAAAATTACATCAAACACGAAAAAACTTTTCATAAAAGCACTATTGAAAATACTGCTGGCTGCAGGTAACTTAAAATCTGCTGGTAATTTAATGTTTACAACACTGAACGGATTTCCTGAAATTTGAACGTTTGAAAGGATGATTGTTAACAGGGCTAATATGCTCAGTACAAAAAAAGCGGCAATGCCTAATATTATCTTTTTATTAATGGTTGATTTTAAAGGCGCCAGTGCATGTTCGGCCCGTATGGCCTCCATTATATTATAACTAAAGGCCATTGATGGCTCATCAAGCTCCATATTGGCAAATTCCTGGTTTAGCACAAGCAGTTCGGTGTATTTTTGTTTGTACATATCATCCTGCTCAATAAGCCGGGCAATGGCTTCCTGCTCAGCCGGTGTGCAGGTACCATCAATATAGTTCCAAAGTTTTTCTTCGATGGTGTTCATATCAGTTCTTTCACCTCGTGTTTTAAATTGCGCTCCAGCTTTTCTTTCAAACGCTGGCGCGCCCTAAATAGTTTAACCTTAACGGTATTTGTTTCAATACCCATTGTTTGGGCAATTTCCTCTAATGATTGTTCGCCCTTATAAAACAGGGTGATTATAGTGGCATCGTCGGGCAGTAGCTGCTCAATGGCCTGGTTCAGGTAATATGACCTCGATTTATTTTCTACATTATTGGTATCATAGGCCGATTCATGGCTTTCAACCTGCACAAATGTGCCCTCGTCATCAATAGAATCGGTATCTACCCTTTTCTTTCTTAAAAATGTCATGGCGGTAGTATAAACTATACTATAAAGCCAGGTACTAAATTTCGACTGCCCCTGGAACGATGCCAGCGAGCGGTATGCCTTCACAAAACAATCCTGCGCAATTTCTTCAGCATCCTCCCGTCCCTTGGCAAAGCGCATAGCCAGCGTAAAAACAAAACGCTGATGCCGCTTAACCAAATCGGCATAGGCAAACTGGTTACCCGCCAGGGTTTGCTCAATAAGTTCGATATCTGAAAGCTTGCTTTGCATTATATAACCTCTGTGACTACACCTTAGCAGATCGGGTTACACCTTTATGTAAATATAATTTATTTTGGTGGGAATGGGTAGCTCCTACCATTGCTGGTTAAAAAGGCATGTCATTGCGAGGAGGAACGACGAAGCAATCTCGTAGCTATACAGATCGGACATGCATTGGCTACGAGATTGCCACGCTACGCTCGCAATGACATATTTTTTAACTGCCTCTTCCAAAACCGTCAATTGATTGCGCGCGTTGCCTGCGGCCGGGCTTTACGCTCATACTACACAGGGCCTTAGCCACGGGCCGGTATCCGCTTTAGTCCCTAACGCATATTTGGGTTCAATTAAAGCCGTACATTCTAAATCCAATAATCCAAATACGCACCCTTTATTCGTAACATACGCCCAAACATTCAATCCTATAATTTTGTATTTTTACATTTATTATAAGGGGTACAGTAAGTTGATGGATGAAAACAGGTTAAATATTTTAAATGGGTCGAACAGGATGCTCAGCAAGCTTCAGCTGCTGTCGGTGTTTTTTGAAGATGAGCTCATTTACAAATTATACCTGCGTACCCAGGTTATCCATAAGCTTTTTGAAACCAATCCCGAGATTGACATCAACAAGCTGGAGCTTTTTCACGTTCAGTTTACGACGAGTTTGGTCGACCTGCTCCGTAAGATCAAGAAAAACAACGAGAACAACGTGAGCCTTGTGCTCGATGAAATCCAGCTTACCAAAGAGATGATTGATAAGATGGATGACAATGTGCTCACCGAGCAGGGTTTTAAGATTGACAGGCAACGCCAGGCCCTTAAAGTGAACCTTTCCTTACGGAAGCTTTACCAGGTGCTTTCTGATAACTCCGCTGATTATCCTTTCTCTAAAAATATTAATGCTTTCAGTCTGCGTTACGGCTCCGACTTTTTTTACAACATAATGCCCGAGTTATATAACGAACTGGTGCAGCATAATTATAACGACACCTATCATAATAATTACGCCGTTATCCAGCGTAAGTTGATGGGGGTATTGTTAAAGCACGAGTTTCGTACCGAGTTTTACTGCGGGTTAAAGGCCGGCAACCTGATACTGGAAGTTTATAAATTTATGGATGAAGACAGGCACTTTTTATTTTCGCCTGCCAATAATTTATTCCTATTTTGCGATGTAACAAAGCTTTCGGGCATCGAGAATAATAACAATCTGTCAAAAAAGGAAAAACTGGCGCATGAGCTGCAGGATAAAATTGACAAACTACAAAGTGATGTGGTAACGATGAAATCATATATGCCTCCCGAAATAAAATCCCTGTTAGCCGAAAACTATAAAAAAATAGCCGACATCAATTTTTTACAAAGCCTGAGCGATGTTGATGTACAGGCTAATATTTTAAAAGCAATGCTTAATACCGATATCATATAATTTATGGAGTTTTTACACTATGTGCTTGGCCCCGACCTGAAGGCCGGCGTCCTGATTATTTTAAACCTGATTGTTATTGAGAGCCTGCTCTCTGTTGATAATGCTGCCGTACTGGCTACCATGGTGCTCGACTTGCCTCCGCACCAGCGTAAAAAAGCATTACGCTATGGTATCATTGGCGCATATGTTTTACGTGGTGTTTGTTTGTTTTTAGCTGCCTGGCTGGTATCGGTTTGGTGGTTAAAGCCACTGGGCGGTTTGTACCTCATTTATTTATGCTTCAATTATTTTAAAGGTAAGCTAACAGCTGCCGACGGTGATAGCGAAGAAGAATCTGTTGATAAAAACAAGAATTGGCTTTACAAGTCGACCGTGGGTTTGATAGGTAATTTATGGGCAACCATCGCTTTAGTTGAGCTGATGGACCTTGCCTTTTCTATCGATAACGTTTTTGCAGCAGTGGCATTTACCGATCACAAAATGCTGATCTATATTGGTGTGTTTATCGGCATCCTGGCTATGCGTTTTGTGGCCCAGGCTTTTGTTAAGCTGATGGAGAAATTCACGTTCCTGGAAACGGTAGCGTTTATAGTAATAGGTGTACTGGGTATTAAACTGTCCTCATCATTATACGTTCACTTTTTCCCCGAAGCCGGATTTTCGAAAATGATGGAAGGCGAAAGCGCTGATATTTTCACTTCAGTATTCACTGTGGCCATATTTATTATCCCGGTACTAACATCGCTGCTGTTCAACTTCCCTAAAAGGCATACCATTGAGCCCGAAGTTGCCGAGGCAGCGGAGGATGTGCTGGATAAGCAGTAGTGTTCAGTTGGCAGTTTTGAGTTGGCAGTGTGCCTCAGTAAAAGCGTGGGGCATGTGCGATTCCCTCCCCTGGGAGGGTGTAGGGAGGGGTTTCTTGAACTATTTGTGATTTTGCAAAGCGTATAGACCCCTCCCTGTCACAACACAGGCAGCCGCACCCCTCCCTGGGGAGGGAATTGAAAAAGATTGATTAGTAATTAAACAAATGTTCTTAAATAAAACAATAGCTTCCATTTTTGGCATTGGATTTTTGAAGGGTGGGGGCACTTACGCGGCAATAGTTACCTGTGGCTTTATCTGGCTGCTGTGGCAAAGTCCGTCCTTGCAAAATCCCTGGTACCTGTTGGCTATTACCATATTTATTACCGCGCTGGGTGTATTTGTAGGCAATAAAGTTGAACCCGACTGGGGCGAAGACAGCTCGCGCGTGGTAATTGATGAGGTTGCCGGGATGCTGATAGCTATGCTCTTTATCCCCGCTAATTTATATTTCCTTTTAGCCGGATTGGTATTGTTCCGCTTTTTTGATATTGTGAAACCGCTTGGTGTTCGCAAGATGGAAGATCTGGGCGGCGGTTTAGGCGTTATGATGGATGATGTGCTGGCCGGTGTTTATTCCAATATCCTGCTGTGGGTAGGGTATTTTGTTTGGATAAAGTTTGGTGCGCATTAATTGATATAACCTGGGGTTGTGCAATTTCCTCGTATTTTAGCGTAAGTCTTGAGCGAGGGAGAAGTGTAGTCGGAGACTTGTGCTTCCGCATAGGCACAAGTGTGCATACCCCACATCCTGCCCACAACACTTGCGCCAAAGAAGAATTTTTTTGTCATCCTGAGGAACGAAGGATCTTCTTGAAAATACAGGGCCGCTATACAGGGCGAAGAAGATCCTTCGTTCCTCAGGATGACAAAGGATTAATATTATTCCCGCATAGGTACAAGTGTGCGTGCCCCACATCCTGCCTACAATACTTGCGCCAAAGAAAGATATCCTTATCTTACCACTAAAATATCCCCCTCAATCCTGTAACAACCACTGCCTGTTACAGTCTTATTTTTGTGTAGACAATTTTACAATATCACCTCAATAAAACATCTACCTTAGATTAAATGTTTAATTGCCGGTTTGTCACCGGCCAATACCTGCAATGCCGCGCAAAACCCAATAGGCAATACAGGTTTCACCTAAAAATAACACATACTAAAATGGCTATTAACTTACAAAAAGGGCAGAAAATAGATATCGGCCTTTCAAGAATGACAGTTGGTTTGGGCTGGAACCCAAACGAAGGTACAGGTTATGATTTCGATCTTGACGTATCGGCCATCATGATCGACGCCAGCAGGCTGGTACCGCAGGATGAGTTTTTTGTGTTCTATAATAATGTCGATTCGCCCGAGCAATCCGTTCACCATACCGGTGATGACCCCACAGGTGGTAACAGCGATGGCGGCGATGATGAATCAATCACCGTTGATTTAACGAAAGTGGATGCCCGCATCCAGGAGATCCTGTTTGTGGTAACTATCCACGAAGCGCAGGCACGCCGTCAGAATTTCGGGCAGGTACGTGATTCCTATATTCGTATCTTAGATAACCAAACAGGAGCCGAAGTTTGCAAGTACGAGTTGGGCGAAGATTTTTCTATCGAAACAGCTATTGAATTTGGCAGGTTGTATAAACGCGGCGGTGCGTGGAAATTTGAAGCATCGGGCGTGGGTTATAAGGAAGACCTCGCTTTCTTTTTAAGTAAATATTTCAAAGGGCAAATAATCAAATAAGGCAATGGCTATAAATTTGGTAAAAGGTCAAACAATTGACCTGCGTAAAAATGATAAAGGCGAAAGTTTCGATCTGTCATCAGTAACTATAGGCTTAGGCTGGGATGTGCGAAAAACCCATGGCGGTGGCTTTTTGGGCAAGCTGTTTGGTGGCGCCGAAGAAGCGGAATATGACCTGGATGCCATAGCGTTTTTGCTGGATAAGAACGGCAAGGTAGCCAATCGTGGTTATGCCAAGCAAACCGCTAATGGTCGTACCATTCATATGTTTGAAGGCGATGTGATCTACTTTAATTCGATGCGTCACCCATCTGGCCAGATCTGGCTTACCGGCGATAACCGTACCGGCGCAGGAGATGGTGACGATGAACAGATCATTGTTAAGCTTGATTCGCTCGATCCCAAATATGACCGCATCCTTTTCCTGGTGGCTATATACCAGGGGCAAAAAAACAACCAGCACTTTGGGATGGTGGAGAATGCCTTTATCCGAGCGGTTGATAGTCACGGTAAAGAGATTGCCAAATTCAGTCTCTCGGGCGATTCGACGTATAACGGCATGTGCTCCATGACCTTTGCTGAGGTTTATCGCAAAGACGGCACCTGGAAATTCCGCGCCATCGGCGATCCGCATACAACTGATAGCCTTTCGGAGTTGCTGAAGGGCTATTAAAAGAGAATCAAGACATCAAGAAGTAAGAGCCAGGAAGAAAGAGTCAAGACAAAAGATTTTGAGAATCATGAATAGGATTATCTGCATAGACTTTTATCTTGGTTCTTTTCTCTTGATTTCTTGACTCTATAAAAAACATGCAAATCTACCAGCATTATTCATTTGATCTTTGGCTTACGCTGATCAAATCAAATCCATATTTTAAGATAGAGCGTACCAAGATCTTTCAGCGGGATTTTAATCCGGCAGGCAAAAGTATTGATGAGGTTGCAAGGGCTTTCCGCCAGATTGATCTGATGTGCAATGCTGTAAACGAGCGTACCGGCAAAAATATTGATGCCGATGAGATGTACCTTATGGTGATCAGCATGATCAATGATAACCAGTATCCGCTTGCCGATGTAGATATTGATAAGCTTTACGCCGATATGGAAAAACTGCTGTTCTACTACCTGCCGGTGGTTTACTCGCCTGTAACAATTGATACGCTGCAGCATCTAAAACAAAAAGGCGATTGCTCATTGAGTATTTTAAGTAATACAGGTTTTATAAAGGGGCAAACGCTCCGCAAGGTGATGGTTAAATTAGGCCTGGCCGACTTTTTTAACTTCCAGATCTATTCGGACGAGGAAGGAATGTCGAAACCTAACCTGGCCTTGTTTAACCTGATGGTGCAAAACGTTAAAGATTGTAATAAACCAAAACAAATAAGCCTGGCAGATATCATACACATAGGCGATAACCCGGCGGCAGATATAGCAGGGGCTAATGATGCGGGCCTTAACAGCTTGCTCATCAATTCAAACAACTTATCAATTTTAAACTTATTAAGTTTATGAAAGCTACCTACTCATTACATCACATCAACAGCGCAACACACTTTGGTTTCGATGCGGATGATTACAGTCGCTTTAAATTTGGCGATGGTGAAGTATCACGCTATTTCGGTACCGATTTGGCCGATGGGTTCATTGCAAAACACTTGAGCAAACAGCCCATAAAAAAGCAAATAGTAGTAATATCGAGCCCATACTCGTTTATCCCTACGGCTACCTTCGCCATGAAAAACCATTTTGTGTGCAGGCTTAACCGCTGGCTGGCCGACCATGGTTACCCTGTGGTGCAGGAAACCAAGGTACACCGCACCATAACTTATAAAGAAGATTATGGCGAGCTGGATGCCGAGCAAAGGATCAGTTTGATAGGTAACGATTCCTTTCATATAGATAAGGATTTCCTTGTGGGTAAAACGCTGCTGTTTTTGGATGATATCAAAATAACCGGCAGTCACGAGCGCATGATCATGAAAATGGTTGATGAATATGGCTTACAGAATGATATTTACATGCTGTACTTTGCCGAGCTGGTGAACAAAAACATCCACCCTAATATTGAAAATTACCTCAATTATCATCATGTTAAAAAGATATATCATTTAAATGATATCATCAAAGGCAAGGATTTTTGTATCAATACCCGCATCGTCAAATATATTTTAAATTACGATCACGAAAGTTTTTGCATTTTTATACAAGATCAAGGCAGCAATTTCATAAACTTGTTGTATGATATGGCTTTGGGTAACGGTTACCATACTATTGAAGCCTATGCGCCTAACTTAAACTTTATTAAACAAAACCTATTAATAAACAACAATAAACTAATTCAGCATGGCAATTAACTTGCAAAAAGGCCAGCGGGAAACCATTGGTGCCCCCAAATTTACTATAGGCCTTGGTTGGGATACAAACAGCTCATCAACAGGCTCGGCTTTTGACCTGGACGCTTCGGTGTTCATCATGGGCGATAACAAAAAAATACTGACCGACGATTTTTTCGTTTTCTACAATAACCCAAAATCGCCTGATGGCGCTGTGGAGCATACCGGCGATAACCTTACCGGTGCAGGTGATGGCGATGACGAGCAGATCATTGTCGACCTGTCAAAGATAGATCCGCGGGCTACCGAGATCTGTATTGTGGTAACCATTCACGAGGCCGAAAGCCGCCGCCAGAATTTCGGGCAGGTGCGCAATTCATTTGTTCGCATTTTTGATTCGGCTACCAATGTAGATATTTTGAAATATGAGCTGGAAGAGGATTTTTCAATAGAGACTGCCGTTGAGTTTGGCCGCATCTATAAAAAAGACAACAACTGGAAATTTGAAGCTGTGGGGGCCGGTATGAAAGGCGGCTTGCAGGATTATTTAAACAAATACAACTAAAATTATGGCTATCAATCTTCAAAAAGGGCAGCGGATCAGCCTTGAAAAAAGTAACGGCAGTAAATTACAAAATGTATGTGTTGGGATAAACTGGGGAGCTATTGAAAAGAAAGGCTTGTTTGGCTTCGGTACTACCAAAGAAGCGGTTGACCTTGATGCCAGCTGCATTTTGTATAACGACAGCAAACAGCTGATTGATGTGGTTTACTTTGGTAACCTGCGTTCAAAAGATCATTCGGTAAAACACAGCGGTGACGACCTTACTGGCGACATGGCCGGGAATGACGGATTAGACAACGAAGTGATCACGGTTGATTTTGGCACGCTGAGCCCAACCGTTAGCTATGTAGCCTTTGTGTTGAACAGCTTCCGGGGCCAGGATTTTGGCAGCATCCCGTTTGCATCTATCCGCATTTATGAAGGCACGCCAACCCGCGTTAACGAGATCTTCGCTACCTATGATATTGCGCACAGCAAAGATTTTGCAGGCCACGTATCAATGGTGATGGGCGTGTTTTACAAAAAGAACGACGAGTGGAAATTTAACGCGATAGGTGAGCCAACCCGCGACCGCAAGCTGGAAGAAACCGTGAAAACTGTTACCGCAACTTACTTATAAGTACTACCAATGCCGGGGTATATTGGTTATCCGGGCGTTATTTGTCACAATAATTATTTTTAAAATAAGATTATGGAAAGTGCACCAAACAATGATGAACTAAATATACCACCGCTGATCACTCCAACCAGTTTGGATATTCCGGCGGCAGCTCCAGCGGCAAGCAGTGTGCCTATGAGGCTGGATAAGCAGGGCAATGTTAACCTTGATGTTATCCCCACCGAAGATGTTAAAAAATACGGTGAGATGGGTAAGGACTTGAACCCGAGTGATGTTAACTCCATACTGAACTATGGTGTTGAGGTACAAAACTCGATGGAGAAATACAGCAACAACTTCCTTACTTCGGTACGTACCTATAACTCGGGTGAGGTTGGCGTGCTAATCAATGACCTGCTTACCGAGCTTAATTATATTGATGTTGATGAATTGAACCAAAACGCGTTCACCTCGTTCATATCACATATTCCGTTCATGAAAAAGCTTGTAGTTGATACCAAAAAGCTTTTTCAGAAGTACGATACTGTGGTTAACAACATCGACAAAATCACCAATAAGATCAAGGCCGGTCGCGTTAACTCTTTGAAGGATAACAGCTCGCTGCAAACCATGTTTGACAGTAACGTTACCTACATCAAGCAAATGGAAGACCTGATCATTGCCGGGCAGCTTAAGTACAATGAGCTTAACGAAAAGTTGGCTGTGATGGATGGCAACCCAACAGCTTACCAGGACTATGAAATTGCCGATCTGCGCGATTTTGTGACCCGTTTGGATAAACGCCTGGCCGACCTGAAAGTGGTTCGTTTCATTATGATGCAGTCGCTGGCGCAGATCCGTGTGGTGCAGAATAACAATACTACGATTGCCGAAAAAGCACAGTCAATTGTATCAACCACTATCCCGGTTTGGAAAAACCAGCTTACCATAGCGGTGGCGCTCAATCGTCAGAAAGAGAACGTGGAGATGCAGAAAAAGATCTCGGATACTACCAACACCATTTTGCAAAAGAATGCCGAAATGCTGAAACAAAACAGTATTGACGTAGCCCGCGAAAATGAAAAAACTGTAGTGTCATTAGATACACTGAAAAAGACAACCTCATCACTCATTGAAACACTTACCGAGGTAAAACGCATTCACGACGAAGGCACAGCTAACCGCCGCACCCTGAACACCGAGCTTCAAAACCTGGAAACAGAGTTGAAGAAAACGGTAACGAGTGTGAGTTAAACGCCATCAGCGCGGTTTCTTATACTGCGCGTATAATAACTCCCGTCATTGCGAGTAACGATCAGGGGAAACCTGAAAAAAAATGTAATGACGTGCTTTGGGATGAGAAGTAAGATATTTGCCTGGAAAAACAAGGTCAAACTACAGACCCCGTATAATCCTTGGGGCCT
>NZ_JBHLTS010000067.1:0-74028 GCF_042434235.1 Mucilaginibacter angelicae | reverse complement strand
TAAGAAAACATGGCCTCGCTTTGCTTAATCATTTATAAATTATAACTTTATAGTAGTCTATTAGCCCGCTTTTCAAGAATATTAGCCTTTCTGTAGCTTATTTTCATCATAGGAGATTTCTCTTTCGCTCCCATCCCTTATGCCCTCCCCTGCACTATCGAAATGACAATTTTTTGCAAAAAAAAGCCCTCCCTTGGGTTTAAGTTTACCCATAAAATTAAGGAGCGTTATCTGCATGACTAAACCCGAGCATCAGAGATTGGAAAAAAGAATACCCTTTCCATAGGGTCTGCCATCCAGGCAGGCCTTTTTGTTTAAATCCTTGATGACCTCCCATTCTACCCATTAATAGCAACCACCATAGTGCTGTATAAGGTTTTGCTATTGTTGCGTCTATCGGCTTCAAGTATTTCCCTGCTATCTTTTTCGCCAGCAGCTGCTCTCTGGCATCGGTTACAATAGTTTCAAATGGTGCATCATGATCGTTTTGTGCAAAATACCTGCTCCTTAATAGAACGACGGCTGTTAATGCAAGCAGGCCGATCCCATTGGTCAAGGTTTCCCGGGAATCAAACTGTCGTTTTTCAATGCTACAGCCGGTTTTATAGCATTTATGGAAATCCTCAATAACCCAGCGTTTTGAATAGTACCCCGCTATCACTTCATGAGTATAATCATCAGCAGGCAAATTGGTTAATAAAAACCATTCTGCTGGTTCTTTTCTATCTGCTGCCTGTTCTTGCTGTAGTTCTTTGACCCAAACACATCGCACCGATTTATCAACACCTTTAATATGGATCTCTCCATGACTGATCGTGCAATTTGCCTGATAGGATTTTCCTTTCTCATCAATCAACCGGCGCTCAATGATATCGCCTGTATGCAATGATGGCATAAACGTAAATAGCTTTTCTGCTGATAATTTGCCTTCCGCATTGGTAAGTATCCTGTTTTGTGCTGCCCTGATAATAAAATATTGTCCATCATGGCTATTGGCTGCATTAATGATATCTGCAATATCGGCTTCCCTATCCATCAGGTGAATCAACGACCTGCCGGTTTGTTTACTAAATTCAACTCCCGTTGTAATCGCATTAATCCATTTTTTTGATTCTTTATCCTCCGGTGTCCTGGCTTGTTTATATTTTTCCCGCTCCCTATGAATAACCTGTTGGTGAAGCAAACCCAATGGTATGGCTTCTGCATCAAGCAACAACCCGTGATGCAACAGAAACCCGTTTGAATGTTCTGTTTGTGTATAGCCTAAATCTAATACTTTACGACTGTGATAGTCTGTCAGCATGGTATCCTGTACTAATATCCATGGGGTACTTTTATCCTGCTCTTTTGAGTACTGAACTAACCCGGCCTGATAACCCGAGATAAATTTTGAATGACTAACTGATTTATTATTGAGCAGCCGGTATAAGCCCTTTAACTGATGTTGATCTTTAAACAGATTTGGGAAACTACGAGATGGATCAGAGGAATTTAATACCGAAATAACCTGCTGATAACGGCTTTTCCTGTCTAAATGGTTAAATTCAATCCCATGCATCTGTAAAGTTATACATCTTGATTCTTCAAATATCCCCATTAGGGACACTAAGATAATTTTTTATTTTATGGGTAAACTTAAATTCAGGGGAGGGTTGGGTGGGGCTTATTCCGGTTCCTGCTGGCTGAGGCAGTGGAAACTGCCGAGGCCCCAGATAATATCGGTGCTGTCGATGCCGACAACCTTGCGGTCGGGGAAGCATTGGGTTATTATGTCAAGTGCTTTATCGTCGTTCTTTGAACGGTACGTCGGCACTATCACAGCCGAATTGGCAATGTAGAAATTAGCGTATGATGCAGGTAAGCGCGTATCCTCATAAATCACCGCGTCGGGCATGGGCAGCTCAACAATGTTAAGCTGTTTGCCGTTAAGCAGGCGCATGGTTTTCAGTGTTTCGAGGTTTTCCTGCAGGATGGGGTAGTTCTCATCGTTCTTGTCTTCTTCAACAACGGTAACAACGGTATCTTCGTTTACAAAGCGGGTGATATCATCGATATGGCCATCGGTATCATCGCCGATAATGCCATCGCCCAACCAAAGGATCTGTTCGGCTCCGTAATAGTTTTGCAGGTAGCTTTCAATTTGCTGCTGGTTAAGCTGCGGATTACGGTTTTTGTTGAGCAGGCAGGCAGTGGTGGTTAAAATGGTGCCTTTGCCGTTAAAATCAACCGAGCCGCCTTCCATCACAATCCCCGGGTTAAATACAGGCAAGCCAAAATGGCTACCTATTTTGGTAGGGATCACATCATCCAGGTCGAATGGAGGGTACTTGCCGCCCCATGCGTTATAACCCCAATCAACAATGGCTTTTTGCCTGGTAGTTGGATTTATCAAAAACGCCGGACCGTGATCGCGGCACCAGGCATCATTAGTAGGAAACTCAAAGATCTCTATTTTGTTCAGATCGACCCCTGCATTTTGCAACTGGAAAATAACGGAGGCTTTCATATCCTCGTTAACAACGTTAATACGCACCAGTTCCTGTTCGCTTACCACTTTTATAAAAGCGATATAAGGCGCATAAATTGTATCGATCTTGCCCGGCCATGAAGCCTCCTTATGTGGCCAGCTTAACCAGGTAGCGGTATGTTTAGCCCACTCGGCAGGAAAATGGAAGCCTTGCGAGGCGGGTGTAAGTATAGTTGATATTTGTTGGCTCATAATTTGGTAGTGCAAATGTAAGGGTATTACCTGATATCAAAAACGTCATTGCGAGGAACGAAGCAATCCCCTATATACAGAGCGGCCTTGCATTGCCAACCTGCCAATTGGGGATTGCTTCGTACCTCGCAATGACGCGTGTGTTATATTAGTCCTCGTCAAGCAAACGCTTTGTAATCGGCTGATAGCTATCGATCCTTCTGTCTCTCAAAAATGGCCAGTGGCTCCTGTAGTAATCAGATTTATCCAGATCCAATTCCTGCACTACCACTTCCTCATTATCATGCGATGTTTGGTGAATGATAGCGCCGAACGGATTGGCGAAGAATGAGCCGCCCCAGAATTTTACGCCGGCTTCTTCGCCTACACGGTTAACACTTACTACGTGTACACCATTAGCTACCGCGTGCGAGCGCTGGATGGTTTGCCATGCATTGTATTGCTCAACGTTGGTAGCTTCGTCCTGCGTAGTGGCCCAGCCAATTGCAGTTGGGTAAAACAATATATCGGCACCCATTAATGCGGTGATGCGTGCTGCTTCAGGGTACCATTGGTCCCAGCAAATCAATACGCCAACGCGGGCAAATTTGGTATTAAATACTTTGTAACCCAGATCGCCGGGGGTGAAGTAAAATTTTTCGTAAAAGCCCGGATCGTCGGGGATATGCATTTTGCGGTATTTGCCAAGGTAGCTACCATCAGCATCAAGCACTGCAGTTGTGTTGTGGTAAACACCCTGGGCACGTTTTTCAAACAATGAGGCTATGATCACCACATTAAGCTCGGCAGCAACCTTTGAAAGCTCATCGGTTGATGGGCCCGGGATAGCTTCGGCCAACTTAAAATTGTCGTAATCTTCAACATCGCAAAAGTAAAGCGACGTAAAAAGTTCCTGTAAACAAACTATTTGCGCGCCTTTAGCAGCCGCTTCCCTTACTTTAACAATTGCCTTTTGCAGGTTCTGCTGTTTATCAGCAGTGCAGGTCATTTGTACTAAACCAACGTTTACTTTACTCATCTCCAAAAAATTTGCGCAAAAATAACACTTTGTTGTTAGGATTTCACCGATTTGATATATGATTACACAGAGTTGAATATTTGATTACATGGTTATGTTTTTAACTATGGAAACGATAAATTAATCAAGCGAAAAATCGCTCTATAATAATTAGCTGATTTACTGGTTTTAATATTTGTGAAAACAAAATGAATAAAAATTGTTAATTGACTATCCTGTACATCCAAATAAAAAAATAACATAGCTTTGCAGCCGAATGACACAACCAGAAGACATCATTGACGAAGGTGCCGAACACAAAACCTGGAAAGGTAAGCTTTGGGGCGTAGTAAAAGTAATCCTTATCATATTAGTAACCGGTGGTTTGCTTTACTGGGTTTTCAGTAAGGTTCCGTTTGCGAAAATTAAATATCGCTTAGTCCATGCCGACCGTGCCTGGCTTGCAGCCGCTATAGCCTGTTATGTCGGATCGATGCTTTTTTCGTCATGGCGGTTATTAAGCTATTTTAAGTCTATCGGTTTACGGCTCGACTGGCGCTTTAACCTACGCCTATATTTTCTTGGCTTGTGCTATAACGTGCTATTGCCCGGCGGTATCGGCGGCGATGGCTACAAAATTTACCTATTGCATAAACGCTATAATTTGCCAACCAAAAAAGTATTCTGGGCTATCCTGTTTGATAGGTTGAGCGGTTTTTGGGCTATAGGTGCTATTGTAGTAGGCCTGGTTATTTTAATACCGAGTTTCCCTTATCACCTGGGCTGGCCGCTTGGTATTGTATCGGTTGGTTCTGTGATCTATTACTTTGTAGCCCGTAAGTTTTTTAAAGAATATACCCACAACTTTTTACAGGCGCATTTAAAAGCCATAGGCGTACAAAGCATGCAATTGCTTACCATTGTTTGTTTACTGCTTGCGCAGGATTTCAACGGTAAATTTGCTCCATATCTGCTGTCATTTCTTTTTTCATCCTTAGCGGCAATTATTCCGTTTAGTTTAGGTGGCGGCGGTATCCGCGACGCGTTGTTCCTTACGCTGGCCCGTCAGTTTAACTTAGCCGAAGATATGGCGGTTTACCTGAGCTTCGGGTTTTATCTCATCTCAATTATTGTGGCTTTATTTGGAGTATATTATGTACTTGTTCCTAAACGTCTGGACGCCGGGCTTAAAAAAGGAGAAGAACCAAAGATGGAAAATCATCCTATAGAAGAATAATATTCTGTTTTAAATCTAATTTCATAATAATAGACTGAAGTTTGTTTTCATGGCAACCAACTGCTAAACTTGGCGTTATATTATAAATCGTCAGTTTATCAATGAGCCATTTTAATGATTTTAATAATCCGCAGGTTGCGGCATTGCCCGGTCATTTAAAGCAATTTATAGTCGACCAGCATTACGAGCACTATACGCCCATTGACCATGCGGTGTGGCGTTACGTCATGCGCCAGAATTACAGCTATCTTAAGGATGTTGCCTATTACCCGTATATCCCTGGTTTGCAAAAAGCAGGTTTAACTATTGAGCATATCCCTAATTTACAGGAGATGAATGATGCCCTTGGCAAAATTGGCTGGGGTGCGGTTACAGTTGACGGCTTTATCCCACCGGCCGCCTTTATGGAGTACCAGGCCTACCGGGTACTGGTTATAGCGGCCGATATCCGTCAGTTAAAACATATTGAGTATACCCCGGCACCCGATATCATCCACGAATCGGCAGGGCATGCGCCTATTATTGCCGATAAGGATTACCACGAATACCTGAGCTATTTTGGGTCGATAGGGGCTAAGGCTATGTTTTCGGCGCAGGATTTTGAGCTGTATGAAGCTATCCGGGCCTTATCGATATTAAAAGAAATGCCCGATGCCGATGAACAGGAAATCATCAAGGCAGAAGAGTTGGTAAGCTATTGCCAGAAAAACATGGGCGAACCATCAGAAATGGCCCTATTGAGCCGCCTGCACTGGTGGACGGTAGAATACGGCCTGATCGGAACCCTTGAACAACCAAAGATTTACGGGGCCGGCCTGCTTTCATCAATCGGTGAAAGCTCAACCTGTATGAAAAAAGATGTGGCAAAGCTATGGTACACCATTGATGCCGTGAAGTATAGCTATGATATTACCAAGCCGCAACCACAGCTTTTTGTAACCCCCGATTTTCAAAACCTGATTAATGTACTGGAAGAGTTTGCTGATACCATGGCTTTTAGAAAAGGCGGCGCTTACGGTTTGAAAAAGGCTATTGAGAGTAAAAACACCTGTACTGCGGTTTATAGTTCCGGTTTGCAGGTTTCAGGCACCATTACCGATTTTAAGGCAGATGCCGGCGGCAAACCTTATTTTATTAAAACTACAGGCCCCACAGCATTGGCCTTAAACAATAAACAGTTAAAAGGGCATGGCAAAGATTACCATAAGGATGGGTTTAGCTCGCCGGTTGGTAAGCTGAAGGGGTATCATGATATTGCTTTGGAGGATTTTTCGGAGGATGATCTGGCAGCGGCAGGTATAGTAAAACAGCAGGAAACCGAATTGCATTTTGAAAGCGGGATTAGGGTAAAGGGCAGGGTAAGAGATATTTTATTTTCAGATGGTAAGATCAGGCTAATCACTTTTGAGGAGGTTACCGTTACAGATAAAAAAGGAACGGTACTATTTGACCCAGCCTGGGGTGTTTATGACATGGCTGTTGGTGAAGAAATTATTTCAGTGTTTTGCGGCGCAGCCGACAGGGAAGCTTACGAAACCATAGTTTATAAATCAAAAACAGAAACCCATCATGCTCCGCACGATCATAAAAGTAAAGAGCTGCAAAAGCTTTACCGGCAGGTACGCAATTGCCGTGTTAACCAGGGCGACTATGGTTTTTTAGGCAACGTATGGCAGCAACTGCAAAAAGACCATCATGACGACTGGCTTTGCGCCCTCGAGATCCTGGAAATGCTGGATCATGAAGGTATAGAACCCGTATTGGCCAACGAGATAAAGCATTTTCTTGAACAAAAAGGACGTAATGAGCCTGAATACGGTAAGCTCATCAGCGATGGTTTTTACCTTATCAAGCATCCCGTTGAGCAAAAATTGGTAGTTTAGCAAAACGATATTTATTGATATAATTGCTGATGTCAAAACTAATTGTCATTGCGGACATTTAAATCCAGCGGACCATGGAGGAGAAATGACATTGAACCAATAAGTTTTTGTCATTCTGAGCGATAACGAAGAATCTTCTTAGATAGGCAGAGCCGTTATACAGAGCGAAGAAGATGCTTCGTTCCTCGCAATGACGCTTAAATAGGAAATTAATTAACAAACAATTATTCCCCCTTTAGGGGGTTAGGGGGCATATGAACATCATAATAACCGGCGCCAGCAGCGGCGTGGGCTTTGAAGCCGTAATTGAACTTATACTATCGGGCAGTCACAAAGTGATAGCGCTGGCCCGCTCACAGGATAAACTGGAACGTTTGCTGGAGATAGCTCACGGCTTAAATCCCGATTGCCAGTTGTTTGCCTTAAAATTTGACATTGTTCATGATGATTATGAAGGCTTGCAGCAGTTCATAGCATCGCATTTTGATAACCGGGTTGATATTTTGATCAATAATGCCGGTGTGCTTATCAATAAACGGTTTACTGAATTGCTTGAGACGGATTTTGTGGAGATGCTGCAAAGCAATTTTATTGGCCACGTGCGTGCTACCCAGGCATTGCTGCCTTTAATGCCTTCAGGCTCGCATATCCTTAATATTGGTAGTATGGGAGGTTTTCAGGGCAGTGCTAAGTTTCCGGGCCTGTCGGCTTATTCGGCAAGTAAGGCAGCCTTGCATACATTAACCGAGTGTTTGGCTCAGGAATTGGCCGAACAGGGTATCAAAGTAAATTGCCTGGCTTTAGGATCGGCACAAACCGAAATGCTGGAACAGGCTTTTCCAGGTTATGAATCGCCTGTAATGGCGTTTGAAATGGGTAAGTACGTTGCCGATTTTGCTTTAACCGGAAGCAAGTTTTTTAACGGAAAAATAATACCTGTAGCAGCAACTACTCCCTAAATATTAGATAATATTGCAAACATTTTTATAACTTAGTTATTATAAATATGTTATGCCTGCAGCAAATGGATACGAGGTTTACATTACTTTTCACTCATTCAAAGGACATTTTTTTTGTCATGGATATAAATGGTGTAATCCTGCATACCAACCATGCTTTTCGCAATACTTTTAATTATACCGATGAAGAACTAACAGGTTTAAATATTGCTGCAATTTGTCATCCTGCAGATAAAGAACGCCAGGCAGAATCACAGGCGAGCCTCCTGCTTCATAAAAAGTTGATTGGTTATCAGAGCCGTGTAAAAGCAAAAGACGGGTGTTATTTTAGCATTATCTGGTCGGTTATATTGAACGAGGATGATAGCCTTGTTTATTCAAACGGTAATACACTTGCCGGCATGCTTGGACAACCGGGAGATGATATCGTACAGCATACTATCCAGAGCCTTAATGAAGGTTTTGTGGTACTTGATGCCAATTGGAGTGTAACCTCTTTTAACCCGGCTTTCCAGGCAATGGTTAACCTTAGTTTGGCCGAACTGGATCATGCCAATTTAATGGAGATAAAAAGCCTTGGTTTAACCGAAAGGGTTGAGAGTGAGTTTCAACTTGCTTTAACCTTCAAAAAAACGATACAGGTACAGTATTTAAATACACATTCAAACAGCTGGCTGCGCATCAATATATACCCTTACCGTAATCAGCTGGCTGTTTTTATACGCGATATAACAGAAATAAAAATGCAGGAATGGGTATTGGAACTTGAAAAGAGGGTATTGGAGTTAAACGCCACATCAGAATACACGCTGGCGCAATCTGCGACCGAACTGCTTAGGGGAATTGAAAGGATCTTTCCAGATATGATCTGTTCTGTTTTGGAAGTTGATGATGCACAGGAAAAACTGCATTCACTTGCCAGTCCACGATTGCCGCAAGCTTACAACGATAAGTTAGAAGGTTTATCGTTGGGGCCAAGTTCAGGATCATGTGGTACATCGGCATTTCACCGTAAGCAGATCATCGTAAGCGATATTGAAAATGACCCGCTTTGGGCCGATTATGTCCATCTTGCCAGGCCATATGGTCTTAAGGCTTGTTGGTCATCTCCTGTATTGAGTTCTAAAAACTCAAAAGTTTTAGCAGTATTTGGCATTTATTATCATACCGTACGTGAGCCCAATACTGACGAACTGAATATCATTGAGCGTACGGTGAACATTTTGAGGGTACTGATAGAAAGCAAAAAGACCGAAGACAATATCCGTGAGCAAAATAACCGCCTGCAAACAATTGCCAATATCAGTTCGCATGAGTTGCGCAAACCGGTAGCTACTATTTTAGGGTTGGTTAATTTATTTGATAACGATGATCTTCAAAATCCCCTCAATAAAGAGATCATCAGCCATATCGATACTACATCACAACAGCTTGACGGGGTTATTCACTCCATAGTTGAAAGAACTGCATATATTAAAGCTTTTGGGGCCGATGCGTAGGTTTTAAAAGTTAAGGGTGCCCGGATCTTAAATGTTGCAGTTACATAGTGCCAATAATAAACTCATCTGCCTGAATGAAATACTGCTTTATCTTGCTTCTTTTCCAATTGCTGAGTATTATCTCTTTTGCCCAGGTTACCACGTTTACTATCGACAGCAGCAAATTAAATAGACCTTTGATGGCTGTTTTGGACACCATTTACCAATTAGATCAATCCGTAAGGATTAACTACCTGCAGGCAAAACGGAATAATGAGCGCACTGATATTGTTGATAGCCTGCAGGAGGTTATGCACAAAACCGACAGGCAAAATTTGATCCGGGTAAATGCGATACTGACGAAATACGGCTGGTTAGGCCCGCAAAAAGTTGGTATTACAGGCAGCCAGGCTTTGTTTTTGGTAATTCAGCATGCCGATCTGCAAACGCAGCAAAGCTACTTGCCGATGATCAGATTGGCGGAGAAAAACGGCGGGATACTATCAAGCAACCTGGCTATCCTTGAAGATAGGATCAATATGCGGACCGGTAAAAAGCAAATTTACGGCAGCCAGGGATTTACAGATAGGCAAACTGGCAAAACTTACATTTATCCTATTACAGACCCCGATCATTTAGATGAAAGGCGCAAAGCCATGGGCATGCCGCCAATGAAGGATTATGCAAAAAACTGGGATGTAGAAGCTTATAAGAAAGAACTTCCGGAAATAGAAAAGATAGTTCAGGAGCAAAATATAAGATAAACCAATTAATTATCATGGTTGCCGGATGGGTAATTATAAAGAGCTACCTGAAGTTTAAAACATAATGTTTTAAACTTCAGGTGAAGGTTGTTCTTCCTTTGGCGATACCTGTCCCCGTGAATCAACCGATCGTACCCGCCAGTGCCCCACAGCTTTAGGCGTATCACCATTTGCTCTTCAGCCTTTAACGCCAACTTTTAAAAATTCATTAACTACTATTTCGGATACGTAGCGTTTGATGCCGTCCTTATCGGTATAATTACGATTGGCCAGTTTGCCTTCTACCGCTACCTCATCACCTTTTTTAAGCAGGTCTTCAGCAAGTTTGGCTTGCGGGCCCCAGAAAACAAGGTTGTGCCATTGGGTATCAGTTATCTTTTCGCCTTTATCGTTTTTATAACTTTCGTTGGTGGCTATGGAAAGGCGTACCATTTTTTTATTACTATCAAATACTTTTACTTCCGGGTCCATGCCTAAGTTGCCTACAAGGCGTACACTGTTTCTTAATGAGTTCATCGTTTTAATATTTTACTGTTTAATGTTGTTTGAATCAACGATACAAAGGTGGGGGAGAGCGAAAAAATTAACCGGATATTAACCGTTTATAGTCGATAGTATCCGTTTGTAAGCGTTTGCAAACGGATAAATTAATCGCTACCTTTATAAAATGAACCAGGAAAGAGTTTGCTTAGACTGCGGTACACCATTGCAGGGCCGTGCCGATAAAAAGTTTTGTAATGATCTGTGCCGCAATAATTACAACAATCAGCTTAACAGCAACAGCTATAACCTGGTGCGTAATATCAACAATATCCTTCGCCGCAATCGCCGTGTACTGGAAGAGCTGAACCCAAACGGTAAAACCAAAACAACCCGCAAAAAACTTACCGCAAAAGGTTTTGATTTTGATCATATCACCAGCATCTATCAAACAAAAACCGGGTCGACCTATTTTTTTAATTACGAATATGGATATTTGTTGTTAGATAATGATGAAGTGTTGCTTGTGAAACGAGAAGGAGAAAGAGAGTAAATATATTGATTAATCTTATCTGCCAAAATTTAAATGATGAAATCGTTGATCTTAATTTTCCGGGCAATATTTTTAATGTTATTATGTTTGAGCACTTTCTTTTGGTTTATATATCACGGAAGTGGTCATGAAGTACCTTTGGAAACCGATAGAGCTTTTGAATATAGCATTGGGACATTGCTGATTATAACAACTGTGCTTTTTGTGCTGGCGCGAAAATATGGGAACGTGGAAAAATAATCCGGCATACATGTAAGTTACTGTCACTAATTTATTGGTGTATGTTTTGAAGTGCCCAAGATTTTTTAATTCCACAAATAGCGGTTCGGAAAAAGCAGCTCCCGTTTTACCCTCAAAATACCAACTAAATCGTGTAAATAAGTTAAGAGCATAAATGGGCCGTTGAAATTCCGTATTTTCCGTTAAAATCATCGTCTGTACAACAACAAAATCGCGATTAACCCCAAATAATCGGTTTCAACAGATACCAGGCAGCGGAAATAAAGAAAAAATCCAATTCTCTATAGATTTAATAGCATTTGCAGTTTAATATTTTGATAATTAATACTTAACTGTTGTTTCATTCGGCTCTTTATGTTTTCAATAAATTTAAGTACGTTTGGGGAAATGTAAATTTTTAATTTTTGACTGATCTTACTAATTTAAAATGAAATTATTTATTAAGAAACCGATTGCCCAATTAATGGCTGCTTCGGCAGAAACAGAGAAATCGCTCAAGAGAACCTTAGGCGTTGGCTCACTTATAGCACTCGGTATCGGCGCAATTATAGGTGCCGGTATTTTTGTTCGTACGGCAGCAGCGGCAGGCCAGCATGCAGGTCCCGCGGTTACCATTTCTTTTTTAATTGCAGCTGCAGGTTGCGCCCTGGCGGGTTTATGTTATGCCGAATTTGCCAGTATGATCCCTATCGCAGGATCTGCATATACCTACTCTTACGCTACCATGGGCGAGTTCATTGCCTGGATCATTGGCTGGGACTTAGTGCTTGAATATGCGCTTGGTGCCGCTACCGTTTCTATAGGCTGGTCGCAATATTTCAACGCCTTTCTGGAAACCTTTTTTCATACGCATATACCTTTTGCGATATCCCATTCGCCGTGGGAAGTTTCTACCACCACCACGGGTATGTATGCTAATGAATTGGGTACACATGGAATAATAAATCTCCCTGCCATTTTTATTTTGCTGATGCTTACACTGCTGCTCATCCGTGGTACTGCAGAATCTGCCATTGTGAATAACGTTATCGTAATAGTAAAAGTAGCCATCGTATTAATGATCATAGGTTTAGGCTGGCACTTTATTAATCCGGCCAACCATGTACCATATATGATCCCGGCTGATGCAGGTACTGTAAATACCAACACAGGCCCCGTAAATTATGCTGATACATTTAATCATGGCTGGCTTGGTGTATTGAGAGGGGCAAGTGTAGTGTTCTTCGCTTTCATCGGCTTTGACGCCGTATCAACCGCAGCGCAGGAAGCAAAAAACCCACAAAGAGATATGCCAAAAGGTATCTTAATATCACTGGTTATCTGTACCGCGCTTTATATACTGTTCTCACACGTTTTAACAGGACTGGTATCTTACAAAGAGTTTTTAATACAAGGTAAGGAAGCATCTGTAAGCTATGCCATCAAAGCGGCAATGCCGGGTTATGGCTGGCTATCATCATTGGTTACAGTATCTATTTTGGCAGGCTTCTCGTCGGTTATTTTAGTGATGCTTATGGGCCAAACCCGTGTGTTTTATACCATGAGCACTGATGGCTTAATTCCATCTATATTCTCTAAACTGCATCCAAAATTCCGTACGCCGTACAAATCACAATGGTTATTCTTTGGCTTTGTATCCCTGTTCGCCGGCTTTATACCCGATAGCGTAGTGGGAGAAATGGTTAGTATAGGAACTTTGTTCGCATTTGTCCTGGTTTGTTTAGGGATCTTTATCCTGCGCAAAACAGACCCGGATATTGTTCGTCCGTTCAAAACTCCATGGTACATGGTTGTTTGTCCTTTAGGTGCTATAATTTGCCTATGTATGATTGCCAGCGAAGGGTTAGAAAACTGGTTAAGGCTGATAGGCTGGTTACTGATAGGTTTTGTAATTTACTTTGGATACAGCGTTAAACGTTCGCATGTAAGGCATGGTAAAGTTGAAGCTGCAAATGACCCTATCAATCCTAAATTCCTTGAATAGTATAACAATGTTATCATAAACAAAAAAGGTTCTGAATATTCAGGGCCTTTTTTGTTACATTCCCTTTTTTATACGTTGAAGCCAATAAAACCGCTTAATGAAGGGCGATAAAAACCTGTGGGTATTAGTATTTGTATGTGTCATCAACTCGTTGGGGTTCGGCATTATTGTACCGATACTTTACTCGTACGGTAAAACCTTTGGCGTTACCGGCGAAACATTAGGGATCCTTACTGCTTCATTCTCGGTAGCCCAGTTTTTTGCTACACCTGTTTTGGGCTCTTTGTCTGATAAGTGGGGGAGGAAGCCTTTACTGGTGATTAGTCTGGCAGGTACCTGTATCTCCTTCATTCTTTTTGCCGAGGCCCGGAGCATGATCATACTTTTTGCAGCCCGGATTCTGGATGGGCTTACCGGTGGTAATGTATCCGTAGCGCAAGCCATGGTATCTGATACGGCCACGCATGATAACCGGGCAAAAAGGTTCGGTATCCTGAGCTCGGCTTTTGGGTTTGGCTTTGTGATCGGGCCGGCTATAGGCGGCTTCCTGAACAGGTATGGTATGCAGGTGCCTTTCTATTTTGCGGCAGGTATCTCGCTTATTGGCACGCTATGTAGTCTGTTCTTTCTGAAAGAAACCAACCCTCCTGATAAAACAAAAAAGGATTCAGAAAAAACTAAATTCTCGTTCACTACATTAGCAACTGCACTTAAGCGACCGGTTATTGGTACGGCCGTATTCACCGGTTTTATGCTTACCATGGCACAGTTTACCATGATCATCGGTTTTCAAACTTTTAGTGTTGATGTATTAAAGATCACGCCCACGCAAATCGGGATCCTGTATGCAGGTTTTGGGATCAGTGGTATCATTATGCAGCTTTGTGTGCCGCTGTTCACCAAATGGTTTGCGTCTAAATCAATGATCCTGCTGCTCTCTACTTTTCTTTGCTTCGCGGCGATGTTTGTAACCGGGCTCACCAACCATTTTATTCCTTTTGTTACGGGCATCTGTATTTATGGGCTATTTAACGGCCTGCGCAACCCCATGCTCAACGCAATTATTGCAGATCATATTGATCATAAGGAGCAAGGCAAAATATTGGGGATCAATCAGTCGTACGCTTCCATAGGGCAAACGCTGGGTCCGGTTACGGCCGGCTTTGCAGCTTTGCTATCTGTACATGCTATTTTCTTCTTATCTTCATCCTATATTTTAGCTGCGTTTTTGCTGAGTTTCCGTTTAAAGAAAAAAGAATAAATCCTACATGTTATGCCGCACCCGTTTATAATTAAAGAGATCATTTCGGTTACGATGATCCTTTTTGCCATAATTGATATTTTGGGTGCTATACCGGTAATTATCCAGCTCAGGCAGCGTGTTGGCCACATCGAATCGGAAAAGGCAAGTATAGCCGTGCTGGTACTTATGGTTACGTTTCTTTTTATCGGTGATGAGCTGCTGGCTGTAATAGGGCTTGATATCTCCTCTTTTGCTATTGCAGGCTCCCTGGTGATTTTTATTATCGCGATGGAAATGATATTAGGTGTGGATTTTTTTAAAGAAGAACTGCCGCAGGCTGCGTCAATTGTGCCGCTGGCCTTTCCGCTTATTGCAGGGGCCGGTACCATGACCACGCTGCTCTCCCTTAAATCGCAATATCAAACACAGAATATCCTCGTAGGCATCGTGCTAAATACATTGGTGGTATACCTTGTGCTTAAAAATGTAAAATGGCTGGAAAGACTACTTGGGCCAATAGGCTTGAGCGTGCTGCGTAAAGCGTTCGGGATTATTTTATTGGCGATAGCTATTAAGCTTTTTAGGAGCAATACGCATTTGTAGCCCCCGGATTTATTTGAATATTTTAACCTAAACCAATGGACGAAGAACTAAAAAGGAAAGCTTACCTGCAAGCTTCAAGATTAAAAAACGAGGGACTTGATAACGAGGTTATTTATGCCCGGCTCGAAAAGCAGGGTATACCTGCTGATTTGATAAAGCAGGTATTAACGAATTTGACTATTCAAAAAATAATTGACGTTAATGATGCGCAAAAGCCATTCTTTAATTTAGCATTATTAAAAATAGGAATCGGTGTTTTTTTAGCTATTGTTTCAATGGTGATTTTACCCGGTCAGGTTATTTTACCTATTGGCTTAATTACAGGGGGGATTGTTACAGCGGTGATAAAAAGACCAAGATAAGATTTTATAAGAGGTGCTTGCGGAGGCACAAGTCAGCCTCCACGCTATCCTTCGCTCAAGACTTGCGCCAAAAGGGTGGGTAGATACATTAAAGTCATGTCATTGCGAGGAGCAGCCGGGGAATGTGCGAGAGGGGCGACGCGGCAATCTCGTAGCCAATGCATATTTGATTGGCAAGGCGGTCATTAACGCGACGAGATTGCACGCTATCGCTCGCAATGACATTTTTATTAACTCGCCGCAGGGCTAAGCCTCGCCACAAACATAGTATCCGCCTTACGCTCATATCCTTTCAATACCGCTTTTTCCTGCAGCTTCAAACCAAGTTCATTCACAAGGTAATCAACCACATCCTCATTCTCGCCTTTAAAGGCCGAGCAGGTGATATAGATTAGTGGTTTGCCAGGCTTAAGGTATTTCACCACATTTTGGGCGATGCTTTTTTGAAGCTTCTGAAAAAACTCTATTTTATGGGTATCAAACTGGGCTATCATTTCGGGGGTACGTCCCCAGGTGCCCGATCCGCTGCAGGGGGCATCAAGGATGATCCCGTCGAAAGCGTAATCATGCATCACCGAATCGATGTTTTGGGTAAGGTCGAGGGCTTTTTTCTGATATTTGGTTAAGCCGGCGAGTTGAAAGCGCTCATCAAGATTGGCCAGTATAGATTCGCGGATATCGGATACCACCAGTTTGATATTAGGCTCATCTTCATGCAGCAATAACGATTTACCACCCGATGCCGCGCAGGCATCCCACCAGCTATCCCAGCGCTGAGGCCTAAAATAGTTACCTGTTTGCTGTGATGAATAGTCCTGCACCTCAAACCAGTGCTGCTTGGCAAATATGGTTTCGAGACGTGTACCATTTGGCAGCGAATAACAGCCGTTGCCCTCATCCTTGAAAACAACCTGTGCTTTGGTTAGTTCGGCTTTTACCAAATGATCATAACCGTTACGCACGCGGATAAACAGATCGGGCTGGCAAAAAAATGATTTCAGAAAAGCTTCTTTATCAATCCCCTCCGAAAGCTGGCTGCTCCATGGGAAAACATCTTCCAGTTTAAAATCGGGGTAGGCGGTTTTTACAAGGGCGAGTTTATCATCGTCATTAAAACCTACACATACGGCCCATTCAGGCTTAAAGTTTTGCAGGTAGGAGTTGGTTTGGGTATTACATAAAAACTCGGCAACCAGCAGGCGCTCATCCTCAGGCAAATTTGGCAACGCCCTGCCCAGGCGAAAGTAGTTATATACCAACCTGTTGGCAACCCGCCTGTCGGTTGAGCCCATTTGTTTGTTTTGCCGGTAAAAGCCGGGTAAAAATTTACTTAGTGGCGTATCGGCAGGGTATTCACCCAAAATTCGCTGAAACGTTTTAAGCTGGTTTATGGCCTTCATTCTACCTGTTTTAACTCAAAGTTAGTGTACATTAATATATTTACGTGGGTGTTTATCCAGCCCAGCCCCGGTTTTTTTATAAAATGAAAGCTGTTATGCAGGCCGGTAAAATCGGTTTCATTTAATGAGGATAAACCTTTGTCGGCAAAAAGCTGCCTGCCAAAGTATAAGCCCTCATCAAAACCCTTAATGGCGTATTCGGTCGGTTCAACGTGATAAGCCCGTCGATAGTTACGTAAAAATGTTATTGTTGCCCCAGCTTTGTAATTTATTTTTTCGGTTGAGGTGATATATGTATTCAGGCGCTGTAAAAGCTGCGGTTTCAGGAAGCTGAATTTGTCCCAGCTTGGGTGCCCAAACACCATAACGGGGTAATGTTTGTTAAGGGTATCTAACGAGCGCAGGGTTACACCTAAAAAGGCCTGGTCGGTAGCAGGGATCACAAAAACATTCTTTTCGGTTTTGGAAAGCTGCTGCAGCAGGCTGCTCAGTTTTCCGCGTATAACATATACGTTGATAACCTTTACCTTCTTTTTGCTTAAGCTGTCAATAGCTTTTTTAAAATTAACTGCGTAATCATTTTCCTGGTTAAAGCCCGAACGCAGAATGAAGACTTTTTTAGGCTTAATTATTCTGTTGATATACTCAGCGGCTCCCCATGCATGATATTCCAGCGGTGGGATAACAGTGATCAGGTTTTTACTGTTGATAGTAGCCGGGTTAGCAGGCGACAGAGGCGACAGAATAAGGCCTTTTGAATAGGACAGCGCGCCCGAAAATGCTTTTATCCCATCCGGGAAAACAGGGCCCACTATCAAATCGCTTGAGCGAACAAACGGGTTTAAAGCCAGATCATGCGCTTGCATAGCCTCATCCCTTGAGTCAAAGATCTGCAGCTTGTAATTATTTCCGTAAGCGGTAAGTGAGTCAAGTGCAAGTTTAAAGCCCAGGTAATATTCAACAGCCATATTAGCCTGGCTCAGCTGTACAGGGCTATATTTTTGAGCCGGATTTAAATGTTCAAGCCCAAAAGGCAGGATCATGGCAATAGTAGCCACCTTTTGTTCCGGGGCTTTTACAGGAGGTTTATCTGCGCTGTTATCTGGCTTTTTTACGGTATTATCAGTTGGCTTTTTTACAGTAGTTGCTACCGGCCGCGTTTTTGGTGAACACGCGGCCAGCAGCAAGGCTATGCAAAAAAACGCTAACCACTTATTCCCACTCAATGGTGGCCGGTGGTTTTGAACTGATATCATATACTACCCGGTTAATTCCTTTTACGTTGTTGATGATCTCGTTGCTGATCTTAGCCAGCAGGTCGTACGGTAAATGGCACCAGTCGGCGGTCATCCCGTCAACCGATTCAACGGCACGCAGGCAAATCACGTTTTCGTAAGTACGTTCATCGCCCATTACACCTACCGATTGCACCGGTAAAAATATAGCGCCGGCCTGCCAAACTTTATCGTAAACCCCGGCAGCACGTAAATTGTTTATATAAATTGCATCAGCTTCCTGTAATATCGCCACTTTTTCGGGTGTGATATCGCCCAGGATCCTGATAGCCAGCCCCGGGCCCGGGAAAGGGTGGCGACCTAAAATATTTGGATCGATGCCTAAAGCTTTACCTACTTTCCTTACCTCGTCTTTAAACAAAGTGTTAAGCGGCTCAACAACTTTAAGCTTCATAAAATCGGGCAAGCCACCAACGTTATGGTGCGATTTGATAGTAGCCGATGGGCCTTTAACCGATACCGACTCAATAACATCGGGATAGATAGTGCCCTGACCAAGCCATTTCACATCCTGAACCTCGTGCGCAGCATCATCAAATACTTCGATAAACACGCGGCCGATAGCTTTACGTTTCTTTTCGGGATCGGTTAAACCGGCAAGCGCGTCATAAAAACGTTGCTTGGCGTCGATACCTTTTATGTTTAAGCCCATGTGTTTGTATGAATCAAGCACCTGCTCAAATTCATCCTTACGCAAAAGGCCGTTATCAACAAATATACAGTGCAGGTTTTTGCCGATAGCATGGTGAAGCAATACCGCCGCAACCGATGAATCGACACCGCCCGATAAACCAAGCACAACTTTATCATCGCCCAGTTTTTCGTGAAGAGCGGCAACAGTGGTTTCAATGAACGAATCGGGTGTCCAATCCTGTTTGCAGCCGCAAATATCAACCAAAAAGTTTTGCAGCAATTGCTTGCCATCAATACTGTGGGTAACCTCCGGGTGAAACTGGATGCCGTAAGTTTGGGTGCCTGTTACCTGGTAAGCGGCAACTTTAACGCTATCGGTGCTGGCAATTACCTCAAAGTTATCACCAATGGTAGCAATGGTATCGCCATGCGACATCCACACCTGTGATCCCCCGGGAACATCTTTAAATAAAGGATTATCCTGGTTGATATATTCGAGATTGGCGCGACCGTATTCGCGGGTGCTTGATGGCAATACTTCGCCGCCATGAAAATGGGCAACGTACTGTGCGCCGTAGCAAACACCTAAAATTGGGCGGGTGGTATGGAATTTTTCAAAATCGAAATGAGGAGCATTTTCCTGCCTTACAGAATAAGGACTGCCTGAAAGGATGATACCTTTTACAGTGCTGTCAATTTCGGGATAATGATTGAAGGGGTGGATCTCACAATAAATATTGAGCTCCCTGACACGGCGCGCTATAAGTTGGGTGAATTGCGAGCCAAAGTCAAGAATGAGGATTTTTTCTTGCATGGGCAAAGATAGGATTTTGATACGAGATGTGGGATATGAGATTTGAGAAATTCTGAACCGGAATTTATTGAATTAGGTAATTGACAGCATGCTATGCAAATTCAATAAATTCTTTAATTCAATAAATTCGAGTTCAGACAATTTAACTTGCGCTCATCTGTGATGAGTGCTTAAAATGGTTTCGCATTTGTAATGTGAGTCGCGATGCAATCGCTGAACCAAGTTAAGCACTCGTTGCAAACGAGCGCAAGGCTAAAATTGAACTTATTCTGAAAATTCTTTAATTCTGAAAATTCTGATTCAGACATTCTGATAATTCAACATCCAGTTAATGCCGTACTTATCGGTAAGCTCTGCGAAGTACGCTCCAAAAAACATATCGCTTAACGGCATACTTACCTTCCCTCCGGCCGAAAGCTCTTTAAACAAACGCTCGGTTTCTTCACGGCTTTCGGGTTCAACGTTGATGTGCATGTTGTTACCGGTTTGCAATTTAAAGCCCATGCTTTCCGGCGCATCGGTTGCCATCAGCACGTGGCCGCCCATAATGGTAAGTTCGCCATGGATGATCAATTTCTTATCAGCTTCGTTCATCCGGATCTCAGCTGGTAACTCTATATCACTAAAACGTGTAAGTTTTTTGCCGGTGAACTCGCCCTTAAAAACCTCTTTATAAAAGTTTAAAGCCTCTTCGGTATTGCCCGGGAAGTTTAAGTAAGTGGTAACCCTTGCCGCGTTGTTTGGCTTCAGGTCTTTCCTGATCTTGAAACCAGTGCTCAGGTAATGATCCAGGTTGCTTAAGCCGGCAGTGAAACCTTCCTGGAAGCCCATGCCAACAATGGTTTGCATCTCCTCCACTTTATCAAAATAAATATCTATGTTAACGATGGTGTGCTCGCCATTCTCAACAAAATTTTTCTCCCAGTTCATGACAGGAAAACTTGTATTTGTTACACCGTTTTCATCACTAAATGAAACTGCATTGGCAATCTTTTGCGGAACTACGATAGTTTTATATTCTTCCTTGCACCATGTTGGGTGTTCTGTGTGTTCAGGGCCAACCATCTGATACAGCCAGTAACCGCCTTCCCTGAAGTCCATAAATTTAGTTTCAGCGCGATATGGCTTAGGGGCCCACCACTGATCCAGGATCTCGCTTTCGGTCCACGCCTGCCATACTAAATTGATCGGTGCGTCAAAAGTTCTTATCACATTTAGCTTTTTGTTTTGCAGGTCTTGAGTAAATACAGCTTCGTTGTTTGTCATGATTGTTTGTTTTTTAGGTTTTGTAATACGTTATCTAACTGGCTAAAACGGGTTTCCCACAGCGCGCGGAACTGATCCATCCAAACATCCACTTCTTTCATTTTTTGAGCGTTAAAATGATAATAAATTTCGCGGCCGGTTTGTTTCTGGTTAACCAACTGGCATTCGCTCAGGATCTGGATATGTTTGGATACAGCCTGACGGCTGCTTTGAAAATGTTCGGCAATTGCGTTGGGCGTCATAGCCTGCAAAGCCAGCAGACTGATAATGGCCCTGCGGGTAGGATCGGCAATGGCCTGGAATACATCTCTTCTCATAAATTTTCTATTTGCAACCGTTCAATTGCAAATATATGTGCAATTAATCGGTTGCGGAAATTTATTTTGAAAAAAGTTCTCTCACTGCGTCATTGCGAGGAGCGAAGCAATCCCCTATAAACAGGGTCGCTATGCAAGGCCGCTCTGTAAAGTAGGGGATTGCTTCGTTCCTCGCAATGACGGGTGAAGAAGCCTTGCACCTGCGAGACTTATCCCCGGTTCAGACAATAAAAAAAGCCGCCCTCATCAGGCGGCTCTTCTCATTAAATATAAAAACTATTAAACACTTTTCTCTGCTTTAACAACCATGTGGATGCTCATGGGTTGTTTATTCATCTCTTTTTGGATCCTCGCACTTGTCGCATCATTATGATGGTTCAGGTGAGGGGCAATAACCAATGAAACTATCGACATTAACTTAATAAGGATATTCATGGAAGGGCCTGAAGTATCTTTAAACGGATCGCCCACGGTATCGCCTGTTACTGATGCTTTGTGCGGTTCGGATTTTTTGTAGAAGATCTCGCCGTTGATCTCACATCCTTTTTCAAATGATTTTTTGGCATTGTCCCATGCACCACCGGCATTGCTTTGGAAAATGCCCATCAGTACACCTGATACGGTAACACCTGCCAATAAACCACCCAACACTTCGGGGCCAAAGGCAAAACCAATAATAATAGGGGTGATCAGCGCGATCAAACCAGGGGCAACCATTTCGCGGATAGAAGCTTTGGTTGAGATAGCCACGCATTTTTCATATTCGGGTTTACCCTCGTAGGTCATGATACCCGGAATTTCGCGGAACTGGCGGCGTACTTCTTCAACCATGGCCATAGCGGCACGGCCCACTGCCGAGATACACAAAGCCGAAAAGATGAAAGGGATCATCCCGCCAACAAACAGGCCCGCCAGTACGTCGGCCTTATAAATATCAATATGCTCAATGCCTGCAACGCCCACAAAGGCGGCAAACAGCGCTAATGAGGTTAACGCCGCCGAAGCAATGGCAAAACCTTTACCTGTAGCAGCGGTAGTATTACCAACGGCGTCCAGGTTATCGGTACGGTGACGAACTTCTTCGGGTAGGCGGCTCATTTCGGCAATACCACCGGCATTATCCGCAATCGGTCCGAAAGCGTCGATAGCCAGTTGCATAGCTGTTGTTGCCATCATGCCGGCAGCCGCAATGGCTACGCCGTATAAACCGGCAAAATGATATGAACCATAAATACCCGATGCCAAAACAAGGATAGGCAGCACGGTTGATTCCATACCTACCGATAAGCCACCTATAATATTGGTAGCATGCCCGGTTGACGACTGCCTGATAATGCTCAATACCGGGCGTTTACCCATAGCTGTATAATATTCGGTGATGATTGACATTAGGGTACCTACCACTAAGCCAACTACTATTGACCCAAAAACGCCATTTTTGGTGAAGGGTACTACAGTAGCTTTTACAACACCGTTAACTTCGTCACGCACCATGTGAAATTCGCCTGACGGCAACATCCATTGTACAACAAAATAAGTAGCAATAGCAGTTAATATAATTGACGCCCAGTTACCTATGTTCAGCGCATTTTGCACGCTGTCGGTTTCTTTTTTAATTTTTACAAGTGATGCGCCAACGATTGAAAATATCAATCCAAGACCGGCAATAACCATCGGTAACAATACCGGGGCTATACCGCCAAAATTATCGTGTGATACAATTTCGCGGCCCAGTACCATGGTAGCCAGCATGGTGGCTACATATGAGCCGAAAAGGTCGGCGCCCATACCTGCAACGTCGCCTACGTTATCTCCTACGTTATCGGCAATGGTAGCGGGGTTACGCACATCATCTTCAGGGATTCCTGCTTCAACTTTACCTACAAGGTCGGCACCTACGTCGGCCGCTTTGGTGTAAATACCGCCGCCAACACGGGCAAACAGCGCTATGGATTCGGCCCCTAACGAAAAGCCTGCAAGTACGTCAAGCGCTTTTGCCATAGCCTCGCCGTTAACGGTACTGCCTGCTACCTTAACAACATAAACCTGGTAAAAAACAATAAAAAGCGATCCCAAACCAATGATGGCCAAACCGGCAACACCCAGACCCATCACGGTACCGCCAGTAAAGGATACCCTTAGCGCTTGCGCCAAACTGGTACGCGCAGCTTGTGTGGTACGCACGTTAGCTTTGGTAGCAATACGCATCCCCAGGTAACCTGCAAAGGCCGATAGAAACGCGCCTATCACAAATGATATGGCTATAACCGGGCTTGAAGTGGCAACCGTTGTGCCCGACCATGCCAGTAATAACCCGGCAACAGCCACAAAGCCGCCAAGCACTTTCCATTCGGCACGTAAAAAGGCCATAGCGCCGTCGGCTATGTAACCGGCAAGTGTGGCCATATCGCCGTCACCAGCATCTTGTTTGGTAACCCAGGCCGCTTTAATGGCCATAACAAAGATCCCGATGAGCCCAAAAACAGGAATTAAATAAATTAAGTAATTGTTCAGAAAATCCATATCACAAATTTAGTTTAGTAAGTAGGTGCCATTTGGTTTTAACAGCGATTAATAATTGGTATTGCAAAATAGTAAATTTATTTATTTACAATGCTCAACCCTAATATTAAAGTTTTTTGAATAGTTTAGAGATTTAAACCCTAAAACAATATATGGCGAAAAACTCATCGCAACCCAAAATGAAACACGAGCTGAGCTTGCTGGATGGTACCATGCTGGTATCAGGCTCCATGATAGGCTCAGGTATATTTATTGTTAGTGCCGATATTACCCGTAACGTAGGCTCGGCCGGCTGGCTTATAGCTATCTGGATTATTACCGGCTTCATGACCCTTACCGCCGCCCTCAGTTATGGCGAATTAAGCGGTATGTACCCAAAAGCAGGCGGACAATATGTTTATTTAAAAGAGGCGTACAACAAGCTCGTTGCGTTTTTATACGGCTGGAGTTTTTTCGCGGTGATCCAAACCGGTACCATTGCTGCCGTAGGAGTTGCCTTTAGTAAATTCACGGCTTATTTAATACATCCGTTTAGCGAGGATAATATATTATGGAAGCTGCAAACGGGGGTAACATCAACCGGCGATCCAAAGTTTTTTACCATAAGCGCTGCACAGGTAGTATCTATTATATTGATCATTATCCTTACTTATGTAAACACACGTGGTGTAAAAGGCGGAAAGCTGATCCAGACCATTTTTACATTAACTAAGCTCATTAGCTTATTCGGGCTTATTGCCTTTGGCTTGCTGGCCTTTAAAGCTGATATATGGCACGCCAACTGGACAAACGCCTGGGATTTGCATAACCTTAATAAGGATGGCAGCATTACCTCCCTTACTACCGGTACCGCCCTTGGTGCTATAGCCGCAGCTATGGTAGGTTCTATCTTCAGCAGCGATGCGTGGAACAGCGTAACCTTTGTGGCCGGCGAAATGAAAAACCCAAAACGCGATGTGGCTTTAAGTATGATGTGGGGAACTATCATAGTAACCTTTATTTACGTTATGGCCAACGTGGTTTATACCGGCGTATTGTCGTTACATGAAATTACTATTGCCGACAAGGATAGGGTAGCTGTTGCTGCTTCGCACGTTATTTTTGGTAATATCGGCACTTATATAATTGCCATAATGATCATGATATCAACGTTTGGCTGTAATAACGGTTTGATCCTTTCGGGGGCAAGGGTTTATTATACTATGGCTAAGGATGGGCTGTTTTTTAAGCAAACCGGCAACCTCAATAAATTCGGCGTGCCGCAGTTTGGGCTGTGGATCCAGTGCGTAGTTGCTTCATTGCTGTGCCTGAGCGGCCGTTATGGCGATTTGCTGGATATGATCTCGTTTGTGGTAGTTGTATTTTATGTGTTAACCATATTGGGCATATTTATTTTACGTGCAAAAATGCCGAACGCCGAGCGACCTTATAAAGCGATAGGGTACCCCATTTTGCCTGCCCTGTATATTATTATGGGTATAGCATTTTGCATCCTGCTGCTTATTTATAAACAAAGCTTTACACTTATCGGGCTTGGAATTGTACTGATAGGTTTACCAATATATTATATTTCGCAACGGAACGTTAAACAAGAGGATGAGGCGCTTACTGGTAATTAGTTTTTTACTTATAGCAGGAACTGCCAGGGCACAAAACCTGCAGCAAAAAATATCAAATGCTTTTAACCGTTTGCAGGCCGATAGTCAGTGCAGTTATGCATCGGTATCATTAACCGTACTTGATGCTAAAACCGGCGAACAGGTATTTGGCGGCAATCCTAATATGGGTTTAGCCACGGCTTCAACGCTTAAAACCATCACCAGTATTACGGCATTTAATATTTTAGGTCCCGATTTTCAGTATCAAACACAATTAGGTTATACCGGTGAGATGGGTGCGGACGGCACCCTTACCGGCGATATCATTATTAAAGGCGCCGGCGACCCAACCCTGGGCAGCTGGCGCTATGAACAAACCCGGGAAAGCCATGTACTTTCCCTCATGAGCGCGGCATTGCAAAAGGCGGGCATCAAAAAAATAAACGGCCGCATCATTGGCGACGATAGTATCTTCGGTACACAATCTATCCCCGAAGGCTGGATCTGGCAGGATATCGGCAATTATTATGGGGCCGGCACATCGGGCCTTTGCTGGCGCGAAAACCAGTTTGATATTAAGCTTCGTACCGGTGTTGCTGGCAACCCGGTTGGTATAGCCCGTACCGTGCCGCTGATGCCGTATCTCAGCTTTAAAAGCGAGCTGATTAATGGTTCGGCAGGCTCGGGCGATAACGCTTATGCCTTTTTGCCGGTTGGCAGTAAGGTAATGTACCTGCGGGGCAGCTACGCCATTGATCAGGATAAAAAAAGTATTTCGGCTGCCTTGCCCGATGCTGCTTATGATGTAGCATTGCGGCTAAATGATACGCTCAGGAGCCTGGGCATCACCATCGGTAACGAACCTGAATCGGCCGCCACATTAAGTGCCAAAGGTTTGCCTTTACCGGTAATAGCCAAAAATCTGACTACTATTTTATCGCCGCCTTTAAGCAGGATAGTTTACTGGCTTAACCAAAAAAGTATTAACCTGTATGCCGAGCAATTGCTTAAAACCATAGCCTGGGAACAAGGCCGCAAGCCTACAACCGCCAACGGTGTAGATGAGGTGCAAAAGTTTTGGGCAGCCAAAGGGATAGATACGAGGAGCATAAATATTTATGATGGCAGCGGCCTTTCGCCCGGCGACAGGGTAACCACGCTAACGCTGGCCCGCATCCTGCAATCGGCAAAAAAGGAAACCTGGTTTGCTGATTTTTATACAAGCTTACCTGTTTATAACGATATGAAAATGAAAAGCGGCAGTATCAACAACGTGTTGTGTTATGCCGGTTATCAAACCAAAAACGGCAGGGAGCTTTGTTTTTCTATCATGGTTAATAATTTCAGCGGATCGGGCAGGACTATAAAAGAAAAAATGTTCAGGGTGCTGGATGAGCTTAAGTAGCCCCCTGAATGAGGAGTTTTAATATTTAAACCTAATTACTTATACAATTAATGAAAACCTGCTTTACAATACTGCTGATGCTATGTAGTGCTGCATTATTTGCGCAATCAGCCGAAAAGCTTTACGGTAATTGGATCAAGGTGCGTACCATTTATAAAGATGGCAGTGAACTTAATGATTACGACCTGATAAAGTATAACTATACAAAATTTAGCTTTAGTAAACCGGATAAATGCACCATAGCATTATCATATGATCAATGGGGCGAGCCTGTACATTTTATGCTTGGTTTTGATGAATTGTTTATAAAAAATGATAAGGAATTTGTATTAAACCAGCTTCATATAGTAAAATTTAGTGCTGATACCATGATACTGATGCAGCAAAATAACGGAAGCTGGGATGATCCGGCCTGTATCAAGTTTTATTATGTGCCCGAGAGCGCCTTTCAGAAAGCTAATCCATTAACTGCAGATGATATTGTATCGGTAAAAGGGACTGATACACTTTACAGGGCAAGTGAAAAATTATATGCCGGCTTTAATGGAGATGCATCTTTTCATATGCTGGAACAAAGCGCGCTCGGTGATTTGCATGGCGAAACACCTTTGAAAAACCACTTTTTGGCAACCTTTATCATCAACAAGGATGGTACAGCTGATAGCCTTAAAATTGTAGAAGGTATAAACCCCGATTTTGATAAACAGTACATAAAAACATTTTTAAAGTTAAAAAATCACTGGGTACATGCAACGCACAATGGTAAAGCTGTAAGTGTTCAGATGAAGGATGAGTTCAGGTACCTGTCATCGGCGCCTGATTTTTTTGAAAGGGCTAAACCCGGTATGCTGGCCGATGAGGAAATGAAAGCCGGTAACTACAGTTTGGCGATAATAAATTATACAAAAGCTATAAGAAATAGTCCCTATGCAGGTGAGTACTATTACAAAAGGGCATTTTGTTATTTGGCAACCGACGATGCTGCAGATGCATGCAGTGATCTTCAAAAAGCAAAGGAACTGGGAACTTATGCAGCCAACGGTTTAATTAAACGGTTTTGTCAATAACTAAAACAATGTACTTTATAATTTGGCGTTTTTATAGTTAGATTTACTGTTATAAGCCTAATTATGAAAATCTTAACCTTAACACCTCATAAGCCAATAAGTTATGCTCCCGGATTGATAAGCCTGGTATTATTACCTGTGTTTTGCATGCTGTTTTTGTATCAGCATAAAGTATTTACGCCGCGAAACTGTATAGATGTGGTAATGTTTGACCCTTCATGGCCCCAATTGTATCCCTCAAAATATCAGTTTAAATTTCCACCGGAAAGAAGTTATATCAACGTTAATTTAACAGGAAATACCGGAAGCGATAAATCCTTACTTGATTTTGCACGTTTGGAGATCAGGGGGATGCTTAAAGCAAAAAATACTACACTTGGTGTCCGCTTCCATTTCGGCAATAAATCGCAGTATTGGACTTTCGTGAACGCACTCGATATTTGTTATACCGAAAAGGCATTATCATGGATAGCTTACCAGGATAATATTTACGTTTTATATGTAAAACCCCGATATTAGTATCAGTTGAAGAATATATAAACCAATGAAAAAATTCAATGTCCCCCTGGTATTGCTTTTGATAGTATTAATGGTTGCCTGCAAAAGAAAAAACAGTTCAAATGATGATGTTCAATCTGTCAAATTCAAATTTACAGAGCTTGGCCGTGAAACCCAGTTCAGGATCACCTGCGATAAGTTTGACTATTATTTCCCCGAAGGGAAAGAAAAACACTTTGATAAAAAGCCGGGGATTGATAGTGTGATGCAGTTGCTAACAAGCATGAAAACGGTAAGCGACGGTACGGAGCCGGATGTAAGGGGAAAGATCTATATTACCCATGCCACTAAAGCTGTCGACACCGTATGTGTTGGCGTTAAAGCACTCAGTTACAAAGGTTCAATTTATGAAACACCACCGGAGTTGCTGGTGTTGATACAGAAGTAGGTTTTTTCTTATTGAGTTTTGAATGGAAAATGCTTTCAGTGACTGTAATGTTGAGTAGGTAAAATCCATGGCCTTTGAAGGGGGAAAATGACATTTAGCCCTTTGTCATGCTGAGTGTTTAAATCCATAAGGCTCTGTGCAATGACATCTCCATCCGTCATTGCGAGGAACGAAGCAATCCCCGACAGGCAGGTAAAAGGCTTTTTTCTATGGACTTAAATCGTCGCGCTCTTGGCCGCGCGGGGCCAGATACTTTTGTCTTGACACAAAAGTATCCAAAAAGTCAAGTCAGCAGGTAGGCTTCTTTGCCCACAAGCCTTTGCCCTGCAAACCGGGCAGAACCACGGGCTGCAATTATTTTGCCCTGCTGCGCTCACACTTTCCCAATGCTTCTGCAAAAACTTGCTATGCCCCTTCCTGCACACAAGGCCTCCATTGTTCTGCCCGCTTTCGCCCGAAGCTTACCTGCTGACAGGAACATTCTTTATTTATCATGTCATGGGTAGGTACGAAGCATCTTCTTCGCCCTGCATAGCGCCCATGCTTGTTGAAGAAGATTTTTCGTACCTTAGGATGACAAAGAATTATGGGTTCAATCAAATCCATAAATAAAATATTCCCTTTACTTTACCTCATCCAAAACAATACCCCTGCAGCCTTTAGCGCAAACACAGGCTTTACCTGCACATTTGTTTAATTGCCACAAGTCCAGGCAGCGAATAGTTTGATTGGCGGTTTCCTGTAATGCTTCGCTGATATGAGCGGCGTGTTGTGGAGGTGATGAGGGAACATTGGCCAGCTTAATACCAAACTGCGCTGCAGCTTCCTTATCAATATGATCGGTACCGGACGAACGGGTGACAATATATTTAATACCGGCTGCCGCAAGCTTTTCCATTACATCGGCAGGCACCTCGTCATTAACAGATATAATAGCTGCTGTTTTTCCCTGGGCAAATATGGCAGTGTCAGGATTGAGGTTGTTTGATATCAGCGTAATCTCATGTTTTTTACGGTTGGCTATCGCCAGGAATTCTTTTTCAAAGGGCTTAATGTTGTAGGCTATCGCTTTCATCCGTGATCTGTTAGTTGAACAAAGGCAAAGCTATCCTTAGGCCTCCATCCCGGGAATGAGCAGGATCAGCTAAAAAAGTGACGCCGGTCAGTTTTTCATTTTGGCAAGCCGTTCGGGCGAGAGTATCGTGATCTGGCTGCCTTTTTTATCAATGAGGCTTTCATCCTTAAAATCGGTAAGGGTACGGCTTACGGTTTCGGTTGCCACCCCGGCCATAGCTGCAAGGTCCTCGCGCGAAATTTTGAAATCCTCTCCCTGCTGTTTATGCAGGCGCATCAGCGTATCGGCCATTCTTTTCCGTACGGAGTTATAAGCAAGCTGCAATAGTTGTTCTTCCCTGTCGCGGATATGGTTGGAGAGCAGTTTGATAAACTCGCGGGCAACATCCGGATATAAATTGAGCAGGTTATCCAGCTGGTCTTTAGGGATCAGGCACAGCAGGCTATCCTCCATGGCTGTTGCCGTATCTGTATATGCCTCGTTCGAGAGCATGGCATTCACCCCCAGGTATTCTTCGGCCAAGTGGATGGCGGTCATCAGCTCACGGCTGTCGTTTGCCAGTTTAACGGTTTTAACCCTGCCTTTCAATATCAGGTACAAGCCATTCCCTTTATCACCATCATAATAAATAACCTGGTCTTTTTTAACCAGGCGTGCCTTGCGCTCACCAATAATGCGTTTCAATTCGGCGAGGCCGTTGCTTTTTGATACAATAGAACTCAAATTTTCAAGCGACTGGCTATAAAAGCTTTGTTGGGCGGTTTTTTTCCGGAGCCTGCTTTCAATAGCGCTCAGCAGTTCAATATCGTCAAAAGGCTTGGTGAGGTAATCATCGGCACCCATTTCCATGCCTTTGCGCTGGTCGATACGTTCGGCTTTGGCTGTTAAAAATATGAAAGGAATGGCGGCCGTTTCGGGATTTTTGTTTAGCATGAATAAAACTCCATAACCGTCAAGTTCGGGCATCATGATATCGCAAAGGATCACATCGGGCAGGTTTTTGACAGCCAGTTCAACACCCCTTTTGCCATTATCTGCCTCAAATACAGTATAACCGGCCAGCTCCAGTATTTCAACCACGTTTTCGCGGATGTCGTTATTATCTTCAATGATCAGGACTTTTTGGCTCATGAGGCAGGGAATAAAATGGTGAATAAAGCGCCCTCGTTTACGTTGCTCTGAAAATCGATCCGGCCGTTCATAAGGGCGGTATACCGGGCTACAATATTAAGCCCCAGGCCGGTACCGGGGATATTACCTGTATTGTGCGCCCTGAAAAAGGCCTCGAATAAATGCTTCTGATCGCTTTCCGGAATGCCTATGCCGTTGTCTTTTATGGTAACAGAACAGCCGGAAGCATTTATCTCGGTATTGAATTCAATAAAGCTGTTTTCGCCCGAATATTTGATGGCATTGGTAATGAGGTTGATAATGCAGTTTTTGAGCAGGTTAATATCAAGCTGCACCAAACTGTTTGTGCCGGTATGCTGATAAAGGATATTTTGATTTTGCTTGGCCATAAGCTGCATTTCTTCGGTTATTTCTTCGGCCAGCTTAACCAGGTCAAACGTAGTATATGATGGTTCAACACGCCCGGCTTCCAGTTTTTCGAGCGAAAGAAAATCGTTCAGAATAGTGGTGAGGTTACCAACCGCGTTTTTGATCTTATTAACATGCTTGCCTATTTGCGGGCTCTGTAAGGGCCCGGCATACTTATCAATAAGCGAAGCCGATAGTTGCACAGCACTCAGTGGTGTACGAAACTCATGCGAGGCCATGGATACAAAGCGGCTTTTCAACTGCCCCAGTTCTTTCTCTTTTTCGAGCGATTGGCTTACTTCCTCCTTTGCTTTTTGCAGCTCAAGAACAGATTGTTTTAATGACAGGGTGCGTTCTTCTACCACTTCTTCCAGGTGGGATGCATATTCCTTAAGTTTATCCTCGGCTTCTTTTTCACGGCTCAGATCATGTATAAAACCGGTATATATTTTACGGCCCGAAAAATTCACATCACTAACGCCAAGTCTGAACGGAAATTGGGTGCCGTCCTTGCGCAGGCCTGTTACTTCGCGCCCGATGCCGATGATATGCGCCTTGCCGGTAGTTTGATAACGATTGATATAATGATCATGTTCCTGCCTGTAAGGCTGAGGCATCAATATCGATACGTTTTTACCGATAACTTCCTGCGGATCGTACTGAAACAGTTTGCATGCCGATGGGTTGATGGATTCTATATTCCCCCGTTCGTCAATGGTAATAATACCATCGATGGCGTTTTCAATAATGGCTTTTAATAAGGCAGCATTTTCCATAAAAAATGTTTGGGGGAATTGTCAATTTTTACAAATATCAAAATTGATATGGACTATTTTGTCCTAAAGATTGCGTATCTTAATTTAAACCAAAAATAGACCTGTTTTGTAAGAGGAAAGTTACCAGCAGTTAACTTTGAGTTTATGTGCTAAGACGTTATTTGCGCCTTGTTAAAAAACAGCATATGAAAAAACTCCTGCTACTAACAATGCTCGGTTTAGGTGGTTTAAGTGCTTCTGCACAGGCCCCGGCCCCCGTCAAAAATACCACCCCCACTGATTATGTGAAAATTAAAAACTACGGCCTGCTTAGCCTGTTTGAGCAGGACGCCGAAGTAAGCACTTTACTTAAAAACGATCCCGAACTGGCACAGCTTACGCAGAAAAAGTTAAGTGCCCTTGGTACCTCCCTTACTGATTGTAAAGATGCATCATGCTTAACAGCTGCGGTGAAACTAACCGACGATGATATCAAAGCCGTGAGCGACCGTCTTACAACGTTATACAAAACAGGCACCGCGCTTGACCGGATGGTTAAATCAAAGCTGATCCCATCGGGTGCTTACAGCTTGTATAAAAAATTATCGCCCCAGCAATTGGTTATAAAAGCATGGGAGCAGGACGCAGGCAGCATCAATTATACCATCGCGGTTTATGCCGAAGGTAAAAAGCCTAATTACCCGCAAATAGATTCTATCGGCTATAACGTTAAAGCGAGAGCGTATTACACACTGATGTACGATGCTACTGCTACGCTGATAGGGGATGTTAAAGGAACAAAACTATTTTTTGAACCGGCCATGCAGGCGGCCTTGCTTTATCTGCAGATCAATGAAAGGCAGGATCCGGCCAATTATGAGCCGATGGAGCTAAATGCAAATAAAGCTGCTGTAACCCGTGCCAAAACTATTAAATGGGCCAATTATCCATACTCCAATATCCTGGTACCCGGAGCCGGCCCTGATAATTTAACATCGCCGCTGAGCGGGGAGGGGATGCTGCGCTGCAGGCTGGCCGTACAGGAATATAAGCTGGGTAAAGCGCCATTCATTATTGTATCGGGTGGTAAAGTGCATCCGTATAAAACAAAATACAACGAGGCGGAAGAAATGAAGGTTTATTTGATGAAAACCCTTCACATGCCCGAAAATGCGATCATTATTGAACCACACGCACGCCATACCACTACCAATATGCGCAACAGCGCCAGGCTTATTTATAAGTATGGGATTCCTGCTGATAAGCCGGGCATTGTGGTAACCGATAAATCACAAACTGATTTTATCATGAACATGGATTCCCGCTGCCAAAAGGAACTGAACTATGTGCCTTACAAACTGGCTAAGCGTAATTCTGAAACCGAAGTTGAATATTACCCGGTTGAAGAAGCCAAACAAATTGATCCGGACGAACCACTTGATCCCCGTTAATTATTATATAAAAGCTGAAAGCCGAATGCACAAAGCTTAAGGCTAATGGCTTGATTAATTACTTTATGTGGAATTAATAGAAAATCATGCAAAAACTTACTTTAATAACGATAGCTGCTGTTTTAGGTATTGGCAGCATTACCACCGGGACAATTGATCATAAACTTAACCGCGCCATAACTATCGATTCGTTAGGCGCCTGCCAGGGTATCTCCTACCAAAGCGGCCGGATATTTTTATATGGCGACAGAGAGGTAGGGATGATCCGCGAGTTTAAGCTGGAAAACGATAGCCTGGTATATCAGCATAAGGAATACAAGCTAACCCAAAACGGGGAGGATGTTATTAACCACCCAACAGGTATAGCCTATAATAACGATAAAGGTCCAACTTTTATAGGTAATTCAATCCGCCTTAATGCTGCGGGCAGCCAGTGGAGAGCCGTAATTTACAATGTAAACTGGAAAGGTTTACTTAAAACCGGCACGCTTGATGGCAATTTGATCAATACTATTGAGGACGACGCCTGCATTCAGGGTACCCGTCCGGAATATGTAAAATATAATAATAAGTGGTATGTAGCTACTGCAGATTATGGGGATCATGGCAACGAAGTGCGTTTATACGACCCCGAAAAGCTGGCCAAAGCCAAAAGCACTAAGGAGCCTGGCGTGCTTTACAAAAAGTTTACATGCACACCCTGGGTACAAAACCTGTTCTGGAAGGCTGATAAAGGCGTTTTAGTGCTTATCCAGAATAAGCTTGAAGGCAGGCAATGGCGGTTTACCTATGTTGATCTTAAAAAATCAATTGAAGCAGGTAAACAAGTGGTGTTGAGCCAGGTTGACGGAATAGACAGGGCTGATGAGCTGGAAGGTTTTTCATTACTCGATGGTGATGAAAAGGGAATAGCAGTAACCTCATCACGCAAAAATAACGTGAATTTTACCAGCACTTCATGGTAATATAGAAGAATTGACCAAAGTAAAAATGCCTGCAAACGGGCAGGCATTCTTCATTTTTTGTTAATGTAAATTTAACGCTAAAGTATCCTTTGGTTAAGATAACTGGTTTAGCTTTGCTGCCATTATTACAATATTAATAACTCTGTATTAATATTATTTAATGATAATGCAATGATAATTATTAAATTATTAATTTTTTGCTTACGTCTTTAAAAATAATCGCCTATGTAACATTAACTTCAACTTAACATCGAGCTCGGCGATAAAACTAAGAACCGGTGAATGCGCTAACACTCACGCGGTCCGGGATAATTGTCAAATAACTCAGAAGCGGTCCAAGGCTTTAAGTCATTTCTTTCAACAATCAATTTTAAAAGTATGAATAAAAAGATTAATCCAAATCTTTTAAGCAGGTTTTTTTTAATTCCTGTTTTATTTTTACTGGTTTTGCTAAAACCTTTTATCTCAAACGCTTCGGCAAAAAATATATTATATAACGCCGCAACGCAAATTACCGGTACTGTTACCGACGAAACTAACCTTCCTTTACCTGGTGTATCGGTTAGGATTAAAGGCTCTGACAAGGGCACTGCTACCAACACAAATGGTAAATATACCATCTCGGCCGAAGAAGGCGCTGTGTTGCTTTTTAACTTTATTGGTTATGAACAAACAGAAGTAACTGTTGGCAGCTCATCAACCATCAACGTAAAGATGAAGCCAAAGTCAAACATGCTTAACGAGGTTGTAGCCATCGGTTACCAAACCATCCGTAAAAGCGATGTTACCGGTTCTATCGCCAGTGTAAAAGCCAGCGATCTTAACCTTTCTGCCCCGTCATTAGGCCAGGCCCTTGCCGGTAAAGTGTCAGGTGTTCAGGTATCGCAAACCAGCGGTGCGCCTTATACAAGCACCAAGATCAGGGTAAGGGGTATCGGCTCGTTCAATGCCAGCTCTGATCCTTTATATGTAATTGATGGCTATCCTGCAGGTAATGATATTTTCATTAACCCTGATGATGTAGAAAGCATCGACATTTTGAAAGATGCTGCATCTGCTGCTATCTACGGTTCACGTGCATCGGGCGGTGTTGTGCTCATCACTACCAAAAAAGGTAAAGAAGGTAAAGGCCGTTTCGAGTATGATGTACAAACAGGGGTTGACCAGCTTGCGCACAAAGTAAAACTGCTTAATGCCGATCAGGCAGCCCTGTTGGTTATCGACGGTCGTAACAATGCTTACCATGACCTTTGGGTAAATTCAGGCCACACCTGGAACGATGCCATGTACTCTGATCCTAACACCACCCGTGTTGCCAATGTTGGTAATACAGGCAGCGTGAGTATCCCTGATGGTTTATATAACTTTGCTTCACAAACTCCAATCAAGCAATCTGTAAATACCGATTGGCAGGACGAATTGTACCATAACGTAATTTTCCAGAAACACACCTTATCGTTTTCGGGGGCTTCAAATGGTATTCGTTACTATGTAAGCGGTTCATATCAAAACAATCCGGGTATCATTGTATCAACAGGTCAGCAGCGTTATAACTTCCGTACTAATGTTGATGGTGATGTAAGCAAACGCATCCATATCGGCGCTAATATATCATATACTCAAAATACCAACCAGGAAACGCAGGAAGGCCGTTTTGACCATGGCCCTATATTAGGTGCATTGATCTACATGCCTTATTTGCCTGCTTATAATGCTGATGGTTCTTTACAAACAAACGTTGAAGCTGCCGGCTCTACTCAATATGGTTACCAGGGTATCGAAAACCCGGTTGCATTGGCCGAGCGCGTTAAAATTAACAGAAAAGGATACCGCAGCACTTATAACGCTAACGTAACGTACAATATATTGCCGGGCTTTGATTTTAAAACCAACCTGGGTACACAACAATATACCGAAAAGTACGATTATTATTATCCTACCACATTGAGCAGCGGTACTTTCGCCCCGGGCTCACAACAATCTATTTTAGCAGCCAACGCACAGGCATCAAACCTGATCACGCTTGACAGGCTTGCTGAGTTTACCCTAAACTATAAAAAGGATTTTGGTAAACATCATTTTGACGCCCTGGCCGGTTATACCGCACAACGCACCACTAACGATTATATCAGTGTAAAAGCAAACGGCTTCCAGAATGATAATATTCCTGAAATATCAAACAGGGGAGCTCTTGCTGCTAACTTTAGCTTAAACTCGGCATACAAAAATGCTTATACCTTGCTATCATACCTTGGCCGTGCCAACTATAACTATGCAGGTAAATATTTCTTAACTGCATCGTTCCGTGCCGATGGTTCTTCACGTTTCGGCCCTGCAAACAAATACGGTTATTTCCCTTCAGTTGCTGCAGGCTGGAACCTGTCTGACGAATCTTTTTACCATAACTTCTTAGGCGATCAATCAACAGTTAAGATCCGTGCAAGCTGGGGTAAAAGCGGTAACTTCAATATCGGTAACTACAATATTCAACAAACTTTGGCAAGCCCAACAGGTGTTGTACTTGATGGTAACAGTGCTGTAACGGCTACTTACCCGGGTGGTATTAAAGACAATACGCTGAGCTGGGAAACCACTTCACAGTACAATTTTGGTACTGATATCGGTTTGTTTAACGGTCGTTTACAAATTATTGCTAACTATTACCTGAGCTACTCATACAACTTGTTGTATAACCAGCCAATTTCGGCAATATCAGGCAGTACTACAATTTTAACCAACCTTCGCGACTCGAAGATCCGTAACACAGGTTTCGATTTACAATTGGATGGTAAAATAATAAACACTAAAGATTTCACTTTTGGTGCAAGCGGTAATATTTCACTAAACCGTAATAAGGTTGTGAAATTGCCTGCCAACAATACTTTGATCATTAACGGTGCCGAGCGTTCATATCTTACCAGCATAACTACCCAGGGCCAGCCTATAGGTATGTTTTACGGTTTACAGGTTGGTGGCATAATCAATGCATCTAACCTTGGTAAAACCGCTCCGTCGGCTTCACAAACCAACCCTGCCAAAATAGGCGATCTTTGGTTTGTTGATACCAATAAAGACGGTGTTGTGAACGATGCTGATAAAACCATCATCGGTTCGCCATATGCTAAATTTACCTACGGCTTTGCTTTAAACAGTACCTACAAACGTTTTGATTTTGGTGCATCGTTCAACGGTTCATACGGCAACCAGATCCTTGATGGCCAGGATTATTACCTGTACAATGGAGAAGGTTCCGGTAACCAGTATGCTAACGTTGCACAACGTTACCGTAACGAAGCTGACCCGGGAGACGGTTCATTTTACCGCGCTTCACGTGCCGGTACACAAAGTAACAGTACACGTTTATCAACCTTCTACCTGCAAAGCGGATCGTACCTGCGTTGTACCAACCTTACTTTAGGTTATACATTGCCTAACTTTTTACAGCAAACTTTAGGCCTGAGCAAAGCACGCGTTTTTGCCAGTGTAGTGAATGCATTTACTATTACAAAGTACAAAGGTTATAACCCTGATGTTGACTATAACTATTCAGGCGCTGCTTCAAACAGCACGCAACCTCCCAACCTTGCGCCAGGTATCGATTATGGTACTTACCCGCTGGTTAGGTCATACAACTTAGGTGTTAATGTTACTTTTTGATAGATTTTTTAACGAGATACAGAGATGAAGAAAAAATTTGTAGCCATTGCCTGCCTTGCTGCGGTTGTGGCAATAAGCCCGTCTTGTAAAAAAGACTTTTTAAATGAGAGCGATCCGAATGCCATTACGGTTGATGCCAGCTATAAATCGCCAAATGATGTGTTATTAGCTGTAAACGGCATATATCAATCGTTACGCAGCGGTAATAACGTTGGTGAAGGCAGCGACCTTTGGACGGATCAGCGTTCGGACGATACCGGTACACAGGATAACCAGTCGAACTCGGGCGAGCCGTTTCAGTTTGGTAACTTTTCAATATTGCCAAGTAACACTTACCTTAAAAGTCACTGGGTGTCATTGTATACTACAGTTAGTCGTGCTAATGTAGTTTTATCACATATTGACCAGGTTACCTTTCCTGATGCCAGTGTAAAACAAAAATATGCTGCTGAAGCAAAATTTTTACGCGCATTCACTTATTTTGAATTAGTACGTACCTGGGGCGATGTGCCTTTGGTAACTCAGCAATTATCATCGGCCGCCCAGGTTGCAGCGCAAACTACCCGTGTAAAACAAGCTGTTGTTTATCAGCAAATTGTTACCGACTTAACCGACGTTGTTAACAGCCCGCTTCCAAACCTGCAGGCTCCAACCGGTCGTGCGTCAAAAGCAGCGGCTAACTTTTTGTTAGGCCAGGTTTACCTTACAATGGCAACCACCCTTGATCAGGCTAACCGCACAGCTAATTTAAACAACGCTAAAACAGCTTTGATGGCTGCTTATAACATGCGTACTTTCGGTAATTTAAGTGCAATACCTTATACCGATGTTTTTGATGTTAGTAAGAAAACCACTTGCCCTGAGCTGATCTTCCAGATCGTAAACATCCAGGGTGATTTGAACTACAGTTCGTCAATAGCAGCCAATAACCAGGCTAAAGGCGAAACCATCAACTCGCAAAAAGTTGCTACCGGCGCTGGTTATAATGTTACTCATGATTTGATCAATGAGTACGAAACAACTGATCCACGAATGACCTTCTCTGTTAAATATGCTAATGACCCTATTGTAAAAGATTGGTTTGTTACCAAATTCAGAGATGTTAGCAATGCTGCTGGTATTAATGGTTACGGCGGTAACGACTGGATACTGATGCGTTACGCGGATGTGATCCTTTCATTGGCCGAAGTAAACAATTACCTTGGCGATGCTGCTACTGCTACAAGCTTTTTAGACCAGGTGCGCACACGTGCCGGTATGCCAACTTATGCGGTATCAATGACCAATAGTGATTATGCTACAAGGTACCCAACCCTTAAATTAGCTATTTTACACGAGCGCCGTGTTGAGCTTGCGTTTGAGCACCATCGCTGGTATGACTTATTGCGTACCTTTAATGACGCTGAATTGGTGGCTTATTTCCACGCTAAAAAACAAACCGACTTTGGTTTGGCTTCACTGGCAAACTTTACTACTAAAGACCGTTATTACCCAATTCCGTTTGACGAGTACAAGCTTGACCCTGTTAAGATGTACCAAAACCCGGGTTATTAATACCAATGTTACATAGAAAAGGAGGGGCCCGGCCCCTCCTTTTTTTATTTTATGCCATGAAAAATACGTTCATTATTCTATCTGTTTTTACCGCACTATTTACCAGCTTCAGGGTTTCTTCCCAAACAAAAAAGCCTGCCGAAACTGCTCCTGCAGAACTTGTAAATGTTTTTGTAGGTTCATCCGGCGATCATGGGCAAATGTCGCCCGCGGCATCGTATCCTTTCAGTATGCTGAGTATCGGGCCTCAAACTTACCCTAACCTGCACATGGGGTACGAGCATAAAGCTAAAGTGTTTTTGGGTTTTACGCATAACCGTTTTGAAGGGGTAGGTTGCCAGGGCAGCGGCGGCAATATTTTAATCAAGCCTTTTTTGGGCGATGATGAAAAAGCTTCCATCCTGAACAAAGTAACAGAACATGCCGGACCGGGATTTTACCAGGTAGCTTTCAGTAACCACATAGCAGCCAAAATAGCTGTGTATCAAAACGCGGGTGTTGAAAGCTATAGTTTCCCGCAGGGTAAAAAAGGTTTCTTTATTGATTTAAGCCACACCCTTGCCAACCGTTTTGTTGCCGAAGAGCATGAGCTTGGCAACAATGAAATAACCGGCTGGATCGACTCCCGCACCACCTGCAACGTGGGTACTTACCGGGTTTACTACTGTATTAAATTTAACCAGCCGGTAACTTTTGTTCCGGGTAATGAACATAAACTAACAGCCAATGTTGATGCCGGACAGGTACAGCTGAGTGTTGCTGTTTCATCGGTTGATGTTGCCCATGCCAAAGCTTCGGTTAAAACAACCGGTTTTGAGCAAATGAAGGCACAAAGCATCGGGGGCTGGAACAAAGTATTAAGCCGCGTTAAAGTAAAGGGCAACCCCGAACGCGAAAAGCTTTTTTATTCGATGCTCTACCGTACGGTGCAGTCGCCCTATGTGGTTTCTGAAACCGATGGCAGTTACCGTGCTGCAGATGGCAGTTTGCAAACTACAAAAGATAGCGTTTACAACGGCTGGGCCATCTGGGATAATTACCGTACCCAGCTGCCTTTGCTTTCTATCCTTTATCCTGATAAATATAAGTCGATCACAACTTCGCTTACTAATCTTTATCAATACGGCAAAAAGGATTATGCTACCAAACACGAGCCATCAAACACTGTACGTACCGAGCATGCTATTGTAGTATTGCTTGATGCGTACCGTAAGGGTTATAAAGTTGACTTTGGTAAAGTGATTGATTCGCTTAAGGCAGAGGTTGACAGGCTTGATTTTTCGCACCCGGATAAAGCGCTCGAATCAAGTTATGACTGCTGGGCTTTGTCGCAGATCATGGCTATAAACGGCAATCAGGAATTAAGCGAAAAGTACAAGCAAAAAGCTTTGGGTTACAAGGAGTACTGGAACAAGGATTTTAAGGATATAACCAAAAATGATGTCGATCGTATCCCTGCCCGCGGCCTTTACCAGGGTACAGTATGGCAATACCGCTGGTTTGTGCCTTTTGATATTAAAGGTTTGATCGGACTTATAGGTGGTCAAAAAGAGTACATCAGCCAGCTCGACCGCTTTTTTGATAACGATTATTATAACCACGCTAACGAACCTGATATCCAGGCTCCGCTGATGTATAATGCATCCGCACAACCCTGGAAATCGCAGGCTGCTGTACACAAATACGCTGCCGATACCGTAGTGCAATATTATTTTAATGATAATAGCCGTGGCATTGATCCTTTTGTTGGCGTTATTTACCAGAACAAGCCCGATACCTACGTGCGCACCATGGATGATGATGCCGGTGCTATGTCGGCATGGTTTGTTTTTGCGGCTACCGGTATTTCACCTGCTTGTGTGGGCTGGCCTGTTTATTACCTCAATGTACCATTGTTTAAGCAGGTGCAGTTTAGCTGGCCGGGAGGTAAAAGCTTTACTATCAATGTAACAAACTATGCTGAAGGCCGGAAATTTATCCAGTCGGTAGTATTGAATGGTATAAAGTTGAACCGCAACTGGCTTACCCACCAGGAAATTATGCAGGGAGGCACGTTGGTTATTACCGCTGCTGATAAGCCTAATGAGCAATTTGGGGTAAGTGATCAGTGGGTATCGGATGTGGAGATGAAGTAATGAAATAACAGCCACTCGTTAGGGTCTGCAGATTTTGATGATGGAGCTATATTAAAAACCATGTCATTGCGAGGAGCGGTATGGGGTAAAGCGTCAGGAGCGACGTGGCAATCTCGTTGCTCTACAGGGCGCACATGCATTGGCTACGAGATTGCCACGCTACGCTCGCAATGACATGGGGTTTTATTTTGGAAGCATTATTTTTTGTCAATTTAATCCCTGTGGATAGGTCGAGCGGTGGCGTATATATAATTTAACTAACCCAAACATATGAAACTAAAACTATTAATCCTGGCCTCAACCATTTCCCTGTCGGTGAGTGCCCAAAATAAAATCCAGGTAACTGCTCATCGCGGCGATTGGCGCAATGCCCCCGAAAATTCATTAAGAGCTTTTCAATACGCGGCTCAAATGGGTGTTGATATCGTTGAGCTCGACCTGAAGAAAACTAAAGATGGCGTAGTAGTGATCATGCATGATGGAACTATAGATCGCACAACCAACGGCAAAGGCAAACCTGCTGATTACACTTTTGATGAGATCAGGAAATTTGGCCTGAGGAATGGTATCGGGCGAGTAACCCAAAATCAGATTCCTACGCTTAAAGAGGTAATGCTGGCCCTGAAAGGCACAGGCGTAAAGGTTAATCTTGATAAAAGCTACGATTACTATCCCGAAGCCTTCGCGGTGCTAAAAGAAACAGGCACAATTAAGCAGGCTATTTTTAAATCGGAAGTGCCTTATGCTGATCTTAAAGCCCGCTATTCAAATCTTATAGATAGCATTATTTATATGCCTGTGGTTAACCTTGATAAGCCGGAAGCAAAACAGGTGATTGTTGATTACCTTAAAAATATGAAGCCTTATGCCTTTGAGCTCATCTTTACTAAAGATACTTCTGCAGTGTTAAAGGATAATAAATTTATTACCCAAACAGGATCAAAAGTATGGATCAACTCGCTTTGGGCTTCGCTTAATGGCGGACACGATGATGATACGGCTGTAGAAGATGATAACAAAAAAGACAGCTGGGACTGGATCATAGCCCACGGTGCTACCATCATCCAAACAGACCGGCCGCTATTAATGCTGGAGTATTTGCGCAAAAAGCATCTGCATAAATAATTGAAACATTATTTTGATGAAATTAACTGTCATGCTGAATTTGCGCAGCATGACAGTTGGTTTTTATTCTTCATTCTCCATAATCTTTGCACCAACCTTACCGGCTTGTTTCAGCAAAAATGCAGGTGCCAGCCTGCTCATGATCTTTATCATTTTGGCCAGGCCGGGGTAAATCTCAAAATTATCATTTTCTAATCCTTTAATAGCTGTATCTATCAGTTTGCCCGGGTCCATCATCATTTTTGGATCGAAACCATCAACGTTCATAAATTGATCGTTCAATGGCGTGCTTGATCCTGGTGCCACCAGTTCAAATACTTTTACACCAGTGTTTTTTAACTGTACCCTGAGCGATTTGGTGTAAGAACGTAACCCCGATTTAGTGGCTCCATAAATTGGCGAAATAGGGAATGGCATTAATGCAATGCCCGATGTTACATTGAGGATAGCAGCATTGCTTTGTTTTTTAAGATGAGGCAAAAATTGCTGTACCATACGGATAGGCCCCATCAGGTTAATCTCCACTTCACGGGTGATATCAGTAAGGTTAGTCGATGGATCATTTAAGCTGATTGTCCGCATTTCGCCGGCATTGTTAATGAGCATATTGAGTGTGGGAAATTGTGTGGTTACATCAGTATAAAGCTGTATGATAGCTTCGGGATCGCTTACGTCGCTTTGAAAAGTATGGATGCCGGGTAGTTTTTCCCGCATCTCATTTAGCTTGGCTAAGTTGCGGCCGGTTATTATTACGGTGTTGCCTAATGTCAATAGCTTTGAGGCGAATTCATAACCCAGGCCGCTTGTGCCGCCGGTTATTAATATAGTGTTGTTTTGCAGTTTCATTGTTTTAAGTTATAGCCGTAAAGGTAGGGGCCACTAAGGCGGATGGTTTACGCATTTCAATCTATCATTTATCAAATTCAAACAATGGTGTTGTTTTACAATGCAATGATGGGTGTTTATTTGTTTTTAAGGCTTTGATTACTAAACGGTTTTGGATGTATCGCATTGACAGCTATTTATCATATTCAATAATCCGGCTATATTATTTTCGTTTTATAATTAGCTTTGTTAACAGGGGTAAGCATATGAAAACAATAACTGTCGAGGATTTTTATAAAAATGCGGCCGAGCTCACACAAAGCACTGTCGAATCGTTGTTGCCTGAAGGCATTAACAAGGAGATAGGGCATTTTAATGTATTTAGCCTTGCTGATATCATAGCTAAAATAAAAAATGACCCATCACATGTACCTTACAATCGTAGATTGTATTATAAGATAAACCTGGTGAGGGGGCGAAATATTGCCGAATATGCAGATAAGGTAATTAATATCGAAAAGAACGCATTAGTGTTTGGTACTCCCAAAATTCCTTACAGCTGGAAACCACAGGATATGGATCAGTCAGGGTATTTCTGCATTTTTACCGATGATTTTTTAGTACAATCGAAAAGTGGCGTGGTACTGGATGCATTACCTATTTTTAGTCCGGGAGGTTGCCCTGTATTTATGCTTACCGATGAACAGGCCGACGAGCTCACCCTCATTTTTAAAAAGATGCAGCAGGAAATAGCATCCGACTACCTGTATAAGTATGATCTGATCAGGAATTATGTGCTGGAGATGATCCACTACGGTCAAAAATTGCAGCCCTTTACCAATTACAGCAATAACCATAATGCATCAACAAGGGTATCGTCGCTGTTTATTGAGCTGCTGGAAAGACAATTCCCGATAGCATCGCCCGATCAAAAGATCATCCTGCGTACGGCAAAAGATTATGCCGACAGGCTTGCCGTTCATAGTAACCACCTCAATAAGGTATTAAAAGAAAGCACCGGAAAAACCACCACCGAGCATATAGCCGGCCGGCTTATACAGGAGGCCCGCATCCTGCTCCGGCAAACCGACTGGAATATTTCAGAGATAGCCTATAGCCTGGGCTTTGAGCAATTATCGCACTTTTCCAACTTCTTTAAAAAGCAAACATCGCTATCGCCGGTTGAGGTTAGGAATTTGGTGGGGTGAGGGGGAAATATTAACTGTTTCTTTGAAGTTTCATCTGCTAATTTTCTTACATTTAAATATGGCAACACTTAAGCTTCAAGTTCCAAATAATCTTAATGAAGAGGAGCAAGATGAAATTGTACAGTTTATTGCTTCTAAGTTGTATGAAGATGGCAGGTTATCCTTAGGACAAGCGGCTGAAATGTGCTCTATGAAAAAGTGGGATTTTCCAGCTGTTTTAGTTAAATATAACGTAAGTTATTTTAGATATACGGTTGAGGATGTAATTGCTGAGTTTGAAAGAATAAAAGACTGGCGTTGAAGATTTATGATTATGGACGTCTAAAATATCTTCTAATACGCTCACAGGATTATCTACAAATCATCATCCTGCGTTAACAGAAAAAGCTTGTTGTAATTAACGATGCTGATTTTTTTGCCATTGGTACTGATCAGTTTTTCTTGCAATAATTCGTTAACCACCCTGAAAACGGTTTCGTAAGTAGCGCCAGCGTATGAGGCCAGGTCCTGCCGGGTAAGCTCCACATCAATATGTCCATCGGGATTTGTGCCAAACTGATCTTGCAGACTTATAAGCGCCTGGGCTACACGGCCCTTTACCGGCATGTGTGCAAGGTTGCGCATTTTACGTTCGGCTTCCTGCAATTCATCGGCAAAAAATAACATTAACTGGTAGGTGAACTGAGGGTTTACTTTTAAAGTAGCCTCAAAAAACTCCATGTCAATAAAGCATATGATACCGGCTTCCAAAGCTGTGGCCGAAATAGGGTAGTGGGTAGCATGTTTTCCCAGTACACGATGACCAAAAATAGCGCCCTTATTGGCAAAGCGAATGATGAGCTCCTTATCTGCTCCCCACTTTTTATGAACTTTTACATTGCCTTCATAAACAAAGTAAATTCCCTTCACCGGATCACCTTCACTGAAAATAACCTGTCCTTTTTTTACGCTGAAGTTTTTTTTGTTGGCCGCTATTGCCGGCAGCCATTCTTTTATACAGCCTTTACATAAAAAACAGGTTTCATTATCGCACTGGATATTTCTTTTCATTCAAATCTTTGTCAGTCAGTCAATGTTTGTTGTAAAAATATCAATGAAAATTGTATTTGTTGTTAAAATATTGAATTTTTATAATAAATTTTTACTGATTATTGATTTTAGGCATGTTTTAATTGATTGAAAAATGATTTTATTGAAATTTAAAGTTTGTAGTTTGATTTTTTTTACTGCTTAAATGTATCTGTCGTGAGTTTTTTTGTTTTTATTTAAAAAATAGGATACTATCTGTCAAATCAGGATATGCTTCAGTGAAAAACTGAGTTGTTGTATTGTTTTAGTGCTTATATTATCCCATTTTTTACTGCAAACATCACCAGTCCCGCGGTATTACGCACGCCCACTTTGTCTATCAGGCGCTGCCTGATCCCTTCAACCGAACGTGGACTAAGAAAAAGTTGTTTACCCATTTCGTTAGCTGTTTTTTCGGCACAGATCAATTTCAACACATCCTGTTCGCGTTCGGTAAGTTCAACTCCTTCTTTAAAGGATGGTTTGATATTACCCTTTATTACCAATTTCTTTAACAGGGCGTTACTTACAATATTGTTAAAGTAATAACCGGTTTCGTGTACTGAGTATATCGCTTTCCTGATCTCTTCGGCTTCAGCGTTTTTTAGCAGGTAGCCATTTGCGCCAATCTCCATTAAATGGATCACAAACTTTTCGTCATCATACATGGTTACAACTAAAATTTTCATATCAGGATATTTCTTTTTTATGAATTTGGTAGCTTCCATGCCATCCATAACAGGCATTTTAAGGTCCATGATAATCACATCGGGCATATTGGTTTCTATGCCCATTATTAGGTCTTCACCATCTGCAGCTTCAAGCATTACTTCCAGGTTCTCATCCTGGGTAAGGCCAATTTTCAGGCCGTCCCTGTATATGGTGTAGTCATCGGCTATGGCAATTTTTATAGGTTTCATCGCCTTATTTTTGATTGTTATAATAGTTAAATAGTAGTTGTCCGCGGGATATTGATGGTAATGTAATATCCCTCAGGTTTGTAATTAAACGATACCTCGCCTTTAAGCAAAATAATGCGGGTTTGGATCGCTTTCAATCCCAGGCCATTCTTGTTAAATTTCAGTTCTTCATATTGGGCGTGGCTTAATCCCTTTCCGTTATGAAAAATGCTGAGGCTTAAAGCATCCTGGTTATAAACTGATGTAATGTGTATTTTTTGAGGCCGGGCATGTTTAAGTATATTGTTCATTAACTCCTGCACCATACGGTATATACTGATATCATTTTCATTGGTTTGGGCGGTGTATGAATCATCCAGATCGGTTGTGATAAATATGAGGTCGTTATTGGTGATTTTTTCGGAAAAATGCCTGATGGCCTCATTTAATCCAAACTCTTTCAGAATGCTTGAATGCAGGTTATGCGATATACCGCGTACCTGTTTAATGGCCATGTCAAGCAGTTCCTGTCCTTTTTCATACCTCGGCTCATTGTTTTTATCAATAACGTTGATCTTTACTCCCTGTAAATGCAGTTTTGATGCCGATAAAATAGCACCTACCTCGTCATGCAGCTCTTCGGCAATACGGTGCCGTTCTGTTTCTTCACTGCGTACAGCCGCTTCAATTAACTGGTTTTGCTGGGTTTGATGCAGTTTTTGTATTTTTTGCTGGTACTGGTATTTCTTACGCTGAAAAAATATGAAAATGAGCAATATGCTTGCAAACAAGGAAAGCATAACCGCGATGCCCATAAAGAGCAGAAGCCTGATATCGTCATTCGTTTGTTTCATATAACCCTTTCGCTATAAATACACATAAAATGGTATACGTGAAATTGTGAATGTTCCACAGGTTTATGGCAAAATAGTGCAAACGTATCGTGAGTTCATTGTACAGCAAAAAAATGAAAAAATTTACCGTGTAGTAAATGCCCAGGCCGGTAACAATCCAAAAGTCGGGCTGTTTTTTGCCTGGTTCTTCATCTTCGGTTATTTTAAACAGGTAATACTGCATACAATAAAACATCATAATTACCGCCTCAAATGATAGCAGCCTGCTGCTCAATTGCCCGTAATCAAAAAAGTTTTGATAAAGGCCGAAATTAATCAGCACAAACCCTAAAAAAATATACGGCGCTACCCTTTTTGTTTTGGACAGAAACTGTTGGTTTAGCTTTATAAAAAATGAGCTGAACAATAGCAGCCTGATTATGGAATGTACATTATACAAATAATTATTGGTGTTATATGGACGCGGCAATACCGTTTTTAGTTTCCATATTACATCAATAATTACATTAATTGCCAATGCGGCCCATAAATAAGTAATAACAGGTTTATTAAAAGCCGGCTGTTTTTTCTTTAAACAGAGAATGGCCAAAGGAATGAGCAGTGCCCAAACCTCCGACCAGTCAGATATGCCTTTAATTAGCTGTTCCACTTTGCAACAGTTTTTTAACGCTATTACATTTTTGCCGGAGGTGATGGATTGGAATCGATATCCTGCGTATCAGCATCGGCATAATTAATAAGCTTATCATTTTTTACCAGGCCTATGGCATACACCAGGTGCTGGTTTGAGGCCAGGATTTTGGGGGTGAAAACCAGGTAATCGTAATCGCGTTTCTTGCCGCTATCGGTAGATATTACAGCTATTATTGCTTTTTTGGTTAGGTAAGTATTGCCTAAAACTACCGGGCCGGTTAAATTAACCAGGGTGTCTTTTGCAATAGCCAGTGTATCGGGGTGCAGCGGGTTAAGGTAGTTCCCGGCAGTATCAAGAATGTATGATACAAGCTGGTATGGCTTTTTAACATCATCAACCTGGGGGCTGTAAAACTGAAAAATGAAGCTATCGGTTGTTGACGAGTCGAGCCAGTGGTTAACCTGGGCAGCCGTGTACTTTACCTGTGCAAATTTGGTAGCCTGCTTGCATGATGTCATAGCAAAAAACAAGCAGATAGCGGTTGCAGCGGCAATAGGCCTAAATAAGTTAAGGGGTTGTTTTTTCATGATATTATAGGTTTAATATGTAGGTAATATAGTTGTATTATTTGTATTTTATGTTGGTAATAATAAATTATATAAGTGAGAAATTATTTATACTACTGTGAAAAAATTTCTCACTGATTATTTATTGTTGACTTCTGTTTTTGGTGATTTTCTTATAGCGCAAAGTTAGTATGTGTGAAATTGTGTGAAAGGGTGTTTTTATGGTTTGTATGCGTATAAATACTTATTTTTTTTATTCGGTATTTATTCTCTAATAAGGCGGTTTAAATAAGCGGAGGTTTGTATTGTGATAAGCAATTAAGAAAAACCGGTCAAGAAGCGCTTTGGTTCTTTTTTGCTTTGACAAAGGAGCTAACCCGAAAATCCTTTAAAGAGTAGGGGCATTTATTTATCCAAAAACCCTTTTAGTCATGGCAATTAACAGTGAATTTCTCTCCACTTCACAGGAGATCATCAACATCCAGGTAGTTATCGATACTGATGCTATCACTACCGATTATCCAAATCCAAGCCAGGATCCCGCCACTCCTACAGGCTTGCCACATAAATACATGTATATGGTTGCCACCCGCGGCAGTACCATTACAGGTTCGGGTGGCGCTGATTTGAATATCAGGGCTGACGTAGGCGACTCAATACGCTGGTATGCGGTATCAGAGTACGGTAACTTTGATTCGGCCGTAGTTATTTACAAGTTAGCATGGTATGCACAAGATGTTGTATTTGATGGGGAAACTTTCAATGTATACAACCGTATTGGTATTTTACCAACCAATGGTACCGCGCTTCCTGTTGGTTTTTCAGATCAAAATTTTTGGTTTAATCACGCCAATGTTATTAGAACAGGGACCGAACAATACAACGTTCAGTTTGCCCTTTATGTTCGCAAAAGAGGGGTTGCCAACCCGGTATTATTTGGGTACTATTACTGGGATCCAACAGTAACCGTACAAAGCTAACCCTGCATAAACCTGAATTTAAAAAAAACAGGCATAGACCCGGCTTATCATGAACTGATACCAGGGTTTGTGCCTGTTTTGCGTTTTATAAAATTGATTTGCATGGCAAATTAATGACAGGCGATGTAAATCATAATAAATGCTGTTATATTAGTTAAGCCAAAAAGTAAATAAAATGGAAGATACAGTACAGGTAATAGCGCTTAATGATCCTATTAAGCTTGTCGGAAAAGTATTCACAGGGAGCTATGCGGGTGCTTCATCATATGTTACAGCTGTGCAAAATGAACTGACCGCAGCTCAAATCCCTTTTATTCCATATAAAATTTGCGGCATTTATTATGATGATCCTGAGGTTACCCCAGCTGCCGAACAAAGGAGTTTTCAGGGCGTAGTTACAGAGGGTAATGCCGATCTGTCGGCCACTTCACTTACGGCTATTGATATGGCCGGGCTGTTTCTGTATACGAAAATTACCGGCGACCCGATGCAAGCCATTATGAAAGGTTATGGAGATTTGTTTGCTTATATCCAGGCCCATCAAGCCAAATTGAAGTCAAACGCCGGCTATCAGATACTAACCTTTAGCGAAGGGTTGGTAACAACGGAGATATACATGGAAATTTCGGAAGATTAATAAAAATTACGCGCCCGATTTTTTCCTGATCCTTAATAAACCATTAGCCGTTGTGGCATAAATAACACCTTTTGAATCCTGCACTATCTGGTAAATATTATAACCAGGCAGGGGAGAGTTGTTGTTATGGTAATTTTCCCAGCCATTGTTCAGGTCAAACCTAACTATGCCCGATTCATCTGTGCCCAGCCACAAAACGTGCTCAAACTTATCATACAGCATGGTATTAACATGATTAGCAGGCATGCCCGAGTTTTTATCGTTATAATGCAGCCAATTACCGTTTGCTCTTAATACCGCCATCCCTTCTTTGTCACTTTCGCCCGGTTGTTTGTTGCAATCAACCAATGAAAAATATACATTTCCTTTATCATCCTCTACCGCTCCGGAAATACTGGCATTTTTTAAAGGGGTGTTATTGAGACTGTTAAATGAGGTGATGACACTTTTGTCAATCATAATGGTGCCCTTTGCAGTACCTATCCAAAGTCGTTTCTGAATATCTACATATGCGAAAAGTACGTAGCTTGAAGGCATCTCGGGCATCGATTTTTTGTTCAGTACAACTACTTTGTCTTTTCTTTTTACAACAAGGCCGTTTGGCGTGGTAAATAATAATTCGCCATTGCGGCTGTTCAGGATCTGGTTAACCCCGCCTGCCAAAAATTGTTTGAAATCAAACAGCTGCCAGCCGCCGCTACCATACATGAATATTTTATTGTCCGAATAAACCCATTTATTATTGTCCCTGTCGATAGTTACTTCTTTTATGTTGGCATCTGACGGGAATGGCGAGTTATATTCATTAACCGGGATAAATGTTGTTCCTTCAAAGCGGGTCATACCTTTTTCGGTAGCATACCACAGCAGGTCCGATTGATCCATAGCAGCTGATTTACTGATGTTATCAACCAGTGGCGAGTTGTATTTTGTCCATACGGTAAAATCGTAGTTTTTTAACGACGGATTAGCGTAGGTTACATTTTTATTGTAGATGGTTGGGTCGCCGGGAGGTTTCATCTCCTCAAGGTCCATCCTTTGCACCTGGCCGTATACCGCGCCGCTGATAAAGCGAAAGACCACATTTACCGATGAGGCTACCGGTTTGCCATCTATTTTGGCCGGTTTCCAGATACAGCCATTCAGGTAAGTGATCAACTCGTTGGTGAGGGCGCTTTTTGTAGCATCGTTATGACTAAGCACACAGCTATAGCCACGCTCGTCAACCAAAACCTGGAATGTTATTGAGCCAACGGCTTCTTTTAACAGGTAGCGGTTATTGATCCTGGCCGAGACAAAATCAATGGCAAGCTGATCACAGCTGGCCTTGGGATCGCCGCAGTCCATGCAATAATTTGCAGTATTGCACATCTCTACCTTTTGCAAAAAAAGATTTTGCGCCGATAGGACGGAAGGTAAAATAAAGATAAACAGGCAGATCAATAATTGTCTGCGGATTTTAGTTGGGGATAACAATGCCAGCATTACGCTTATAAATAAAAGAAAGCAAACGCGAAACTCCAAGCGAATGATAGTTAAATAATGTTAAACAAAGATAAGCATCATAAATGAGGATAATATGAAGCAGTTTACATTTGGCTTGTTTGTTACAAAAAATATATTAAACCGTTTAAAAGTACGTTCAGCTTTCTTTTTGCCCGCTTCGGGTACAAATTGATACGGTGCTTATGCCGATTAGTTATCTTTGAACAATATGCCTTCGCCATTACCAATTAAAAGCCTCATCCGGCTTAACTGGCTTCTCGTATTCGCTTTTACTGCGATTATATCGTTGTATTTTATCTTTTTAATGGATGAAGTACCTGTATATAAGGTGTTTTATATGGTTATGACCGCGCTGGGGATTGGCCTGGTGGCATTTGTAAATGTGAGGATCCTGATTTTATTGGCACGTAAGTACAGTGCTAAAGGAAAAGTGTTCAGGCGGTACCGTTATTTCTTTACTTATATTGCAAGCGCTGCCATATACCTGATGCTGGCGCCGGTGTTTGATTCTTTTGAACACAAAAGCGCTTTATACCCTTTTCCTGTTTTCCTGCTGATATTTATTTTTTCCAGTGGCCTGGTTAATACGGTGATTATCCTGTTGCAGGATTTTGTAATTCTGCAGGCTGATAAATCATACGCTGATCTGGAGCTTTCCCAAATTAAAACCGCACATGCCGAAGCTACAAACCTGCTTTTAAAACAGCAGATCCATCCTCATTTTTTGTTTAATGCACTTAATACACTCAAAGCACTATACCGGAAAGATCCGGGCGCTGGAGATAATTACATTGTTCACCTTGCTAATTTTCTCAGGGCTTCTGTTTATCATCACGCTGCAAAAACTTCAAGCCTTGCCGATGAACTGGCACTGTTACTTGATTACCTTGAGATGCAAAAGATAAGGTTCGGTTCGGCGTTAAACTGTATTATTGATTTACCGGCCGAAATTTTGAATGACCATTATCTGCCGTCCTTTTCGCTGCAGCCGCTTCTCGAAAACGCCCTTAAGCATAATGAGCTAACCCAGGAGTCGCCGCTTGTTGTAAATATTTTTTGCTCGGATGGCAGGATAGTAGTATCTAACACCCTAAAAAAGAAAAACCTTAATGCTACTTCAACGTATCATGGGCTGGCCAATCTTGCCGAGCGGTACAACCTGCTATCGGGCGATGAAGTTATCATTAATGAAAATAAAACCGAATTTTCCGTTAGTATCAGATTATTGACCAATGAATATAGCGATCATAGAGGATGAACCGGTAGTAGCCGATGACCTGGAGCTGAGCATAACCCAGCTGATCAGTGAGCCTGTTTCTATTGTACAGCTTCATTCTGTAAAGGAAGCTATTACCTATTTCACCGGGACTAATAAAACTGATCTTATATTCAGTGATATTCAGCTGGGCGATGGTTTAAGTTTCGGGATCTTCGCGGCAGTTACTATTGATGTCCCGGTTATTTTTTGTACAGCTTATGATGAGTATGCGCTTGACGCATTTAAAGCAAACGGAATAGATTACATTTTAAAGCCATTTACAACGCATACCTTACAACAGGCGCTGGAACGATATAGTCAGTTAAAAAAAGTATTTCAGGCCAATCAGCCACCACAATATGAGATCCTTATGGAATTGCTGGCAAAAAAAGAAACGCTCAAACCTTCTTCGGTTTTGGTTTACCACCAGGATAAGATCATCCCGATAAAATTGGAAGATATTGCGCTGATTTACCTTGCAAATGAGGTTACTCATTTATTAACCTTTTCAGGCAGGACCTTTTATCCCAATAAAAACCTGGATGAACTGGAAAAGACAGGCGGCAACTACTTTTTCAGGGCCAATCGCCAATTTTTGGTTAGCAGAAAAGCTATCATTGATGTCTCCAGTTTTTTCTCCCGCAAACTGTCGCTCAACCTCAATATAACTTTTAGTGAAAAGATAGTAGTGAGCAAAGGCAAGGCCTCCCAGTTCCTTGCCTGGCTGGCAAAAGCCTGATAAATGAAAGCAAAATGCATAAAGCTAAAAGCCAATGATTTGATTTTTAATTAGAATTAGCTGGATGTGATTTGTTGATGAATGTTATGCGTTATCTCTCAATGACAGCGTTTTTCATGTTGACGGGTAATCTATTTTAATACTTTTTTTCCGCTTCCGGCGCCACTTTGCCCGCTTCGGTTACCTTTTCCTTTCCCGGGCCGCATCATAGGCCCACCTTTGCGCTAAATAAAAATAAATGCGCTTTCGGGCCGCAACAATTATCTCAAATATTGAAATTAAAATTTATGAAAAAGTTACTCATCATGTTTACTTGTTTAATCCTGGTATCAACTAAAGGCTTCAGCCAGGGCATCCTCTCGCGCCTTGAATTTGGACTTAAGGCAGGTGCAAACTATAGCAATTTTACGAACGCCAATTTTCCTACCGATCCGTTGGTTGGCTTTCATGCAGGCGCTACCGTTGCGTTTAAGGTAACCGATAATTTCCTGATACAGGAGGAATTTTTATTCTCGTCACAAGGGGCAAAAATTAAGGGCGGCTCACTTGGCGACCAAAACCTTAAGTTATCCTACATCTCGGTGCCTTTTCTGTTAAAATACCGTACCAACTCCGGGTTTTATATTGAAGCCGGTCCGCAGGTAGGTATGAAGGCCAAAGAAGATGTTTCGGGGCTAAGCGCAGGTGATTTTGCTAAAAAACTGGACCTGGCAGCTGCAGGCGGTATCGGCTTTCAGTCAAAACTGGGACTTGGTATCGGCGTAAGATATGTTTACGGGATCTCGAAAGTGGGCAACTTCAATATCTCCAATATCAACAATGATTTTAAAAACAATAACGTACAAGCCAGTTTATTCTATGTGTTTTAGACAAAACTGAAATATAGTAAAGAGTAAAGATTTAAGCCTAAAATGCCCGGTACGCAAATGCCGGGTGTTTTAGGTTATCTTGCAATTATTTAATTGCAAAATGAAGCCAGTAAACCTAAAAAACTAAACTATTTATTTAATCCTTTTGGGAGAGAGGGATTTACTCTCAAAATAGAATCAGCTTTATTTTTATTTTCTATTATTGTTTTCTCATTAATGTCTTTTTGATTCGTGCGAATCGAAAAGACAAAGAAAGTCACTATCCATAATGCAATAATTACGATTGCGTAAAATATACTCTTGGAAAATCTATCCGCAAAGTCAAATTCATGACATAAGGTAAAAATTACAAAAAGAAAAGCTATAATAATTTCGAGTTCTCCACTGATCGTGAATAGATTGATAAATGCAATAATGAATAATGGTTGAACTCCCCAGATAACAAGTTCTTCAAAAAAGTTTATTTTCCTAAAATCATAAGAGTCATTTAATTTGGCTTCTATATCACCAACTTCTTCTGGATTATTCATGGCCAAATCTTTTAGTCGGGTACGCTCAAAAGACCTTTTCAACGCCTGCTTTACCCAAACTATTGTAACCGCAAATAATAGAGACATTAATCCGCCTAAGTATAGCTGAAGCACTAAATCATTAAAAACCTTCATATTTAGAATCTATTATTTATCCAATAGCGGATACGAAAATCTCTGTCTTCTAAAATACTTTTCCATAATTCATAGGTAATTGAGCCATTGAGGTCAAATTCATTTCCCTTAAATAAGTCTCTCGTGACTCCTGGTTTTATAAATGGAATAAAAAAGCTTTCATATTGCCCTTTATCATAATTAAAAGTAATTGAATTTAGAAGATTAAGCGCTTTAAGTCTTAAAATATGAGGGCGATTTTTTGTAGTCAAATACTTTTCGCTAATAAAATATATATCTTTTTGAGGTTCAGGTCTTCCTGTATAATCAATAATGAATTCATTGTAGATACTTTTCTTTAAACCTTCAAGATTTGTGCTGGTTAGGTAGTTCTCGATCCAACTATAAATTGAAAAGAGAGATTTTAACAAACCTAATTCCAAAGAGTTTTTGATCAGAAAATTTTCAGAGAATCCTTGATCTTTACTTAAAAACTGAAATTCTAATGCCAACCGTTCCATGGAAAGACCGCGGACTTTTTGACTGAAATTGAAAAAATCATTAATGTTATTCCAGTCATATTTTTGAGATAGTCCATAATATAATCTAATGGGACTTTTATTATTGCTCGAAGTTGAAAAATTGCCTTCTAAAATAATTTTTAAATTTTGCAACTTCTGTGAGAGTTGGTATGATTCTATATTTCCTTCTACAATTATTTCCATAACCTATTTTCAAAGATAAGTTTATTTTTTTTAGCTAATTCTTCTAATCGTTCTATAACAAAACAATCAATAATATTAAATTAACTCCGACAGAAGATCACGAAAGTATTTCAGTGAGTTTTAACTTGTTGTTCTTACTGCTATGGTTATAAAGTTTGGCCTATGCTTCTTAAGTTTCAATGAAAAAATACAAAGTTTCATCATCCTTTTAAAATCTTTTACCTTTGCATCATGAGCTACGAAGAATTGAGTGAATACTTTAGTAATGTTACTTTACCCGAAGAATTAAGGTTGGACCGTGCTTCAACTCAGCTCTATGTTGCCGATTTTGTTAAGCAACTATTGAAAAACATGAAAAACTATCCCGAAAACTGGAGGCACCAATACCAGTTAATGAGGATCAAGCACGCTCTCGAAAACCCGTATAACGGCCCCGCCATCCCACGATTTTAGATTAAGGCCTTAAGCAAACAAGTCATTTTCGCCTAAATAGCTTCTGATCAGTTTCAGGATGGGTTCGCCCAGGTCTGTTGCTTTGGCATCTCCAAAACTTTTTAACTGCGAAAGCTGGTTTAACGACCGCGGTAGTTTTGAAGTGATATCCCGCAGCATGTTTTCTGATACCAGCGTATGTTCAGGGATCTTGCGTTCAAGACTGGTTACTTTACGCCAGTTAAGCAATTGTTTATATAGCTCGGGATTAACAATTTCCTTTTCCTTTGGCAGGGTCTTAGGGTTCCAGTTTTTATATACCGGTTTGTAACTGATCCCGGCTTCCTGTACCGATGATAAAACATCCCTACCCGATGTGGCAATTGGCAGGCGTACAAATGCTGCTGTTTTTGCCTTTAGGTTTACCAGTAAGTGATTTAAGCTGTCGTAAAATTCTGCCGGAGGATTGGTATTGTTTTTTGCGGTGTAGAACGCGTTGATTGCTTCCGAGAAGGCATTTAACTTAGGTAGAAAATAGTTGGCGGCATTTTTTAGCCTGCCGATGAAAGGGGCATTGTCCCAGATAAGCTGATCATCGGGCAGGGCAGCCATTTCCTTCCGGATAAAGCGGTCACCGATACTTTTAATTTCCGTGTCCCAGCTTTGATCTGTTTTATTGATCTGCTCGGATAAGAGGCTGTTTTTAACTTCACCGGCCAGCATAATGGTTTTAAGCTGTTTCCAGGCACCGGTAAGCATCGAAAAATCAAAAACGTCCTTCATTTCTTCCAGTGCTATTTGCCTGATGGTGCTGTCCAGCAGTTGTTCATCGGGCATAGAGATTGCAGCATTTTGCATAAAGTTGATGATCTCAGGATCGGTGCGGATATTTTCGGGCCGTACCGGCGATTTCAGGATCATGCCTTCAAGCGAGCGGCAGCGGCTTAGTGCAACATAAGCCTGCCCGAAGGCGAAGGCAGCATCAACATCAATAACTGCTTTTTCAAAAGTAAGCCCCTGACTTTTATGTATGGTGATGGCCCAGGCCAGCCTCAATGGGTATTGGCTAAACGAACCGTTGTTTTGTTCATTTACCTTTTGCTCATCTTCGGCAAGAGCGTATTTTACATTTTGCCAACTCTCGGGAATCACTTCAAACTCAGTGCCATCATCAAGGAAACTCAAACGGATATTGCCCGGCCCCATGGCCGTGATGCGACCTGTACGGCCGTTATAATATTGCTTTTTACCCGAGCTGTCATTTTTAATGAACATTACCTGTGCACCAACTTTCAACACCAGTTCTTCTTCGGCCGGGTAGGCTTCTTTAGGGAAATCGCCGCTTATAGTAGCTTTAAAGGTATGCGCTTCGCCATCCAGCTCCGTTAAACGTTGCTGGTTAATTTCGTTAACCAGTTGGTTATGGGTTGATAGGGTTACGTAATCCTTAAGCCAGTTGGCATTGAGGTTAGGGTTATAATGTGCGTTTAACTTTTCCAGCATTTCGCCATTGGCATAGCCGTTCCGGATACTATTCAGGATCTCCACAAATACCGGGTCTTTTTGGCGGTAAACCTGGGTAAGTTCAAACGTTAATACCGGGAATTTTTGAAAGGCGAGGCTATCGAAGAAATAGGGGCCTTTGTAAAAGTTCCTGAGCACGGGCCAATCCTTTTCATAAACCGGAGGTAACTGGAACAGGTCGCCTATCATCAATAGCTGAACACCGCCGAAAGGCCGTGCCGATCCTTTAGCCTGGCGCAATACGGTATCGATATAGTCGAGCGTATCTGCCCGCACCATACTGATCTCATCGATGATGAGCAGATCGAGGCATTTTAATATGTTTGATTTTTCGAGGCTTACCTGCCTGAGCAGGGTGCTGTGATTGTTATGATCGGTTACCGGTGCCTGCGGACCAAAAGGCACCTGGAAAAAGGAATGGATTGTTACACCACCGGCGTTAATGGCGGCTACTGCCGTTGGTGCCACAACAGCCAGGTTTTTAGAAACATTTGCCCTGATCCAGCGGAGAAAAGTAGTTTTACCGGTACCTGCCTTGCCGGTTAAAAATATAGGCCGGTTTGTATTTTCAATAAATTTAAGGACGAGTTCATGAAAAGGCTCCAGCACCATACACTTGTTATTATATCTCCGCTTCCCAATTAGGAAATTACTTCAAATTTAATAATTAGGTATGAGAGTAGGGGATTGGGTTATCAACAGTGTTCGCTTTGTGCTTTAAAAAATGAATATAAGAAAAGACGTCATTGTTGTAAGGTACGAAGCAATCCCCAATTAGCAGAGCAGCTATGCAAGTGTCTCTGTAAAGTTTGGGATTGCTTCGTACCTCGCAATGACGCCGTTTTTGTTTTTAATGAATTTTCAGAGATATTTTATTCCTTTACAGTAATCGTTTTGGTAAAATAAATATTATCCGAGGCGCTACCTACCTGGATTTCAAATTCGCCGGGCTCAACTACATACTGCATTTTATCATTATATAAACCCAGTTCTGAAACAGGTACTTCAAGCGTTACAGTTGCACGTTTACCTGCTTTGATCAATACCTTACTGAAAGCTTTAAGCTGTTTTACAGGCGTTGCAACCGAACTGAATTTGTCGTGAATATAAAGCTGCACTACTTCCTTGCCATCCCTGGCACCGGTGTTTTCTACATCAACAGATACCTTGATGGTTCCCCCTGCTGGAGTAAAAACAGAATCGGCCAAGGTACAATTGAGGTATTTAAAATTGGTGTAACTCAAGCCATAACCAAAATTCCAAACCGGCTCCGGCTTATCAAAAATGTAATGCATTTTAGGGTCTTCGGGCGTACCCGGCTGATCAAATGGTTCTTCCCTGTCGGTTACAAAGTGGTTGTAAAAACATGGGGTGTTGCCCGTACTGCGAGGGAAAGATACGTTTAACCTGCCCGATGGGTTTACCGCCCCGGTAAGAATGTCGGCCAGGGTACGTCCCTGCTTTTCGCCACCGTACCATTGTACAAGCACCGCATCGGCATTGTCCTTAACCCATGGCAAGGCCAGCGGCTTGCCGGCAATAAATACTACTATCATAGGCTTACCGGTAGCTTTTATAGCTTTCAGTAAATCCAGCTGCACGCCCGGAAGATCAAGCGATGAAAGATCAAAGCCCTCACCCGAGGTTGAGTATTTAGGGCTGCGGCCAAGGAAAGTGCTGCGTGTGCCAATGGCAACTATAGCGATATCGCTGGCTTGCACAGCTTTAACGGCATCCTGGATGTGGGTTTTATCCTGGCTCCACCAGTCGCATCCCTCGGCATTGTTTATGGTAACTTTGTTGCCGATAACTTCTTTAAGTCCCTGCAGTAAAGTTACCCCTTCCTTAGGGTCACGCTGTGTCCAGGAGTAATCGCCAAAAATGGTTTGATTGCTGTTAGGGCCAACAACCGCAATCGATTTGTATTTAGATAAATTTAAGGGCAAAATATTGTTGCTGTTTTTAACAAGCACTGCGCTTTCATCAGCAACCTCTTTTGATACTGCTATGTTTGCAGCGCTGTGTACTACCTTATCAACCTTTGCCGGATTGCCGTAAGGGGCATCAAACAAACCTAAGGTGAATTTAACGGTTAAAACCCGGCGAACTGCCAGATCAATATATTTCTGATCGAGTTTACCGCTTTCAACCATTTTTTGCAGGGTTTGATAAGCGCCGTCAATATCAAGGTCGATACCGGCTATGAGGGCCATTTTTGCGGCATCTTCCTGGGTTGCAACGGCATGGTGGAAAGTCTGCAGGCGGTCTACCGATCCCCAGTCTGAGTATACGTAGCCTTTAAAGCCGAGTTCATCGCGCAGTATATCTGTCATGTAATAATGGGAACCGCTAAGCGCAATACCATCGTATGAGCTATAGCATGACATCACCGCCAGCGGGTTTGTTTCGGCGATAACCCTTTTAAAGGGGTACATGTACAGGCTGCGCAGTTCGCGCTCGCCGCCGCTTACATTGGCGCAATTTAAACCACCCGAAGGGGAGCCGTGGGCCATGAAATGTTTAGGGGTACAGGTGATATTATATTTTTGGTAGCCGTTTACAAAGGCAATCCCCATTTGGGCTATCAGGTAAGGGTCTTCGCCGTAAGTTTCTTCAACACGCCCCCATCTTAGTTCGCGGGCAATATCCAATACCGGCGAAAGGATCTGGTGGATGCCGATCACATCGGCCTCGGCGCCTGCAGCTTCCGTCATTTTGCGGATCAGGGCAGGGTTAAAAGTACTGCCTTGGGCAAGTTCCTGCGGGAATAGGGTACAACCGTTTTGCAGGATGCCCTCAATCCCTTCGGCCGCGGTAAGTATCGGGATGCCCAGCCTGGTTTTAGTTAGCATGTAGGTTTGCAGCTTTTGGTACATATCGGCGCAGTCGGCTGCTTTCATGTTCATTTCATGGGTACAGCCATAGCTTTCGCCTTTAAAAATGCCTTCAATTTCATCGGCCCGGCCCGATGCCCTGTTCTGTAACTGCTGGATTTTTTCTTTCAGCGTCATGCGTTGCAGCAGGTCTTCAACCCGGGCATTTACTGTAGCTTTTTTGTTTTTGTATAATGGGGTATCGGTTGTTGTGCGTAAAGTGCCAAAGCTTTTGATGCCAACCAGGAGCAGTAGGGAAATTAAAAGTGATGTTCTTTTCATTGAATGTTAATTAGGAAATAGGCGTATGTCGGTTTTGGATTTTTGAATGATAATATAGGGACTAATGCTTGCAATCGATTGCGAACGTAATTGCGAAGATAAAACGTTTAACCAATTGAACAAAATGACTTAGTGTTAATTTATGATTACAGAAGTAGGGGTAGTACTTATCATTATTTCATGAGTATAAGCAACGCAAAATAATTCATTAACCTGGTTTTAAAAATGGACAAACCTTAATAAAATGATGGATTAAAATATCGGCTTAAGCCCGTTAAAGATCGCGGAATAAGAAAGTGCGGTATGGTTTTTTGCAGATATCTTTTGCTGAACGAGCATACAAAAATGGACTGCGAGGTGATGGGACAAGTTTTTTCAGCGCCTTTTTTCAAGCCTGTTTTAAGTAAAACCAAAGATTTGCGCCCTTGTTAGCTGTAATTAGGAATGTAAATATCTGATTAAAAGTATGTTAAATTTAATATTCAAAATTTCAAAAAATATTTTGTCCGCACCTGTATGAAGTTATATATTTGCGGCCACCAACGCGAAAGTAGCTCAGTTGGTAGAGCACGACCTTGCCAAGGTCGGGGTCGCGAGTTCGAATCTCGTCTTTCGCTCAAAAGCCTTTCCCTGTTCAGGGAAAGGCTTTTTCTTTTATAAATCCTGGGGTTCCTACTATCCATTCAGGCTGGTTGGCGAATAGCTGAAATGCTTTTTAAATGCATAAGTAAAATGGGAAAGGTTTTCAAAACCTACTTCGGCATATACTTCCGATGGTCGCCTGTTTTGTTCCCTGATTTGGTAATGCGCCAGTTCAAGGCGTTTTTGAGTGAGCCATTTTTGCGGGGTAGTATCAAAGCTTTTCTTAAAATCCCTCTTAAATGTAGTAAGGCTTCGCCCGGTTAGGTAGCCAAATTTTTCCATCGGCATATTAAACATGAAATTCCGCTCCATGAAATTGGTAAGGTCAATTTTACCAGGTTCCTGGAAATTGGCCAGGATCCCGTCAATATCACTGTCAATCGTCCGGAGAATGTTAATCGCTTCTTCAATTTTAAGTGAAGCCAGGTTTTCGGGCAGTCCATCTTTCAGTTCAAAGTATGGGATCAACGAGGCCAGGCAGCTTTCCAGCAAGGGGTGCTTGCCAAAATTGCGGATCCCAGGCGAATGCGATATCCTTGCTTTTGGTGTGTTTTTAGCATAAAACTCCTTTAGCATTGGCATTGTGAGGTGCATGGCTACCGTTTTATGAGGCAACCCATCCTTTGGATAGTTGATAACGGTAGTCAGCTGATTCCGGGGGATCAGGAAAATATCACCGGCACCAAAAATATACATGGAATCGGCCTGTACTATTTTGGTCTCGCCCGAAATAAACCAGATGAGCATGTGATGTTCAAACAGCACCTCCGTACGGAATGGCTTATCTTCAAAGTACGACAGTTTAATATCGGGGCTTAAATAATGTGTTTGAAATTCCATATTTAACTATACCAATTTACAGGAGACGCAATTATGCGTCTCTATATATAAATGTAAAATATTCATTGCCGTTGGTTTTAACCAACGGTAAAAAAAGATGAAAAGTCTTGGCTTTAGCCCAATTAGGCAAGCGGATTTGGGCTGAAGCCCTCTTATCGCAACTCATTATTCCGTTGGTTAAAACCAACGGCAATGAAGTTTTATCTACCTGTAAACTATATTCATCATTTTTAAACAGCTTCTTAATTTGCCGCAAATTTTACACCTGTCATTTCTTCGCTCAATGTCCACAGTTTCTTGGCGTTTTCCGCGTCAAGTGAATAAGGCTTTACACCATAGAGTGTAAGTGGTTCATCGTATTTATGCTCAATATCCCCGAGGTCCAGGATGGCAACTTCGGCATTTTCGCAATATACGCCGCCAATGTTGTTAAGTTGCGGACTGGTAGCGCACCATACCGAAGTTGCAGCGCCTTGTGGCACAGTTTTAAGCCTGGCCGCCACTTCCGGAAAAATGTTTCCATCAGCATCAAACATGCCCATTTGCTGAAACAATTCTACCGGTGCACCCCGGCCAAGATCGGTACCATTTACAGATCCCGGATGTAGTGAAAAGGAACGAACTCCGAAATCTTTACCGCGGTGGTCTAATTCAACCGAAAAAAGATTATTGGCTGTTTTTGACTGGCCATAGGCTGATAGGGTTTCATAATCGCGATGGAGGAAATTGGGATCGTCAAAATCAAAAGGCGAGATCTGGTGACCATAAGAAGAAACGTTGATCACCCTTGCGCCATGAGCCTTTTTGAGGGCAGGCCAAAGGCGTGCTGTAAGCTGGAAATGCCCGAGATGATTGGTTGCCAGTTGCGATTCATAACCCCGTGCATCGCGCTGAAGCGGTACCCACATAATACCTGCATTATTGATCAGCAGGTGCAGCGGTCCCGCAGTTTTCAGGAAGTCGACCGCAAAGGCATCTATAGAAGCGGGATCCATCAAATCCATCACTTTAATAACCACATTTGGAATTCCCTCAAGGTTATTTGTGGCTTTATTAAAATCGCGCGCAGGTACAATAACCCGGGCTCCTGCGGATGCCAGTGTTTTTACTGTTTCCAAACCGATGCCCGCATAACCACCGGTTACTATGACTGTTTTGCCGGTAAGGTCAATTCCTTTAATAACATCGGCAGTGGTTGATTTGGCTGTAAAACCTGAATTGAGCGGCTTTTGCAGCGCGCCGTTATAATTATCTGTTGCTTGTTCCATTTTTTTAATGTTTTGATGGAACAAAAGTAGGGGCGATACGCTTTGCCGGTTTTGTTTTAAAGGCCGATGTTTTTTGTTTTAAAGACCATTTTAATAAAGGTCGATATGTAACAATCTTAATACAGGAAGGATCGATGATATGGGGCGGGGAGGCAGGCTATGTACAGGGTTAATTCTTCCCCGGTTCGGGAAAGATTATGTACGGCGGTTTACCTGTTAGCAGGTATGAAAATTGATTTGCAGGGCATGAATTCCTGTGATGTTTTCAGGAAAAAGTTTTGCGGTAACTGTACCAGCGGATAACTTTCAGTAGTTCATCCTCTGAAATGCTATTGTTGCCGGTTGGCTGAAAAGCCAGTTCTTTATCCAGTATTGTAGCGAGCATTGGTTGTGCTAAGTCCGGACTGGTTTGTGTTTCCGGTTCAAATACGCAAACGTAACTCCCTGAACCGGGAATTAAGATAACGTCGACCCCATCTATGGAGTTCAGTAAATAATTTTGATCCATGCTATACCGGTTGCAAAAAGCATACCTGTTAATCGTATAGATACACCGGTAATCGGTCAGGTGATAACATAATGGTTAAAACCATCCATATTCTTCCCACTGCCTCACATTTATTTTGGAAGCACCACATTGAAGCAATACCTTTTTTATGGTATGGCCTTCTAATTCCCAATCCATTGGGAATGCGATGAAATCTTCAGTAACTGGTAATGCTCCCTTTAAACGGGACGCTGTTAATAATTTTGCCGTTTCTATAAGCATTTTCCGACCAGTATTCCAGTTATTTTTGGTTTCTATACGGTTGTAAAACTCAACGTATAATTTATCCAGGTTGTCGGGTATGTTTGTTGTGTAAATAAATTCACCGTTTATAAATATATTTTGGCCGCCGGCAGCAATCACTTCATTTTTTTTCCTCGCTGTGAGAACTACAAGATGCGGAACGTAATTATCACACTGCCTGTAAGATAATTCAACACTAAAAAGGGGACTGTCGAAACTCTGCTCTTTTAATGTGCTGATCAAAACGTCGCAAAATAATTCTGAAAGTTCTTTAATTATCACTTGAAGGCTCTGGGCTGATGGGGCTACGTACGAAAATGAACAGCGGCCATCCTCATAAATGGTTTTTATGTTAGCCAGTTTTTTGACCTCGTAATTGTATTGGTTTTCATAAAAATATTGGCCTATCCCGGGCATGATATTTAAACCATATGCTCTGCTGATAAATTCATTAGCGTATTCATACTGTTCAATTGTACATACTGCCGTATATCCACCATTAAAGGCCACAGATACTTTTTCTTTAAGTGTTGTACCGCTTTCAAAATAAAGACCGCTCCTGCCGTTGGAGAAAACAGATTGTAACATAGTTTTTTTGCCATTTTCAAAAAAAAACCGCTGGAAGGATGAAGGGACGTTTTTGGGGAGATAAAACTCAATATATTCAATGAGATGTGCTGTTTTTTTAAAGAAACCTATGTGGCTTAACTCATGCTTGTTGTAGATTTCGGCAGTGGTTAAAAAGCCATCCCTGTTAAACCCGTATTTTCCATAGCTGGAATCGTCTGCATGTGGTTCATCAAATAAGCTGCTTCCCGGCGGTATTTTTCCGTTTTTATAACCACTTAGGTTGTAGCTAAATGCCTGTGCATATTTGGTAGTAACTGTTTGTGCTGCGTATGTTTCAAATCCGGTTTGTTCATCAAAAGCGGCAACCCATCTTTCAATAAGTTCTTCTTTCGCAATTAATAAGTTTTCTCTCATTCGGTTTAGGGATAGGCTTAGATTTCTAAGGTAGAAAATAAATTGAATTTACCATGCCGTATTAACGGGGCCGGCCAAAAAAGAGGAGATATCCGTCGGCATCTTCCAGCTCAAAGCCGCGCAGGCCATCATGTGTATCCTGCAGAGGGGAAGTGAAAGCAGTACCTCTCGATATAAATTCAGCGGCTAACTTATCCGGATCAGGAGTGCCGACATAGGCATCCCAACGGGCATCCGGAGCACGTTTACGGTTGGGAACAGGGTCTGCGTTTACAGCCTTGAGGAAGATCATCGCCCCATCGCGCTGTACAATGGCGAAAAATGGATCATGGGCAGGCTCTTTAAAAACTGTTTCAAAACCAAGTTTTTCACCATAAAAGGCAAGCGCTACGGTAACATTCCGAACGATGAAGAATGGTGCAATGCAGGCTATTGATGGCTGATTCATACGTTAAATATTGGGGTTGCTTATATAAAGGTATGAAGCAGATGGGTGATTGGCAACAGGGTGGATTTAGGTTTTATGAAGGCTGGTCTATTAAAAATAGCTCATAGTCGGTTCTCTTCCTGTCATGGTCGATTTATCTGCTAAAGCTTAGCAGGTTAAGTATATTTGTTTATAGGGAATTCATTTCTTATGATCGAAATTAATTATAAACCTGTTTGTTTCTCCAATCTACAAACCGTATGGACAAAGTCGTAAACAACCCCATTTTTAAAGCTATAAAGTTCGGTACTATCAAATTGCTTGCTGTAAGTTTTTTATGGATACTGATAGCTTTTACCGCAACCCAATGCCGGGCACAGGCTACACCACCACGTTCCTTGCTTGCACTTTCAAAAAGCGATCATATCCTCGCGATTATTAACCCGGTTACACTGAAGGTTATTGCACGTATTCCGGTAGGTTCCGATCCGCATGAGGTTATTGCATCGGCTGATGGAAAGGTTGCTTATGTTTCGATCTGCGGTGGTGGGAGCCTGCACGAGCTTAGTGTGGTTGACCTGGTGGCACAAAAGCCTTTACCTGCTATTGATACCAGGCCATTGATGGGGCCGCACGGGTTAACATTTGTTGGCGGTAAGGTGTGGTTCTCGGCAGAGGGCGCTAAAGCCGTTGGCCGCTATGACCCGGCAACAGGAAAATTTGACTGGGCCATGGGAACAGGTCAGGACAGAACGCATATGATCTATGTAACCGATGATGGAAAAAAGGTTTACACCACAAACGTTTCATCAGCAACGGTAAGTATTTTGGTAGATAGCCTGGTCAAACCCGCAGGCCCTCCGGGAGGGTTTGTACCCCCTGCACGCCAGGACTGGGTGCAGACCGTTATCCCGGTAGCAAAGGGCTCGGAAGGTTTTGATGTATCGCCCGATGGCCGTGAATTGTGGGCTGCCGGTGCTGACGAAGGAACGATCTCCATTATTGATATTGCCGCAAAAAAGGTAACCGCTACAATTGATGCGAAGGCTGTGGGTGCCAACCGCCTTAAGTTTACGCCGGATGGTAAGCGGGTGCTGATCACCAGCCTGAGAACCGGCGATCTGTTCATTTATGATGCCGTATCACACCAGCAATTGAAACGTTTGAATACGGGACATGGCGCTGCTGGCATCCTGATAGACGATGATGGGGCGCGTGCTTTTATCGGCTGCACCGGCGATAATTATGTGGCAGTAATAGACCTCAAGAAGTTAGAAGTGACCGGGCATATTGATATACGCGGGGCCGATGGTTTGGCCTGGGCGGTGAGGCGATGATATTGGCTATAGTTGAGATCTAAATAATAAATATAAAGCCTTTCCTGATTTTTCGGAGAGGTTTGTATACCAAGCAGGATTATTGCCCAGCATTTTTATAGAAGATTTAAAGAAATTGTATTATTGCTTACCGAGAGGTAGTTTTCTATATTATAAACCGTATTTTGTAGAATAAAAGCTGAAATCAAATGATCGTTTGCTACGAACTCTCCGGATGGGATAACAACAGCCATATGACGGGAAGTTGTGAAAAAATATTTCCAGAGTTGATCGATATTCCCAAATGTGAAGTTTGCGGTTACAGGACAGATTACAGATATCATAATCCTAACTTTAAATTGCGTAGAAAGGCATTTGATTACTCATCAACTTATGATAATATTACGATTGTAAGTAACGCTTTTAAAAAGTTCTGCGAAGAAAACCAATATGACAACCTCGAATTTATTCCATTGGCTAAGGCACCAGGTTTTTTTCAGTTTTATATAAAAGGGAATATTATTGAATATACTGCCCATAGGCAAGAAAACTTATGCTCGGCTTGTGGTTTATATGAAAGTGTAATAGGGCCGGGGATTGATTTGGAAAAGATCAGTGAACCACTTAAAGATGGCTTCTATCAGTCTGATCTCTGGTTTGCAAGTGGTAATGAAAAAAGTCCCGTAGAAATAATAGCCCCAGAGACTTTTATGAAATTAAAGGAAAAAAAGTTCAAAGGAACTGGTGGCGCTCGAAGCATTGAGAAGTAAATAAAAGTTTCCCATAACCAAAAAACCGTAAGTCAAACATACATTTAACTTACGGTCAATTCATTTGGTACTCCGATATGGAAGTCAAACCATAAAAAGCGAGGATTTATCAAAACTGATAGCTAATCCCTCCCTGGAATATAAATGAATTTTGGTTATAAGATACATTCGCTACCCGGTCATTAAGTTTACCAAATCCTTCAAATGGCACTTTCTGATCCATGTTAAATGTTTCCAGTCTTTGCATAAATGTATGGCCGGCTACTAAAGTGAATTTCCACCTTCTGCTAAGGGTGAGGTCGTAAAGCAAACCGGCGCTGTTTTGGCGCAAATGAATGTATTGAGGTTGATTGGTTGTGTTAAGCCGGTACATACTGCCATCCAATCCGACAGTGAGACCCAGCGATTGTGAATTGGATAGCCTGCGTTTTAAAGAGGCCCTGGAAGGCAAAACAGCGGTAAGGCTCCAGTTGTCATTGATGGTCCAGTCAAAATCAGGCAGTGGTAAAAGGAACTTGCCCGAATAGTTACGGGTATATATCAGCGTAACACCCCATTTAAAAGATTTGCTTCCCCGGAACCCCAGGCGCACACCAAGTGTATACAGGATGTCGTTGGCTTCAATGCCGCGTTTAAAATCTGAACCTGCAGTGGCTAAACCTATAAAGGAAATTGTTTTGGTTCGGGAAAGCGAGTAATTCAGTAATAACGGAATAGTAACGGAATGAAAGGCATTTTCGCCGATTTTTTCCTCATTTGACAGGAACAGGCCCCGGTAGCGGATCCCGGTTTTTATCAAAACAGAATTTACAGTCGAGAAATCCTTATAAACAGGAATACCGATATCTGCTATTGGCTGCTGCATGGTTATGGTATTGTTGTTTACTTTAATAGGGGTAACAATATCGGTTACGCTGACGCCGCCCAGAAAGGGTGATGTAGTCAGCAGTTTTTTATGTTTTGCAGTGTCGGGGCTTTGGCAATAGGATAGTACAGGCAATAAAAGTCCTGTCAGCAGAAAAAGGCATTTTTTCATATCTGTTATTTGTTTTAAAATTTTATGGAAGATGCTGTTGATTGATTACATAGGGGTAACTACCGAAATTAGTTTCTTCATCAGGTTGTCGAACTGTTTTCTTTCTTCGTCTGTAAGCTCTGCAGATAATGCTGCATCAAACTTTTCAAGAACAGCATTAGCCTGTATGGAAAGTTTTTGACCATATTCTGTTAGCTCAACACGGGTTTTCCGTTTGTCGTTAATGTCCTGTTCTACCTTTACAATATCGTTCTTGAGCAAAAAGGCGACTGTTCTGTTAACAGAAGCTTTGTCGCGTTGCTGTCTCAAGCAGATCTCCTGCTGAGAAGTAGGCCCGGAGTAATACAGACTAAGTAAAACCTGTAGTTGATCCATCTCCAGTGGAAAGCCCTGGTCGCGAAAAGCTTTGTCACATTCCCGGCGTAACCTGTATGAAACCGCACCAATCCGGGCGATTATAAACGGAGGTATTGGATGTTTATCATTCGGATCCATAAAACAAAGATAAATAAATGGTTGATATATCAACCATTTATTAAAAATATAATTTTATTGCAGGTTGTAAATCAAAGGGGGGTAGGTAGGGGACAGTTAAGCGTTATTTAATATGCATATTGCAGTATACCAGTTATTTTTACTGTAAACCCAATTATGATTAAAAATTACGCCCTTGCAGCCAAGCCGGCTGCCCTTGCTTTGCTGCTATTATTTTTATGTACACAAATTAACCTGTATGGCGCCATAAAGGGTACCCGGATAGTGAACCTGCAGGTGGAGTATACAGATAAGCCCATTGGTATTGATGTTAAACTGCCCCGGTTTAGCTGGCAGATGCTGGCTCCTGAAGGGACAAGAGGGTATAGCCAGGTTGCTTATCAGATCACCGTAAAAGATCCGCAGGGAAAAATAGTATGGAACAGCACCAAAGTAAAAAGCGGAACGGCCCTGGCCGTAGTTTATGCAGGCTCAAAGCTTAAAGCCGCAACCCGCTATAGCTGGACGGTAAATGTTTGGGATCAAACCGGCAGTGTTTCTTCCGCAGGTTCCTGGTTTGAAACCGGACTGATGGATACGGGTATGTCGGCCTGGGACGGTGCGCAATGGATAGGTGGGGGGGATAACGATCTGGTGCTTTATGCACATTACCTGCCCTTGTATAACCTGAAATATAAGGTGGCTATTGCCCCGGGCAGCTCGAGGGCAAGCATGATCTTCGCTGCTAATGACCCCCGCTTGATGGACGTTAACAAGAACGTTTTTCAGTTGGGCAATAAAAAAAATCAATCCTATTTTAAAGTTGAGTTGGATATTTCAGGCCTGGAGCAGGGAGGTAATGCAAGGATCAATGTATACCGGGCAGGCTATTCGGATAAAGACACACTTGGGCGGGTATTTAAAAGCTTTCCTGTAAAAACAGATCTGATCGGCAATGGCAATAAAAATAAACCACACCTCATCCTGATCCATAACGAGTTTGGTACGCTGACATTTACTTTTGATGATGATAAAACATTTCTTGCAGATGAAAAGAATGCCAATCCGGCAAACCATGGGGCAGTAGTTACCCTGAACCCGCTTGGCCCGGGTCATGACGTAATCTCATACGGGATGCTGGGTGAGATAGGTTTTTCTGCCGATGCTGGAGAGAAAGCTGAATTTTCCGACCTCTCTGTTTCCAATATAAGGTCACCGGGTAATACCTTATTTGGCGAAAAGCCTGATGCTAATAATTACAAGGGGATTTTCAGGGAAGCTGCTGCCGCTCCATCATCGGGGTTGGTTATAAAGGATGGAAAATACGAAGTAAGCGGAGGAAATGCAGGAGCTTTTATCCTTGCCGATCCAAGTCATAATGCCATGCCAATGCTGCGATCAGTGTTTAATGCGGATAAAACTGTTTCCCGTGCAAGGCTTTATGTAACCGCAAGGGGGATTTATGAAATTTATCTGAACGGTAAACGGATAGGGAACGATTATTACAATCCCGGCCTTACCCAATATAATAAAACCCACCTGTATCAAACCTATGACGTAACTACCATGATAGGCAAAGGTAAAAACGCCATCGGGACTATGCTTGGCGAAGGCTGGTGGAGTGGTTTGCTGAGCTACGGCTCGGTCTGGAACCATTTTGGCGACAGGCAATCTTTACTGGCTAAACTGGTAATAACTTATGCGGATGGTTCGGAGGAGGTGATCAAAACCAACGATAAAAGCTGGAAATATTATAACCATGGCCCAGTTGTTTACAGCAGCCTGGATATGGGCGAGGTTGATGATGCAACCCACGATGCAGCTGTTAAAAACTGGAATACAGTAGCCTATGATGATAGCAACTGGAAAAAAGCAGAAGAGATATCTTTAAAAGGAACAACATATACAGGGGATGAGGTTGATTACTTCGGAAAAAAGATCCCCCTTGATTTTGATCATACGGAGATGACCGGGCAGATTGGTACTTCGGCAGGGATCTATAAAACCCTCACTGCAAAAGCAGTGAAAGAGGTAAGAAAAGGTGTTTATGTTTATGATATGGGGCAGAATTTTGTAGGCGTACCCAGGATCAGCATCAAAAACGGTATAGCCGGGAAAAAGCTGACCCTGCGTTATGCCGAGATCTTGTATCCCGATCTGAAAGAATCCGGCAAAAATGTAGGTATGATTATGACCGAAAATTACCGCGCAGCTTTAAGCCAGGACATTTATATTATGAATGATGGCGACCAGGTACTTCAACCGCATTTTACTTCGCATGGGTATCAGTATATCGAAATTACAGGTATTAACAGTCCGCTGCCCCTTGGTGATGTGCAGGGATTGGCAATCAGTTCTGTAAAAAAACTTACGGCCGATTATGTAACCTCCAATCCAAAGGTGAACAAGCTATGGTCAAACCTTACCTGGTCAAACATCGATAACTTCCTCACCATACCAACAGATTGCCCTCAAAGGAACGAGCGTATGGGCTGGTCGGGCGATATCAGTATTTTTTCGCGTACTGCCACCTACGTATCCAATGCCGACCAGTTTTTGCGCAGGCATATGCTGGCCATGCGCGATTTGCAAACTGAACATGGCCGGTTTACCGATATTGCACCTGTTGGCGGTGGATTTGGCGGGGTGATTTGGGGAAGTGCAGGGATTACCGTAGCCTGGGAAGCTTATCAGCAATATAATGACGTATCACTGCTTGCCGAGCATTACGGTGCTATGTGTAAGTATATGGATTATATAGAATCGACAATTGATCCTAAAACCGGCTTTAGTACAGACGGTGTACTTGGCGACTGGCTTGGGCCCCAATATATGCAGTTGGGCACTGCCTTCCCGGTTACAGCTTACCATGTTTATGATTTGGGTATTATGGCTAAGGTTGCTGGTATTTTAGGTAAAAAGGATGATGCTGAAAAGTTTAAGCATAAATATGAAGAGCGTAAAGCTTTCTTCAATAAAACATTTGTTAACGCCGATAAAAAGGCAGTAGGCCTTATTGGCGGCGGGATGTTTGGCGAACCGGGTAACAAGGAGTTTAAAGTTTCGGATACGCAAACTGCTTACGCAACAGGCTTGTCACTGGGTATATTCAGCGACGAAAACGTAAGTTATATGGCAAAAAACCTTGAAGCTGCCGTTGGGCGGGAAAATAAAGACGACCAGGGGATTGTGCGCCCTGCTTATTCGCTCATGACCGGGTTTGTTGGTACGGCCGGCATCAGCAAGGCGCTTTCTGATCATGGGCATTCAGACCTTGCCTATAAACTGTTGCAGAACGAGCATTACCCTTCATGGCTGTATGCAATTGACCAGGGTGCTACGACCATTTGGGAAAGGCTGAACGGTTACACTGTGGAAAACGGTTTTGGCGGAAATAACAGCATGAACTCGTTTAACCACTATTCCTTTGGCGCTATTGGCCAATGGATGCTTGCTTATTCTATCGGTATTCAGCGTGATGAACCTGGCTTTAAGAAGTTTATTCTGCAACCCGAGCCCGATCCTACAGGAAAGATGACCTGGGCCAAAGGATCATATGATTCGCCTTACGGTAGAATAAACAGCAGCTGGTCGGTAAACGGCAAAACATTAACCTATAACGCAACCGTGCCGGCAAATACTTCGGCAACGTTATTTCTTCCGGCAAGTTCGGTTAAACAAGTTATGGAAGGCGGTAAGCCTGTTGCCGGGGCAAAGGGGATCAGTTTTATCAGGTTTGAAGGAAGCAAAGCTGTTTATCGTTTGGCGTCCGGGGATTATCAGTTTAAATCGAATCTGTAAAGAATGTTCCCTCAGGGTCTCTCGCAGATTTAAGTTAACCCATAAAATTGCTTTGTCGTTTAATCAGCAAGGCGTTTTGTTTTGCCCCTCTGGGGCAAAGGGTATTTCTATAATTTTTTATGCTACAAACCTTTT
>NZ_JBHLTS010000066.1:0-73140 GCF_042434235.1 Mucilaginibacter angelicae | reverse complement strand
AGGTACAAAAGGCAAGAAAGATCGCTCGTCTGCAAAAAGAAGCGCAAAAACTCGGGCTTACACTTCAAAATGCAGCTTGATTATGAACCAATTACTTGCACGTCATTATAAGGTACGAAGCAATCCCCTATTAGCAGAGCCGTTCTGTATAGTTCGCGATTGCTTCGTACCTCGCAATGACGCTTTAAATATCACTTTTTCAACAAATCTGCTTCAAGTAGATTTCAGGTCTTTATCTCTTTATCATCATTCGCTTCCGGTTTCAGTTCGGATTGAATGATATCCTTTTCCAGCTGTTTCTCATCTTTCCGATTGCGCCCGATGATCCATACCAGCAATATAATAACCGCAATAATTACAATGATTACTATAGGATAATTAACCTGATCCATAACGTTGTATTTATATAAAGTCTATTAATTAATCTAACAGGTAGTAATTGGCTAACCCAGATAATTAGCTTTTGGCTTTATGCATTCCGCTTTTAGCTTTTATTCGTGCAGGATCAATATCGCCTTAACCGATTTGTTCATCACCTGGTTAACCGTACTGCGCGTAAAAAGCCGGTATACTATATTATGGTGATGCTTCACCAAACAAAGCATATCCGTTTCGTGCGACTCGATGAAATTCATGATGCCGTTTAGCGCGCTGCTTTCCTGGATATAATTAAATTCAAGATCGGTATGCTTAATCAGGTCGCGTAAACGGGCCTCCCAAACCTGCACATGCTGCTCATCTGTTTTTTCGGCTACATAAAGTACCTGCATTTTAGCCGAACCGAATGCCTTAATCATTTCATTTAAAGCATTCACATCAACAGCCGATAGGCGGGTTTCAAAATCGGTAGCCAGGGTTATCATCGGCACGTTTTCAAACTTACTTTCCAGCGGTATGATCAACGTGGGGACCTTTATTTTGGACACCACCATACTGGCATTACTGCCCACTATACCTGTAATGCCCGTAGCGCCCACTATGCCCATCACCAGTAGCTCAACTTCATGTATATCAACATACCGGGTTATTACGGCCTTTAAAAAGCCCACATCGCAAAGCGTGGTTATCTTAACGTTTTTATACTTGTCATCTTCGGCATAAGCACTTACCCATTCTTTTAATGCCTCGCGCTTGTTATTGTAGTAGTCTTCAATAAAAATAGCGTTATAAGTACTGTTATTAATCCCTTCGGTGGGGTGTATTGCGTGGATAGCGCAAACTTCCCTGCCTAATATGTTTGCCAGCTCCATAGCATAGGCCATAGCGTTTGCGGCGCACTTTGAAAAATCGGTTGCTACAAGTATCTGTTTCATTTTACCCTATTATATAAACAAATGAAAAAGCATGAATAATAAAAATGCTAAAATTATTGCAACCGGCAAAGTAAGTACCCATGCTAAACCGATGTTTTTAAGCGTAGTGTTATTTAAATTCCCCTTACCGCCAGATGCAACCATGGCTCCGGCTATCCCGCTCGACAGCACATGTGTAGTACTTACCGGCAAGCCCAACCCGGTACTCAAACCAATGGTTGATGCTGCTATTATCTCTGATGTTGCACCCTGGGCATAATTTAAATGTTCGTTACCAATCTTTTCGCCAATAGTTACCACAATCCGTTTCCAACCTATCATGGTTCCTACGCCAAGCGAAATGGAGATAATGGCGATAACCCATATTGGCGCAAAATCCGTAACATGCTCAAGCTCGTTAGCAGCGGCAGTAAGTACTTCCTTATCCTTAGCCTCCAGGCTTACCCGGTTATCTTTAATTACAGCCCTGATATCTTTTATAACCCCTTCAACCTGTTTACGGTAACGGTAAGTTTTTGCTACTTCTTTTTCATTTTTTTCGGCCAGCGATGCCTTTGTTTGATTGATGGCTGCTGCCAGTTCGGTTAAAACCGGTTTCTTTTCACCATTATTAGCAAGATGCTGATTAATAACCTGCTCGGTTTGGTTCAGTGCCGATAAAACTGTGGCATTGGGCACAGCATGGTTCACCGCAAAACGGGCCGGTAAAAAAGCTATCAGTATCAGCATGAATAAACCCACCCCTTTTTGCCCGTCATTACTGCCATGAAAAAAGCTTACCAGTGTACATGTGGTAACCAGCAAAAGACGGATATGTATTGGTGGCCTGTCATTTTCGCCTGTAGGGATATGAAACAACGCGTGCGATTTGGTTACATGCTTCAGGAACAGCATCAGTAATGCGGCGGCACCAAAACCTATTATTGGCGAAAGTATCAGCGATGAGCCTATTTCACCGGCCTTGCTCCAGTTTACACCAGGGCCGTTGTAATAAAAGGTAAAGGCAAGTCCGCCGCCTATCATGGCGCCTATCATGGTATGTGAGCTTGAACAGGGAATGCCCAGATACCAGGTACCAAGGTTCCAGATAATAGACGACAGCAATACAGCAAGTACCAGGCATGCGCCTACACTTACGGGCAGGGTCATCAATGTATCTAATGGCACCAGCTTTAAAATACCCATAGCTACAGTAACACCGCCAAGGCAAACACCTAAAAAGTTCCAGAAGCCCGACCAGGGAATAGCGTAAACAGGCTTCAGGGCTTTAGTATAAATAACAGTGGCCACTGCGTTAGCGGTATCATGAAAACCATTCACAAACTCAAAACCGATAACTGCCAGTATGCAAAGGAAAAAAACAGTGAGCAGGGAACCGCTCAGATCCACCTGGCCAAGGAAGGGGAGAATAACCGCGGTGATTGAAAAATGCATAAAACTTTATTTATAACCGGCGAATATGTTTCGCCCGCCGCTTTACTCCAAATAACCGTTTCAGCCGTTTCCTTTAGGTGACCCAAATGTTAACATATTGTTATTTAATATCATACAGACTTAACATGATATTAAAGCCGCCAGGGATATTACAAAAAAACAGAGCCCTGTTTTTGCAGGGCTCTACGTTTTCATAGGTGATGTTAGTACTCGATAGGTAGATGTATATATATTGATCAAGCGGCAGACAGTGTTTGCTGTGCAGCTACCTGCTTGTTGTTGCTCATGAATTGGGTTTTAGCCCTGTAGTTTTTCAGATCTTCCCTTAACAGTTCCAGTAATTCGGCGTCAAAGCGCGCAAGTAATTTAGTTATTGCGGGTGTTGGTTTATATGCTTTCATAGGTAGATGGAGTTGTAGGTAGTATATGTTTTATGTTTAGTTTAAGCTGCCGGTGTTAAGTATGGTGTTTTAGCTTTAATAGCTTTTAAATCGCTCATGATAATGTTTTTAAGCGTGTTATCAAAGCTGGCAATTAGTTTGGTGGTTGATGTGTGCTTTTGCGTTTTCATGTTGTAGGCTTTAGATGTTTTTAATATTTTAATGTCTTCGTTTTAGTCTTTCTTTTCTTTGTCTTCGTTATCGGTAAGGTTGTCGTGGCGGCGTTTAGCTTCTTTATATTGCCTCAACACTTGCTCCTCATCACGTGGGTCCGAAGTCTTGGTTGGCTCCACCGGGTTCTCCCACTCTTTCTCTCCTTCGGGTTTAACCGTTTTGTCTTTTGCTTCCATAACAGCTGCGTTTGATAAGTACCAATCTAAATCAATGCCAAACTTTTATTGAAAGGCATAAAAAGTCATTAAAACTTCAGATTTATTTTACAATAAGATGTAAATGACTGAAATTCAATGATATTTTTTTATGAAGTTTTTTTTGATTTTTCTGATCAGTTTAATCAAAATAGCCATCCAAAGCCAACTAATAGGCCGGCATTAGCGAACACTCGTTGCAGCAGCGGACGATTTTCTGTAGCTTAACAAATGCACTATGATTACTATTATCGATAATACAACACCGATAGCGCAGACCCCGTTCCACTCGTAGTTTTTCCAGACCAGGCTGGCGAAGAATGTGCCCAGCGCCCCGCCTATAAAATAAGACACCATGTATACTGTATTGATCCGGTTGCGGGCTTCCGGGATCAATGCAAAAATGATAGACTGATTGGAGATATGCGTAGCCTGCACGCCCATATCCAGCAGTATAACCCCTATGATGAGCCCAACTATACTGTGGCTCGAAAAATAGAATACAATAAAGGAGATCAGGATAAGCGCGAGTGTATAGATAGATAGTTTATGTGCATCCATTTTATCACTGAGCCGGCCCATAAAACCAACGGCAACCGCACCGAAAGCACCTACCAGGCCAAACATGCCTGCCGCTGCACTACCCTCATTAAACTGCGGCTGTTTTAGCAAGAACACCAGCGTTGTCCAAAAAGCGCTGAAACTGGCAAAGCATAAAGCTCCCCGGAAAGCCGCCAGTCTCAATTTAGGTTGAGTTTTCACCAAATGGATCAATGATTTCATCAATTTGCCGTAATTGCCTTTATAATCGGGCTCAAGTTCGGGCAAAAACAAAAATATCATGAGCCAGATGAACAACATTAGCCCGGCAGCTATATAATACATGCTTCGCCAGCCAAAATGTTCGCCTACAAAACCACTTAGGGTACGTGATAGCAAAATACCTATTAACAAACCGCTCATTACAAAACCAATCTTCTTACCCCGTTCGTGCGGTTTAGCCAGATGCGCCGCCATTGGGATCAGTAACTGGGGTATCACCGACGACACACCTACGAGGAAACCTGCTATCATGAGTATAGTTACCGATGGCGCCATAGCGCTGGCCACCAATGATATGATCATGAGTACAAAATCTATTAAAATAAGTCGTTTACGCTTAAGCATATCGGCCAGCGGTACTATAAATAACAAGCCTGTAGCATAACCTATCTGTGTAAAAAGCGATATTTGCTGCGCTTTTTTGTCGCTTACACCAAAAGTGTGCGCCATATCTGCCAGCAACGGTTGGTTATAATATATGTTGGCCACTACTAAACCGGTAGCTATGGTCATGATCCATAAAGTTACCGGCGTAAGGTGCGGATGTTGTTTTGCGGTATCTGTTGATGACATATTTTATGGGGCGGCGTATTTTGCTGCAAAAATGTTAAAGCATCTTTAAAAAAAAGCCTTTGTAAAGTAATTTTTATAACGCAATTGCGTTTAGGACATAAATTGTTTTAGCAAACAATCGTTCTTTAAACAACTAAAAAATAAGATTAACGCAGAAAAAGTGTCATTTATCTGATTTTAATTAAAAAAACACGACGTTAAATGACTTTTAAAACATTTCATGGGCAAAAATGCAATTACAACGCCTTTTTAAACCTTAGTTTTACTTTAAAAATCATTTAAAATTAAATTTTTGTAAACTTTAAAACCAAAAGAGTGCTTTTTTACCTTCAAAATACAGGAGTAAGTAATATTCTTAAATCATTTTCAAAAAATTAGTAAATTAATAATGTTTTATTCTTATTTTTGACAATAAGATATCGGACGAGAGCGTAATTGATAAAAGTTACAAAAAAATTACAAAAAATATTTTCCGAATATCAAAACTTAGTGTTATTTTTACACCGTGTTAAAGATAGCACAACATAAAATAGTCTTCTCATAATTTAGGTTTATAATTGGTTAGTAAAGGCCCCTGCCCATCAGGGGCTTTACTTTTTTATAAACTTTTCTCCTCCCACTTTCACAACATTCACTATTGATTAACAATCTTTCGTCAGTAAAGCTATTTTTATCCGGGAAGTAAATGCACCAACGCACAAAATATTGACTATCAAACAATTAATCACATTTTTCATTAAATACAGCAAAGGGTTTCATAACTTTATATATAACAACCAGCTTACCCAATAAGCCCAATTTTAACCTTATGAAAAAGCTACTCCTGCAAACCCTGTCGCTTTTCATTGTGCCTGCCTTAATGTCACAGGCAAACGCACAAGCGCCCGTTAAAGCCATTTTATCCGGCGGCACCTGTACCAGCAGTACACTTACAGGGACATTATCATCCGGTTTTATAGACGAGTTAAAGTGGTACCGGGATTCGGCATTGATAGAAGTACGTTCCAGGTATGATGCCAATGCAACTATTGTAGTGGGTGGTAATGGCACGGGCACTTCACTGAATAACCTTTATGGCCCTACTGGTATTTACATATATCATGGCGACTTGTACATTGCAGATTTGCAACGGGTTACCAAATGGGCTCCCGGGGCAACAGCCGGCATACTGGTAGCCGGCGGTAATGGAAAAGGGAGAGAACTTAACCAATTGGCTTCGCCGGGAGATATTACTGTTGATAAAAACGGAGATCTGTACATATCCGATTATTTAACCAATAGCGTGCGCAAATGGAAGCCAGGCGCAAACAGCGGGACCATAGTTGCCGGGGGAAACGGTTATGGATCAGCAGCTAATCAAATTGCCGGTCCCCAATCCATTTGCATCGATAGGTTCGGTAACTTATACGTATCCGACAGATGGAACAACCGTGTACAAAAGTGGACTCCGGGCGCAACAACGGGTATAACCGTTGCCGGTGGTAATGGCAGGGGCCCGGCCGCAAACCAGCTTTACGAACCATCGGGCATAGCAGTTGATTATGCGGGCAATGTTTATGTAGCCGATGGATATAATTACCGGGTGCAAAAATGGGCCCCGGGCGCAACAACGGGTGTAACCGTTGCCGGCGGCAACGGTCAGGGCATTGATGCAAACCAACTTACAGGCCCCGGCGAGCTTAGTGTTGATTCGGCAGGAGCGGTATATGTTGTGGACGGCGGTATCCGGATTCAAAAATGGGCCCCGGGCGCCAGTTATGGCATAACCGTAGCAGGCAGCCGCGGCTATCCTACAGATCCAAACCAGGCAGATAAAATAAGTTCAGGATCGAGCCTTTTTGTTGACCCCGACGGGCAAATATATATTTCTGAAATGCTTGATAACCGGGTTAAGAAATTCAAACCAACTCAATTTAATAATGCACAGCTATTTAATACCGTACCCGGCACTTACACAGTGGCTATTACTTCCGACAGCGGTAAAACTTATACCAGCCAGGCTTTAAAAGTTATTGCACCACCGGCATATCCCGCTGAAGTGGAAGGGCCTGACGAAGCATCCAGGCTTGCTATTGTTCAATATGAAGTAAAAGCCCCCAGCCCTGATGCTGCTTATACCTGGACAATACCTGCAGATGCAACTATATTATCCGGACAGGGAACATACCTTTTAACTGTGAAGTGGGGTTACAACGGCGGCGAGATCTCTGTAACTGCCTCCAACGCATGCGATACTACAGAAACGAATGTAAAATACATCAGCGTGTCTTGTACCAGTGCTGATGCCCCTCCTTACCCGGCGCTGATTGGCGGGCCAACAACGGTTAACCGGCAAGATACAGTAAGCTTCAATGTGCAGGGCTCCACACCGGGTACAGGCTATACCTGGAACGTACCACCCGATGTAAGTATAATATCAGGCCAGGGAACGGATAAACTCACTGTAACATGGGGAAACAACAGTGGTGATATTACTGTTACAGCTTACAATTCATGCGCCATTTCAAACCCGGGCACAAAAAGCGTTACCGTTCCACCGATACCGCAATCAGATGATAATTTAACTGCTGTAGCAGTTTATCCTAACCCAACAACCAATACAACGTCCGTTGCTTTTACTACGGAAAAAACGGCTACATATGAGCTCACAGTAATCAATATGGCAGGCAAAACCTTACTGAGGCAAAAAGGCCGGGCCCTGTTTGGCAGTAATAAAGCAAACTTAGATTTAAGCGGGTTTAGCAAGGGCATTTATCTGTTAAACATCAAGTATAACAATAACATTACCAATGTATTAAAACTAAGCAAACAATAGTTCCGGCCCAATATTAAAACAATAAAGCCCCTCATTATAATAGTGAGGGGCTTTGCTATAACTGGTTGTACAATACAATCATTTACTGCACAACTTTATGCTATATTAATGAAACACCGGTATAGCCGGGAAATAATAACCCGAATAAGCCAGATCACCAACCTGCGTACCGTTCAAATCATAAAAATACAGATCATTAACACCATAGTTAGCACCAAAGCCTGATTTTACCGTAGTAACCACCAACTGGTTAGTTTGTGCTACATAACCAATACCAGAGCCATACAATTCTTTACCCGCCGGAATAGTAATAAACGGACTTGTTAAAGAAGCAGCATTACCATCAATATACCTGTAAATAGTAGTAGCCCCGCTGAATGTACCATTATTGGCTATGTAAACCGTATTGTTTTGGGTAGATGCTGTAATTGAACCCGGATGCCATGCAAACCAGGTACTATTTGCTGTAAACGGCAAGGCAATGGTTGTTACAGCTAAAGTACCTGGATTAATCTTGATTAATGAAGTGCCGCCTGCAGCCCATACCGAGCCATCCGGAGTTTTGGTAAATGCTACCACCATGCCCGATATAGTTTTAGCGACCGAATAATCGGCCACGTTCAGCACCACCACGCCTTTGCTTTGCGACAGCACAAAAATATAGTTCCCCGATTTAATCATATCCCCTACGCTACCTGTAACACTGGTTAGCTTTGCGCCGGTGGTATAGGTTGATAAATTAAAGGGATAAATACCGCTTGCCGAGCTCAGCAAACCTTTAGTAGCATCGATACCAACAAAAGCCTGCCAGTTATTTCCGCCAACAGCCGCGATACGCCCAAGCTCAACAAGCGAATACGGATCGGTAACAACAACAGGGCCACCAACCTTTGATACCAGGAACAGTTTGTTACTGAATATAGTTCCGTACTCTAAAGTTGAAGTGGCAGGATCAAGCGTTTTACCTGGATTTTCTTTAGTGAAAATACTGTCCTGTTTGGTGCCGGTAGCAAAGCTGTAAAAACTTACACTCCCGGTGCCATGACCATACCAGCCTTCGTTAATTAAAAAGAAGCCATTATCATACTTTCCCAATGATTGGGTTTTAAGGGCTTTACTGTTATTGTTCGCGCTTACCGCATCTTTTTTACATGACGAAGCAGCTAAAACCAATAACGAAAATGCAACCGCGCCAAGCTTAGTTGTAAGTGTTTTTTTCATAGTGATGATTTTTATAATAATTATTTGATTTGTGTTTGATTATTTAAGCAGACTCAGATCGGCAGCGCCGGTAAACTCGGTAGATTGCTCGCCCAGCCAGCCCATATTGGCCAGGATGCCGGTTTGTATTTTGATAAAATCTATACCCTTCAGGTTCACCTTATTGCCCTTGTCATCAATAGCACTGCCAATGTCAATTTTATCGCCGCCGCCAGTGTTATCGGCATAACCATAATCAAACGATGCGCTGGTGATATAAGTAGGATCGTCCATATTGATATTGCTTGATGGCAGCAAGCTCCCCGTTAAGGTGTAAGTATTTGTTTTGAGGCCGATAGGATAATATGCCTGTGTATGGAATATATTGGTTTGCACCACGCCGGTATTGCCTTTATTATCTTTCCACGGTACGCTACAGGTATCGCAGGCCGGGCGGGTGTAGGTTACCGAATAATTGCGGGTATAACCATCTTTATAAAAAGCGCTGCCTTTAATCTCGTACCAGGTATCATCAGGCTGGCCGTTGCCATTTTTATCCTGCATTACCCATATAACGCCGGGCTCGGCAAACTGGGCAAAAGCATTACCATAAACAATAAAATCCGTTTTACCATCAGCATTAAGTACCGTATGGTCAAAACCCACTACGATATAACCACCCCAGCCGCCAAGGCTTACAAGTCCCTGATCAGTTTTCAGGGTTGCTTTGGCTGCAATAGTATCGCCAAGGCCCGTATTGGTGAATTGTCCAGGTGCCGGGTTAAAATCAAACAGTGTTGTTACATAGGCATTGCTTGAAGCCGTTGTTGGGCGGATAGGAGCTTCCTGTGGGGCCGTTTCCGTGACTTTATCCTTTTTGCAGGATGCCCAGGCAAAGGCGCATAATGCACCTAATATCACGAACAGTTTAAGTTGTTGTTTTTTCATAAAGATCTGATTGTATTTAAAAAATGAATTGAATTAATAAACAAAGGCCATGTGGGCCGGGATATCGCCCGCCTGAACCTGCCACTTCATAATGCCGTTTTTGTCGAAGCAATAAAGCGTGCCCGAAGCCACGTAATTACCGGCATCGGTAACAAAAACATCCTTGGTAAGCGGGTTAACGGCTATGCCATAGGGCACTACTATCTTTTTATCAGTACCATCGGTAATAAACCTGCTGCTCAAAACGGCTTCGTCCTTTACGTTGAGCATGGCATAAGTGATGATATTTTTTTGCTGAGGATAGCTCCATTCTGTACTGTAGATATAGGCCGTATCGTCATCTATCCAAAGGTTACTGGCAGCTATATCAAATGTTTTTTTAACCGCATCGGTCTGGGTATCGATAACAAACAGTTTGGATGGAATGGTATAATAATCGCCGCGCGAGGTAACGTAGATATCGCCATATTTATCGGCCTTAACCCGCTCCAGGTTAATAGCCACATCAATTCGTTTAAGCTCGGTAAATGAAGCCAGATCAATTACCGAAACTGTGCGTTCATAATCGGGCGGACTGTAACCGCCTGAGTTAGCTATATACAGCTTCTCCCCTACAATGGCCATTTCCTCCGGCTGGCGGCCAACTGTAACTTTGCGTGTTATCTGTAAGCTACCTGTATCAATTTCGGCCACTATGCCATTGGGCGCTTTGGGATCGCCAACTTTGCCCAGGTAGGCACTCACATAGGCTTTGTTTTTATGAAAGGTTACGTACCGGCAATTGGTAATATCAATCTGGGCCAATTTTTTAGCGGTTTTGACATCCAGCACCTCAACCTTATTGGAGATATTAACCACCACATACATTTTTGACCCGTAAATGCCGATATCGTTACCCACATCGCCCAACCCTTTAGTAACCGAGGGATTAGCCTGGTTATAAATGTTACGCTGATAAACACCAGTACGGAAGTTCACAAAATCGAGCGAGGCTTTGTTCATGTTCATATTACCCTCGTTAAGCAGGTAAAGACCTTTAATAGTACTCGACGGATCGGGCGTAAAAATGGTTTCAACCTGCTCAGGTATTACCTGCGGCGCCTTTCGGCATGATACCGCAAGCAATACAATGAGAACTGTAGATAGATATAGGGCTATTTTTAATTTTTTCATGATCAGATGGAATAGCTTAGTTTAAACCGGTAAAAACGACGCGGCATCGGGAAGTTGGCAATGATCTCACGGTCCTGGTTAAGCAGGTTATTAACCTCGATACTAAACCGGGTGAGATGTTTATAGATCCGGGTATGATAGTTTACGGCCAGGTCATGCGTGTACCAGGGCTCCAAATAGTTATAAACATGATTTTGATCGTCACTTAGCTGACTGTAGCGTGAACCACTGTAGAGGTAGCTATAATTAAACCCAAAATTCCGGTAATCGGCCGATGCCGTGAACGAAGCACTATGCGTAGGAACATAGGGTATGTTATAGTGATAGGTTACGCCATCGTTACTATAAAAGGCCTGCTGCCAGGTATAATTAATGGTGGCGTTGAAAGTCAGATATCGCGAAACCTGTTTGGCAAGCTGCACATTCACCTCGGCGCCTTTAATATTTACATCACCCAGGTTATACATTGTCCACCTGAACAGGTTTAAACCCGGTGTGGCGATGATCTTGTCTTTTACTTTATTATAATAAGCATCGGCCTGAACAGAAATTGATGTAATTGGGCCGCCGATAAAAGGTTTAGTATAAGTAGCTCCGATATCATACTGGCGTGCATACTCTGGTTTAAGCAACGTATTGCCAATAAAGGTGTAATACAACTCGTTAAGTGTGGGTAACCTGAAAATATTTTTATAAAAGGCCCGAAACATAAACTCCGGACTCATTTGCCATGAAGCCGTAACCGTTGGAGTATACTCGGTTTTGCGGCCCGCCCCCTCGTATAATTTAACCTTATCATTAACAAAAGTGCCCAGCACCGAGGCCTGCAGGCTAAAACGCCTTAGCTTAAGTTGCGAAGCCAGCGAAACCAGTTCAACATCGCGGGTAGGATATGCAAACCGGTACAGGTTAGCATCAAGAGAGTTACGCTGGTAATCGGTCGAAATATCCACATCCCAAACCGGCAGGATACGGTAACGGTTGGCTACCGAAAAATAAAGTTCATGCTGATAAAAACGGTTATCCAGGAAGCCCGCAGTAGTAACAAATTCAGGATCAAGATAACGGAGGTAATCATCGGCGTATTTGGCAATCAATGCTACAGTGTAACGCTTCCGGGTATTACTTTCATAATTGGCCTGCACAAATTGGTTACGGTCCCACTGGCGCTGTAAATAGTTAAACTTATTGGATACAATTGCACCCGGAAGCCCCCGGTTTGAAGTATAACTATACACTTTGATATTCCACTGGCCGTTTTCCGAATTGCTGTTGATGCCACCTTCAACCCGATATGATTCAACGTCTGTATTATTACGCACCGCCGTAGTGTCATAAATGCCGTTGGTGTACCTGAATTTATAGCGGCCGTTAGCGTCTGTCCACTCCGTACTGAGATAGGCGGAGGTGTTTTTATCAATCTTCTGTTGCCACAGCAACGACGGGTTAACGAGTCCGAAAGAACCGGTTTTGTAGGCAAGGCGGATGTGCGTACGTTCTTCATGTTCAAATTTAGGCCGGGCACTTTGCAGGTAAATGGAACTTGCCGCCGAAAAACCTTTTGCAGCCTGAAAGGTTTCACTGCGCTGTCCATTGTACAGGTCCACTTCCTCCATGTTATCAAGCGAGAAACGGCCAAGGTCAACCTGTCCGTTCTGGGCGTTTCCCAACTCCACACCATCATAAAATATGGCTACATGATTACTGCCGAGACTTCTTACATTAACGGTTTTCAATCCGCCAACACCCCCATAATCCTTAAGCTGCACCCCGCTGAAAAACCGAAGTGCATCAGCAACCGACAGGCTGTTGAGCCGCTGCAACTGCTCGCCTTTTAATACCTGTACCGGTGTTGGTGATATATTGCGGATATCGGTTTTGGTACCCCTAACCTCTACCTGTTTAAGGTGATTGACCTTAACAGAATCTGTTTGGACAGTATCTTTTTTATTAACAGGGGATTGTGCCGAAACCTGCAGGCAGCAGCAAACGGTTGTAATCCCGAAGGAAACAAGCCATAAAATGCCATTTATACAGCCATTACGTGTTGCGAACGTTTGGCGCACAGTTAATTTCATGAGTGTTGTGGGTTAAAAAACCTCACAGCAAACAGAACGACGAATTACAAAAAATGAAATACACGAAAGGTATCCTCATTCCAGCTTCAATCCCCGAAAGCTATGAATCAATATGTGCAATGGCAGGTCTTCTGACTTACTCCCCCCGGCCCTGTCTTCCCATCAGCCAAACGGCTAACAGTGACAATAAGAATGGGCTTTGGTGTTATGGAGCTTACAGCTGCGGGACAGTCCCGGATTTACACCGGGTTCCCTTTTAATCACGGGCGTTAAATTTCCGTGAACCAAAAGCAGGACAAATGTATGTATTAAAAGTTTAATTAAATAAGTAGTAGTTTACAAAACGAGCATAATATCACCAATGAGGTAGGCAAAAGCAGAAAACTAACCATAGTGTATTGCCCTGTACGAATACAACAAACATTAATTAAAAGCTTCCCGGCCGGGGATGCGGATGAGGAACCAGCGTAGCCAAGCAGTTTCAGGCTAACTACAGGTGTTAATCTGCAAATCCGTCTGCTTTTTAATCCATATTTACCTGCAGAAAAAAGATTAGATTTAAATTTTATGTTAATTACCTAAAATCATATATTTGCAACCCATCACGGGGGATTAGCTCAGCTGGCTAGAGCGCTTGCATGGCATGCAAGAGGTCATCGGTTCGACTCCGATATTCTCCACTGCTTATCAAGCACTTACGTATTTGTAAGTGCTTTTTTTATGTTTACCTTGATTTTGGGGTTAAAATTTCTCTTTAGTTTGACTGATAACGAGAATAGTTTGCTCCTATTCCTGCTGAAATAAAAAAGGCTTTACGGTTTCCTGTAAAGCCTTTTTTATTTCAAACATGAACAAACATCATCTGCCTTTTACATTATTCGACTTCAATGGTGGTGGTTTCTCCTCCCCGTCCACGAGCATCAAACACCCGCATTTTTACTTTACCTTTTAATTTTAAGGGCCTGTTATAAATGGTACTTTGACTGCCCGGTTCTGCCCCATTGGTGGTATAGCGTATGGCCATACCGGGAAACTGTTGGTTTGCCTTCCCCAATCCGTCCAACTGCATAAGGCCCGCGGCCGGGATCCTGAAATAATAGCCTCCACGATACCATGCTAATTTGGGCAGCTCCTTTTTGCCTAACTGATTGGCAAATATGTTCCAGTACTGCTCATATTGCGCTGATAGCTTTGCAGTGTCCTGTTCGGTTTCCCATTGCGGCTGTTTTGCCCAGGCCTTTTCAGCCAGCGCCAGTAACCTGGGTAATATCATATACTCCATCTGCCTGGCCGACTTGATATTCTCGCCCCAAAGTGCGCCCTGTATCCCCCTGATATTTTTACTGCCTTCAGGTGTTAATCTTTGTTTGTTCTCAAAATAGCCTGCCGCGTATGGATTGCCCGGCATATCAACTTTTGCATTACGATAATAATTATAGGGAATGAACGACAACATTTTTTTAGTTTCCAGGAAGCCGAGCCATTCATCGCCCGGCTCATAAAATGATCTTTGATAGGCCAGATCGAAGTAAAAATAGTCGATACAGGTAAGCACAGTCTTGTAACCTGCATTAGCCGCCTGGTAAGGAATATCTTCATTGCCTCCTACATTATACCAGGCATCTACACTAACCCCGTTATTAATAAATTCAGGTATGCTGATCACCTTCCGCGATTGATTATTCTTTTCTGTTCCGATGGCGAGCTCTTCCCAGGCGTAAAGTTTAAGGCCACGCCTGCCGAGCAACTGCTGCACCTGCTTGAAGTAAGACAGAAAAACATCGTTGATATTGTGCAAAACTGTATTCTTCTTCATCATAGCCCTGATGGCAGGCGACATTTCCCAGGTTCCGGCGGGCACTTCGTCTCCGCCCATATGTATCATGGTTAAATCGGCGCCCGCTTCCTGATACATGGCTTTCAGCTCATCAACCACCTTGGCCACAAACCTATAGGTAGAAGGTAATGCCGGGTTCATGACATTATCTTTAAAATACTGTGCGCTCAGGTATTTGGAGCTATCCTGCAAATCGCTCAGCAGGTATTCGGCCGCCTTTTTGCGGTCACCCGCTTTCATGTATTTATAATATCGCGCCTCCATAGCCTTAACCGCAGCACGTGCATGCCCCGGCGACTCGATCTCCGGTATCACCTTAATATGGCGGCTTTGGGCATACTGCAAAATCTCAATAAAATCGTTTCGCGAATAAAAACCGCTGCCCATTTTATTAGCAGTACTCGCCCCCGACCCATAGGAAGGCTGCATACGTTCATTGCGCATATATGGATACCCGCGATTTGATCCTATCGCGGTCAGTTCGGGCAGGCCAGGGATCTCTATGCGCCATCCTTCATCATCAGTAAAATGGAAATGAAAGGTATTGAGCTTATACAGCGCCATCACATCCAGCAGCTTCATGATCTCTGCTTTGGGTTGAAAATTACGGGATACATCCAGCATGAACGCCCGTACCGAGAACCTTGGTTCATCATGTACAGTTGCACAGGGAATGTTTAAAGGTACCTGTTTAGATGACCAGGCATCCGCAGGCAACATATTTTTAAGCGATTGGATTCCGTAAAATATACCAGCGCCATCTGATGCTGATATGATAATGCTATCTGCTGCAATCCGGAGATCATAAGCTTCTTTTGGCAGGCCGATCCTTCTTAAAACAATTTTTTTCCTTCCGCCAGCTGATACCGGGGTATAGCTTGTGATTGCACTGATTTCTTTTGCCAGGTAACCTGCCTCGTTCATGAAACCACCTGCGTTAACTATGCTTACCGACTTATCCAACTTAAAATAACCCTTGTTTTGGGTGTAAGTAACCGGTTGCGGCAGGAAAGCCGGCAGCTTATCATCCGGCAGATTTGTCGTGCCTTTATTCAGGTTAAAGATTTCTTGTGCATCTGCACCTTTCAGCGTCCCTGAATCGTGGGTAATATTTGACTCCGGAATATCATACGGCAGGTTATCGCTATCGCTCACCCAGAAAAAACCGGAGGGTGCATCGTGGTAATTGGCAATTATCCCGCCTCCGTTAAACGGGATAATCAATGCACTGCCCTTACTGATGCCCTTGAATGATGCAGCGGGCTTGATACAGAAAAGATCGCCGCCGCCGTGTTCGATCACTACATCCTTGTTTTGCGAGGTTAGGTTGATACCATGATACCGCAAACTGAAATAAAGTTTCCAGCCTTTAGCGGGCATTTTATTGCCTGCGGTTTGATTGATTGTTAATGCAGCCAGGAACCCGGGCTTGTCCTGGTAATGATTAGTAATAAAGGCCCATTTGATGCGGAGATCTTTGGTATTAAAAACAGCCTGCCCGTAACCCAAATTACCAGAACCAACGAGCAGTACAATCAAAAAGGTGATGGTTAAACGTTTACTCATAAGGCTGGTTAGTATAAACCAAAGCTACGGGAGCCGCCTGTAAAACTTGTTGCCTATTTTGATGTCTTATTAGCCTTTTTTGTGCAATTTTATATTGCGGCCCTTCATTTACCATTCAAAATAGGTTAATTACATGAAAGCACAGTTTGAGCAGCTCCGTACCAATACTGACTTTATCTTTAATGCATTTATGTTAGATAAGGATGGGTTTGATGCTCCTTTTCACTTCCACCCGGAGTATGAGCTTACTTTTATCCTGTCAAGCGCGGGCACCAGGTACGTTGGCAACCATTTTGAAGATTTTAAGGAAAATGACATGGTTTTACTGGGGCCTAACCTGCCGCATTGCTGGAAAAACCATGCCAATCAAACGCAGGCTGCAAGCGCTGTAGTGGTACATTGGGACCAGTACCTGATTGATAAAAAATGGCTGGACAGCCCTGCGTTTACCCGCATAAAAAAAATGCTGCAACATGCTGCGGGTGGGCTCCGTTTTCAGGGTCCCGGGTTAAAAGATTTCAGGTATAAGTTAAAGCGTCTTACTACGCTGACTTCATTTGAGCAGTTTCATTATTTCCTGGAGATCCTGCATCAGCTTTCCCTATATGACCATACCACCATACTCACCTCGCAGAGTGACATGCACCACCTTGATTATGCCAACAATGAACGCATCGGGTTAACGCTTGATTATATCCGGAAAAACTTTTCACGAAAGATCAACCTGAAAAAAACAGCGAATCTTAACAGGATGACCGAAGAAGCCTTTTCAAGGTTCTTCAGCAAGGTTATGCGAAAAAGCTTTTTTTGTTATTTGAATGAATACCGCATTAATCATGCCTGTACCCAACTCATCGAAACAGACAAAACCATTTCCGAAATCTGCTATAACTCAGGGTATGATACACAGCCGTTCTTCTTCAGACAGTTTAAAAAATTTAAAGGCTGCACACCCGGTAATTACAGGCTCAATTATTTACAAACCGCCCGGTGATAAAATGCAGGGCTGTTCTTGTCTGCCTCAATAAAGAAACCCCGGTGCCGTTAAGCAACCGGGGCTATCCTCACCATCATCAAAATAATATTATAATTCGGGGGCAATTGGATAATCAATCGGCACTGCAGTCAGTGCAAACATGTAATTGGTAATAATCTTATCGCCTACGACAATAACCACATCTACCAGGTTACCTTCATTATAGCCTGCGGCATAAAAGTTTTCAACCAGTTGCAGATCTGCATGACCCTGGTTTTCGGCTATGCTTTTTACCAGTTTGGCCAAGGCATCCAGCTTAGGATCAAAAGTGATTTCGGCCCGGCGTATTTCCATTGCCTGCTCATCGGTAAAGCCCTGCATTTTTGCAATTGCAGTATGTGCGCTTAAACAATATAAACATTTGTTTACCTGGCTAACCACAAGGTTAACTACTTCACGCTCTTTAGCCCGCAGGGATGTTTTGCCGCTGCCCAGTGTAAGGTAATTACCCAGGGCATTTTCTGAATGGGCAAATACGGCAAACAGGTTAGGCACATGACCAGCCATTTTAGTCAGGTTATCAAAAAGTACCTGGTTTGCAGGAGAAACTTGTTCTCTGATTGGAATTTGGAAAGTTTTCATGGTGTTTTATTTTTAATAGTTTTTGATTTATTTTCTTAATAATCAGCGTTTGCTTGATGACTGGGTAGCCTTTTTGCCGTAATAGCTGATCAGGCCAAAGGCTGTACCCAGGGATATGATATCCTTAAAAAGGAACAGGCCCAGAAAACTCATGTAACCTATGCCGTTAACGGGGATAACTGCCCCGGGGGTGGTAATAACCATAGTGCTGGTTACAAAGAACATCAATGTTGCTATAAGTCCGCCAATGATACCGGCCCGGGGCTTGAAGTAGCCTGCTATAAGGAATAACGCGGCTATTATTTCTGTCAAACCGATCAGATCGGAGCCCATATAAGTACCGAACACTTTAAAATGCCAGCTGATAAGCGGGCTGTTGGAAACCAGCGGAACGATACCATCCGCTCCGGGTACTGTCATTTTATAGGAACCTGCCCATAACAGCATTACGATCATGCCGGTACTGGTGATCAGGAAAGGGATATTACGGTTGCTTATCCATTCGGCCAGTTTAATTAAGCTGCTTTTAGTTGTTTTTGTAAGGCTGGCAGAAGAAACATGTTCTTGGGTTGGGTTCGATAACGTTTTCATTTTTTTGCTTTTGTTTTGAATAATTTGATACCCCAAAGTTCCGGCGAAAACAGGTGCCGGGAAATGTCTGGATTGCCCGAAGAAAGGTCCCGATTTCCCGACCAGGCCCTTTCGGTTTTCAAATACGATCAGTTAAGTGGAACCGTTTTCTTAAAATCAGTGGGTGCCTGACCAGAGTGTTTCTTAAAAAACTTGCTGAAATGACCGGCATCTTCAAAACCCAGTTCGTAAGCAATCTCCTTCGATGTTTTTTCTGTGTATAGCAGCAATCTTTGGGCTTCTGCCAACACCCGCTCCTGAATAACCTGTACCGGGCTCTTATGATTATACAGGGCAAAAACATTTGAAAGCGTTTTTGGCGATTTATACAGTTTCTCAGCGTAAAATTTAACCTGGTGCTGTTTCCGGAAATGATTTTCAACAAGCACATTGTATTTCCTCACCAAATCCAGTTTATCGCCGCTTAGTTCCTTTTCCCTGATGTATTGCTCCCTGGCCAGCCGGGTTACCATAATGATGAGGCGCTTCAGGAGCACCAGCATCATTTCCCCCTGTATAAAATCTGCCGTTTCAAATTCATCCTGGAAAATCTCCAGGAGCAGCTCTATCTGTTTTTGGGTACGTTCGTTGAGCTTAACAAACATTTTTTCGGATGACCCGAAGAACAGGAAACCGGCACAGCTCACTTCTTTATCATGGTCAACAATGCAGTAAAACTCTCTGTCGAATTGCCAGGCTACAATAGCCGAAGGATTTTCAAAGTGGAAAGCTTCGCTGGTCATCAGGCAGAGAATAGTGTTGGCCGGAAAATCATAAAGTACACTATCAATATCTACCTGCTGTGCTTCGCCCCTGTTCCAGGCCATGGTAAGTAACTTGTCTTTCCTATCCTTGCCATAAAAAACGCGGTCGAAATTGCTTTCATGATAAACCAACCTGAACTGTGCATTGCTCTGGTGGTGATTAAACTGTCGTGTCATTGATAATTACTTTATCGGGTTATATGCCCTTTACTTCGCCCCCGTCAATTCTCACTGCTGTGCCGGTTATCCATTTGGCTGCAGGCGATACCAGGAAGGCCATCAGCTCCGCAATTTCTTCCGGCTCGCCGTAGCGTTCAATCTGGGATTTCTCCAGGAACTTTACTTTAGCTTCATCCAAACTCATATTATTGGCTTCAGACCATTTTTTCAGAAATCCTATTCGCCGGTTACTCATTACCGGCCCGGGGAGTACGCTGTTTACTTGTACCCCATCTGCAATGCCCTGCCCGGCAAAGGCCTTTGCCAAAGCAACAATAGCCGCATTGATTGTAGCCATTGCGGCAAAACCCGGCTTAGGATCTTCTGCCGAATTACCGGAGGTTAATATTACCGAACCTTTAGCCGCCTTCAGATACGGCCATGCTTTAATGGTTAGCCTGCGTGCGCCATGCAGCTTCATTTCCGCGCCGTCGTTCCATTGCTCGTCTGTCATTTCAAATAAATGGATTTGAGGCACAGCCCCGGCAATATTGATCAGCGCATCGATCCGGCCAAACTTTTCGATGGTTTTGGCAATAACTTCGTCAATCGCCGTCACCTGTCTTAAATCTACCGGGATAATCAGCGGTTCTGCGCCCGCTGCCTTTACCGCTTCCGCGGTTACCTGCAACTCATCCTCCCGGCGGGCCACCAGTACGATGCCGGTAAAATCTTTTGATAATCTGACAGCGGTAGCTGCCCCGATACCGGCGCTGGCGCCGGTAACAATTGCAATTTTGTTTTCCATAATTGATTGGTTTATCAGGTTATATTTTGTTGATCATTACATTTTGGTCTTTTTCATCATCCCAGGTTCTGGCATTTTCATACCGGGCATTTTTGCCTCAGGCTTCAGGTAGAGCAGCAAACAGCAGCAAACCAATGCGAACCCCAACAGCGGAAACCAGAAAGCCAGTACCATAGCGCCTAAAAACAGCGATAGCGTAAAAAAGGACCGCACGTTTAACAACCACATCTCCTTAGCCGAAATAACCACTCTTTCCCTATCGCAAAGTGTTTCCCAAACCAGCACCAGGTAAGTAACGTTTACCAGGAAAAGTACAAACGCATACATGGCCACCGGTACTGGTGCTAATTCGCTTTCAGCCACCCAATCAGTCAAAAATGGAATCAGGGACACAGAAAACAGATGCCCGAAATTGGCCCACATCAGGCGTGGAGTAGCTTCCGCCGCGTACCTCAATAAATAATGATGGTTTACCCATACAATAGCAATAAATAAATAGCTTGTAGCGTAACTGATCCAGGTTGGCCATAACTGAAGTAAGGCATGAAAAGTAGGGCTTTCGGGCTTTTTCAGTTCCAATACCATGATGGTGATGATGATTGCAAATACTCCATCCGAAAAGGCATAAACGCGCTCGGGCGATGCGCCCTTCATCATGGTTTTCATTTTTTTGTTTTCGCTTAACATATCCTTGGTTATTTAAATAAATCAAATGGCTAACCATACGGTATCCATGAACCAGCCCCGGCTGTCGAAAAAGCTTTCTGCAGTTTCAAATGATGCCTGTTTACCTAATTGGTTAACCTGTTGTGCTGTATATTTTTGAGAGATTTCCATAAACACCGCCTCCCCCTTTGCAAAACTGATTGCCTGTTTCCCTTCTTTAGTATTTAGGGTTATCACCTGATCGGCCATACTGATCAGGTAGCTTTTGCAAGCGCCGGTTTCCGGATCATAGACGGGGAAGTGGTCAAATTTGGCCACTTCAAAATCTGCCTCCAGTTCCCTGTTCATGCGCTCCAGCAGGTTCAGGTTAAACCTCCTGGTAATCCCCTCTTTATCATTATAAGCAGCTAAAACTGTATAGGGGCATTTTTTCAGGTCGATACCAATAAGCGCCAGATCGCCGGGTTTTAGGTGCCCGCGCAGTTCCCGGCAAAATTGTTCAGCGTTCGCAGGTTCCATATTGCCCAAATTCGATCCCAGGAACAGTACCACTTTCCTGTTCTCAGAAACTTCCGCTGCTTTTTCCAGCATATCAAAGTATTCGCCATTAAGACCTGTAATGCGGATGCCGGGAATTGTAACGGGCAGCTGCAGGTTCAGGTAATCAATAATATTGGCAGAGATATCGATAGGCATATAGGTAAAATCTGCACCGGTCTGTACCAGGTGACTGAGCAGGTAGCTTGATTTTGTACAATCCCCGGCCCCCAGTTCAATCAGGTCAAACGCACCACCGGGCACCATGATGGCTCTGGCCAGCGCGGCGGTATTTTCACTAAAAATTTCCAGTTCGCAATTGAAGGGATAGTATTCCTCACAATTCATGATTTCCCGGAAGATGCTGTCACCAGCTGCATCATAAAAATATTTAGACTGCAAGTGCTTTGGATTTGACCGCAGTCCTTCCAGCATATTCTTACAAAACAGGTCATCTGCCGATGCTTCATCCAATGCTTTTGGGATGGTGATTTCGTTATCGTTTATTTTCAACATGGTCATACTGCAATCTTTTTCTTGTAAAAGGCAGTTGTGTTGAACAACTGCCTTATTTGCGGCGTATCAGGTGTTCGTTTATTCAGGCAGTATTTCCAGGAATTTCAGGATCTCTTCGCCAATCTCGTTCACATGTGTTTCCAGCGCGAAGTGCCCTGTATCAAAAAACTTCACAACGGCATTTGGAAGGTCACGCTTGAAGGCTTCGGCACCCGGCGGCAAAAAGAAAGGGTCTTTATCGCCCCATACTGCTAAAAATGGCACCTGGCTTTCCCTGAAATATTGATGAAAGGTTGGGTACATGGCCACATTGCTGGCATAATCTTTAAACAGGTCAAGCTGCAATTCTTCGTTTTCCTCACGGTCAAGAAAAAACTGATCAAGTGAATAAGATTCAGGCGCTATCAGGCTTGTATCGCTCACGCCGGTAAAGTATTGCCATTGCGTAGTTGCAGCAGTTGTCATTGCCTTCAGGTTGTTGCGGTTTTCTTCGCTTGGATCTGCCCAGTATTTTTGGATCGGGTTCCAGTCATCGCTCAGGCCTTCTTCATAGGCATTGCCGTTTTGTGAAATGATACCGGTAATTTTTTCAGGATTTGCTACCGCCAGCCTGTAACCCACAGGAGCGCCATAATCAAATACCTGGATGGCAAAACGTTTTAAACCCAGTTGGTCTACAAAGCCCTGAATGTATTTAGTAAGGTTATCAAAAGTGTAATTAAAGGATTGGTAATGAGGTGCGTCCGAATAACCAAAGCCGATCAGGTCGGGTGCTATCACATGATACTTTTCACTCAGGATAGGGATCAGGTTCCTGTACATGTGCGAAGAGGTGGGGTACCCATGTAATAAGAGTACTACAGGCGCATCTTTAGGCCCTGCTTCACGATAAAAAACATTCAGGTCATTAACCTTTGTTTTCAGATACTTAACAGTTGATGTTTTCATGATTCGATTGTTTGATAGTTGTTGAATTTGATATTAGTCGTAAAAGCACAAATAGATTTGTCTTATTCAGGTCAAAAAAATTTTATCCGTTTAGGAATGCTTCTATGCTCGCGGCAATGTCCTCATGATGTTCCTCCAGCGCCAGGTGACTGGTGTCGTAAACATGTAACTCTGCAGTCGGAACATCTCTTTTAATTGCTTCGGCAGCTGATAGCGGGAAAAACACATCGTTTTTGCCCCAAACCAATAGCATCTTTGGCTGCGTTTCTTTGAGGAAACGCTGCCAGTTGGGGTATTCGGCAATGTTGGTACGATAATCATAAAGCAGGTCTAATTGAATTTCCTGCTGACCAGGGCGGCTCAGATAATATAAAGCATTCAGGTAACTATCCGGATTGATCCGGGCCGCATCTTTGGCGCCATTCAGGAAAAATAGTTTAATGCCATCCAAAGTTAACAAGGGTTTCACCAGCTTTTCGGTTTCTTCGTTTCTGTTTTCAAGATAAGGGGCTGCAGCGATCATTGCCGGGCCCAGGCCTTCTTCATAGGCATTGGAATTTTGAAGAATGTAGCTATTAAATAGTTCCGGCCTTCTTGATGCAATCCTGAAGGTTACAGGACCACCATAGCCCAGGGCGTAAACATTGGGATGGGTAAGGCCAAGCTTGTCAATAAATTTTTCCATAACTACCGAGATATTATGGAAAGTGTAATCAAACCCGTTTTTATCAGGTACATCGCTGTTACCGAAACCGGGAAAATCCGGTGCTACCAGGTAAAATTTATCTTTCAGGTCATTGATTAATTCCTGAAATGCACTTGAGGCATTAGGAACACCATTTAATAAAACAATCTGCGGTTTGGTTTTGTCACCGGCTTCCCTGTAAAAAATGTTGATCCCATCAACATTTACGGTGTTGTAAAAGATGCTTTGCTTATTCATTGTTTGTTTATGTTTATTTCCTTTTATAAAAATGTTTGCGATGCCCTATTAAAAACAGACAAGTCTGTTTTTAATAGGGCAAAAAATTAAATTATTTTCTCCGCAATGTTACGTGCTGACGCCACCGGCCAGGGATCGCCATGTACCTTATTACTGATCAGCGCCCCTTCAAATAAGGTATAAATTTCGTCTGCAAGAAGCTCTTTCCCTATCGGCTTCAATATTTCCCTGAATAGATCACGTACGCTATCCTTTTGCTTTTTAACCTGCTCCCTCACACGCACAGCTTCCTGGGGCATTTCGTAAACAATATTCAAAAAATGACAACCATAAAAATCATCGTTGAGCATCAACTTTTCCAGGTAATTAAATATGGCCAATATTTTATCCTTTGGCGCTTCGCAAGCATCGGCAGCCTGCTTCAATAAATCAAGTGTTTCGGTGCCGGTTTCTTCCAGGTAGGCCATGAGCAAATCTTCTTTGGAGCGAAAGTGTTGATAAAGCGATGATTTTGCAATTTTGGCTTCTTCCACAATCTGGTTAATTCCCGTATTGCTATAACCGTTTTGATAAAACAACCGTGCCGCTGTTCTCATAATAGATTCTCTAACTGGTTTTGTTCTCATGAATCAAAGTTAAATAAAATAAATAAAAACAGACAAGTCTGTTTTCATTTATTTTAACAATTTCTTCCAATATTTATCTTTCAATAAATAACTAATTGATTATCAGTAAAATTATTTTTTATCGAGAAGCTTTTCGGCCATACTTCTCGCACTTTTCACCGGCCAAACTTCATCATGCACCTTATTAGCAATCAAGGCACCTTCAAACAGCGTATAAATATCATCGGCCATATCAGCCTTGCCAACCGGCTCCAGGATCTCAGCAAACAACCGGCGCACACCATTTTTTTGTTTTTTGATCTGCTTCCTTATCCGTTCATCCTCTTTTGGAATTTCAGATATGATATTTAAAAAATTACATCCGTAATATTCTTTTTCCTGAACCAGGTCAACAAGGTAATCAAAAACACCTAACACTCGTTCTTTAGGATCTGTAAACTTATAGGCGGCACTTTTCAAAGCTTCGTCGGTAGCAGCGCCCGAAGTTTCCAGGTACGCCATCAGGATATCTTCTTTTGAACGGAAGCTTGTATAAAGTGACGATTTAACCACTCCCGATTCTTCGATGATCTGGTTGATCCCTGTATTGCCATACCCTTGCTTGTAAAACAAACGGGAAGCAGTATCTACAATAGCTTGCCTTACTGCATTCTTTCTCTCGTTACGCATATCCAAAGATAATAAAAAAAACCAACAAACAGACAAGTCTGTTTTCAATCTTTGGCTGCTAATTACATTTAGGGTCTCTTATTCAAACACCACTTCTATCACTGAAGCAAATTACAAGCTCAATTACCTGCAGCAAGCAAAAACAAGGGGCGATGTTTTTTGCCATCGCCCCTTGTTTTAATTTATCCTGTTAAATAGTCGCCATATCAATCACGAAACGATAACGTACATCGCCTTTCAGCATGCGATCATAAGCAGTATGGATATCTTTCATGTTAATCAGTTCGATATCCGAAACGATGTTATGTTCGGCACAAAAGTCGAGCATTTCCTGGGTTTCAGGTAAACCGCCAATCATGGAGCCGGCCAGGCTTTTGCGGCCGCCAATAATACTGAAAGCAGCAATTTCGGCAGGTTTGGTAGGTACGCCTACACATACATGCGTACCATTGGTTTTCAGCAATCCAAGGTAAACGTTCAAGTCATGATCGGCAGAAACAGTATCCAAAATGAAATCAAAAGTACCGGCTACGGCTTTCAATTGTTCGGCGTCTGAAGTTACTACGAAGTGATGAGCTCCTAATTTTTTAGCGTCTTCGGCTTTTTTTGCTGAAGTGCTCAACACAGTTACCTCGGCACCAAAGGCTACACCAAATTTAACTGCCATGTGGCCTAAACCACCAAGACCTACAACTGCCATTTTATGGCCTTTACCAATGTTCCAGTAACGTAATGGTGAGTAAGTAGTAATACCTGCGCATAATAAAGGCGCTACCGAAGCAAGATCAAGTTTATCAGAAACACGAAGAACAAAATCTTCATGAACCACGATAGTATTTGAATAACCGCCGTAAGTAGGGGTTTTGTGGTCCTGTTCGTACCCGTTGTAAGTTTGAGAATGACCATTGGTGCAATATTGCTCCAGGCCATCTTTACAGTTATCACAAACACGGCATGAATCAACCAGACAGCCGGTGCCGGCAAGGTCGCCTACTTTGAATTTTTTTACGTGATCGCCAACTTTAACTACACGGCCAACAATTTCGTGACCGGGAACCATTGGGAAGATAGAACCGCCCCATTCATCTTTGATCTGGTGCAGGTCGGAATGGCAAACACCGCAAAATAAAATATCGAACTGAACATCATAAGGCCCAACTTCGCGGCGATCAAATGTCCATGGTGCAAGATCAGTTTCTTTAGTTTGTGCAGCGTATGCTTTTGTTTGTATCATATTAAAATGTTTTATGACACAAAGATGCGGACTATCCCAACGGAGCGTTATTTTATAACGTTCAAGTTATTTGACTATTCTGTCCAAATTACTTTACTGCAATTGGACCGTTGGGCGGTGAGCCGATGGCGAGCAGCCATGATGTGCTTTATAAAGACGTGAAAAATGAGCAAGGTTTTCGAAGCCAAGCGAATAACAAACATCCGTAACTGCCATATCTGCCGTAAGCATCTCTTTTGCTTTGGCCAAACGCTTTTCACGGATCCACTGCGCCGGGGTAACCTGGTAAATGGCAAAAAAGTCGCGCTTAAAGCTGGACAGACTGCGGCCTGAAAGATAAGCCAATTCGGTAATGGAAACAGGCGAGGCATAGTTATCCATCACCACATTACGGATATCGCCATGAACCTGTTGTTTGAGTTGTAATAATTGCTGAAGCATGTTCCTATCCACATGCACAAGGTCATAAAGCAGCTCCAGCATTTTAAGCCGCATCAGCGAAGCGTCAATGCTTTCAGGCTCTTCAAAATATGGCACTACCGATTCAAAAAACTTACGCAAGCGTTCTTTTACCGGTTTCACTGCAACCTTTGCAGGCTCGGCTGTTTCTACAGATTCTATTTTTGCCATTTTAACAAAATCACGTAAAAACTCATCCTTCAGGAAAAACATCAGGCTATTATAGGTCGAGCCCTTTTCAGGGTTACCCATTTTATCATAATTGATCTGGATAGCTTTTTTCAGCAGCACCATCTCATTTTTGGATACAACATACTCCAAATTGCCATGAGTAATGGTATTGGTGCCCTCCAGTACTACAAGCAGCATATGATCTTCCAAAAACATGGTGCCACGGCTCCGATGCGTAACCGTGCATGATTCAACTATGGATAAGCCATTTAGTTTGATATCCCTGTGGTGATAAGGGGCACAAACCAATTCGTCCGGTACTTTAACTGCTTTTTCTATCATCTCAATTAGTTGGTAAAGCTACAGCATAATTTACAAACAAGATTCTCTATTCGGTTCAAAAAATTTGACTATTAGGTTCAATAGGCATCCTCCAAAAAAATATAATCAACCGCAATAGGGGTAAGCCGTGTCAGGCGTGTTTAATGGACAAATTCAAATAATCGTTTAACAACACAATTGTAATGAAAGCTACATCCATAATTTATCTTGTTATCATTTTAGTATCCTTTAAGTTCAGCGCAGGCGCACAGCAAAAAGCGGCAGTAAATACCGATACTACATTTAAACCAAAAATCGGGTCATTTGATGCCGGTTACTCTTACTCGCCATTTACTGTCAACCATAAAAAGATGAGCATACAGCAGGTGAACGCTTCGCTGAATGTGCCGCTAATAAACAATTTCAAAGACGGTAAACTTGATTTTTTAATGGCCGGCATAAGCTACAGCGGGCTTACTTTATCTGGTACAGGCCAAACATTCGGCGGTACCGATTTTTACGCTATTTCAGTGCCCATCACTTTTCAAAAATCATTCTCGTCAAAGTACGCGTTGCTGGTATCACTGATCCCCACCTTATCGTCCGATCTGAAAGATGTTTCGGGGGATGATATGTTATACTCCGGCTTCGCTATGCTTAAGATCCGTTCGTCAAAAAACTTTTCGTATTCCATTGGAGCCGGTTATTCACGCCAGTTCTTTGGTACGATATTACTTCCGGTTATCGGGATAGACTGGCAGATCAGCGAAAAACTAAGCCTTAGCGGTACCCTGCCTGTTTCCGAAAAACTTAAGTACCAACTAAACGATAAAAGCACCATCGGGTTCAGCAGCGATTTTGGTATTGGCGGGGGCTCATACCGTTTGTCAAAAAAATCAGGTTCCAATTATTTACAGGTACAGCAGTATAAAAACACACTCTTTTACAATTACCAGCTGGCCAAAAACTTTTCGGTGCAGATAAGTGGCGGTTACAATTTTGTGCAGAAGCTTGACCTGTATAACAAAGATCAAAAAGTTAACTGGGCTCCATTTAACGACCTGAACAAGCGCGTACCATTAGCCGAACTGAAGAAGACAGGTGTTACCGTAGAATCAGGGATCAGCTATCGCTTTTAGATTATTTCTTTTAACATTAACTCAGGCACAGTATGGAAACAACTATTAATTCAATGGTAGAGGTTTTTAAAACAAACGTTCATGATCCGGCCGAGGCAAAGATGTTTGTCGGCCTGCTTCAAAAGCTTATCACCAATAGTCGCGTAAACTTTGACCTGGAAGATTGCGATAGAATATTAAGGATTGAAGGCCTGGATATTTCGACTCAATTGGTTACGGGCATCCTTAAAGATCATGGTTATCAGTGCCAGTTGCTTGAATAAAAATTAAAGCCTTAACGGATTTATTACAAAAAGGTGCAGGCCATCCCTCAAGTGTTCGGAAGATGAAATCACCTCTTAAAAAATCATGTCATTGCGAGCGTAGCGTGGCAATCTCGTAGCCCATGCATGTCCGATCTGTATAGCTACGAGATTGCTTCGTCGTGCCTCCTCAATGACATGGTTTTTTAAACCAACATTTTCAATTGATTTGCATCTTCCGAACACCTATGCAGGTTACCCCAAAACCTGCACCTTTTCCAGTATAGTCACAAGGTCTTCCAAACGCATGGGCTTTGAAAGATAATCGTCCATGCCGCCCTGCATACAAATTTCACGATCTTCCTGCATGGCGTTAGCTGTCATGGCTACAATATATGGCTGGTTGCCGCCCTGCAAACGGATCTGAGCGGTGGCTTCCAGGCCGTCCATTTCGGGCATCTGGATATCCATCAAAATAATATCGTAATATTTTTGGCCGAGCTTTTCCAGTGCAATAACACCGTTAGCAGCCATATCGGGTTGGTAGCCCAATTTGTTCAGCACGCGCTCTATCAGTTTTTGGTTTATCGGGTTGTCCTCCGCCACCAGGATCCTGAGCGGGTGATCTTTGGCAAAATCGGCCGACAATACACTTTTTGCTGCAATTTCGGTTGTTGGTATGTTATCCTGGTTAAATGCCTTCTGGATACTCATACACAAGTGATGCTGTTTAACCGGTTTAACTAATATGGATGAAAACAGCCCAGGAAATTTGCTTTTAGTTTCATCGCCTATGGAGCTCAGCATCACAATAGGCAGCTTTGGATATTTAACTTTCACCTGATTTGCAAGGCCAACTCCATCCATTTCAGGCATTTCCATATCGGTTATCAGCAATTTAAAGCTGTCATCCTGATGCAGTATAGCTAAAGCTTCCGCACCTGATGAGGCTGTTACAGGCTCCAGTTTCCAATGCTCGAGCTGTGTGCGGAGGATAAATAGGTTAGTGTCATTATCATCAACGATAAGCACCCGTAAACCGGTTAGTGCAGCCAGGTCACAAAGCAGCGGCGTACGTACCGGGTTTTTGCTTTTAATTGTTTTGATAGAAAAACTAAACACCGAACCTTCTCCATACCGGCTCGTTGCCGAAATATCACCGCCCATCAAATTCACCAGTCTTTGGCAAATGGCCAGTCCAAGTCCTGTACCACCATATTTACGGGTGGTTGATGAATCTACCTGCGAAAATGCCTGGAACAGGCGGGAAATCTTTTCTTCCGGGATCCCTATGCCGGTATCTTTAACGCTGAACCCGATCTCGGCCTCTTCTCCAATCAACTCCTTTAAAAATACTTTAATAAAGATCTCGCCTTTGGAGGTAAATTTAATAGCGTTATTGATAAGGTTGATAAGCACCTGCTTTATACGCAAACTATCGCCCACAATGTATAGCGGAACGTCTTCGTCGATATGATAAATGAGGTCTATCTTTTGCTGCGCCGCCCTTTGCGCAAAAATATCCATTACCTCTTCAATGGTATGGCGCAGATCAAAATCCTCATGCTCCACCTCCATTTTGCCCGATTCAATCTTCGAAAAATCAAGAATGTCATTGATCACACTCATCAAGCCCTCGCCGCAACTAATAATGGTATCGGTATATTCTCGTTGCTCATAGTCAAGTTTGGTTTCGGCAAGCAGCGAGGCCATACCAATAACACCGTTCATTGGCGTACGGATCTCATGGCTCATAGTTGCCAGGAAGATGCTTTTGGCCTGATTGGCCTTTTCGGCTTCTTCACGCGCCATCTGCTCCTGCTCCTTTTGCACAATTAGTTTGCCATTAAGCTCATGCAAATGCTCCGACTGAACCTGCAATTCTTCCGACTGTGCCTTTAACTCTTCTGACTGGGCCTGCAATTCTTCATAAGCCTCCTGCAATTCGTCTGATTTTACCTGGAGCTCGCCGGCTTTTTGAACAACCTCGCGGGTGCGTTCCTGTACCTGTTTTTCAAGCTGTGCTTTCTGTTTTTGAATAGTATTGATGCGGTAGGCATAAAAGCTATATGCCGCCGCTATGATCAGCAGCAACACCAGCAGCCTGAACCACCATCTTACCCAAAACGGCGGGGTGATCACAATAATAACCGATGTGCCAATGTTATTCCAAACCCCATCGTTATTGGAAGCTTTTACATGAAAAGTATAAGTTCCCGGGTCAAGATTGGTATAAGTAGCCCTGCGCTCCATGCCTGCCTTTATCCACTCTTTATCAAGCCCATCCAGCTTATACTGGTACAGGTTATTTCGGCTTACAATGTAATTAAGCGTGATAAAATTAAAGGCGATGGATGATTGGTTATAGTTAAGTGTTATTTTCGGGGTAAAGCTGATATCGGTTTTGAGCAAAGAATCTTTATCACCCGGTACTACCGATTTATTGAACAATTGAAAATCGGTTAAATAAACCGGTGGGATAAATGTATTGGCTTTAATTTTTTCGGGATAAAACCTGTTGAAACCTTTAACTCCGCCAAAATACATTTCACCGTCGCGGGTTTTGAGGTAAGCATTAGCTTCAAACTCGGTGCCTTGCAGACCATCGTAGGTATTAAACTGCTTATTGTCGCCCGTTTCGGGGTTTAAGCGATTAATGCCGGTTGATGTTGAGATCCAGAGATTATGTTTTTCATCCTCTGTTATCCCTTTAATAAAATCGGTACGTAAGTTGCCTTTAGCGGTAAACAGGTTGAATTTATTATGAGCTTTATCAAACAGGTACAAACCCGTCATGCCAATCCAAACCCGGCCTTTGCTATCGGTGAAAATTACCCTTGAATCTGTTTTCTTTTTTTCATGATTAAAATAATGTGAAAAACGGCGGGTGTTAAGGTTGTAACAGTTAAGTCCTCCATCATCGGTACCAAACCAAACGTTACCATCTTTATCTTCCCCTGCCGAAACAACATTATTTCCCTCAAATGCGGTTTTACCATCCGGATCCTTTAGTATACGGGTAAATTTGTGCGTTTGGGGATCCAGCAAATTAAGGCCTCCGAAATAAGTAGCAACCCAAAAATTGCCCCGGCTGTCCAGCAGCATCCGCTGCATAAAATCGGAGCTCACCGCGTTGCGGTCGGCTGTATTAGCTTTAAAACGGGTAAATTTTCCTGTTGCCGGGCTCATGAGGTTAATACCTCCACCCCAGGTACCTACCCAGATGTTACCCTGCGCATCCTCTGCTATATCCTGTATAGCGTTGGAGGAGATACTTGAAGCATCATAAGGATTAAATTTATACTGGCGAAACTGTTCCGTTTTTCGGTTAAACAGGTTCAGACCGCCGCCATCGGTACCTACCCAGATATTGCCTTTGCTATCCTCAAAAAAGGCTTTAACATCATTATAGCTTAAGGTAGTTTCATTAATGCCCTGCCTGTACAGTTTAAACTTATCGGTTTCGGCGGCATAAAGGTTAACCCCGCCCCGATGTGTACCTATCCACAGGTCATGCTGCACATCTTCATAAATTGCCGAAACAGTGGTATTTGAAAGACTGCCTGCATTTTCCGGTCTCGGGAAGTATTTAGCAAACTTATTGGTTTTGGCATTGAACCAGTTCATTCCCTGATTTATAGTACCTACCCAGATATCGCCATCCCTGTCGCAAAGCACCTGTAATACCAGGTTGCCCGACAGGCTGCCACCATCCAGATCATCATGAACAAACAATCTGAAATGTTTGCCTTGCTCATCAACTGTTGCTACTCCCTGCCCATTGGTACCTATCCAGATGTTGTTTGCTTTATCGGCAGTAATAGAAGTAATATCACAGCCGGCAATGGGCCTGCTAATAGCTAAAGGCTTAAATACCGATTTAACAGCGTCATATACACAAAGACCATGGCGCGTGCCCACCCATAAGGTGCCTTTGTTATCTTTATAAATGGTATTTACGGTATCACAACTAAGCCCTTGTTTACCATGCCCAAAGTGTACGGTCTTACCCGTCCTGATATCCAGCAAACTGATGCCGTTACCCTGCGTACCTACCCATAAATGATCGTCGTCCTTAGCAACAACAGCAGTAACAGTTGTATTTTTAAAATTACATGCGGAAAACTTATTAGTAACCGGATCAAATCTGTTCAAATTATAGTTGGTGCCGATCCAAAGTTTGTGATCGGCATCTTCATAAATACAATTAATGAAGCCATCGCTTATACTTGCTTTATCAGCGGGGTTATTTTGGTAGATGATCACCTTTGAACCGTCATAACGGTTTAAGCCATCGCGGGTGCCAAACCACATAAAGCCGCGGCTATCCTGAAAAATACAATTTATAGTACTATTTGAAAGCCCCTGTTCATTGCTGATATGCCTGAACCGGGAGTCGGAAATTTGGGCCAATGAGCTGAGCGCCCACCCTAAAATAAAAAACAGCAGAAAGGTTAGAAACAGTTGAATACGAAAGCGATATGCTGCAAAGTTAGGATCAGCCATTTAACGTAGGGGTAATTAAAGTAACAGCAATAATACTTAAATCATCTCATAAATATTTATGAAACTCGTTAAGCATCTTGCATATACGTTGTTAATATGTCAACCGGATTTTAATTTAGCTGTATTTTTTCAACTATTTCTGCTTGTATACGATAATTATCGCAAACGGGTTTTGGATTGAAATATATCTTTCCACAGTAGTGGAAATCCGGGATCTGATGAAAGCCTCTTTTACTATTTCAACATAAAACACGAAGAAGGACTGGCCTTGTCATTATAAACACTACCAAGTTGCACCGGCCCCGAAACGGTATCAAAAACCATAATGTTGTTTTCGCCGGCTACAAAATGCGGCCATTGCAAGCCTCTTACCTCACCTGGGGCTTTACCTTTAATAAAATTAACCCAAGTTTGGTGGATCTGACCTGCCAGCTGCAGTTCAGTTTGGTTAAGGTTGTTTTGTTTGGGCAAAAACCATACATAACCTAATTCGTCGGCATGGGTGGCGCCCGTGCCATCCCGTTTGTAGTCAAAGCGGTACATCCAAACATGGCTGCCTGCCTGTGCTAAAGTATTAGCCAGCCGGTAGCTGTGCATCTGGTACATGTATTGGTTAAGTACTTTTATGGCAGCACTATCAGCATTACCTTTTTTCGCTTCGGCCTCAAAGTTTGATAGCACGTAACGATAGTTATCACCAAACCACCCGTACAGCACTGTACTATCGGGATGGTTAAGGCGTTTATCAAAGCCCATGAACATTTTGCTTTCAAACTTATTGGTACCGATCAGGAAGCGTACTTTATCATTCCTGTTTTTAAGGATGTATTGATAAGAGTCCTGTAAAATAACTGCGCCATCTATCACCGGGCCAAAATAGTTGGTGCCCTGTGCGCCATTGCTAATTTCTGCCTGTGCAGCGATAAGTTTTTCGGCGGAGATCTTCAGCAAGTCGGCGGGCTTAGAAACCCCCAGTTCGGTCATTAGCCGCTGCCTGATGCCTTTGGCTGTAACGGTATCCCTGATACATTGCACTGCGCCGCTTTCTAAAATCTGCTGATTAAAATAACCTTTTGCTTGTGGTGCTGCCAATAAGGCGCTGGTAAGTTTAGCTCCTGCCGATTCGCCCATTACCGTAACTTTAGAAGCATCGCCGCCAAAAGCGGCAATATTTTGCCTGATCCATTTAAGCGCCATGATCAAATCCAGCAAGCCGTTATTGCCCGACGATTGGTAGGCTTTACCAGCATCACCCAGGTACATAAAGCCAAAAACACCAAGACGGTAATTGATGGTGACGGTAACAACACTATCATCATCGGCAAAGGCATGACCATTCATCCCCATGCCCGAACCACCTGTAAGCGCCCCTCCATGCACCCACACCAATACCGGAAGTTTAGCATCCCTTGCTGTTGTAGGCGTATAAACGTTTAAAGTGAGACAGTCCTCGCTGCCCTTGAGCCCACCCTGGCTGTCGGCCTGCGATGCCGGGCTGCCAAATTTTTCGCAGGAGAGTGTGTCTTTCCATGAAGCCGCTGGTTGGGGAGGCATAAAGCGCAAAGGGCCAACCGGTGGTTTGGCGTACGGAACACCTTTAAACACCAATGTTGGCCCTTCTTCAATGCCTTTGATCCATCCGCCTGATACCTTTGTTACAACTGTTTGAGCGCTTGAGTTAGAGCTAAGAACAATACCCAACAAAAAAGTGCATACCGGTATCCGGCGGATGATATTTTTCATAAATGGTTAATCCTAATAAGTAGCTGCGAGCTGAAGCGCGTTATAAGCGTTCACCACGCCACCGCTTACACAAAGATCAGCAAATGGAACTTCTTTTTTAGTATCTCCATCCTTTATCGTTACATCATGTGATATTTTCACTACCGATTTCATAATGATCTCTTTAACCTGCAGTGCCGTTAACTTAGGATAGTACGAACGGATCAACGCTGCCAGGCCTGTAACAACAGGGGCTGCCATACTGGTACCATCATGCTCGGCATAAGTTGATTTTGGTGTAGTTGAATTGATAGCTACGCCCGGCGCAAATACATCAACACTGGTTTTACCATAGTTGGAGAACGATGCTCTCAGCGTTTCATCATCTTTAGGACCAGATGCGCCAACTTCAATCCAGGCATTGGCCATACCGCTTTTATCTTCGTACGTGCGGTTAGGAACGTTGAGCTCAACTTCGGTATTGTTGTTATCATTACCAGCGGCATGTACCAGCAGTACATCCTTGCTTAAAGCAAATTTCACGGCCTCATCAACCGCTTTTTTATTGTACGAATAACTTTTGCCAAAACTCATGTTAATCACCTTAGCGCCGTTAGCTGTAGCGTAACGGATGGCATTCGCCACATCTTTATCCCGTTCATCGCCGGTAGGCACGGTACGTACCGACATAATAGCCACATCATTTGCCACACCCATAATACCGATGTTGTTATCTCTTACCGCGCCAATAATGCCTGCAACGTGTGTACCATGATCAGCATCCGGGCCGGTTACGTCATTATTACCATAAAAACGCTCGTTCGCGTCATTATAGTTATCCCCTACGGTATCTCTCGAATTAAAATTAAGGTTAAGATGGTAATCCAGCTGCTCCTTATAATGAGTTAAGCCCCCGTTTACCTCCTTCTCCCTGAAATCGGTTACATTCTTAAACTCGGGCAGGGCACTTAACAACACTCGTTTTACGTAAGCTTCGCTGTTATCTTTAGGTTCAAACTTTTTGATATCATCCAAACTTGGGTTTTGGCTCCCCAGTTTTGCCAGCACCCCATCAAGCAGGGTATTGAATTTGTTAATAACACCATATGTTTTTTGCGCTTTGGCAACCTGCTTATCCATATCAGCTTTCATAACGCCGTATGCTTTAAAATCAGATAGGTCCTTACCGGTAAGTTTGGTGCTGTCAACATTGGCAAAGCGGGCATTATCAATACGAATGAGACGTGTAAGCTCCAGGTTATCATAGTGCACATCACCTTTGGCCGAGCCTATAAAATCCCATCCGTGAATATCATCTGTATACCCGTTTTTATCGTCGTCCTTTTTATTTCCGGCGGTTTCTTTCGGGTTATTCCAGATCACTTTTTTAAGGTCTTCATGATCAACATCAATGCCCCCGTCAATTACGGCAACCAGCACGGTGACGTGTTTTTTGCCTTTTAACAGTTCGTTGTATGCTTTTTCGGTGCTGATCCCAAACACCGAATCGGTTTTAAGATCGAGGTTTTGCCAGTTAGGTTTAGTTTTGGGAGCTTCCTGCGCATATGCGAATACAGGTAAGCAAAGCCCGGCTACCAGCACAAGCTTTTTAAGCGGAAAATTGTTGATCATTAATACTTTCAGTAATAGTTATATACGGTACAAAAACTCTAAAGTAGGTTTTTAATTGTTGTAAAAATGTGCAGGTTTGGTGATTTTAATATCTTTTTAGGAAAATTATTTTCCGGTTACTCTGTCTTTTGTTCAAAAATGTGCTCAATTATAAACTTTGATTCCTCTACGTAAACCTTCTTCCTGATCAGGTTGCGCAAATCATCGGTGGCGCCATCCCTTATCTCATAGTTCTTTTCTTTACAGGTTTTTATAAAACCTATATATAATTGTTTTGCTTTGTCCACTTCGCCTTTTGCAAGTGTGGCAAGGGCTATATTAAACATGGCATAAGTAGCATCCTCCTGATATTTAAGCGCCTTATAAGAGTATTTTATGCAATCATCAAACTTACCGGCACAATAACATGACCACCCCAGGTTACCTAAAGCAGAGGCATAAGTACTATCAATAGTTATGGCCGCTTTTGCGGCATCAATAGCTTCCTGGTATTTGCCCGATTGGGTATAACTTAAGTTAAGCCCCACATAAGCGTATTTATAGGTTGGATCGGCTTTTACTGCTTTTTGATGATATGTTATGGCTGTTTCATATTCTTTTTTCTGATAGTAACAATCGCCTATCCTATCATATGGAAAAGGGTATGATTTATCAATACTAATTGCCTTTTGGAGATCTTTTATGGCATCATCCAGTTTATCGAAGTAATAATAAGCGTCGCCGCGGTCAACATAAAAAACACGTTTTTCAGGTTTTAAGTTTATAGCCTGTGTATAAAGACTTATAGCTGTTTCGTATTCGTTCCTATCGCAGTAAATATCACCTTTCAGGTTGTAACCATCACCATCATCGGTATTTTGATTGATGTGCTGATTGATAAAGTAAAGGGCGCTATCGGGCATATCCATTTTTCTGTAGCACCTTGTAAGCTCATAATAGGTCCAATTATAGTTCGGCTTTAACTGCAGTGTCAATCTGAGATCGGTTGCTGCTTCCTTATATTTTTCAAGATCAATCAGGCATTCGGCCCGATCATAATAGAGTTCAAAATAACCTGGAAAAAATTTAACGGCATAGTTGTAATCAGCTACAGAATTTTCAAGTTGATCGAGGTTATAATAACACTTGGCACGCATCTGGTAAGCGTGGGCATATTGCGGCCATACAGCTACTATCTGATTACAATACTTTATACATTCCTGGTATTTATCTTCATCAAAAAGCATCTCTGCTTTCATGATATTGGCCGAAATGAGGCCGGGACTTTCCTTTAATAACCTGCTCAACTCGGCATTTGCTGCTGATTTTCCTTTAAATGATGCAGTAAGTAATTTTAATCGTTTGGTAAAAACGGTATTAGGGGCCCTTTTAAAAAAGCCATCCAAAACATTATCAGCATTTTTATCTCCGGGCTGCATCGTAAATACTAATTTAAAGAAAGCCTTCCCCAGCTGTGTTTCGGCCGGCGAAAGATTGCTGCTGTTAATATCTTCAATAAGACTAAAAACTTCATATCCCTGGTAGGGCATGATCCGTTTTACATCTTTTTGCATCCTGATATTTTTTATGCTTTTTGATAACAGCGCCATTCCCTTATCAACACTATCCTGCCTGAAGCAGGCAATGGCACCCTTTAAATATGAGGTGTAATCGCTGATCTGGTAACCAGGTGCAGCCATCTGTAAGGAATTTTTCTTGCCGGAAGTATCAGCCGGAGTTAAAGCAAGGGCGGTAAAAGGGCTTAAAATAAGCAGCCCAAAAGCAATTAATTTGCATGATAAGGTCATGCTATAAAAATAACATATCCTGTTAATATTAAAAAACGAAAATGAGCTCCTGCTTTAGATCCTGTTTATTTCTCTTCCCTGATCTTTTTAACCTCGGCCGCGGTAACCAGGCTGCTGTTGTTACCAAAATTATTGCGGATATAAGTTAGCACCGCCGCGATATCAGCATCGCTTAAAAAACTATGCTTGGGCATGGCGCTGTTGTAAGGATGATTTTTTACCTTAATAGGCCCATCCAAACCATTCAACACTACCCTTATGGCTAAATCTTTTTCCATGAACTTACCACCGGTAACCCATTCCGATCCGCTGAGCGGCGGGATCATATTGCCATCCCCCCGGCCATTTTTTTGGTGACAGTTGGCACAATAGGTATTATAAACTTTTGCGCCACCTTTGAGCATCCCTGTTTGCAAATCGCTCTTTAAAACATCGGGCAGCCTGAAACCCGGCAGCTTTTTACGCAGTTCCATTTGTGCAAGCTGGGTATTGCTGAATTTGGCTTTATCGCCGGTATAGGAAATTTTCCAGATCTTTCCTTCTTCCGTTTCGCTGATATATAATGCACCATCAGGCCCCATGGCCAAACCCATAGGCCGGTAAACAGCATCACTCACACTTACTACTGTGTTTTTCCGGGTAAAGCCATCTGCAAATATCTCCCATTGCCCAAAAGGCTTGCCGTTTTTAAAGGGGACAAAGCATACAAAAAAGCCGGCCTGCGGGTAAGGAGATCTGTTGGTTGAGCCGTGAAAGGCAATGAAAGCCCCGTTTTTATATCTCGCCGGAAATTGATTGCCAGTGTAGAAAAGCAGATCGTTAGGCGCCCAGTGAGCCGGGAAAGCCATAATAGGTTGCGTGTATTTAGCGCCATTACCTGCCTTTATCCCATCGCCGCCATACTCAGGGTTCAGGAGTTTTTTCTTTTTAATTGGGTCGTAATAATAGTAAGGCCAGCCTACGTCGGTACCTTTTTTTACTTTAATAAATTCTTCGGCAGGCAGCACAGCGCTTTGCCAGGCACTAAATATTTTAGGGAATTGCAGGCGCAGATCATCACGGCCGTGGGCCACAACGTACAGGCAATTATCCGCCGTATTCCAGTCCATGGCAACAATGCTGCGCATACCGGTAGCATACCGGATGCCATCGGCCTGTACTTGGTTAGGTTTAGCCTCATCAAACTGCCAGATGCCCCCGTACTGTTTCAATAACGGGCAACCCTTGATCCCCTTTGAACCGGGGACTCTGTTTTGCTGCTGGCAGGCATTTGATGGAGCACCGTATGCCACATACATGTGCCCGGCATTATCAAAAGCTAAAGGCTTTGCATCATGCTCATGCGGTGCCGTGGCATCGTGCAATATTAATTCAAGAGGAGCATCAGGCACCAAAGACTTGGGATTTAGTTTTGTACGATAAACGTTTGTCTCCGAACTGAAATACAGGTAACCTTTATGTACCCGCATGCCGGTACCATAGGGGCCTTTATCTTCATAATTGGCAAACTTTTTAATGATATCGGCCCGGCCATCACCATTGGTATCACGTAACACAACATTGCCGCCAATAGAATCAGGGAAGCGCAGTTTTACATAAACATCGCCATTGGTATTTACTGCAATATGCCGGGCACGACCTTCCAAACTATCAACCACTACTACTGCTTTAAACTTGTCGGGCAGGAACAAGCCTGCAGTAGTATCCTTAACCGGCAGGATGCTTTTTTTACCAATATTTTTAAAACTGATTACAGAAAGCGCGCACATGACCAGCACCATGCCGGTCACCGTTTTTTTGTTTTTCATTTTTGAGGCGAACAGAGGTTATGCAAAAGCGGAGCCATTGCTTAAAAAGCAAGTCCTGCTATAAAAGCAATTTAGCAGGTAAATGTTTAAGCAAGATTTTATTTTTTGTGGAGGCACTTTTTGAAAAGCACAATCGAACCCATTAACCGATAGCTTGCTATTTAGCCTTAAAATTTAAAAATGGGCGTTCCACAGCTACATAACTTAAAAAAGCCAGCAGGGCTGTTACTACTGCGCAACTAAGCATGTAGAATATCATCAGCGTATTGGGTGCGTAAACCGCCGAGATCAATTGCTGCACCGGGAAGGCGTAAATGTATAAACCATAGGATATATCATATTTAAAGCTCATTTTAAAAAGCGAAAATCCTTTGATGCACAACAAAGTGATGCATAATGGGGCAACTATTAAAAAGCCGCCGAATTTAAGCAGCGCTATCATAGCCAGTGCTATAAACAGAACGCCTTTTACATCAACCTGCAATTTGTCCCTGAAAACAAATAAAGCCGTGCCGCAAAAATAAGCCGTATACAATTTCCGGGCAGAAGACAGGATCAGGAACGTTGGGCCAAACTGGTTACTGGTATATAAATTAACTACATAAACCACATAAACGAAAATGAACACTATAGCAAATACAAACCTGTTATTTTTCAACAACCCGAAAAGGCCCAACACCAATGTTAACAGGTAGCACATAAATTCGGGGAGCAGGCTCCATAAATTGCCATTTAATGATCCTTTATAATTTGCATTAACCAATAGCCCGCATATACCCCACTGCCTTATAAATAAGTAGATATTGTTGTATACAAATGACCATGAACTATCAGGCCCGGTAAATCCAAAGCCTGTTAACGATTTATTATTAACGTAAAATATCAGCGGGGCAATAACAAAAGCAGTAACCAGCAAACAAACCCAATAGCCGGGGAACAACCGCAGGAACCTGTTGCGCAGAAATTTTAAAACATTGGGCGACCTGTAGAAACTTGCTGAAATTAAATAACCGCTCAAACAAAAAAAGCCCATAACGCCAATCTCGCCCATACTGGTTTGTCCTTTTGAAAATACATCCAAAGGCTCCCTGCCGTGGCCAAAAAGCAAATAGCTGTGTGAAACAAAAACTAAAAAAGCAAGTAATAAACGGAGTAAATCAAACCCGTTATTGTTTTTATCCATTTATTTGAGATTTTATACTGTATCTGCACAGTAAAATTAAATATCTTATCACTTCACGTTGATTGGAGCATTGTACGTTTTTATTTCAAAGTGGTTCGAAATTAAATAATATCTGATATAATAAGCCTGCATGCAATACTGGCGCATTGAAAATCTCAACAGCTTCGGCTTACTTAGCACTACTCAAACACCGGAATTATTTTTTGGATATTGGGCCCGATAAAAACCTTATCTTTTCGCCAAACAAAAGATCCATGCCCGAAACGCTTCCCGAAAAAAATAAATTAGGCCTGTGGACCAGCACCTCGCTGGTGATTGGCAATATGATAGGTGCAGGCATTTTCCTGATGCCGGCCGCAATGGCATCATTCGGGAGCATTGGCTTGCTGGGCTGGGTATTTTCGGCAATAGGGTCATTCTTTTTGGCGAAGGTTTTCAGTAACCTGAGCAAACTTTTGCCCCATGCTACCGGTGGCCCCTACGCCTACACCCGCGATGGGCTGGGCGATTTTATTGGCTTTTTGGTTGCCTGGGGATATTACCTTGCCGTAGCCTGTGCTAATGCAGCCATCACCATATCGTTTGTAAGTGCGTTAAGTACCTTTTTCCCGGTATTGGCAAGCAGCAGTGTTATCGCGGTTACTACCGGTTTATGCTCCATTTGGCTATTAGCTTATATCAATATGCAGGGCGTTGTTACCGGCGGAAAACTGCAGTTGATCACCACTATTTTAAAAGTATTACCATTATTATTGGTAGCTATCGGTGGCTTGTTTTTTATCAAAACGATCAACTTTACCCCATTTAACAGCAGTGGCGGAAGTATCATCAGCGCTTTGCAGGCTACCGCCACCATGACCATGTTTGCGTTTATAGGTATTGAAAGCGCTACCGTACCATCGGGCAGTGTTGCCAATCCTGAAAAAACAGTAGCCAGGGCAACCATGCTGGGTCTCCTCATCACCACCTTTATTTATATTATGGGGAGTGTAAGTGTTATCGGTATTATCCCTGCCGCACAACTGCAAAAGTCACTTACCCCTTATGCCGATACGGCGGTGATCATCTATGGCAGCAGCGCCCGCTATTGGGTAAGTGCGGGTATTGCCATCGCAGCATTCGGTTCGCTCAATGGCTGGACATTGTTGCAAGGACAGGTGCCTTACGCCATTTCAAAAGACAAACTCTTCCCCCCTATTTTTAGCCGGACAAATAAAAAAGGGGTACCTTATATGGGCATCATTATCAGCAGTATCATGGTATCGCTATTCATGACCATGAATTATACCAAGGGGCTGGTGGCACAATTTAAATTTCTGCTGCTGCTTTCGTTACTAAGTGTCTTGATCCCCTATTTGTTATCGGCAGCGGCTTATCTTGTTATCAGGGTACGGAAAAACCCAAATGCAGGCGGTTGGGCCGGAGCTATTACATTGGCCATACTGGCCTTCGGCTATTCGCTGTGGGCTATAGCCGGGGCAGGGCAGGAAGCTGTTTATTATGGTTTTTTGTTGCTGCTGGCCGGAATCCCGTTTTATGTTTGGGCGGTGTTTAGGAAAAGTGCGGATTGATTTTTAGCGTAGAGACTCATCACATGCTCCTCCCGCCCGCTGTGCAAATCAAACAAATGTAGCAGGAGACGCATAATTGTGTTTCTCAGGAATTTTCAAACGCAAAAAAACGCACCACTCACATCTCCTTTCATGCATGTTTGATCTGCATAACAGGAGATGTGAGTGATGCGTCTTTACAGAAAGCCCTCTTCTTGGGGAGAGCTGGATAGGTTATTTCTCGTTACTCATTGAATAAGGCATATCGGCATCTTTGGTGCCGCGATCTTTATTCGGGGTAGCCTGCATATCAAAATCAAGCACAGCTCCATTTAATAAACCTTTATGACTTAACCAGTTGTTAGTATATGGCTTGCCATCAACAGTAAGTGTATTTACATACTTGTTATCCGCACTGTTTTTTGGCGCGTTGATGGTGATGGTTTTGCCGTTCTCTAAATTAACCGTTACTTTTTTAAACAGCGGGGCACCTAAAACATACTGATCGCTGGCCGGGGTAACCGGGTAAAAACCCATAGCCGAGAAGATATACCATGCCGATGTCTGGCCGTTATCCTCGTCGCCGCAATAGCCATCAGGAGTAGCCCTGTAAAGCCTGTTCATAGCTTCGCGAACCCAGTATTGTGTTTTCCATGGCTGGCCTGCGTGGTTATACAGGTAGATCATGTGCTGAATAGGTTGGTTACCATGTGCATATTGCCCCATGCCGGCTATCTGCATTTCGCGGATCTCATGGATCACACCGCCATAGTAGCTATCATCAAATATCGGCGGCATTTCAAATACCGAATCCAGTTTGATTGCAAACTGCTGCTTGCCGCCCATCAGGTTTATCAAACCCTGAATATCATGGAACACGCCCCAGCTGTAATGCCAGCTGTTCCCTTCGGTAAAGGCATCGCCCCATTTAAACGGATTAAAAGGTGTTTCAAAAGTACCATCCTGGTTTTTACCGCGCATCAGTTTGGTTTGCGGATCGAAGATATTGCGATAGTTCTGGCTGCGTTTTTTGTATATCTCGATTTCTTTTTTCGGTTTGCCTAATGCTTTACCTAACTGGTAAATGGCAAAATCGTCATAAGCATACTCCAGGGTACGGGCAGCATTTTCGTTGATCTTCACATTATAAGGCACATAACCCAAAGTGTTATAGTACTGTACACCGCGGCGACCTGTAGCATTCGGCCCCTCGTTATTAGCACCATGTTTCAGGGCCTGGTATAAGGTTTCAATATCATAACCACGCATCCCTTTTAAATAAGCTTCGGCTACTACCGATGCTGAGTTATTACCGATCATACAATCAGCATAGCCCGGGCTCGACCATTCGGGCAGCCAGCCGCCCTCTTTATAATCATTGATCAAGCCTTCCTGCATCTCTTTGTTGATAGAAGGATAAACCAAATTCAGGAATGGATAAAGCGCCCTGAATGTATCCCAGAAACCGGTGCCGGCAAATAGGTAACCCGGCGCAACTTTGCCATTGAAAGGGCTGTAATGTACATTTTGCCCGCTGGCATCAACCTCGTACATTTTGTTGGGGAAGAAAAGCATGCGGTAAAGGCTGCTGTAAAAAGTACGTGTTTGGTCGATAGTACCACCTTCAACATTAAGACGGCCGAGGGTTTTGTTCCAGGCATCTTTTGCTTTTTGACAGGTTGCGGCAAAATCATCATTACCAAGCTCGCGTTTCAGGTTAAGTTCGGCTTGCTCAATGCTGATGAATGAGGAGGCTACCTTAAGATGAACTTTTTCGCCTTTCGCAGTTTTCAGGGTGATCACCGCGCCGGCATGGTCGCCGGTATATTCCAGCTGGCCATAGTCTTTTTTCCAGTCGTGCCATGCCGAAGCCAGCGCGAAAGGTTTATCTACATAAATAACAAAATAGTTTTTAAAGTTGGCAGGTACCGCACCGCTGTTTTTGGTGCTGTAACCAATGATCTTTTGCTCACCTGGAATGATCTTTACATATGAGCCTTTATCAAATGCGTCGATCACAATATGCGAGCTGTCATTTTTAGGAAAAGTGAACTGGAAGCTGGAAGCCCGTTCGGTCGGCGTTATCTCGGTTGTTACATCATAATCGGCCAGATAAACGCTGTAATAATATGGCTTTGCTGTTTCGGCTTTGTGCGAGAACCAGCTGGCACGATCTTTTTCGTTCAGCTTTAACTTACCGGTTTCAGGAAAAACGGAAAACATACCGTAATCATTCATCCATGGCGATGGTTGATGGGTTTGTTTAAAACCAAGGATCTTGTCTGCATCATAGGTGTATTGCCAACCATCACCCATGGTACCGGTTTGCGGTGTCCAGAAGTTCATGCCCCATGGCAGGGCTATTGCTGGGTAAGTATTACCATTGGAGAGCGAAGGCTTTGATTGCGTGCCCATGAGTGGGTTAATCAGATCGACAGGCGACGCCACTTTTTCTTGCGCCGAAAGTGCTACCGGTAAAAAGGCAAACGCCAGGAGGAGTAATTTTTTCATTTATAATTTTGGATGCTTTATTTGCAAATCACTGTAAGGACAAATTTTTTGAGCGAATTACGCAATCTCTTTTCAAAAAAACTTCCGCACATGAAATTTCATGTACGGAAGTAATAAACCAACTCTCTCAAAAAAGAATCTTTTACCATTTAATACTTACCTTGATACCATCGGGGCTGTTGGCAAAACCCAGGTATAAGGTTTTTGATGATTTATCCCATGAGGATTTTACATCGGTAATGGTTTTTCCTTCGCTATCGGTAACTACTGTTTCCTTTGGTTGTGCAGGCAACAGGATCCGGGTGCTGTTTAATGTTTTTATAGGACTTTTGGCCACAAATGTGTAACTGTTTTCTGTTACTGCTTCGTTATAAACCCTTGAGGCCGATGCTAATACTTTTGGCTGTTTTTTATCCGCAACGCGCTTAACTACATATAATAAGGCCTGCTCATTAGGGTTGATCGTTTTTTCGGCGAGTACGGGCAATTGTGGATCGAAAAGATCGATAACCGGGCCTTTTACCACGTATGGCTTGCTATCGGCATTTTCATCCATTACCGAAACAACATCATACGGGCCGCGCTCCAGGTACATGCTGTTTTTAAATTTCAACTTACCACCATTGGCATCTTTTTCATAAGCCTGTTTTACCAGATTAATAAAAGTTTCATCATTATTGGCCTGCATTACAAATTCTTTAGGGTTTTGCCTCAATACATAAACCGCTCCTTTACCAACAGCAAAACGCTGATTGTCGCCGGTCGGGTTTACTCCCAGCAGTTTAAACAGGTGCTGCGATGGCGCAGTGAAGTTGTTCCCTTTGGTATCCCACCATTCCATTACTGATTGGTACGGATCATCATCGCGACCAACATAAATCAATACGCCGCCTTGTTTAACCCAGGCAGCAAGCTGCTCATGAACTTCGGCTGATACAGGTTTCATGTTGGAATAGCTCATGACCAAAACCTTGATATCCTTAAGCGATGCCGCATAACCCAGATTTTCCATGTGTACGGTTTGTACCGGCACACCGCGTTTTACCAAAGGCAGGGTTTGTCCGTAAAAATTGGAAAACTGCGGATCCTCAAATCCATTGTGGGTAGGAAAACGCTGGAACATCAGGGTATTGCTCATCAGCACTCCAATGCCGTTAACGCCTGATACCTTATTGTTTGAAACAGGCATATCATTCAGGGCGTTCACCATGATCTGCATCTGGGTGGAGTAAAACTGTGGGATCAGTGTTTTTTCATTAGTACCTAACACCGGGTAAGGATGGGTATAGATCCTTTCGGGCCATGGCATTACCTCGTAGTCTGCAACCATGGGGTATAATAACTTGGCGGTAAAGGTAGCCTGGTAATTGCGTTTATAATCGCTCCAGTCATGCACGCGGTCTTCAATCGGGTCGGTAAGGAAAAACACTTTACGACCGGTTGGGGCAGTCATGGATACTACCGAACCATATTCAAGGAAAGCGTTTTCAAATACCCGTTCCTTTTCTTTACCATTAAAATATGTAGGCTCACGCGAGGTGCCTGTCCACACCTGGGCAATATAGCCATCGATACCCGGCAATGAAGCCAGACTTGCCTCCGGGCTAACAATTTGCCATGACGAGTAGTTTACCAGCGAGTGCGTAGCTATGAACACTTTAATGTTCATGCCCTTGCTTTTACCATATTCTTTGGCGTATGATGATACCTGTTTTATGGTTTCATAATACAGGTTATATTTTAGCTTGTTTGATAAATAAGTATTTTCGGCCGATGCATCCTGCGGTTTCCAGGGGAAGCCGTAATATTTTTGCCATTGGTTTTTAAAACCAGCGCTATAACCCGCGCGGGCCCAAAACTCCGGTTCTTCTAAAAAAATGTTTGTGATACCAACGTCAATCACACGCTTAACCACAGCGGTTTTCATATATTCGATAAAGGAATCATCGGGCACCACGTAAGGCATGTCCTTACCGTGGAAAATTGTATCGCCTCTTTGTGTTACCTGCCCTACGCCAAGGTGGTTTTTACCATCCCATTTACCCAAAAAGTAATCTTTGTAATCGCCCCAGGCAATCCCGGTCATGAAATTCACATCATAACCACGGTCGCGCCATGATTTTACGCGTTGTTCAAAGGTCATGTTTGGGTGATCGTTAGTGCCATAAACAATAGCAATGTCTGATCGCACATCAATTTCGGGCCTCCAGGGACTGCTGGTTTGAAAAGCAGTTTTCTCTTTCAGGGATGCCGGTTTCGGGTTAGGATCCTGCGCATAAGCGCCGGCAGCAAAGGCAAGTCCGCAACAAAAAAGTAGCGTATTCTTCATAGTTATATTGTATAAAATTGTGTTTGGGAGGAACCACTCCCACGGCCCTCCCTCACACAGGTATTCATTTTTTTAAGGAACTTTTACCTCTTTAACGTCGGTATAATTGTAGTAATTAAGCCCATAAGAGATTCTTGCGCCTACGCGGATAAAATAGCTCCTTTTACCCGGCAGCGCGCCGCCAAGCGTAGTAAGACTAATAGTTTTTCCTACAGAAGCTGTTGCATCGCCACCGCTAAGTTTAGGGGTATAACGGTTATCGTAGTTGTTATTGCCTACGTAGTTGTTTGAATTAACAAATACGGCCAAATCGCTCACGTCCTGCTGAAAATTAGGATCGGCAGTACCACGGGTAATTTTAAAGCTGGTAGTAATGGTGCCATCTGCATTCAAAACAGGATCGCCTACCCATTCTATCCTTAAAAATGGCTCAACCGCAAAGTTTACAGTGGTCACATCTTTAACGTCAACCGTTTGGCTTTTATCAACAATGGTTTTGCCGCTGTTATCAACCTGTACCAATGGCACAAAAGCACCCTCGGCCGAAATTACGTTTTTACCTGCAAACAGCTTGGTATTTTGATAAGTACCATCCTGGTATGAGGATATATAAAACGGGGTTGGATTTGAGCTCCAGCTTATCTCCAGTAATTTGATACGGGTGCCCGAACCTTGTTCTGTTTGCAGGCTTTTACCATTCCCGGCATCAGTTACGGTACCTTTTAAGGTAACATTGGGAGCGGCATAATTATCAACCTTTTTGCATGAGCTGCCTGCGGCAACCAATACACTTAATGCTATGCTATAAAATAATTTTTTCATCTCTCTCTTAAAATTAATAACCCGGATTTTGAATTAAATTCTGGCTTTTCTGGATTTCACCCTGCGGTATTTGCTCATAGTACCAACGCACATCAAAAGTGTAGCGTGAGTTGCGCTCATCTAAACGCGCATCAAAAAAGTACTTACCATCGTTAGCCGAATAGAAAGGCATCAGCGTACGGTAAATGGTACTGTTTTGCTCTTTATCGGCAACCCTCCAGCGGCGCATATCCCAATACTGTTTGTTTTCAAAGCCAAGCTCTTTTTTACGTTCCTTGCGTACTACGTTAACAGTTACATCAGCAGTACCGGTTAACAGGTTGGCACCGGCACGTTCACGGATCTGGTTGATCTGGGTAAAGGCATCCTGCAGATAGCTCTTGTCCGACTGACCAAGCGCATTGAGCTCCACAGCAGCTTCGGCACGGTTAAGCAATACTTCAGCATAACGCAGCTCGATCCAGGTTTGATCAGAACGGTTTTCCAATACTTCTGATGTCGGCTTATCCGGTACGATATATTTACGGATAGAGAAGCCAGAAACAGAGTTAGTACCATCGCCTGTAAAATAACCGCTTAAACCAGCAGGGTTCATGGTTGTACCATTTGGCAATTTGTAAGGAGTTTGGCTTGCGTTGGCTGATTGTACTATGTTATCTGTTGGATAATGAGCAGTTGAACCCGCAGGCAAAAGCGGACTGATGCCACCTGCTGAACTGCCTGTATAAATACCTCTGCGGATCTCGATGCTGATGCCTTTCATTATATCACCTGGTAAAACCACGGTTGCCCTTAACCTTGGTTCGGCATTTGCAAACAGATCTACAGTATTGGTGTACAGATCGTATTTACCACCGGTTGTAGTTTTGATGGTGCCATCAGCATTTTTAGGGAAACCGTCAAACATCTCCACAAAATCCAGTGTTGGGTTAACCTCTGATGAGTAACCGTTAGCACCCATTAACTGGCGCGGCACATTATATGCGTCATAGCCATGTACCGATTCAGGATAATGATACTGACGAACAAATATGTTTTCAGGGCTTGATGCATCAAAAAACATGTTGACGTAATTCAGATACTGTGCATTTTTATCTCCGGCTGCCCATGCTTTTTTATACAAGCTGTACTTGCTATCAAGTAAAGCTGCCGCATCATAAGCTGCTTTGAAATAAGTAACTGCTTTTGCCGCAGAGATACCGCAAAGCCTGTTGCCGCTGCCATCAACCAACGAGATGTTATTGTATTTAGCTACCGAGCCGGCGTAAAGCATTGCCCTTGATTTAAAGCCCGCAGCCACATATTTATTAGCCCTGCCAACCTGGTTGCTTTCCGGAAGATTGGTATAAGCATAATCCAGGTCGGTACCGATAAAATCATAGATCTTTTCTTCAGACGAACGGGGTATTTTTAGCTCCTCAATACTTTGTGCAGGATAGTTAAGCACTTTATCAACAAGCGGCACACCGCCGTACCGTTTAACCAAAGCAAAGTAAGTAGCAGCACGGATAAACCTTGCCTCACCCAACCAGTTATTTACCTGATCGTTTGTAAAGTTGCTTGCGTATTTAGGCAGGGTTTCAGAAAAATAGTTGGCATCCCTGATGGTCCTGTAGCAATCGCCCCAGGTTGAAAGGCCTGTATTTTCCTGCATTGAGCCATTCTGGTCACGGCTTAACGCCTCGCCGGTGGTGGCACTTGTTGGACTGATGATCCAGAACATATTTAAACCTCTTTCGGGCGAATACCTGAAATCTTCAATAGGCAATTCGCTGTACATGCGGGCCATATAGGCCTGGATTCCCGCGGCGGTTGCAAAAACGTCATCGTCCTTAACAATGCTTGGGGGCAGGGTATCCAGCTTTTTACATGCCGTTGTCCAGCAAAGTAAAAAAGCCAATATCGTATATGTGTATTTTTTCATGATCTGTATTTGATTATAGTTTAACATTTACACCGATTGAATAAATTTTATCTAAGGGGTATAAATAGCCATAGTTGGCCGATGGGTGCTCAGGGTCAAGATATTTCAAGCTTGTGATGGTTAATATGTTGTACCCGTTCACAAAGATCCTTGCGCCTTTGATACCTACCTTCTTAGCAGCGCTGGCGGGGATGCTGTAACCAATCTCGGCCGATTTTAGCCTTACATAAGCTGCGCTGTGAATATTTGAAAGTGAGTTTGTATTGGCTGTTGTGCCGGTAAGGGCAAATGTACCCGGGGTCCATACCGTGTTTGGATCATAAGGGTCGGCTTTAGGATCGGTTGGGTGGTACCTGTCCATAAACATGGAGAGTGCACTGCCTCCGCCCCATAGCGGGATATTCAGCTGCTCAATGTATGATACGTTGATGCCGGTAGCTCCCTGCCATACGGTATTGATATCAAAACCTTTATATGAACCGCCCAGTGTTAAACCAAATGTGGTTGAAGGTACGCTATAGTTGTTATTACTTACGTTTTGTGCTATCGGGTGTACATCCTGGTCGTTGATCACACCGTCACCGTTCCAGTCTTGCAAAATATAATCACCTACTACAGCGTTACGTGATACAAACTGCGGGCTGTTCAGGATCTGCTGGTAATTCTGGAACTGGCCATTGGCGCCGTAACCCCAGAATATATTGTTATAACGGTTGTCGTTATTGTTATGCCAGTTAAGTTGCGAGTTACCGTAAGCCGAGTGTACCCTGCTGATCCATTTAGTGCGGGTATAACCAAATGTACCTTTAACAAAATAGTTAAAGCTGCCTATATGGTAACGGTGGTTCAACTCAATATCAAAACCTTGTGCGCGGTCGCTGTCAAGGTTTTCCTGTGGTAAATTAGCACCTACTACGCCCGGCAGGTTATCGGCACGGGTATTAAGCAGGCCGCTCCTGTCGCGCCTGAAGGCATCAACAGTTAAACCTAACAAACCATTCCATGCCTGCAGGTCGATACCGGCATTATATGTTTTTGCAACATACCAAAAGATATAAGGGTTAGCAATACCACGACTTTCTGCGCCGTTAACAAAAGTACCATCAAATACCGAGCCCGGAGGCAATCTGTTGTTGTCGCCATTAGCAGGGTAGTTATAACCGGTAAGATATTGGTAAGCGTTAAGACCGGCATCATCACCCAGTTTAGCATATGATAAACGGATTTTCAGGTCGTCAATAAATGAAAGGGCTGATGTATTTTTCCAAAAGTTTTCCTGTGAGATCCTCCAACCTGCAGATGCTCCAGGGAAAAAGCCCCATCTTTTAAGCGGAGAATTTTTAGAGCTGGCATCATCCCTGAAGCTAAATTCAACCAGGTATTTTGATTTATAATCATAGTTAACACGGCCAACAAATGATTTATTTACATAATCATAAGGCCAGCCACCATCAACTGTAGCAGTTTGATTTAAGGCGTTACCTGCCGACAGCTGATCAACAGGCAATGAAAGCTGGCGTTGCGCGTTAAAGTTATCTCCTTTTTGCTCGCCTTCTTCATAAAGTGCCAACGCGGTTACGTTATGCCCGCCTTTAAACTGTTTGGCATAGTTTAAAGAAAGCTGCATTAAGGTACTTGGCTTTTCATAAAACTGACGGGTAATTGAACCCGGGGTTTGGTTAGCTATAGGCTGGTAGGTATTGCTGTTTGCGTCATAGTTATACTGGTTGTATGAGCGCTGATAGATCTTGTTGCTTGAAAAATAATAATCATAGTTATACAAGCCTTTAGCACTTAAACCCGGTACAAAAGGAACGTTATACGTTGCAGATACCGAAGATTGTAACCATTTATTGGCAATTTGTTTGTAACCATCAATATTGGCATCGGCCATGGCAACAGGGTTTGAACCATCAACCTCGCCGTTGTTCAGGTAGGCCGGATTATTATTGGCGTAGATGCTTTGCGTAGGTACCTGCCTCCAGAACGAGCGGATGATCCACCAGGCATCCTGATAAGGTTGATTTTTTTGCTCAAGAGTACCGCTCAGGTTTACATCAATGGTAAGGTTTTTATTGATTTTGGTGGTAAGGTTTGAGCGTAGGTTATACTTCTTATAGTTCAGGTCGCCGCTTTTGAAAAAGCCGTCCTGATCTGTAATACCCATACTTACAAAGTAGCTGCTGTTATCAGTACCGCCTGTGGCATTCAGGTTATGTTGTTGCTGAGGGGCGCTGTTAGCAAAAACGGGGCTATACCAGTCGGTACTGGTTTTTGAACCGTTTTTATACGCTGCAAAATCAGCATCGGTATATTTCACTTGTCCGCCGTTAACGTTGTGCAAAAGTTGCTCGTTAACCAGGGTCATGAAATCAACAGCGCCAACAGGTTTTGGCATGTATGAGGGAATTTGCCAGCCATAGGTACCTGAATAGTTAAGGTCAACGGCACCTTTTTTACCTTTTTTAGTAGTCACGATAACTACACCGTTTGCAGCACGCACACCATAGATGGCTGCCGATGCATCTTTCAATACCGAAACACTTTCGATATCGTTAGGATCAAGGCGGGTAATGTTATCGCGGGGGATCCCGTCGATAACTACCAGTGGGTTACCAAAACCACGAATATCAAACGCGTTGCTGAATGAACCCGGCTCAGAAGTATTTTGGGTGATCCGTACACCCGCTACTTTACCGGCAAGCATGTTCAGCACGTTCTCGTTTTTGGTGGTCACGATCTCGCTGTTGGTAACTGATGCAACCGATCCGGTCACTGTTGCTTTACGCTGGGTACCGTAACCTACCACAACCACTTCATTCATGTTAGTGGCATTTGGTTGCAATTTAATGCTGATGTTTTTTTGATTGCCCACGTTTACTTCCTGAGCAACGTAACCCAGGAAAGTAAATACCAGCGTCTGGCTTGGCTCGGCATTAATGTTGAACTGGCCGTTTACATTGGTAGTTGTTCCATTAGGCGTACCTTTTAGCTTAACGCTTACACCTGGCAGGGGCTGCCCGCGTTCATCATTTACAACACCGGTTATTTTGCTGCCTTGCGCAAAAGCCGAAGTACACATGGCTAAAAATAAAAGAGCGGTAATGCAGCACTGCAATACTCCTTTAATTTTAGCACGATAACGGATGCGATGGCACCCATCATAATTGGTAAAATTTTCGTACATAAATAATTGGTTAATGGGTTTATAACTCTTGCCTAAGGGATTGTAAACTGCATTAAACGGGGATGGTTAAACCCGCTTAATTCTTATCCTGTTTTCCATTCGGCACAGCAATGATATAGCGGGTGGTATTAAAACAAGGGTTAAAAAAGGGGTTAATTGGGATAAAATTTCATTAACCGCACAAAAATTAACCGCTTTTTTAAGCGGAGGAGTCAATTGAAGAAAAAAATCGAATAAAAACATATGCTGCCGCGAGTTTAGCGACAGCGAAACTCGTGGTTGATATGCGGCAAGCTTTCAGCTTACATTAAATGTGGTTCAGCTGAAAGCTGAAACCATGGTAACCACAGGTTGGAAACCCGCGGCAGTATTAGTGTACTAAATGCCGAAGGCCTGTTTTGCTTCGCAAAACAGGCCTTCGGCATTAGTTCCCCCTTCAGGGGGTTAGGGGGCGGGGCTAAAACACCCGACAAAGCAATCCTTTCAAATACTCACCTTCGGGGAAGGAAGCACGTACCGGATGATCTTCGGGTTGATGGAACTGGTAAATGAATTGCACTTGCTTACCGGCATCAAGCGCGGCCCAGGCAATTACCTGTTTAAAGGTTTCCATATCCATAGCACCCGAACAGGAATAGGTGGCCAGCAAACCGCCCTCGTTAAGGAGCAGCATGCCTAAACGGTTCAGATCTTTATAAGCCCGTGAAGCGCGGGTTAGCGCCGAGCGTGATGGCGCATATTTAGGAGGATCGAGCACGATAACGTCAAACTTTTCACCCTCGTCCCTAAACTTGCGCAGCTGCACATTCACGTCGGATTTAATGGCTGTATGTTTGGTTCCATCAAGCTTATTCAACCTGATATTTTCGGATAAAGTTTCAATGGCCAGTGCCGAGCTATCAACGCTTGTTACAGATGCCGCACCTTCTTTAAGACTGTTTAAAGTGAACCCACCGGTGTAACAAAAGCAATCCAGCACTTTTTTATCTTTTGCATGCATGGCCAATACATGACGGTTATCACGCTGATCACAGTAAAAGCCGGATTTTTGGCCTTCAGTGATATTGATGCCGTAAACCACATCGTTTTCCAAAACCTCTACCAATTCGGGCGGAGGGCTGCCTGCAAGTACTTTATTCTCCGCCTCGGTCAAACCCTCATGGGCGCGGGAAGCGTTATCACTTTTATCTGAAATGCTTTCGGGGTTAAGCAATTTTTTAAGCTCATCGATAATAACAGGCATTACATTTTGAATACCTGAGGTAAGCACCTGCACGGCTAAATGACCGGCGTATTTATCAACAATGAGTCCGGGTAAATAGTCCGATTCACTGAAGATCAGCCTGCAGGTGTTGGTACCGTTAGCTAAGATGCTGTCCCTGCTTTTAACCGCAGTAGCCACCTTTTGGCGAAACCAGGCTTCATCAACCTGCACATCCTTATTCCATTCCAGCAAACGCAAAGTAACCCTCGATTGATCGTTATAAAAACCATAGGCCATAAATTCGCCCTGTGCATTCAGCAACTGTACCACATCGCCATTGGCGGGCTTACCCTTTACTTTTTCAATCGCTCCCGAAAACACCCAGGGGTGCCTTTGCAGTACGGCTTTTTCTTTACCCTTCTTTAATATAACGTCAATCATGGGTGCAAAGGTAATAAAGCGCTGGTAATTTTAGCTTTGCAGTAACGCCGCCCCTATTTATTACGTATTTATACTGAGGCTTCTAAACCTTGAAAATATTTTTACGTCATACACAATAATATCTGCATTAAAACATTTGGTATCTTAGATTCGAAAACTATAATCATGAAAAAAACTTACGTATTCCTGTTCAGCATGCTGATAGCGTGTTGTTGTTTTAGCTTTAAATTATACGCCCAGGCTATACCCCGCATACCTGAGGCCAGTTCAACTCAAACCATTATCCAGGATTTCGGATTAGGGAAAGTAACCGTTACTTATTCGCGCCCAAATGTTAAAGACCGCAAAATATTCGGCGGTATTATCCCTTACGGCGAAGTTTGGCGCACAGGAGCCAATGCCGCCACAACCATCACCTTTAGTGAAAAAGTTGTTATTGAAGGAAACCCTGTACCTGCAGGCACCTATTCTTTATTCAGCATCCCTACCAAAGGCGAGTGGACTATTATCCTAAATAAGGTTGTAAAACAATGGGGTGCTTACAGCTATAAGCAAGACCAGGATTTTCTTCGCTTCACGATAAAACCTATCCGCGTGAGCGAAAAAAGGGAAACCTTTACCATGGCTTTTGTTAATTCGACCACCAAATCAACCGACCTGGTTTTAGTTTGGGACAAAACCGCCGCATACATCCACATGGAAACCGACGACGATGCCAAAATCACAGCCAATATTGATGAGCTGATGAAGGGCGACCGCAAGCCATACTACTTCAACGCCATACAGTATTATTACGAAAATCATAAGGATGTTGATAAAGCATTAGGTTGGGTTTACGAAGCCGAAAAAATTGAGCCTAAAGGCCCCTGGTATAAGCTATGGGAATCGCGCCTGTTATTGCGTAAAGGTGATAAAGCCGGTGCCATCGCCGCTGCTGAAGCCGGTATAGCCCTGGCCAACGCCGATAAAGATGAGGAATACGCCCGCCTGAACCAGGAAGCGTTAGATCAGGCTAAGCAATAACCCCACCCAACCCTCCCCTGAAGAGGAGGGCTTTAAAATATAAAGCTCCGTTCCCTATAGGAAACGGAGCTTTTCTTTTGATATGATCGATATAAATTCAGGAAGCCTCCCCAACCGGGTGAGATTTAGATGGAGTTGCCGCACTGATTAACATCGCTATCAGGATCACCAAAATAGCCCCTATTGCGTTCAGCCATAAATAAGCGATAACATTAAAATAACCTAACAAACAAATGATGGCCTCGGTAATAATAGCAGCTATAAATACTGCAGTGCCATTTATTTTTTTGAGGTAGAAAGCTACAATGAATACCCCAAGGATGGTTCCATAAATATAGGAGCCTAACTGGTTTACGGCTTCGAGCAGGTTACCGATACGACTGGCGTATAATGCCATCCCAATACAAACCAGGCCCCAAAATACTGTTGCCAGGCGCGATGCATTTAAATAATTTTGATCGGTAGCACCGGGGTTAATGATCCGTTTATAAATATCAACCACACTTGTTGAAGCCAGCGAGTTTAAGGCACTTGCCGTTGAGCCCATAGACGCCAGGAAAATAATAGCGATAAGCAAGCCTATCAATCCTTTAGGCAGATATTGGGTGACAAAGGTGAGGAATATGTAATTGGTATCATTATCATCGGCCTTGGGGTTGTTCTTTTTCATCAGTTCAATGGCGTTTTGCCTGATGATGCGGGCCTGGATATCGGCTACCTTTAACTGGTCCTGCGCGTGGTTTATGCGGTCTTCATTTTTACTGTCGATAGCTTTTACCAGCTCGCTGGCTTTGATCTTTTTTTGCTCAAAAGCCTGGGCATATTGCTGGTCGAGGTAATTATATTGTGTAGCGTAATTGCTGCTCTTGATTTGCTTAACCTCGTACTGGTTAAAAAACATCGGCGGGCGGTTAAACTGGTAAAACGCAAATACCAGTACCCCTATCAGCAGAATCAGGAACTGCATTGGGATCTTGATCAATCCGTTCATGATAAGCCCAAGGCGGCTTTGCCCTACCGAGCTTCCGGTTAAATAACGCCCAACCTGGCTCTGATCGGTACCGAAATAAGAAAGCTGCAAGAAAAAACCACCAATTAATCCGCTCCAGAGCGTATAGCGGTTATTAGGGTCAAATTTCCAGTCTATCACATTCATCCTGCCCATTTTGCCGGCCATTTTGAGCGAGCTCATGAAGCTTACATTACCCGGCAGCAGGTAAACCACCAGTATACCGGCCAAAAACATCCCCATAAAAATAATGCTCATTTGAAGCAGCTGGGTGTATGACACCGCTTTGCTGCCACCATAAACCGTATACACAATTACCAAGCCACCTATAAAAAGCGTGGTGTAAATGGTATTGATATTTAATATGGTTGAAAGGATGATAGAGGGAGCGTAAATGGTAACGCCGGTTGAAAGTCCCCGTTGCACCAAAAACAGGAACGACGTAAGCGCACGGGTTTTCAGATCAAAACGCTGCTCCAGGAACTCGTAAGCGGTATAAACTTTAAGGCGATGAAAAATGGGAACGAAGGTGATACAAAGCACAATCATGGCCAGCGGCAACCCAAAATAAAACTGCACAAAGCGCATCCCATCGGTATAAGCCTGGCCAGGCGCCGAAAGAAAAGTAATAGCACTGGCCTGTGTAGCCATTACCGATAAACCCACATGGTACCAGGGCAATGAGCGGCTGCCCATCAAAAACTGGTCGATATTTTTATTACTGCCGCTTTTCCATATACCATACAGCACTATAGAGAATATGGTAAGCCCTAAAACAATCCAGTCGGTTAAACTCATTCAAAGAATTTGGTAATGAGCCAGAATACTAAAACTAAAAAAACCAGCCACGCGACAACAATGCCGTAAAACTGGTTCCAATTTTTTATAAATGAGGGGAGGTCAGGATCAGGCCTCTTCATTACGGCCACGAACTAACACGGCGATATATGCAGCAGCAGTTAACAAACCTAAAACACCACCTACAAAAATCCAGGTAAAGCCTTTTTCAATAATACCGCCTACAAATAAGCCTGAAACTAATCCTACTAAGTAGTATATGTAATCAAAGTTTTCTTTTTCTTCTTTATGGTGTCCCATGATGTTGTGTATATGATTGCAGCAAAAATAAGTGATTAATTGAATTTTACCAACTGTTTATTTTGTAAAAGGATTGTGCTGTTTTAAAAGTTAATTTCAATGACAAATGAGTATGGTTTTGTGCTTCATTGGCTCGTTATCACCCTCCTTTAGCGCAAGTCTTGTGGGCCGGATCATGTGGGCGGATGACTTGTGCTTTGACAGGCACAAGTGAGCCCTCCCACAAACAACCGCACAACACTTGCGCCAGCATGAGAGCATCCCCACAAACAACCGCACAACACTTGCGCCAGTATGAGTAAATTGAGCCGAGAGAGATATCAATTTGTACCGCTTGTCGCTTTCGGCTTACTCAACAAGTTAATAAACAATCTGTAAGCCCCCGGCACGCCGGCAGGCAGTTCCCTGAAAAATGCCAGCGAGGTGTATACAAACCTCCCTTTGCCGTAATCACCAACTATTAATGATCCGTTAAGCGGCTCTTCGCCTTTATCGTGCATTTGCAAAATGGCTTTGTACTGCGGATCGATATTGCTTACGTAATACAAACCACGCTCCTGGATCCAGCCATTGAAATCATCGCTGGTTATTTTGTTGGGATAGTTCAATACCGGGTTTTGCTGATCCAAAACAGTTATTTCGGCATTTTCATCGGTAACCCTCCTGTTCACTACGGTGAAAGGATAAGGGCCTATTTGTTTTACTACTATGCCGTTGTTGTTATTATACTGAACCACCAGGTTACCGCCGTTCTTTACATACTCCATTAGTTTGGGTTGCTGGTAAGCGAGGCGGTCGTTCACGTTATAAGCGCGTACCCCGGTAACTATGGCATCATATCCTGACAAATCACCGTTCATTACCTCGTTTTCAGTTAGCATATGTACTTCATAACCTACCTGGCGCAAAGCCTCGGGCATCTGGTCGCCGGCACCGGCAATGTAGCCTATCTTCTTTCCATTATTTTTCAGGTCGAGGTAAACAAGCTTTGTTTGTGCGGGCGGGAACAGCGTAATAGCCGGCACGTGATCATACCTGATGCGGCGAAGACTGAGTGAAAACGGTTTACCGTTAGCGTTAACCACTGCTTCCAGGTCGGTCGTTTTAGTTTTGCCCTCGGTTGGGGTAACTGTAAATGCTACCGACCATTCATCATTTTTATCTTTATTGGTAAAGTCTATCTTTTCGGGGCTTATTTTCCAGCCGGCTGCAGGTTTAAGACTGATGGTACCGCTTGCTTTGGTAAAACTTTTCAGGTTTATCAATACCGTTTGTGCCTGCTGTGTGCTGAAAATGTAATCCTTATTATCAATATTTGCCGTAACGGGCGGTGTTATTTCAATAGGCTGATAAACCTCTCCCCTAACCGGGTCGACATATTTGTATAAAATCCGACGGTCAATGTTAATAGGCTTGCCTTCCACAATAAACTGGAAAGTAACTTTTGGCAGATCGGGGTTTTCAGGGTTACCTGCAAGTGTATTATCTGGCAGGGTATAAACACCAATCGGGTGCGGTGCAGCCAGCCAATACGGTTGGGTAAGCTTTGAAGCTACCATATTATCCTCAAACGTTTGCAGTTGGTTGGTTGGCAAAACCTTACTATTCAGGTTTAAGGTATTGTCGGCATTAATAACACTATTGATCTTCACCTTGTAATTAAACCGGTTGATCACTTGTTCACGTAAACTCATTTTATCGCCTAATGCATACGTTGGCTCAGTAGCATAAGCCTCAAACCAAAGCCCGGCGCATGCAGCAATCAGGTTGTTCAGTTCTTTCGTTTTCTGTTCGCGCCAATAGGTATCCGGCACTTTTTCCACTTTCATCAACAATTGAACCAATGCAGGAAGCGATTTTTCGGGGGCCTCGCTGATAAAATTACGGTTGATCACTCCTATTAAGGTCGAGATCGCTTCACCATCTTTAACCCGTTTCCAGGTGGTGTTAACACCATCCATCAGGTCGTTTTGCGGAGCATCGCCTAAAATGGTTTTAAAAAATTCGTACGATTCGCCGCGTTGTTTGGCCGAGCCAAAACCCTGCGTTTTATGGTTACTGCGGCTTTCGGCTGCTATTTCACCGTAGCCCTTACCTAAGGTGGTGTTATAAACACCAACATCTATCTTAAACTGATCGGCTGCGGTGGTATTGGTGCTGCCAAAGTTAAAAGTGTTCCACATCAGGCGTTTGGCCTGCCATGGTTTTACATATTGCAATTGCTCAGGGTAACGGTTTGGATCGGCTGCGGCTGTAAAAGCTTCCTGGGCTAATATGGCCGATGAAGTATGATGGCCATGGCCGCCCTCGCCTGTAGTAGGGAAACGGCAAATGATCACATCGGGCCTGAACTTGCGGATCACCCAAACTACATCGCCCAATACTTTCTCTTTATCCCAGATCTTCAGTGTTTCTTCCGGCCCTTTTGAAAAGCCGAAATCGTTGGCGCGGGTAAAAAACTGTTCAGCGCCGTCAATGCGGCGGGCAGCCAGTAGTTCCTGGGTACGGATCAAACCCAGCAGCTCACTTTGCTCATTGCCTATCAGGTTTTGCCCCCCATCACCGCGGGTGAGTGACAGGTAACCGGTACGATAATGTTTTTCCTGCGCCAGGTAGGCCAGCAGGCGGGTGTTTTCATCATCAGGGTGCGCCGCTACATACAACACGCTGCCCAGCACATCAAGCTTTTTTAAATTTTGCTGGATAGTGCCGAGATCAGTAGGCGGATTGGTTTGGGCTTTTGATAAAACAGTTGCAAACAGGAATACTGCAATGAGGTGGATACGCTTCATAACGACAAATATATTGAAAGAAAGATATTCTGTATTTCCTGTATCAACAATATAACAAAACGATTACTGTGACCATCAATCTGTTAAGATTTTCAAGGGTTAACATTAAATGTTTCAACAAATACTTTCAATTATTACAATTTTTTTAAGCATCGCAAACAAATCTGTCATTCGATGGTAATCTTAATCAACCGATTAACTTTTTCTGCTTCAACCCGATACGCTTAATCAATCGTTTGATTAATTTTGTGCCGTTAAAACAATGGAAAAAGATAAAATAGATAAAAAAGACCACATCCTCGACATAGCCGAAAAGGTATTCGCGGATCTTGGTTATGACGGTGCCTCCACCCGTACCATATCAGGCGAAGCCGGTGTAAACATGGCTATGCTCAATTACTATTTTGGATCAAAAGAAGGGCTTTTCCTCGCAATTTTTAAACGAAAGATCGATTCATTCCGTACGCTGCTGCAAAACATCGGCAATGACGACAGCATATCAGCCTGGAATAAACTGGATAAATGTATTGATAACTACGTTGAGCGCATTATTGCCAATAACTGTTTTCAAAAGCTCATCAACAGGGAAGTATCCATGAATAAACGCGGCGACCTTACCGATAAGATCATCGAAATATTGATGGTAAACGTATACGAAGTAAAAAGGATCATGGAAGAGGGCGTTAACAGCGGCCAGTTTAATAAAGATGCCGATATCCCTTTGGTCATAGCCACCCTTTTTGGCACAAAAAATTATATAATTAACATGCCGCAGATATCATCGTTAATACTGGGACATGATATTCGTGATGAAAAGTTTATGGAAAATGAACTGAAACCACGCGTAAAAACATACATGAAAAGACTTTTAAAAGCTTATTTAGTTAATGAACATGACAACTCCAAATAACAAAACCAATCACCTTAAACTATTAAAGCAGGTGTTACGGCCCGTTTTGCGCGGCAGTATCGCCCTCATGGTTTTAAGCCTGCCTTTTGCAGCCAGCGCACAAGACAGGACAATCACACTTGATGAAGCCATCAAACTGGGCCTCGACAACAGCAAAACTTTAAAACTATCGCACTCGAAAGTTGAGCAGGCTGTTTCTCAATATAACCAGGCGAAAGACGAAGCTTTGCCAACAGGTAAAGTGAGCTATGGTTACAATCGCGCCCAGATACCTGCTAACAGACTGGCCCTTGGTTCTGAAAGCTTTAACCTGCCATCGCACGCCGATGCGTATTTAGGTATCCTAACCTTAAACCAAACCATATTTGGCGGTAATAAATTGAAATACGCCCGCCAATCTACCGACTTGCTTACCCAGGTTGCCCGTTTGGATATTGAAAATGATAAAGACGAGGTAGTTTATGATATCATCAGCTCGTACTATAACCTTTACAAGGTACTGCAAAGCAAAAAGGTAGTGGCTCAAAACCTTACTACTGTTGACGGGCAGATTAAACAGGCACAGCGCTTTTTTGACCAGGGTTTGGTAACCAAGAACGATGTGTTGCGCTTTCAACTACAGCGCTCAAACATTGAGGTTAATGGTGTTGACCTGGAAACTAACCGCCGTATCATCAACTACAATCTTAACGTGTTGTTGGGCTTACCAGAAGGTACACAGTTAAACATCGATCAGATTACCGAGGCTGACAGGCAAGTTGCTCCATTGACATCATACCTTGACAGCGCGATGGCTGCCCGCCCCGAGTTTAAACAGTTTGCCTTACGCAGCCGTGTTGCCGAAACCAATACTAAAAGCATTAAAGCAAACGAACTGCCTACGGTAGGTGCATCAGCTGCTGCTTATTATGTTGACGTGAGCGCTAATCCGATACCTAAAAGCGGTAATTTTATCACCCCTATATCGGTAGGCTTAACAGTATCATGGAACTTCAGTTCCCTTTGGACCAATAAGAATAAGGTTACCGAAGCTAAGATCCAGGAGCAGCAGGTTGAGATTAACAAAGGCATCACTACTGACAGGATAAAAGACGAAGTGAACCAAAGCTATCAGAGCTATACCCAGGCGCTTGAAAAGATCAAACTTTTACAAACAGCTATTGACCAGGCAGGTGAAAACAACAAGATCCTGGAATCAAAATACAAAAGCAATATAGCATCAGCTACAGACAGGGCCGATGCAGAAACCCTGCTTTACCAGGCACAGATCAACCTTGAGCTGGCTAAAGCCGATGCAGGCCTTGCTTACTATACTTTACAAAAATCAACAGGAAAAATCAACAAATAATTATACCAAACCTTTTAAATAAAATGGCAAAGGAACAAGAAACAACGGAACAACCGAAAAAGAAAAACAAAGTTATCCCCATCATATTAGGCATAGTACTTATTGGCGGCGTAATTTTCGGTATAAAAGAATATATCTACTTCAGTAAACACATTGATACTGATGATGCGCAGATCGACGGCGATATCAGCCCCGTAGTTGCCCGCGTTGGCGGATATGTTGATTCAATTTATTTTGAAGAAAATACCCACGTAAATGTTGGTCAGCCGCTGGTTAAAATTGATGACCACGATTATAGAATAAAAGTAGAGCAAGCCCAGGCTGCACAGGTAGGCGCAAGCGCAGGTATTGGTGTAAACCAGTCACAGATCTTCGCTAACCAGGCAAATTCAGCTGGCGCTAAAGCCCAGGTTGCATCAAACGCGGCACATTTAGAAAAAGTGCAGAAAGATTATGACCGTTATGCCAACCTGGTAAAAGACGGATCAGTAACCCAACAACAATTTGACCAGGCCAAAGCCGATCTGGATGTTGCAAAAGCAAACTACAAAGCATCACAAGATCAGTATAAAGCCGCTGTTGAGCAAATTGGTACAACCCGTAGCCAGTTAGCCGTTACACATACAGGCGTATCACAAAAGCAGGTTGATATTGATTATGCAAAACTTCAGTTAAGCTATACCCAGGTAAAATCACCTGCAAGTGGTTTGGCATCTAAAAAGAATGTACAATTAGGTCAGCTGGTACAGGCTGGTCAAACATTGTTCTCAATTGTTAATGACAACAGTCTTTACATTACTGCCAACTACAAAGAAACACAGCTTACCGATATCAAAAATGGTTTAAAAGTAGAGATTGAAGTTGATGCTTACCCTGATATGAAACTGGAAGGCGAAGTTTATAATTTTTCACCTGCTACAGGCGCTAAATTTTCATTGCTTCCTCCGGATAATGCTACCGGTAACTTCGTAAAGGTTGTACAACGTGTGCCTATCAAAATTAAAATTAACGGCACTAAAGAGGAGCTTGCAAAATTACGCCCGGGTATGAGCGTAAACGTATCAGTAATTAAAGGATAATACTATGGCTGAAACTGGCTTTAAAAAGTGGATCATCACCATTACGGTGATCACAGCTTCGTTACTGGAGCTGATAGATACCACTATCGTTAACGTGGCGCTGCCTCACATACAGGGTAACCTTGGTGCAACCCTTGAGGATGTGGCCTGGGTAGTTACCGGCTATGCGGTAGCAAACGTGATCATATTGCCCATGTCGGGTTGGCTGGGCGGCCGTTTTGGGCGTAAAAATTATTTCATGACATCCATTATCGTGTTTACCATTGTATCGTTTTTATGTGGTAACGCACACAGTATGGATGAGCTGGTACTGTTCAGGATATTACAGGGTATTGCCGGCGGCGGGTTGATCTCGACCGCGCAGGCCATATTGCTTGAAACCTGGCCACGCGAACAAATTGGTACAGCAACAGCCCTTTTCGGTCTTGGCGCGGTAGTAGGCCCAACTGTAGGCCCTACTATTGGTGGCTGGATAGTTGAAAACTATTCATGGCCATGGATCTTTTATGTAAATATCCCGGTAGGAGCGCTGGCGGCATTTTGCACATATACCTTTGTGCGCGAAACACCCAAGGATGCCAAAGGCAAACCGGTTGACTGGTGGGGTATCGTGCTGCTGGCTATTGCTGTAGGCAGCTTACAAACCGTACTTGAAAAAGGCGAAAGTGAAGACTGGTTTGCAAAACCTTACATCCTGATATTAACCATATCGGCAGTGTTAGGAACCATATTATTTATATGGCGCGAGATGAGCACGGAGCACCCGATAGTGAATTTCGGCATCCTGCGGCACCGGAGTTTTGCCGTGGGGATGTTTACGTCCTTCATACTCGGGTTTGGTTTGTATGGTTCGGTGTTCGTATTCCCGGTGTTTTGTCAAAACCTGCTTGGCTTTAACGCCCAGCAAACCGGCGAGTTGCTGTTTCCCGGTGGTTTGTGTACAATTGTCATGATGCCTTTTATAGGTAAGATGCTTAATAAAGGCATCCCGGCTCAATTTATGGCCACAGCGGGCATGTTCCTGTTTTATGTGTTTACACATATGCTGAGCGGCTCAACGCTGGCTACAGGCGAAAAAGACGTGTTGGTTCCTTTATTGATCCGTGGTGTGGGTATGGCTTTGTTATTCGTGCCGCTTACCACACTTGCCATGGCCGACCTTAAAGGGCCGGAATTAGGCCAGGGATCCGGTTTGAACAACATGATGCGCCAGTTAGGTGGTTCGTTTGGTATTGCAACGCTTACTACGCTTATCCATATCCGCCAGGGTGTGCACCGTAATAACCTGCTGGTAAATATCAATCCATACAATAATCCTTTTAATGATCGCCTGCATACGCTTACACAAGGCTTTATGGCAAAAGGCAAATCAATTATGGATGCCACTCATATGGCTTACCAGGCAATTGAGGGAATGGTTACAAGGCAAACCTTGTTGTTAACATATGATGATGCTTATTGGATATCAGGCCTCGTGATGTTGTTTTCGATACCGCTGCTTTATTTGCAGCCGTTCAAAAAGCTGAAGGCCGTTGCTGATTCGCACTAAAATGATAAAAGCCGTTCCACTATTACCGGAACGGCTTTCCCCAAAAAAAATTAACAATTAAAATTTAAGTTACTCCCCCCGGAGGAACAATTGTTTTTAGCAAAAGTATTGTGACCGGGGTTTGTTTAATCTTAAGGTATAAATTTACTGGTTTTTAATTTATAATCGCAAATTTAATTCTGTAATAAAATACTATTTATGAAAAAGGCATGAAATTTTATTATTTCATGCCTTTTTTATTGTTTTAATAAATTAAGCTTGCTAAAATATTACTTTACCTGTAGCTGTAACTAAGGATGCTATGCGTACAGCATCAAAAATACGCTCTTCGGTGGTGCCTAATTTTATAAGCGAATCCTCATGTGCGTTCACACACATCTCGCAACCGTTAACTGCCGATACAGCTAAACTGGCCAGTTCAAAAAACTCCTTACCTGTTACGGGCTTCATCATTAGCTGCATCCGGATCCGCGCCGGGATCTGGGTGTATTTTTCTTTTTGGGTAAAATGCCTGAAACGGTAAAATATATTGTTTGATGCCAGCAATGACGCGCAACCAACGGCCTCGCCAATTTCAGCATCGGTAGCTTCACTTTCTTTAGCGTATTTGGTAAAGTAGTTGGTAAGCGGCAAATTGTTATTGTTAACTGCGGTAGCCAAACCCAACAATGCACATTCTTTATTGCTTAAATGTGCCGAGGTAAGGGTGCTGGTAAAGTTCAGTTTTAAATCACGCAGGTAGCGTGATTCGCCTGTTTCCAATAAGCTTAGGCTTACGGTACGGTAATTAATATCTAATCCGATACTTTGTAGTATCTCCTGGATTACTTCGGTACTTTCGTTCATGATTTTCGGGATTGAGTTTTTTATCTCCCTCAAAGATTATCCTGTAGAGACGCATAATTGCGTCTCCCGCATGCAAATCAAGAGTGAAACTTTGAAAAACGGTTTGTCCTACGGGAGACGCAATTATGCGTCTCCACGTACAAAACCGCTTAAATAGGGTGTAAAAAATCCCCGCACCGAAATCCAGTACGGGGACAATTATCTGTTGTATGATTATACAGTTAAAGTTTCCTGACCTTTTTCCCAGTTGCAAGGGCAAAGCTCGTCAGTTTGCAAACCGTCAAGTACACGTAATACTTCTTTAACGTTACGGCCTACGCTCAGGTCGTTAACACATACCCAACGGATAATACCGGTAGGATCGATAATGAAAGTAGCACGGTAAGCGATTTTTTCAGTTGGTTCTAAAATACCCAGGTCTTCGGCTAATGATTTTGAAGTATCAGCAAGCATAGGGAATTTAAGACCACGCAAATCGTCATGATCCCTTCTCCAGGCAGCGTGAACAAATTCAGAATCGGTAGAAGCACCGATCAAACGGGTTTCACGGTCGCGGAACTCGCCGTAATTATTGTTAAACTCAGCAATTTCAGTAGGGCAAACAAAAGTGAAATCTTTTGGCCACCAGAACATTACAGTCCAAACGTTGTCATCGTTGGTTAAATACTCAGAAGTAAGGGTTTCAAACTCTTTACCTTTTTCAAGGCTTACTACTGCTGTTTTAGAAAATTCGGGGAATTTTTGTCCTATCGTTAACATATTTTGATATTTCTTTTAATGTTTATGCAAATATAAAAATTTCAAGCCGCACCCCGAATACTTATAATCAATGATGTATAGATTTTAACTATATATTTAACATACAATATAAACAATATTTATCATGCTATTTATAAGGATTTTAGCCCGTTTTCGCTATTTCAAAAAATGCATTATCTTGGTTGCATGAAAACCAAACCTATCCTCATTATTGCAGTTTCTGTTATTATTCTGGCTATCGGCGGCTACTTTCTGTTCAAAAAAAAGAGCATGTCTTCTCCCAGGCAAAGTGATATAACCCAATTCCTGAAAAATTTTAACCGGCAAGTGGCTAAAGGTAACCGCGACTCGTTGTTCAGTTATTTTGCAGGTAACCAAAAAGGCGAACCTTTAAACCGGCTGCTTACCGCCCTGATCAATAAAACTAAAAATCCTGAAGTTTCCTTTAAGCTTGAACTAAATGTTGATCAAAGCACTATTACATTTACCGATCAAATGCTTGCCACAGCAGTTGTGCCGGTAACTTTTAGCGACGATCATCTAAGCAGCAAACTAAGCTCTTTGACTTTCACCATTCAAAAGAACGAATACAACAGATATAAAATATACCAGGTTGACGGAACAAGCTTTATGACTGATTATATGGCGTATAAAAGCAGTGCCTGGCAAAAAAACTATAGTGACAAAGAAATTTATAGTCCTGCAACCTTAAAGGCATTTGCCGATGCATCAAACTTAAAAACCAGGTATGATAGCGTAGTTTGGTTTAGCCATATTAAAGATCAAACCTATTTTTACGTAGTAAAAGGAAAATGGAACTTTTTTGAACAGATCGAACAGCCAAAAGATACCTCTACAACCTATAAAATGGGGTTGGCAGGCCCCGATTATAAAGAGATCATCCCGGCAGATTATGATCTTGTACATACTATCGGAGGCACCTTCCCTAATCTTATCGAAGTAGAAAAAGATCATAAACGGGGCTTTTATGACCTGACCGGAAAAATTGTAATACCGGTTGAATATGACCAGGTATTTCCGCTGAATGACAGCGAAAACATTGCTGCCATGAGGAAAGGTGATGATTATTTCTGGCTAAAAAGCGATTACACCATTTCGGAAAAAGCAGACATCCGCGTTAGCGATATCTTCAGTAAACTTAAACAACCACCTTCGTTCACTTTAAACCAAAGCCCGGCCGGAGGCATCACCGAGTTCAACTCAAAAGAACAGCATGGCGCCATTTACATTCCCCCTTCATACCTTGTTGACCTTAAACTGATTGAAGAAGTTAAGGAGTTTAAAAACCCATTGCGGAACCATGTTTATTTTGAAGAATCAAGCAGTCAATACATTGTAAAAGCCAAGGCCCTCCCTGTAAATGCCACTGCAGCAAGCAGCGATAACTGGATACAAAGCGCTTATTACTCCATTCGTGATTATTTTATAGGTGGCCGCATCTCATTTTACGATAGTAATAACATGGTGCTCATCGATAATAAAAACAATAAGCTATATGGTTACAACATCCGTACAAATATTAACACCGAAGAAGGAGGAGGCGAATTCAGCGGGCGGTGCAACGAATTTAGCATAAACCCCATCAGTGATTCATTATTGGAAGTAAAAGCAACTTCTGTTGCCAATATTGAACTATATAACAATACGTATCTTAACGAACTGCCTGTATTTCACTTATTAAAGATTCAAAACGGAAAAGTGGAAGAAAGCATGAATACAAAAAGGATCTTTGCCTTTACCAAATTCCTCAAAATGGATAATCATTTTATTGAGGGCTGCTATGTGTGCTATAAAAGGAACGATGCCAACTGGACGTATACAATGACCAGTAGCGGGGCAATTTCACCAGAAGTGCTGAGGTACATGAAAAATGAGATTTACGCCGACTATAATTACAAATTTAAAGACAAACGCTGGACCGATATTTTCACACAACAATTTTACAGCCGCTATAAACCTGTCAACGCCAGTGTTCAGGATTCCCTTACAGAGATAGATAAATATAATATTCAGTGGATAGATCAGAAGCTGAAAAGCCTGCCTGCAATAAAACCAAATGTGCTTGCAGCAAAATAATTACCATAAATCATATAAAAAAGGCACCTTTAGGGGTGCTTTTTTTATACAACCCAATTAATGCCGATAAAATGAAAACCAAACCTTTACTAATCACATTAACCGTGTTTTTGATTACCCTTGGAGGTATTTTCTTTGCCGGATGCAAGCACCAGGCAAGCGGCGATAAGGAAAATGTAATTCGATTTTTGAACGACTTTAACCGTCATGCTAAAGCCGGCGATATCGATTCACTGCAACAGTTTTTTGAAACCGATAAAAATAGTAAAGCGATAACATTGCTCATTAAAGTTTTATCCGGAAAAACCAACCTGGGCGGCAAAGCTATGCCCCTGTTCAGGACAGAGCTTAACTTTACGGACAACGACATTACGTTTACCGGCAATGATTTAGCCAAGGCATTTGTAAAAGTTAATTTTAGCGGTGATAATGTACCAGTTAAATTATCGGCCATAACATTTACCATTCACAAATTGAGCGATGGACAATTCAAGATCATCAGCGTAAGTGCCGATCGTTTTAGACGTGATTACCTGGCCTATCAAAAGAAAATAGCCGGCAAATCGTTAGCGGATAAGGATGTGTATGAGCCGATAACCCTTGCCGCCTTTAAAACCGCCGATCAATTGAAAACACGTTATGATAGCGTTTTATGGTTTGAGCATGTAAACAAGCAAACCTACTTCTATGTGATAAAAGGTGTTTTAAACCGTAATTTTTACTACCCGGACTCCATTCCTGGTAAACCCACTTACAAAATGGGGCTTATAAGTCCGTCATTAAAGGAGATCATTCCACCGGCTTACGACCTGATCCATAACATTGGCGGAACATTAAACGGCTTCGTAGAGGTTGAGCTTGGCAAAAACAGGGGCTTATATGACCTTAATGGCAAAGCTGTGGTACCGGTAATATATGACCAAATTTATCCGCTGAATAATGATGGCGATAACCTGGCACTGCTAAAAAAAGATGCCGATTACTTTTACCTGAAAAAAGACCTCAGCATAACAGATAAACTAACTGATTTCAAAATAGCCGATGAGCTTTCCAAAATCAAAACCTTCGGCTCGTCATTTGATCTTTCGGATAAAAGTTCAAAAAACATTATGGAATACAATGACCGTGAAAGCACTAATTGTATTGTGATCCCGCCATCGTACCTGGCCGACTGGAAAATAGTACCTGCCTACATCGATTTTCAAAATCCTTTACGCAAACGCGTGCAAAGCATGAATGAAGATGGTGAAGGCGATGTTGACATGTCGATAAGTTTTACCGGTACACAAAAGCAGGATAGCAGCTGGTTTAAAAGTGCCTTTTATTCGCTGGTGGGCAATTATCTTGGGGCCAGGGGTGGTTTATATACCGAGAAAAAGCTGGTAGTGGTTGATAAAAGGACAAACCGGGTAATGGGTTTCAGCGCCCAAACATATTACGGACGGGCCGAAGGCGGCGGTTATTTATCGGGGGCCTGCAATGAAAATTCTTTAAAGGCAATTAGTGATTCACTTATTGAATTTAAAACTACAGCAAATATCGAAAGGGCCGGAATTATTGAAGGCCCCTACTATCATTACCTGCAAATTAAAAACGGCAAACTGGTTCCATTACCGGGCAAAAGGATATTTGGCTTTACACAGTACGTTAAAATGAATGATTCATATTTGCAGGGATGCTATTTGCTGGGTGCCCCTAATGACCGGGACAGTAAAGGCGTACGCGCTGATAATTTACCAACCAGCGTTTTACAATATATGAAGAATGAGATCTACGCTTCATACCAGTATAAATTTAAAAGCGAACAATGGAACGATGCATTTAATGATCAGTTTGAAAGGTACAACGGAGGCAACCTCAGTAATGTTGACGATTCATTAACTGCCATTGATAAATTCAACATCAACTTCCTGGTTAAAAAACTTAGCAGCACCAAGATAAAAACCAATACTTTAGCCGCCAAATGAGCATTACAGGCCGCATATTAAGATATTTTGCCTTTTTCTGGGTGTTTATACTCTGTGCCGGCACATTTGTTCAGTACTGGAATTTTAATCACGACTCCTACTTTTTGCACATTAAGGAAGCTGCGATTAAAACCGGCTGGTACCTGCCTGCTTTTTATTGCCATATTATAGGCAGCAGCGTGATCCTGCTGGCAGGCTTTTTCCAGTTTTCAAAAAAGGTATACAATAATAAACCGCTGCACCGCGCATTAGGAAAACTATATGTACTCGGCGTGCTGTTTTTTGCAGCGCCGGGTGCGTATGTGATGACGCTTTTTATAAACCGCGGTACAGGTGTGTTTATCTCCTTCCTCCTGCAAAATACGCTTTGGGTAGTATTTACCTTAGCAGCGTTCCTGCTGGTTAAAAATGGCCGCATTGACGATCATATAAAAATGATGAACCGAAGCTATGCCCTCGCCTTCGGCGCTGTTACTTTGCGTTTTTACATCTGGCTGTTTACCGTTTTAGGGAACGGCGTAAATTTTCATAATAACTACCTCATCATTGCCTTTTTAAGCTGGGTGCCTAATTTGATTTTGGCCGAGGTTATAAATAGATATGGGAAAAGGCCGGTTGTAGTTGGGTGAAGGAAGGGGCCTGTCAGTCTGAGCCTGTCGAAGACTCGCGCGCAGAGGCCTGCCCACTATGCTTCGATAGGCTCAGCATGACCCATTTTTTATTTTTCATGGACGGATAGCGAAGGATCTTCTTCGACATGCTTAGCGGCAATGCAGGGCGAAGGTGCCCGGTGAAGAAGATGCTTCACTATCGTTACCCATGACAAAAAGGCTATAAAACAAAACCGTCATTGCGAGGCACGAAGCAATCCCCAATAAGCAGAGCGGCTTTATAGGTTGGCCCTGTATAGTTTGGGATTGCTTCGTACCTTATAATGACGTGCAAGTAATTGGTTCATAATCAAGCTGCATTTTGAAGTGTAAGCCCGAGTTTTTGCGCTTCTTTTTGCAGACGAGCGATCTTTCTTGCCTTTTGTACCT
>NZ_JBHLTS010000065.1:0-58715 GCF_042434235.1 Mucilaginibacter angelicae | reverse complement strand
GGCCCCAAGGATTATACGGGGTCTGTAGTTTGACCTTGTTTTTCCAGGCAAATATCTTACTTCTCATCCCAAAGCACGTCATTACATTTTTTTTCAGGTTTCCCCTGATCGTTACTCGCAATGACGTGTTGGAGATGTCATTCTACCTTCATACTCAAATGTCTAAACACTCGGGAAATCCAATTATGCGTATGTGAAAAAATAAAATTTGCAATTATATAAGCACTTATATAAATTGCATCATGAATTTATATCAAAGTTTGGGCTATTTGGTTTTGGGCAGTCGCCTGCGGCGGTTGAGCGAAGCTTTTTTAGCCGAAATTAATAAGGCTTACCAAAATGCCGGGATCGATTTTGATGCCAGCTGGTTCCCCGTATTTTATTTACTGTCGAAAAATGATGCTTTGTCTATCAAAGAATTAAGCGAGCAGATAGAAGTTTCACACCCCGCTGCAAGTCAGCTCATCACCAATTTAAAGAAACGTAACCTGGTTACCAGCGATACCTGCAGCGACGACGGTCGCCGCCAGTTGGTTACTCTTACAGATTCAGGGCGTGAGCTATTAGCACAGATAATACCCATTTGGGATGCCATCAGCGAAACCATGACCCGACTGGTTGAAGATGATGAAACCGCAATGCAATTATTACCTGCGATTACCGCGATTGAAAATGCTTTTCGCCAAACTAAACTGGCCGATAATATCGTTGAAAAACTAAATACCAATTTAAAACCCGCCGGCAATGACTGATATATTTAATTACGGCACCGATCACCTTACCATTGGTACCTGCCTTGATATTGCATCAGGCAAAACCAAAGGGATCATCAATGAGGATGCCGCCCGGATGATCAACAACTCCTGGCGTGAGGTAGAAAAGATAGTGCATAGCCATCACCCCGTTTACGGCATCAATACCGGTTTTGGCCCATTGTGTGATACCCGGATTTCGGAAGCGGATACCAGCCTGCTGCAAAGTAATATCCTTAAAAGCCATAGCGTAGGGGTAGGAAAACCTATCCCGCAGGAAATTGCCAAACTCATGATGATCACCAAAGTGCATGCTTTGGCACAAGGTTATTCGGGCATTGCATTGAGCACGCTCGAGCGCATTATCTGGCATATTGACAATGATATTATCCCGCTCGTGCCCGAAAAAGGTTCGGTAGGTGCCTCCGGCGATCTGGCTCCCTTATCGCACCTGTTTTTACCGCTGATTGGTTTAGGCGAAGTATTTGAAAATGATGAAAGGGTACGTGCCGGAGATGTATTAAATAGATATGGTCTGCAGCCGCTGTCGCTTGGGCCTAAAGAAGGCCTTGCACTCATTAATGGTACGCAGTTCATCCTCTCATTTGCGATAAAAGCAGTACAGCGCCTGGATGACGCCCTGAACCGTGCCGACCTGATCGGCGCCATGTCATTAGAAGGGTTGATGGGCTCTATTCGCCCTTTTGATGAGCGGCTGCATAATATTCGCCCTTTTAAGGGTACAAGGATGGTTGCCCACCGCTTGTTTACTTTACTGGATGGATCAGAAATTAATTCGTCACATATCAATTGCGATAGGGTGCAGGATCCATACTCGTTACGTTGCATGCCGCAGGTGCATGGTGCATCCCGCAATGCATGGCTGCACCTCAAAGAGCTTACCGAAATTGAGCTCAATTCCGTTACCGATAACCCGGTTATTTTTAATGCCGATGATACCATTAGCGGTGGCAATTTCCACGGGCAACCGCTGGCTTTACCGCTTGATTACGCCACTGTTGCCGCTGCCGAAATAGGTAATATTGCCGACAGGCGCTGTTATTTAATGAGCGAAGGCCGGTACGGCCTACCCAAACTGCTTACACATGATGCCGGTCTTAATTCCGGTTTAATGATCCCGCAATATACTACTGCCGCCCTTGTTACCGAAAATAAAACCCTGTGTTTCCCGGCCAGCGCCGATAGTGTGCCTACCTCCCTCGGGCAGGAAGACCATGTTTCCATGGGTTCTATCAGCGGGCGCAAGCTGCACCAGGTGATAGATAATATTGAATACATCCAGGCGATAGAATTGCTTTATGCGGCCCAGGCCATGGATTTCCGCCGACCGTTAAGATCAACCCCGGTTATTGAGGCCTGCCATGAACTGGTAAGGCAACATGTAGCTTTTATACAGGACGACCGGGTTTTTGCCGATGATATTAACAGTCTTCATAAACTGATTACAGATGGCTTACTGCTGCAAACCGCAGGCAAAGCCACCATTGCTCACCAAATAGATTTAAGCCATGACGAGTTCGGAATTTATTAAAACCTACGCAAACCACCCGGTGTACAAAGCGCCGCGTGGTATGCAGCTTCATGCCAAAAGTTGGCAAACCGAAGCTCCGCTCAGGATGCTGCTTAATAACCTTGATGGCCAAGTAGCCGAAAACCCCGATGAGCTGGTGGTTTACGGCGGTATTGGCCAGGCTGCCCGTAACCCGGAGGCGCTCCGTAAAATTATTGAGATGCTGCTGGAGCTTGACGAGCATCATTCGCTGCTGATCCAGTCGGGCAAACCGGTAGGGATTATCCGCAGCCATCCTGAGGCGCCGCGGGTTTTGATAGCCAACAGTAACCTGGTACCCGCATGGGCCAACTGGGAGCATTTTAATGAGCTGCGCGAAAAAGGCCTGATGATGTACGGGCAAATGACGGCCGGTAGCTGGATCTATATAGGTACGCAGGGTATTTTGCAGGGCACTTACGAAACTTTTGTGGAATGCGGCAACCAGCATTTTAATGGCGTTTTAGCCGGTAAGCTTATTGTAAGTGCCGGTTTAGGCGGTATGGGTGGCGCTCAGCCATTAGCCGCAACCATGGCGGGCGCTGTGTTTTTAGGTGCCGATGTAGATGCATCGCGGATTCAAAAACGGGTTGATACCAAATATATCGACCAGATGACGGATTCATATGAGGAAGCTATCGCATGGGTAAAAGAAGCCATCGGAAAAAAAGAAACGCTTTCGGTAGGCCTGGTAAGCGATGCTGGCGATTTGCTCGAGAAACTGTTGAAGGATAATATCATCCCTGATATGCTTACCGACCAAACTTCGGCGCATGATCCTTTAAATGGCTATATCCCTAATGATTTGTCATTAAACGAAGCCGCCGATTTAAGAAAAACTGATGCGGTAGAGTATAAACGCCGGTCGCTGAAAAGTATGGCGAGGCATGTGGGTTTGATGCTGGAGCTGCAAAGCAAAGGGGCAATCACCTTTGATTATGGCAACAACCTGCGCGAATTTGCCCGGCAGGGTGGTGAGGCTAACGCTTTTAATTTTCCTGGTTTTACACCGGCTTATATCCGTCCGCTGTTTTGTGAGGGGAAAGGGCCGTTTAGGTGGGTAGCTTTATCCGGTGATCCGGAAGATATTTATACTACCGATCAGGCGCTGATCGAAGCCTTCCCCGAAAATAAACCGTTAATTACCTGGCTTAAAAAAGCACGGGAGAAAATAGCGTTTCAGGGCCTGCCTGCCCGCATTTGCTGGTTGGGTATGGGCGAACGTGAAAAAGCCGGCTTGATATTTAACGAGCTGGTAGCATCCGGCAAGGTAAAGGGCCCCATAGTAATTGGTCGCGATCATTTGGATTGCGGCTCGGTAGCATCACCCAACCGCGAAACAGAAGCTATGCTGGATGGTTCGGACGCCGTATCCGATTGGCCGTTGCTCAATCTGATGGCCAATGCCTCGGGTGGTGCAACCTGGATTTCGTTTCATCATGGTGGTGGGGTAGGTATGGGCTATTCACAACACGCCGGCATGGTAGTATTAGCCGATGGCACAGAACGTGCAGCCACCTGCCTGAAGCGGGTATTATACAATGATCCTGCTATGGGCATCTTCAGGCATACCGATGCAGGTTACGATAAGGCTGCTGAATGGGCGGATAAGTTCAACCTAAAGGTTTGGTAAAATATAAAATAAAGCGTCATTGCGAGGTACGAAGCAATCCCCGATTAGCAGATCGGCTATAAAGGCTCTCCCTGTACAGTTTGGGATTGCTTCGTACCTCACAATGACGGGATGAAAAGTAGCTCATGAAGAAACTAATTGGTCCGTTTACACAAATACTGCCTTTAGCCGGTTTGCCGCTTAAGGGGGCGTTGAAGGATGAGCAATTGCAAGTTGTTGCCAATGGCGGGGTATTAACCGAAGATGGGATAATCCTTGCTGTTGATGATTTTGAAAAACTGCGCAAAAACTATCCATCGGCACAAATAGAAGAAATTACTGGTGATCATGTATTGTTGCCCGGCTTTGTAGACTGCCATACGCATATCTGTTTTGCCGGGAGCAGGGCTAAGGATTATGCCATGCGCAACGCGGGTAAAAGCTATCTTGAAATTGCGGCATCCGGCGGCGGCATCTGGGATTCGGTTACCCAAACGCGGGCAGCTACTGAAGCGGAGTTAAGCCATTTGCTGGTGCAGCGGATCAACCGTCATTTGGCAGAAGGGGTAACTACTGTTGAAGTTAAAAGCGGCTACGGTTTATCAGTGGCCGAAGAGTTGAAACAGCTTAGGGCCATTCATCAGGCTGCCAATAAAACCCATGCGCATATTATATCAACCTGCCTTGCTGCGCACATCAAACCAAAAGATTTTGATGGTGCCGAAAGCGAATACCTCAAATATTTACTGAGTGAGCTGTTACCTAAAATAAAACAACAAGGGCTGGCAAACCGGGTTGATATTTTTATTGAGCGAAGTGCCTTTAACGCCAGCGATGCCTTGTTTTATTTGAGCAGGGCTAAGCAAATGGGTTTTGAGGCCACCGTTCATGCCGATCAGTTTACTACCGGAGGCAGCGAGGTTGCTGTTAAAGCAAGGGCAGCATCAGCCGATCACCTGGAAGCCAGCGGCGATTATGAGATAAAATTATTGGCCAATTCAGATACCGTTGCTGTAACTTTACCGGGTGCTTCGCTGGGTTTGGGGATTGGATATGCACCTGCCCGGAAGCTCCTTGATGCCGGGGCCTGCCTCGCCATTGCCAGCGACTGGAACCCCGGCTCGGCCCCAATGGGCGATCTGCTGATGCAGTCTTCAGTAATGGCAGCTGCCGAAAAGCTAAGCTCAGCCGAGGTTTTTGCAGGCTTAACTTATCGCGCAGCACAGGCATTGAAGCTGAATGACCGCGGTACATTAACCAAAGGCAAGCTTGCCGATATGCAGGCTTACCCTTGTAATGATTACCGGGAGATTCTATATCAACAAGGAAAATTAAAACCTGTCCGCGTTTGGACATCTGAAAATAACGATTAAGCGGATTTTATAATTTGCTTAGCTACCAATGAACCATTGACTAATGAACCAATGACCAAACTAATAGAATGCGTACCGAATTTTAGCGAAGGTGTAAACCTTGATATCATTAAACAGATCACCGATGCTGTGGAAACTGTTGAAGGAGTTAGGCTGCTGAATGTTGACCCTGGCAAGGCTACTAACCGCACTGTGGTAACTTTTGTTGGCGAGCCCGAAAAGGTGATTGAAGCAGCGTTCCAGGCTATTAAAAAAGCAGGGGAGCTGATTGATATGAGCCGGCAAAAAGGCGAACATCCGAGGATGGGGGCAACAGATGTTTGTCCGCTGATCCCGATCAGTAACATCAGCATGGAGGAAACTGCTGATTATGCCCGCCAGTTAGCAAAACGGGTAGGAGAGGAACTGCAGATCCCGGTTTATTTGTACGAGGCCGCGCAGCCTGATAAAAGCCGGAGTAACCTTTCGGTGATCCGTGCGGGTGAATATGAAGGCTTTTTTAAGAAGATTAAACAGCCGGAATGGGCGCCCGATTTTGGTCCGGCGGAGAATGATGTTAAACGCGGGGCTACCGTGATTGGTGCAAGGGATTTTTTGGTGGCTTATAATGTTAACCTGAATACTACTTCTGTCCGTCGTGCAAATTCCATTGCTTTTGATGTGCGCGAGGCTGGCCGCACCCTGCGTGAAGGCGACCCTATCAACGGAAAAATAATATATGACGAAAATGGTAAAGCCAAAAACATTCCGGGTTCATTAAAGGCGGTAAAAGCCATTGGCTGGTATATTGAGGAATACGGCATTGCCCAGATTTCGATGAACCTTACCAATATCAACATTACACCGGTTCATAAAGCTTTTGATGAAGTGTGCGATAAAGCCGCAGCACGCGGTATCCGGGTAACCGGTAGCGAACTGGTAGGGCTGATCCCACTAAAAGCCATGCTTGATGCGGGCAGGTACTTTTTAGAAAAGCAACAACGCTCATCCGGCGTAAGCGAAAAAGAGCTGATCAAAATCGCCATTAAATCAATGGGACTGGATGAGCTTTCACCCTTTAGGCCAGAGGAACGAATCATTGAATATTTGCTGAAAGATAAAGCTAATAGCAAGCTCATCAGCATGAGCCTTGCCGATCTGGCCGATGAAACAGCCAGCGAAAGCCCGGCACCGGGCGGTGGTTCTATTTCGGCGGCTGTTGGTGCTTTAGGAGCATCACTGGCTACCATGGTGGCCAACCTCAGTTCGCATAAAAAAGGCTGGGATAACCGCTGGCAGGAATTTAGCGACTGGGCACAAAAAGGCCAGCGATTTAAAAATGAACTGCTGGTATTGGTTGATCAGGATACCACGGCCTTCAACCAGATCATGCAGGCTTTTTCACTTCCAAAATCAAATGATGAAGAAAAAGCAACCCGCGATAAAGCCATACAGGACGCTACCCGTTACGCTATCGAAATTCCTTTTAAAGTAATGGAGGCGGCTTTAAACAGCATGGAGGTAATTAAAGCCATGGTGTTAACAGGTAACCCCAACTCCATAACTGATGCCGGTGTAGCTGCCCTTTGTGCCCGTACGGCCGTATTAGGCGCATTCATGAATGTGAAGATCAATGCTTCGGGGTATAAGGATAAGGATTACGTGATTGATATTATTTACCGCGGTAATGAAATTGAACGGAAAGCCATCGCGCTGGAAGCGGAGGTTATTGAATTGGTGAATGGGAAGATAGGGTTGGGATAACAAACATTACCGCGGGTTTAGGATAGCGTAACCCGTGGTTGCCATAGGTTAAGTTTTCAACTTAACCTAAACTGTGTTTCAGCTGAAAGCTGAAACCATTGTTACCACGGGTTGAAAACCCGCGGCAGCGTGCGGCTTACTCTTTCTTATAATCCTTATGCACAATTAAAAAGCTTGCGCGTTCTTCCTTATGAAAAGGGATATTCCAGTTACCCTGATAAGTGATCTTGGTAGGGAGTGGTTCGCCCTGGAAATTGTTGAGCTCGATGTTCATTTGCACGTTGAAATCAAAGAACATATTGCTGAATTTCATATCAATATATCGACCCAGGATCTGGAAAGTGCGCTCATCAAAAATGGTGGTCATTTCCTTGATCATGGTGTCACCATCGGATGTGCTGGGTTTACATTTAACCTTAAAGCGATAAACCGGGATGGTATCAAGGTATTTACCGCGGGCAAATTCGTAATAGTAATACTGGCGCATATCGCCCGAGAAGATCTCTGTTTTGCTGCTGATGAAGGGGATCCCGCTCACTTTGCGGCCGGGTGTGAAGATCAGGGTTTTGAGTTTGCTTTTGTATGATTCATTTTTACCTCCCGACCCCGGTAAGGCATCGCTTTTTGTAAAATCAGAATTGTAGGCGTTCATGAAAATAAAGTCGAACATCTCAACGGTATACAATTGGTATTTGCCGTTCTTTTTATACACATCGCCACTATCGCGTTTAGCAACGTATTCAATTTTGTGTTTACCGGCAAGATTGCTATGTAGTATTTTGCGATAAATACGTCCATCTACACGGTTCTTTTTATCGTATGTGAAAATCCTGTTTTCGGCTGTAAAGCCGAACCTTTTCATGTTTTGAAACGCCTGGTAAAAGCCTGTATCAGCCAGTACAGCATCAATAAAATCCTGCGCGTTGAGTTTGTGTGAGCGGATATCAACAAGTGAATCAATTACAATAGTACGGATAGTATCCGGGTTGAAGCGGTTGATCTGCTGGGCTTTCGCAAGCAGGCCTGTGGTAGTAAGGATAAGGATCAGGAGTATTTTTTTCATTGATTGCTTTTACAGCATGTCATTGCGAGCGATAGCGCGGCAATCTCGTGGTCAATACTTCTTTGACCTGTATAGCTACGAGATTGCTTCGTCATTCCTCCTCGCAATGACATGATTTATATTTTATGTCATTGCGAGCGTAGCGTGGCAATCGCATGCTATACAGAGTGGCTCTGCAAAGTTCGAGATTGCTTCATTTTTCGCAATGACATGGTTTTTTTAGTTTCCTAATTGCTTCACCGCCAAATAAGCCATCAAACCGGTACTTACTTTAAATGCATCTTCCTCTACATCAAAAGTTGGTGTATGTACCGATGAGGTAATACCGCGGGCTTCGTTACGGGTGCCGAGGCGATAGAAACAACTGCTGGCAACTTGCGAATAGTATGCAAAATCTTCGGCTGCCATCCAGATATCCAAGTCAAGTACGTTCTCTTTACCTAAATAATCTTCGGCGTGGCCACGAGTGGCGTGGGTTAGTTTTTCTTCGTTAATTAGGAATGGATAACCACGCATAATGTTAAAATCACAACTTCCGCCCATACTTTCGGCAATGCCTTCGGCCATTTTTTTCATACGTTTATGGGCTTCCCCGCGCCAATTCTCATCCATGGTACGGAATGTACCTTCCAGGTAAACCTCGTTAGGGATCACATTGGTAGCACCGTTGGCTATTACTTTACCGAATGATAGTACTGACGGGCTTTTAGGATCGGCAAAACGGCTCACCACCTGCTGCAGGGCGGTCAGTATGTGGGCGGTAATAATTACCGGATCGATATTTTGCTGTGGCTGCGCACCGTGGCCGCCTTTACCTTTAACGGTAACGTAAAGCTCATCTGTCGAGGCCATGTATTTACCTGCGCGGAAACCTACCTTACCTGCATCTATCAAGGGCATTACATGCTGGCCTAATACGGCCGCAGGTTTGGGGTTTTCCAAAACACCTTCCTTGATCATGAGGCTTGCCCCACCGGGTAGTTTTTCCTCTGCCGGTTGAAAGATCAGTTTTACAGTACCTGCAAACTGGCTTTTTAGTTCGGTTAAGATTTTGGCTGTACCCAATAATGATGAAGTGTGCGCATCATGGCCGCAGGCATGCATTACGCCCGGGTTTTGCGATTTATACGGAACATCATTAGCTTCCAGTATCGGCAGGGCATCCATATCGGCACGCAGGGCAACCACATTGCCTGCATCCGATGGCTTTTCGCCTTTGATAAGGGCTACCAAACCGGTATCGGCCATTTTGTGGTATTCCAAACCCAATTCTTCAAGCTTGTTGGCTACAAACACTGAGGTTTGCAGTTCATGAAATGAAAGCTCGGGATTGGCATGCAGGTGACGGCGGTTGGCCACTACTTCGCTGAATATTTTTGCGGATAATTCCTGTATTTGCTCTTTAATCATTATTTGGATCCGTTTTAGGGAGATTTATTTTTTCGGAAATGATGAATATGCTCGAGAACGAAGACCGCAGCTCCTGCACCAGTTTTTCGGCTTCGAGCCGGGTACGGAAATCACCTGCTTTTACTTTAAAGTTAGGTTCGCGGTAACTGATATACGTGCGTAGCTCCGGGTATTGCTGTTGCAAACGGTTTTGCGCGTTGTAGGCATCCTTCCGGTTTGAGCCGCTGAAGAACTGTACCCGGTAACCATACGATGAATAACCGGCTGCATCGGTAGTAGCAACACCGTTTAATGAGAACCGTTTGGCTATCAGGCTATCAACCAGCGGGTCTTTAACCACTTCAACCTTGCCCCGGGTTTGGGCAAAGGTTTGGGTTGATGCCAGTATCAATAAAACAAAAAAGCAGTATCTGATTACGGCCGGTTTAGCTTGATGATCAAATACTGCTTTTTTCATTTGGTAAATTCTCTTTAAACTGTCATGCCGAACGGAACAAACTAACATCGTAAAAAAATTAGCCTTTGTCATCCTGGGCGATAGCGAAGGATCTTCTTCGATGAGCCGAGGCGCTGTACAGGGCGAAGAAGATGCTTCGTCCCTCAGCATGACAAACTTTTTAATTGTCGTTAGCAAAACGAAGCAATCTCCTGAAACCGGCAGGTCGATCTACCAATCGGGGATTGCTTCGTACCTCGCAATGACGTGGTTTTTAATGGCCCGCCAAGGCGGGCCTTATATTAATTCTGCCCTACGCCGTGGCAGTTTTTGTATTTTTTACCGCTACCGCAAGGGCAGGGGTCGTTACGGCCTATTTTAGGATCAACCCTTATCGGGGTAGCTTTTGGGGCTTCCTGGAAATCATCCATAGGCATGCCGTTGCTTTCGCTTACTACTTCGGCTTTGGTGGTTTTCATTTTGCGCAGGTCGAGCTTTGGTTCAGGCCTTGCTTCCTTTACCTCTTCGGCCTGTTGCTGAACCGGGATTCCACCACGGAACAGGAAGCTTACAATTTCCTTGTTTACATTGGCAAGCATACCCCTAAACAATTCAAAGGCCTCAAACTTGTAAACCAATAACGGGTCCTTTTGTTCGTAAACCGCATTTTGTACCGATTGTTTTAACTCGTCCATTTCGCGCAGGTGCTCTTTCCATGCATCATCGATCAGGTACAGGGTAACGTTTTTCTCAAACGATTTAAATACCTCATGGCCATGGTTTTCAACCGCTTTTTTAAGCGGAACGGCTACCTGGATGCCATGGATACCATCGCTGAAAGGAACAACAATGTTTTCAACATACTGACCGCGGGTTTCATAAACATCTTTAATAACCGGGTAAGCCTGTTGCGCAACCGCTTCCTGTTTACGTTTATAAAAATCCATTACAGTTTGGAAGGTCAGATCAGTTAATGCCGGAATTGATTTCGCGGTAAATTCATCGGCGCTAAGTTCGATATCAACCGAGAACAAACGGATCACCTCTAAGGTGAAACCTTCATAGTTAGCACTTTCTTTATATTCGGAAACGATATCCTCAACCACATCAAAAATGGTGTTGCTCAGGTCAACATCCAAACGTTCGCCAAACAGGGCGTTTTTACGTTTGGTGTAGATCACCGTACGCTGTGAGTTCATCACGTCGTCATATTCCAATAAGCGTTTACGAATACCGAAGTTGTTTTCTTCAACTTTTTTCTGCGCACGCTCTATTGATTTAGAGATCATAGAGTGCTGGATCACTTCGCCTTCTTCAATACCCATACGTACCATCAGGCTTGAGATCCGCTCTGATCCGAATAAACGCATCAGGTTATCCTCTAACGATACAAAGAACTGTGAAGAACCCGGGTCACCCTGACGACCAGAACGACCGCGTAACTGCCTGTCAACACGGCGCGACTCATGGCGCTCGGTACCTACAATGGCTAAACCACCGGCTTCTTTAACGCCAGGGCCTAATTTAATATCCGTACCACGACCAGCCATGTTGGTAGCAATGGTCACTGTGCCTGCCTTACCTGCTTCGGCCACAATATCGGCCTCTTTCTGGTGCATCTTAGCGTTCAGTACGTTATGTTTGATGCCGCGCAGCTTAAGCATACGGCTCAGTAACTCAGAGATCTCAACCGATGTTGTACCTACCAGTACAGGCCTGCCTGCTTGCGTTAGTTTTACAATTTCGTCGGCAACGGCATTGTATTTTTCGCGTACGGTACGGTAAACCAGATCCTGCATATCTGAACGGCTTGCCGGGGTATTGGTCGGGATTTCAACCACATCCAGCTTGTATATTTCCCAGAACTCGCCTGCTTCAGTGACAGCAGTACCGGTCATGCCGCAAAGCTTGTGGTACATCCTGAAATAGTTTTGCAGGGTAATGGTAGCAAAGGTTTGGGTAGCGTCCTCAACCTTTACGTTTTCTTTAGCCTCAATAGCCTGGTGTAAACCATCAGAATAACGGCGACCGTCTAATACACGACCGGTTTGCTCGTCAACTATCTTTACCTTGCCTTCGTCAAGAATGTATTCGGTATCTTTTTCAAACAGGGTATAAGCTTTCAACAACTGGTTAACTGAGTGGATGCGCTCAGACTTGATCGAGAAATCGCGCATCAGCTCATCCTTGCGGGCAATCTTTTCTTCGGTGCCCAAGCTTGACTTTTCAATTTCAGCAATTTCGGTACCTACATCAGGCATCACAAAGAAATGAGGGTCTTCGCCCGAAGCGGTGATCAACTCAATACCTTTTTCAGAAAGCTCCACCTGGTTATTCTTTTCGTCGATAACGAAGAATAATTCAGAATCAACCTTTGGCATTTCCTTGCCCTGGTCCTGCATGTAGTGGTTTTCTACTTTTTGCAATACGGTACGGTTACCGCCTTCGCTCAGGAACTTGATGAGTGCTTTGCTTTTTGGCAAACCACGGAAAGCACGTAATAAAGCCAGGCCACCACCGTCAACATCGGTATTACCATCGTTGATCGCTTTTTTGGCTTCGTTCAATACACCGTTAACATAGTTTTTTTGCGCGTTAACCAAACGCTCAATGCGTGGCTTCAGCTCATAAAACTCATGCTCATCGCCGCGTGGGATAGGGCCTGATATAATTAAAGGTGTACGGGCATCGTCAATTAAAACGGAGTCAACCTCATCCACCATGGCATAATGTAATTTGCGTTGTACCAACTCTTCGGGGCTACGTGTCATATTGTCACGCAGGTAATCAAAACCGAATTCGTTATTGGTACCAAAAGTAATATCGGCTAAATAAGCGGCACGGCGCTGTTCTGAATTTGGTTCATGTTTGTCGATACAATCAACCGATAAACCATGAAACTCATACAACGGACCCATCCACTCGCTATCCCTGCGGGCCAGGTAATCATTCACGGTAACAATATGAACACCTTGTCCGGCTAATGCGTTAAGGTACGCAGGCAGCGTGGCTACCAGTGTTTTACCTTCACCCGTTGCCATTTCTGATATTTTGCCCTGGTGCAGTACTGTACCGCCAATCAGCTGTACATCATAGTGAACCATATTCCAGGTAACTTCATTACCGGCGGCAATCCATGTGCTGCTATGAAAAGCTTTATCGCCTTTAATAGTAACGTTTGGTTTGCGGGCTGCAAGCTCACGGTCAAACTCAGTAGCAGTAACTTCTATTGATTTATTGGCAGACAGGCGGCTTGCGGTTTCTTTAACTACAGCAAATGCCTCCGGCAATATATTCATCAATATATCTTCAAGCTCTTTGTTGCGGTCTTTTTCAAGCTTATCAAGCTGAGTATAAAGCTCAACTTTTTCAGCTACATCCATATCAAGCTCGTTTTCTGTACGATCTTTAATGGCTTGTATCTCTGTGTCGATGCCTGAAAGGCCTTCGGCAATGGTTTCTTTAAAATATATGGTCTTAGCCCTAAGCTCATCATTACTCAGGGAGCCAAGCTTTGCATATTCAGCCTTAATTTTCTCAACTATAGGCTGTATACTTTTTACATCCCGTTCTGATTTGCTTCCGAAAAGCTTACTGATAAAATCTAACATATTATTTTATTATGATACAACCCGGTTCAACAATTGCGCCATAGCGACCGATAGAGCCAAATTGACAGGCAAATGTAAGGTTTTGCGCCGAATGGCGAAAGGACAAAGGCTTAAAGCGTTGTGCGGGGTGTAAGATTGACATTGTGGTGTTTGTATTTGTTGTTGTGTTTATTGAGTTGGGTATGTAGTTGAATGTCATTGAGAGGGGGAACGACGAAGCAATCGCATGCTATACAGGGCGGCTATGCTTACGGGCGGTTGCCACGCTGTGCTTGCAATGACATGGTTGATGGCGTTCGTTAGTTTTTAGGTTCATCACCTTTTTCATCGTCTTCATCGTCAAAATCATCAAAGTTGCCCATGTCCTCGTCATCTTCATTAAATTCGCCGAAAAAGCGGTCTTCATCAAACATCAGCTCTTCCAGTTTTTCCTGCTCGGGCGTACTTGTATCAAAGCGGATGGCCCAGTTATCGGGGATGTCATATGTTTTATCAAAGCCCCTGATCCACTCCACAAAAACCAGGCGAAACTCTTCTATCTTGTCGCGCATCAGGTTTACATAGTCTTCCTGGTTAATTTTTACCATTGAGGCAAAGGATACTGCATTGAACATGTCCTGCACGGCCATTTTAATGAGTACAGCATTTTGCATCCTTAAGGAATAAAGGCTGCCACCTTCAGCACCGGCAATTTTTGCCTGGATGAGGGCGGCATTACTGCACATTTGCACAGCAAGATGCTCCTTCATGGTGTCTTCCTTTAATGATTCGGCAATTACATCTGCCAGGTCAAACAGTTCCTGCGATTTTTGATATACCGGGAGCTTTTCAAACTTTTCGAGTCTACGGGCCATGTGGTAAATTTACTACTTATAACACAAGTAGCCTCATATATAGTATTAAAGGCTTATTAAAAAAACTATCTTTGCCGCATGAATATCCTGATCCTTGGTTCGGGCGGAAGGGAAAGTGCCTTCGCCTGGAAAGTAGCTCAAAGCCCTAAATGCGAAAAACTTTTTATTGCTCCCGGAAATGCCGGCACCAAACAGTATGGTACTAACGTAAATATTAAGGTTACCGATTTTGAGGGGATCAAAGCGCTTGTTTTAAGTGAAGGTATTAACCTGGTACTGGTTGGCCCCGAAGAGCCGCTGGTAAAAGGTGTTCACGACTTTTTCCTGGCCGATGAACAATTGAAAAATATCCCGGTTGTTGGTCCGCAGCAGGAAGGCGCACAGCTGGAAGGCAGTAAAGATTTCTCCAAGCAATTTATGGAGAAACATAATATCCCCACCGCTGCCTACAAAACTTTTACTAAAGATACTTTACAGGATGGCCTGACTTATTTAGCTACTGCCGGTTTACCGGTAGTGCTTAAAGCCGACGGACTTGCAGCCGGCAAAGGCGTACTGATTTGCCTTACTTTAGAGGAAGCACAGACCGAACTTACCGCCATGCTGGCCGATGCCAAATTTGGTGAAGCAAGCTCACGTGTGGTTGTTGAGCAGTTTTTAACAGGTATTGAACTATCGGTATTTGTGATGACCGATGGTAACAGTTATAAGATCTTACCAGAAGCTAAAGACTATAAACGCATAGGCGAAGGCGATACAGGGTTGAATACAGGTGGCATGGGTTCTATCTCCCCCGTTCCGTTTGCTGATGTTGCTTATATGAAAAAGGTAGAGGAGCGCGTGATCATCCCTACTGTTGAAGGTTTGAAAAAAGATGGCATCCCTTATAAAGGCTTTATTTTTATTGGCCTGATGAACAGTAACGGCGAACCATGGGTTATTGAATACAACTGCCGCATGGGCGATCCGGAAACAGAAAGTGTAATGCGCCGCATAGATTCGGACTTTGTTGACCTGTTGTTAGGCGTTGCCGAAGGAAACCTGAACGAAAAAGAAATCATCATCAGCCCTAAAACAGCTGCTACCGTAGTGATGGTGGCAGGCGGTTATCCCGGTGAGTACCTGAAAAATAAAGTGATCACCGGTACCGAAAATGTTCGCGATTCGATAGTTTTCCACGCTGGTACTTCAATGGATGGCGACGATATAATAACTACCGGCGGCCGCGTGCTGGCTATTACTACCGTACAGGATGATATGTTCAGCGCTTTACAACAAGCTACTGCCGATGCCAGCCGGATTTATTATGATGGTATGTATTTCAGGAAAGATATTGGGTTTGATCTTTTATAGTCAGCCCCTCTAAATCTCCCCTAAAAGGGAGACTTTAAAAAAGTGTACCGCCGCCGCCCGGCTCCAGCCGAGTGGCGGTTGAGGTGGTTGGTATAAGAGAGGTAACTTAACCTCCAATCACTAACCTCTAATCTCTATAACTTCACCACCCTCTTCAACACCAGTAAATTCTGCCCGTTGAGGCTGTAGCCGCTGATATTGTTTTGATACAGGTTCACCAGTTTATCATAGTATAACACCACAACCGGCGACTGCCCCATCATCAGGTTATCCATTTGGCGATAGATAGCGTAACGGGCTTCATCGTTTTTTACCTGGTAGGTCTGCTCAAAAAGCGCATCGAACTTTTTATTGTTGAAACCGGTATAGTTTGGCCCAAAGGGGATCTTGTTTTTTGAGTAAAATACCGAAAGATAATTTTCGGCATCGGGATAATCGGCTATCCATGTGCCGTAAAAAAAGTTGATGCCGTTTTTGGAGATCAGCTCACGCAGGCTGGCTCCCTGTGTTATCTCCACATTGGTTTTAATGCCGATGCGTTCCAGTTGTCCCTGCACGTATTCAATCAGGCTGCGGTAGCCAATAGTTGTAGCCAGTGTAATTTCGGGCATGTTTTTGCCGTTGGGGTAACCGGCATCGCGAAGCAGGCAGCGGGCTTTTTCCGGGTCATAAATGTAGCCTTTTACACCGGTGCCGCTAAAGCCGGGCATTCCCTCGGGTACAAAACCTTCATAGCCTGGTGTGCCCATGCTGTTGCGCAGGTATTTGATCATTTTTTCGCGGTCGATAGCGTAATTGATGGCCTGCCTGATCTTTAATAGTTTTAATGGCGATTTTTTTACGATGGGTAAAGTGGTATCAACCAGCATGCCCAGGTAAATAGTGTTTAAGTAGGGTGCAGTATTGAGAATGAACTTGCCTTTATATTTTTGCGTTACCTTGCCAGCTTTGGTGAGGATATCATCGCGATAGCTACCGTCGATATCGTTCAAAAAATCAATATTCTTTTTTACAAACTCCAAAAAGGAGGTTTGCTTATCGGCAATAAAGGTGGAGCGGATAGCATCAAGATAGGGGAGACGCTTGCCTTTTTCATCTTTTTCCCAATAGTGCTCATTTTTTAAAAATACCAGCACTTCGCCCTCTTTCCAGTATTTAAAGCGGAAAGGGCCGGTACCTACCGGGTGGCTCCGAAAATCCTTGCCATAAAATTCAACTACTTCTTTGGGGACAACGGAGCAATACTGTGCTGTTAGTAAACTTAAAAAAGGCGCAAAAGGCTGTTTAAGTTTGATCTGGAATGTACTGTCATTGGGCGCGATGAAAGCGCTTTTATCTTTTACTTTATCGCTAAAGATCCATGAGCCGGATGAAGCTACCTTAGGGTCGATCAGCCGACCGAAACTATAAGCGAAATCAGATGCAACAGCTTTACGGCCTTTGCCATTTGCAAAATGAGGATCATCATGAAAGTAAACATCATTGCGCAGATGGAAAGTATAAAGCAATCCATCTGCTGATGTTTCCCAGCTTTTGGCGATGCAGGGAATAGTTTTTAAGCTATCATTGATCTGCACCAGGCCATTGTAAAGCTGGTTGTCCATCCAAATGGTATAGTGGTTACGGCAAAAAGCAGGGTCGAGCGAAGTAAGGCCTTCCTCAAGATTGATATTAAAGACGGATTTATGCTGGTTGGAAGAAGTATCGGTATGGCAGGCACAAAGCTGAATGGAGAATAGTAAAAAAAGGTAAGTGATCAGCTTATTCATTTAGGCTAATATATTAAATATCGCGTTAGTAGAATGAATGAATAGGTGATTATTACTTAGGTATGATGGATTACTGGCGACAGTTAATTAAAAAAGAAAAGTGAAACCGTGCCCTTTTGATGGCTTTTTCATCTCCTCAAATTTTTCAATTTCTTTTTGAAGAAGATCGCGGTATTCATTAATCATAAACTCACGAAATATTTCAATATTTTCCTGTTGACGGGTGTCGATTAAGGCCTGGATATAAGCAGCTTTATTTTCACTACGCACAATTGCTAAAGGAAGATTATAATAAGCCTGGATATAATTCATTAACAACCGGGAAGTCCGGCCGTTGCCATCATAATACGGATGTATGCTGACAAGATTGAAATGGGCATCAAAGGAAAGATTGAGTTGATCAGCTACGGCTAAAGGGGAACTGATAGCCTCATTAAGCTTTTTTACCAGCTCATTGGTTAAGTGTTCAACTTTATCAAAATTGGGAAAATATGAAATTCCTGCAGTGACGTTGCCTTTTCTAAAGGCTCCGGTTCGGGAATCTACAGTGCCAAGCATGGTATTGTACACCTTGCCGGTATTTTTCATAATTAGGGCATTAATCTCCTGCAAAAGAGATGCTGACAATGCTTTTTTTGCCTTTGCACGTTCGATAGTAAAAAGAAGGGCTGCATGATGATCTGTTACCATCAGGCTTTCTTCCAATGGTTTGCCGTTGGGGGTACGGCCTTCATTAATTAACACCTGAGCTTCCACCTCTGTTAATGTAGAACCTTCGATGCGGGTGGAGTGATGGTCAATAGAAATCAGGTTAAACCGATCATGATCAGTCACATCGGCTATACCAAGATCATTGTATTTTTCTATCAGGTTAAGTATTTCCATTGTTCCTTCAATGCGAAAATACTTATAAGTTTTTACATGTAAACGCTATTGCTAAGCTATTCGAGGCCAGCGACCTCGAATAGCGGTTGGGTATGAACATTGTTTTACTATGCATCAATACCCGTCAATCCCTTATAAAAATGCTTGGCGTATCCAGCTATTAAAGCATCCTGATCATTTCCGTTAATGATACGGCGGGCATTGAGCCAGTCAGCATGCTTGTCATCAAAATATTTGCCCAAACCAACGCCGGTGAACATCCCTTTGGTCATGCCATCAATCATTATTTTTGCTGCTATATCGGGTTGTAAGGCCAGCTCAGGATGATTGAGCAGGTCGACATTTAAATGCTTGCCAATAGCTTCATAGTTTTCGTACCATGTTAATTGCACAAAGCCCCGGCCATAATACAATTGATCGGGCGTGGTATAAGGTACCCGGTGGCCAGGGCCGGCGCCCATTTTAAATTTTTCACCGTAGGGATGGCCTTTGCCCTTGCCGAATTCATTTACCGGCTGCATGGTGCCTGCGCATTCATGGTAAACGGTACCCAGCATGTAGGCTACCTTGCGCTGGTCGGTAATGCCGGCATCAGCTGCGGCTTTTAAGATGATTTCAATACCATCAATCTGGCTTTGTAAAATGTGGCCTTTAAATACAGAGCCACGAATGGTGTCATAAAATTCTTTTGTACCTGGCATAGACGTAAAATTTAGGTTTTAGTAATAAAATTAATTGCTGTAAACGAACGTTTCAGATTAAAAGGTGTAGAAGAGCGGGGATAAAGATAAATATTCGGCTCGGGAATATCAAATGTTGATATTCAAAGAGTTGCGCAGGAAATTGCGGATTTGTTCCAGGCCTTCGCTCTGGAAGTCTAAGAAGAGATACGTTTATGACGTAAATTTTAAAGTGCCCGCCATAAAGCGGGCACTTTAATTAAAATCTGTCTTTTAAAAACTGGCCGGTATAGCTGTCTTTTTGTTTTAAAAGGTCTTCGGGTACACCTTCAAATACTACCTTACCGCCACGGTCGCCGCCTTCAGGGCCTATGTCGATAACCCAGTCGGCGCATTTGATCACATCCATATTGTGTTCAATAACAATGATGGTATTGCCATGATCAAGCAGGGCATCAAATGATTTCAGCAGCTTTTTAATATCGGCAAAATGGAGGCCTGTAGTAGGTTCGTCAAAAATAAATAAGGTTTTACTGGTGTTGTTCCCTTTTACCAGGAACGATGCCAGTTTGATACGCTGCGCTTCGCCGCCTGATAAAGTATTTGACGATTGGCCTAAATGCACATATCCCAAACCAACATCAACCAGTGGTTTTATTTTGGCGATGATCTTAGGCTCTTTAGCAAAAAACTCAACGGCCTCATCAATGGTCATATTCAGGATATCTGATACATTTTTTTCCTTGTACTGGATATCAAGAATGTGCTGCTTAAAACGGTGCCCCCCGCAGGTTTCGCAGGTGAGAAAGATATCAGCCATGAACTGCATTTCTATCTTAACTTCACCTTCACCCTGGCAAACATCACAACGACCGCCCTCAACATTAAATGAAAACGCAGAAGGTTTTAACCCGGCCGCTTTTGAAGCAGGCTGGGCGGCGTAAAGGTTTCTTATCTCGTCCCAGGCTTTGACATAAGTAACCGGGTTTGAGCGTGATGAACGGCCGATCGGATTTTGGTCAACCATTTCAACCTGTTCAATTTTGCCATAATCACCATCAATGGCATCATATGAGCCCGTTTGCTCACCCGAATAATTGCCCAACGCTTTTTGAACAGCGGGAGCAAGAATGCGTTTTACCAAACTGGTTTTGCCCGAGCCGGATACGCCGGTTACAACGGTAAGTACTCCTAAAGGGAATTTGGCATTTACGTGTTTCAGGTTGTTTTCGCGTGCGCCTTTTATCTCAATAAAATCGTGCCATTTGCGACGGCTTGCAGGGATGACTATTTCTTCCCGGCCGCTCAGGTATTTTCCGGTGAGGCTTTTCTCGTCTTTTATAATTTCATCATAAGTACCGGTGAAGATCAGCTCACCGCCATGGGTGCCGGCTTCCGGGCCGATATCTATAATGTAGTCGGCCGCTTTCATAATCTCTTCCTCATGCTCAACAACCAATACGGTATTGCCCACATCCCGGAGAGATTTTAACACGCTGATCAGTCTTTGGGTATCACGCGGATGTAAACCGATACTCGGCTCGTCCAATACATAAACCGAACCCACAAGACTGCTGCCCAATGAGGTGGCCAGGTTGATACGCTGCGACTCGCCGCCTGATAATGTGTTTGATAAACGATTAAGCGTTAAATAGCTTAAGCCAACATCATTTAAAAAGTTGAGGCGGTTGGTTATTTCCATCAACAGGCGTTTGCCGATTTTTGCATCTGTTTCACTTAGTTCGAGTGATTTGAAAAATTCAAATGCCTTATCCAGTGGCATCAGCACTACATCGGTGATCGACTTTTCGCTGATCTTTACGTAGGAAGCATCCATCCGTAAACGGCTGCCTTTACACTCAGGACAAGTAGTTTTACCCCTGTACCGCGATAGCAAAACACGGTACTGGATCTTATAGGTTTGCTCTTCCATTTCCTTGAAAAACTCATCAAGGCCGCGGAAAAACTTATTGCCAGTCCAGAGCAGGCGCTGCTCTTTTTCGGTTAGCTGGTTGTATTGGCGATGGATGGGGAAGTCGAATTTTAACGCATGCCTTACCAGCGCATCGTTCCATTCGCGCATTTTTTCACCGCGCCAAGGGGCAATAGCCCCTTCATAAATGGATTTGCTTTTATCGGGGATAACTAAATCTTCATCAATGCCGATCACCTTGCCATAACCCTCGCACTTTTTGCAGGCGCCATAAGGGTTATTAAAGCTAAAGAAATTTGGAGTAGGCTCCTCAAACTTAAGCCCGTCTAACTCAAAACGATCGCAGAAAAAGCGTTCATGTTCAGTATCGCCGTCCGGCTCCTGAAAGCGGACAAAGCAATCGCCCTTGCCTTCAAAAAAAGCGGTCTGGATCGAATCGCCTAAACGGCTAATGGTTTCATCTTCTTCGTTTTTGGTAACGCGGTCAACAACGATACGTATCACCGTTGGGGCTTCCGGCTCTTTAAGCTCTGCTTCTACCTTTTTACTTTTCGTTTTCTTGATCTCAACCACAGGCTCGGCGGCCATCATGGTGACATTCTCTACCGCTTCGTCTTCCAACAATGATTCTATCCGCGAAAGCTTGCCATTGTATTCAACACGTACAAAACCTTTTTGCATCAATACGGCAAGCTCCTCTTTAAGGCTGCGGTTATTATGCGGGTGCAGCGGCGCAAGAATGGTTATCTGGGTTTCATTAGGCAGCGAAAGCACAAAGTTTACCACATCGGTAACCGAATCTTTCTTCACGATGTTGCCTGATACAGGTGATATGGTTTTGCCAATGCGCGAAAAAAGCAGCTTCAGGTAATCATAGATCTCGGTTGATGTACCAACAGTTGAACGTGGGTTTGAGGTAATTACCTTTTGCTCAATAGCTATAGCGGGTGCAATGCCTTTAATATAGTCAACATCAGGCTTGTTCATACGGCCTAAAAACTGGCGGGCGTATGATGAAAGGCTTTCCACATAACGGCGCTGACCTTCGGCATACAAGGTATCGAAAGCGAGCGATGATTTGCCCGAACCCGACATGCCTGTAACCACCACCAGTTTGTTTTTGGGGATAGCCACGTCAAGGTTTTTGAGGTTGTGCACCCTTGCGCCTTTTATGATAATATGTTTTTGCGGATCTTTTTCTGCTTCTTTACTCATTCTTCTGAATTAGTTCATAGGTGATGGTTCATGGATCATAGCTTGTTTGGTAAGGCTTTACAGCAAATAGTTTACCATGAACCATGATCTATTAACCATTAACTTTTTGCGAATGCAAAAATCCTAAAATATTTAGCAGAATCCAAATGAGTTTTAATTGTTTATTGGATTAAACTACGTGAATTATTGGAGTTTACAGTTTGCTGACTTTTGAAAGTTTAATGTTGTTTTAACAACTTCTTTTTAAAAAATTTATTTTGGTGAATGATTAAACCTTCGGTATTAAAAGTCAGTCTAAAGGGGGTGTGCCAAATAAATGATGGTTTTACAATGGGTTTGACCGATTAATAGTAAAGTAGGGCTTCAAAAAAAAAATTTTATTTGTTTTTTTATCAATAATTTATTTTATTTGGGGAAACAAATCTTTAACCCCTAAGGAGCAAGCTATAGAAGACACTTTACTTTAAAAGGTTTTAACTAAAAATTAAGTTTAAGTAGTACTTTCTATGGATTTTCAATTGAAGAGTGATCAGGATCTAATCCATCTATACGTAGCTGGCGACGAAGCCGGTTTAGTAGAATTGATAAGGCGTTACCAATCAAAAATATACACTTCTATTTACCTGTTGGTAAAAGACGAATACCTTGCTGAAGATATTTTTCAGGATGCGTTTATAAAGGTGATCAATACCCTTAAAGCAGGTAAATACAACGAAGAAGGAAAATTTTTGCCCTGGGTAACCCGAATTGCACATAATTTGGTGATTGACCATTTTCGCCGTGAAAAACGAGCGCCAATGATCAGCAATGGCGATGATTTTGACATTTTTGAAGTGCTTGGTAATTACGATGAAAGTACCGAGGATAAAATGGTGAGGGATCAAACCCATAAAGATCTTAAAGCGCTGATCCAGCTGCTTCCGTCCGAACAAAAGGAAGTGCTTATTATGCGCCACTTTGGCGATATGAGCTTTAAAGAGATTGCTGATATTACCGATGTAAGTATCAATACCGCGCTCGGCCGTATGCGCTATGCTCTTAATAACCTCCGCAAAATGATGCAGAGCAAGGAGCTTAGCCTTAAAAATTAGAGGCTGCCGGTCGGAGATAAGAGGTTAGGATATTATTGTTTAGGTTAAATTGAACAATAATATTCTAACCTTATTTTTTGCATAAAATTTTGATGTGCTTTCATTAGTCTCTGATATAAAGTTGCTTACTGTTGTAGTAAGGTAATTATGGCCTTTTTGGCTTTAATTCCTGAAATAAAAAATTTCATTTAATTTTCATTTAACAAAATATTATCTTTAAGCCACCGTTATAAATCGTATAAAAATTATAGTAAAAAAAGCTTATGGATGAAACCTTTACAAAAACGTTGAATGCATTAGCTAACGAAGCTGAAATGAACAGGGATGTACAAGAAAATCTGGATGCCGACGAAGTGATTTTTTACAATTCAATTCGTGCCGATTTGGACCTGCTGATCAGGAAACCCAAAGTGCAAACTATACACCAGATCCTGGATTATTCGAAGAGCTTACGTTAGTACGCATTGCTGATTCCCCACTGGTTCATAGATCATGATTGTTGAAGAGGTTCCCGATGCGAATCGGAAAACCAAAACCCAATGAGTGATTTATGAACCTTTCTATTTTTAGGTGGTTCAGTAGTTCAATGGTTCATTTGTTCATTGGTGAAAAGTTTGATAATTTTGGAGCTTGGTTTATATGTACTGCATTGTCTTATTCATTAAGCAGCAGGTACCAATAAACTAATGAACAAATGAACCATTGAACTAATGTTGAAAGCCGAACGCTACCGCCATTTTGTTGATTATTTTTCTAAAAACCAGCCTAACCCGGTTACAGAGCTGCATTATAGCAACCCATTTCAGTTATTGGTAGCCGTCATTCTTTCGGCACAGTGTACAGATAAGCGTATTAACCAGGTAACACCGGCGTTGTTTGAACGTTTCCCTACAGCTCAGGATCTTGCTGACTCAACATCCGACGAGGTTTTTTCCTATATCCGTTCCGTAAGTTATCCTAATAATAAAGCCAAACATTTGGTAGGCATGGGTAAAATGCTCATCGATGTTTTTAACGGCGAAGTGCCTGCCGGGATTGAAAACCTGCAAAAGTTACCGGGCGTTGGCCGTAAAACAGCCAATGTAATTGCTTCGGTGATTTTTGAAGAACCGGCGATGGCTGTTGATACGCATGTATTCAGGGTAGCTAACCGCATTGGTTTAACCAATAATGCCCGCACCCCGCTGGCGGTTGAAAAACAACTGGTTCAAAATATCCCTAAAGAATATATAGGTGTAGCGCACCATTGGCTTATATTGCATGGCCGGTATATTTGCCTGGCGAGAAGCCCTAAGTGTGATGTTTGTCCGCTAACCTGGTTTTGCCGGTATTATGAGCGCAACAATACGGAAGCCGCATTGCAAAGGGCCGAAACCGCCAGGGTTAAGAAAGCTAAAGAGGCAAAAAAGAAAAAGGCGCTTAACACAATAAGTAAGGAGTTGAAGAAGAGGAGTGTGGAGAAAGAGATTTGATTGCTAAACTAATGGTGGTTAACTTTCCTCATTAAATCTCAAAGCGTCATTGCGAGGTACGAAGCAATCCCCAATTAGCAGGGTAGCTATGCAGGCTTCTCTGTATAGTCGGGGATTGCTTCGTACCTCGCAATGACGTGGGGAGAAATAATAAATTACTAAAAAAATTAGTAATTGTAAAAAATGTAATTATATTTGTTGAAGAAAATAATACGATGGCTAACATAGATAAAAATAGCGCTGATAAATTGAAGGCATTACAGCTTACATTAGATAAGCTGGAAAAATCATACGGTAAAGGTACCATCATGAAACTGGGTGACTCCGTTATTGAACAAACTGAAGTTATATCAACCGGCTCACTGGGCCTGGATATTGCTTTGGGCGTTAACGGTTTGCCTAAAGGAAGGATCATTGAGATCTATGGCCCTGAATCGTCAGGTAAAACAACTTTGGCTATCCATGCTATTGCCGAATCGCAAAAGAAAGGGGGCATTGCAGCTTTTATTGATGCTGAGCACGCTTTCGACCGTTTCTACGCCAAAAAATTAGGTGTTGATGTTGAAAACCTGCTGATCTCTCAGCCGGATAACGGTGAGCAGGCACTGGAAATTGCCGATAACCTGATCCGTTCGGGCGCTATTGATATTTTAGTTATTGACTCTGTTGCCGCGTTAGTGCCAAAAGCTGAGATTGAAGGTGAAATGGGCGATTCAAAAATGGGCTTGCATGCACGTTTAATGTCGCAGGCATTACGTAAGCTAACCGGTACCATCAGCAAAACAGGATGCTGCTGTATCTTCATTAATCAGTTGCGCGATAAGATCGGTGTTATGTTTGGTAACCCTGAGACTACAACAGGTGGTAACGCGTTGAAGTTCTACGCTTCGGTACGTTTGGATGTACGCCGCATCTCACAAATTAAAGACACCGACGAAGTTTCTGGTAACCGTGTAAAAGTTAAGATTGTTAAAAATAAGGTTGCCCCTCCGTTCCGTATAGCTGAGTTTGACATCATGTTTGGCGAAGGCATTTCAAAAGCAGGTGAAATCATTGACCTTGGTGTTGAATATAACATCATCAAAAAAGCAGGTTCATGGTTTAGCTATGGCGAAACCCGTTTGGGCCAGGGCCGTGATGCTGTTAAACAATTGATCCTTGATAACCCGGAACTACAGGAAGAACTGGAAAACAAGATCCGCGAAACCGTAACCGGCGAAAGCATGGAAGAAGTGTAGGCCGGCCGACTGATAAAATTTATAGTGATTTAAATAAACATTGCAAAAGAGCTTTCCAATTGGAAAGCTTTTTTGCATATAAAAGTAATCTGCCGCGGGTTTAGCGCAGCGTAACCCGTGGTGTAGCATCATTTAAGTTTCTAACTTAAATATCAAAAACAAACCTAAACCGCATGAGCCGCAACTACAAATTCCACAATCAGGGGTTTCCCTATTTCGTAACCTTCACGGTTGTAAACTGGATAGATGTTTTCACAAGAGTTGAATATAAAGATATCATTATAGAAAGCCTTAAATACTGCATTAAAAACAAAGGGCTAAAGTTATATGCCTGGGTAATCATGAGTAATCACGTTCATTTGATCATCGGCACAAAAGATAAGCCCATGCAGGACATTTTAAGAGATCTCAAAAAACATACATCAAGAACAATAATAAAAACTATAGCCGAAAATGGACAGGAAAGCAGGCGTGCCTGGCTGCTTTGGTTTTTTGAACGGGAGGGGCGGAAGAATCCAGCTAATGAACATTATCAATTTTGGCAACAAGGGAGTCATCCTATCGAATTGTTTGGTGATAAGATGGTAGATCAGAAGCTTGATTATTTGCATAATAATCCGGTTACAGCCGGTTGGGTGGATAGGCCGGAAGATTTTCTTTATAGTAGTGCGAGGGACCACGCGGGTATTGAAGGTTTGATAAATATTGAATTGATGTATTAGCTTTTTGTGGAGGTTAAGTTAAAAACTTAACCTATGCTTCCCACGGGTTACGCTGCGCTAAACCCGCGGTAGATGTTGTTCCGATATCGCTAAACTCGCGGCAGTAGTGTATATTTATCGGCAAAATCATCTCTATAAAAAATATGGGTTCGTCCAAACAGCTTGTTGAAAATATGTTTAAGGCCGGTGGCATCACTATGAATGGTAACAATCCATGGGATCCGCAGGTTCATAATCCAAAATTGTATGACCGTTTGCTTGGCGGTGGATCATTGGGTTTTGGCGAAGCATATATGGAAGGCTGGTGGGATTGTGAGGCCTTGGACGAGTTCTTTTTCCGTGTACAGTATTACCGGGTTGATAAAATGTTGCCCCGCGATTTCAATACATTAAAATATTATTTAAAAGCCAAATATCTGAACCAGCAAACCAAAGCCCGTTCAAAGGAGGTAGTGCGCAGGCACTATGATATAGGTAACGACCATTATGAGCTGGTGCTTGATAAATACATGCAATACTCGTGCGCCTATTGGGATAATGCCGAAACTTTAGATGAAGCACAGGAAGCAAAGCTTGATATGGTATGCCGTAAGTTAAAATTGGAGCCTGGCATGAAAATGCTTGACCTGGGTTGTGGCTGGGGCGGCCTTTCGCAATTTGCGGCTGAGCGATATGGGGTATCTGTAGTGGGGGTAACCATTTCGGAAGAACAGGCAGCTTATGCCCGTGAAAAATGTAAAGGCCTGCCTGTGGAAATAAGGGTGCATGATTACCGTGAACTGCATGATGAATTTGACAGGGTAGCATGCGTGGCCATGACCGAGCACATTGGCTATCGCAATTACCGCACCTTAATGGAGGTTGTTAATCGTAACCTGAAGGACGATGGCATCTTTTTGCTGCATACTATCGGCGGTAACTACTCAACAAAAATCACTGATCCCTGGATAGATAAATATATTTTTCCGAATGGGATGCTGCCATCGGCGGCTCAGCTTACTACGGCTTCGCAGGGATTATTCATTTTGGAAGACTGGCATAACTTTGGTGTGCAATATGACCGTACCTGTATGGAATGGCTCAAAAATTTTGAGCAAACCTGGGATCAGCGTACCGATGAGCAATACGACGAAACTTTTCACCGTATGTGGCGCTATTACCTCAGCGCAAGTGCAGCATCGTTCAGATCGCGGAAAAATCACCTTTGGCAAATAGTTTATACAAAGCCAAAGCATTTAGGTGAGTACAAATCGATTCGATAAAATCGCAATTCATCTATTCATTTTAAAAATGGCGTAAAAATACGTATTCAATAAACGGGTTTTTACTTATCTGAAAATCAAGTATTTGGATTTACTTTATTGTATTTCCGTAAATTCCTAAATACTTGCATTATGACGCCATCATACCTGAACCGGTCTTTCCGTTTCTATCGAAAATTGTTACCCATCCTGTTGCTTTCGGTAATATTAAGCAGCTGCTACACGGCCCGGGTAGAAACTAAAGCGCAGGCCGGCTCGGAGGTGTCGCATCAAAATGTCAATTTCTTTTTCTGGGGGGCTATCCAAAGTCCTAAGAGAATAGTTACCCCTATATGTGATTCCCTTGGTTCCAATGGCATGGCCGAAGTTACGGTGAAGAATAATTTCGGTTATTCGCTCCTTACCGTGATCACCCTGGGGATCTGGAGCCCAGCAAGGGTAGAGTGGAAATGCGGTAAACCTTGTGCTAAAGACGGCGTAATAAAATAAGCGGCTATGAAAGTTATTAAAACAGGGGTTAGCAGCTGGGAAAACCGACACGAAACTTTTACAGAGCAAATTAAAGACCTGTATGAGTTGGGCAACGAAGCCAGTCTTGATGCGCTTGATAGCTACAATGACGCCACCAAAGGGCTGCAAAATCTCATCAAAGAAGCGATTGAAACTGATACGCCATTGCGGTCGTTAGGGGCAGGCTGGTCATGGACAAAAATAGCCACCGTTAAAGATGGCGTAATGCTGGATACCAAACCGCTCAATACCAGGTTTACGATAGCAGACACTGCTATAAACCCAGCCTATACCGGCGACAAAGAGCACCTGCTTTTTGCACAAAGCGGCAATGGCATCTGGGAGCTTGGCGAATTCCTGAAAAACAAGGGAATGTCGCTCAAAACTTCGGGGGCGAGTAACGGACAAACTATAGCCGGGGCAATTGGTACGGGTGCCCACGGCTCGGCATTTGATTTTGGCGCAGTCCAGGATTTTGTGTTGGGCTTACATATTGTTGTAAGTCCCGACAGGCATATCTGGCTGGAAAGGGCATCGGCACCCGTAGTAGCGCAAAGGTTTATGGACTTGTTGCAAACCCAACTGGTACAGGATGATGAACTCTTTAATGCAGCCCTGGTAAGTTTCGGCAGCTTTGGTATTATACATGGGGTGCTAATGGAAACCGAACCGTTGTTTTTATTAGAAACTTATGTGCAACGCCTGCCTTATGATGCACAACTGCAGAGCATAATGAAAACATTGGATTTTAGTACCGCTAACCTTCCTCATGGTAACGAACGCCCTTTTCATTTTTCGGTGTTGCTCAACCCTTATGATCTGGATAAGGGGGCTTTTGTAACTACCATTTACAAGCGGCCTTACCGTACCGATTATCAGCCGCCGGTTGATAATGCAGCAGGGATTGGGCCGGGGGATGATGCCGCCAGTTTTATTGGTACCATTACTGATGCCGTGCCGGCTTTGATCCCTTTTGTGGTTACCAAAGTGCTGGACGCCAGCATGACACTTAACAATGATCCACATTTTGGCACCCTTGGCGAAATTTTCAGTAACACCACATTGCGGGGCAAATTACTAAGTGCCGCAATCGGCTTCCCTGCGGAACTTTCGCCGAAAGTAGCCGACCTGATGATTAATATCAACAAAGATATCGGGCCTTTCACCGGTGTATTCTCGTTCAGGTATGTTAAGCAAACCAAAGCAACACTGGGCTTTACCCGCTTTGAGCATACCTGTGTTATGGAGCTGGATGCACCACTATCCGACAATACATACAGCTTTTATACCCAGGTATGGCTCATGTTGGAGCATGAAAATATCCCCTTTACTTTTCATTGGGGCAAAGCCAATGAGGTTACCCCTCAGCGCATTCAACGAATGTATGGTGCTGCAGCCACAAGTTGGATCAACGCCCGAAAAACCCTGCTCAATGCCGATTGCCAGAAAGTCTTTACCAATCAAATTACACAACAATGGGGGCTGGCCTGACATATCGAAGTTGTTGGAAGGCTGTAACCTGTTGCCTGTTTTTGTGCTGTGTAATGGTGGAGTTAAAAGCCCAAACCATAACTCAGATCATTGCCGAAATTAAAGGGGTAAACAACAAAGTAACCAACTGGCCCAACAGTAATGGGCAGGGGATGCTGATCTCCAACAAGGCCATGAATATTTTCCTGTCCAATAAAGTAAGCTCCTATCTCTCCGGAAACGAAGACCTTTCGTTGTATAAAAACTATGTTAATATCAATGCAGCAGAAGGGATGATCAGTATTAACCACAATTTTCATCAGCCCATAGATAGTGACGATTGGGTACGATCATTTGTAATAGTGGGTGCACGGGTAAACATCGCTAACGCCTATGCTGCTAAGCTTACAAACAAATACTTTGATAATAAGCTTGGTTTCACTATTCAAAAAACATGGATGGGGAAACCTTCAATACATTATGCAGCAAATGGCAACTTCAAAAAAGAAATGGATGCAGCCCGGGCAGTAATGGTAAACACAATGACCCAAAGCATCAGCAAAAAAGCTGAAGAATTTGAACAATCACTTAATAATTTAAAGCAGGATGAAGTACCCGGACAAAATCTGGATGAAGTAAAAAGCAAGCTCCGTAAAAACTTTTATACCACACTGCGGGCCGATTACCTGCAGCAGTTTTCTGAGCAGCAATCGGCACTATTGGTTAATACCGGTAATTATGACCTGGTTACTGATAACTGGACAAGCCTGGGTGTTTACATTCCGGTTATACCGCAAAAATTTATGGTGAGCACTGATGTTAATGCACAGGTTAACAAACGCTATAATTATCCCCTCGAATTATTTATAAGTCATACCCGCTTCTGGGAGAGCCCCAAATTGGGCAGGTTCTTTTTAACCTTTGCTGGAAAAGGCTTTGTGAATAATTCGGTACAAATTGGTTCTTTGTTCAACGCTGATGTAACAGGGCAACAGGGCGTGGACGGAACAAATACGGTTACCATAAATAAAGGCGACAGGTACATTGGTCAATATAAAAACTTTATAACACCTGCTGCAGCGGGTAAGCTGGTGTACATCCCTTCAACATCGCATGTGGGCGTGAGTTTCCGGATCGAAAAAAACTGGGGGACTTACAGGGCGCTTAACTCCATTATAGGGATCCCCATTGTTTTAATAGATAAAAAAGGAGTGCCTGCCATAAATTTTGAAGCACAGTTATTACTTCAGGACATGAATAACTCTTTGAAAGATACTCATCTGCCTTATAATAAAATCGCTGTGGGTTTAACAATAGGGATTCCGTTTAGTAAAATAGTGTACTAAACAAGTTTGCCCATCTCCTCCAAAACCGCCCTTTTCAAAGCCATGGTATAACCCACATGCAAACCCTCATGAAATGGCAGAAAACGGATGCCCTCTTCAATATTGCTCAGCGTAACGCCGTAACGGGTTGTCATCGGTTGATAATTTGCAAAGATGCCTGCATGATAATCTTCTTCCAGCTTATCAATGGTTGAAATAAGCAGCTCTTTAATCTCGGCTATTTCATCCGCATTAATAAAACCTTGTGGTTTAGTATCAGGGCGGTAAGGGGTATAGTATTTGTCATCAACCACAACAGGTACGCCGGCCCGGGTATAGCAAATTCCCTGCTGGCCCGAAATAAGGTGTGCCAGGTTCCAGATCAGGTTGTTGTTAAAGCCGGCAGGGATATGGTTAAGTTGTTCGGGGTTAAGGTCTTTAACAACGTTAAGCAGCATCAGGCGTGGTTTTTTGATAACCTCAAATTCTTGTTTCATTTTATATGGGAAGGGTTAAGGCTTTACAGCTATGCTAAATTATGAAGATTGTGGTATAATTTCGTCAAATTATCACATCGCCGCCGTCAACGTTTTATGGCTTATATCTTTTATCATACCTTTGCCCATTCATTTACTCATCCATTTTAATGCAGGATATCTCTTTAAATAGCGCACCGGTAAAATATAACAAGCCAATAATTTATTTTTTACTGTTGTGGGCTTTGCTAAATGCGGTACAGGCATTTACGCTCGAGATTCATGCCGATGAAGCTTACTATTGGGTTTATTCCCGGTTTTTAGATTGGGGATATTATGATCACCCTCCCATGGTGGCCGTTTTTATTAAAGCCGGCTATAGTCTGATGCATAATGAATTTGGCGTGAGGCTTTTTACAGTGATCAGTACTACAGCATCGTTATACCTCATGTGGATGATGTTGAAACGGTATAAGGTTGATGCCATTAATTTTATACTGGTGGTTTCAGGCATCTTTGTATTCCACATTTATGGCTTCACAACTACGCCTGATGCGCCGCTGCTGTTCTTTACCGTGCTGTTCCTTTATTTTTATCAGCAGTATATCGAAAAGGATAGCCTAAAGCTTGCCCTTATATTAGGTGTTGTGATTGCCTGCCTGCTGTACAGTAAGTATCACGGTATTTTGCTGGTTGTTTTCACGCTTGCATCTAACATTAAATTACTAAAGCGCGGATCGTTTTACGGCATAGTAATCCTGGCGCTTGCATTGTATGCCCCTCACATCATTTGGCAGGTAAACCATGATTATCCCTCAATAAGTTATCACCTTAATGAGCGCTCGGCCGATGACTATCAATTGGATAATACTTATTTGTACCCTTTGGGCCAATTGTTAATGGCCGGACCGCTGATAGGCTGGTTCTTGTTTTACAAAGGGTTTACAACCAAAATACAGGATGTGTTTACGAGGACCTTACTCGTTAACAGCGCGGGCATTTTGCTGTTCTTTTTTCTTACATCTTTTAAAGGCGAGGTTCAGCTCCATTGGACGCTTATTGCTTATGTACCGCTCAGCATGCTGGTGCTCATTAGTTTTGCCAAACCTGCAGGCAAACCTGCATGGTTTAATCGTTTAGCTATAATAAATGTAAGCCTTATTGTACTTGTGCGCATCTGTATTATCTGGGGGCCGCCCTTTTTGTTAAAGATAGATGCCATGAAAAGCTTTTTTGGTTTTAAGGACTGGGCCCATCAAATCCAAAAAAAAGCGGGGAATAATTATGTGATCTTTTATGAAGGTTTTCAGGACCCTTCCAAATACAATTTTTATAATAACACCACCCATGGGCTTGCCTATGATTCAAAGCATTATCGCCGTACCCAGTACGATATCTGGCCGATAGAAGATAGCCTTCAGCATAAAAAGACATATTATGTACTGGATATATGGGTGCCGAATGTTACTACTGATACCATTAGTGGCTTTGCCGGTAACTGGTATGGTGGCTGGGTTGATGATACACGTACCTATCAACGGGTTGAATTTGAATTATCTTCAAATAAAAAAACTGTTAGTCCGGGGCAAAAAACAGATTTCGATCTGACGGTCAAAAATCCATATCCCTTCACTATTAATTTTAGTAACAAGGGACAAAAGCATCCCGTATTTTTTGAAGCCGCTTTTTTTAAAAAGACCGATCAGATAACAAATCAAAAAGCAGAAGACTCTTTTTATAACATTGTGCTGAAGCCGGGCGAAAGCACCCACTTTAAATTTAACGTAACGGCGCCTGATCAGCCGGGGCGCTATCAACTCATTTTTTCGCTTCGTACCGAACCATTTTTTGGCGGCCGTAACAGCAAGAGCATTAACATTACAGTAAAATAATAAATCAGCTATGTTTAAACGCATATACCTTTTAGTCCTTTTTTCGATCATAACCACTACAGCTGCCCTCGCGCAAGGCAGCCTTGATATCCATTTTAACGGTTTGGGTTTTATGGATAACCGCGAGTACAAGGATTTTGTAGCCCGCTCGCGTACCTATTCGGGCGTGCGTACCACACTTGATCTTGGCCTTAACATTGATAGCCTTAACCACTTTATTGTGGGTGCTAACGGTATTCACGAGTTTGGTGCAAAACCTTACTTTTTAAAGGTGAACCCGGTTGCTTATTATAGCTTTACCGGCAAAAGCTGGTTGTTTAACGCCGGTGCCTTCCCCCGCGAAGGTTTGCTGGATGATTATCCACGGGCCTTGCTGAACGATACTTTGCGTTACTATCGCCCTAATGTTGAGGGTTTGCTGGCGCGATATCATAATGCTCACTTTACGGAAACCGGTTGGATTGACTGGGTAAGCCGCCAAACTGTTACCGACCGCGAGCAGTTTCTGTTCGGCTTTTCGGGTAAATACAGGCCAAGTTTAACTGGTCCGTTTTATGTAAGCCATTACTTTTTGCTGGAGCATGATGCAGGGGCCGAAGTGCTGTTGCCTGATGATCATATCCAGGATAACGGCGGCGGACAGGTAAGATTAGGTTTAGACTTCAGTCATAAAACCATTTTAGATTCGTTATCTATTGAGGCAGGCGGCATGATGTCGTTTGAGCGGGTACGTGGTGTTGACGGTTTTCACAAACCGGCCGGCTTTGTGGCTAATGCTTATTTAAGCTGGAAACGTTTTGCCTTGTTTGATGAATTTTACAAGGGCCAGGGCAGCCACATTATTTATGGCGATGCTTTTTATGAAAAGAAAACCTATAACAGGCTTGATATTATTTATACGCCGTTTTTATACAAGCGTGTAAAAGGGCAGTTTATATTGAGCCTGCACCAAACACCGGGCTACAGCAGCAACCAGGAGGCCTTCAGGGTAACGGTTGACCTGGGCCGCCAAACGCTGGTGAGGTTTAAGGATTAGTGAGTGGTTGATTGGTTTGATCAGGTGAATGGTTGCCCAATAGCTCTTAGTAAATGTATCTTATCACGGCAGATCCTGCAACTTTCTGCCGAGATGAGAGGCTCATGTAATGCGCCACAATAAATGTTAACCTTTATAACACACATATATATCATCCATGCAATTAAAAAAACAACTATTAATTTTTGCAGTACTACTGCTTGCGGCACCTGCAAGGCTGCTTGCACAGGACAATCAGTTTTCGGGCTGGGCGGCTATATTTCATAGCCAAAAGCTATCCGATCACTGGGGCTATTCGTTTGATGGACAATTACGCTCACATGATGAGGTAAGCTACCTTAAGCATATCCTGCTTCGCCCTTCGGCTAATTATTATTTTGCTAAGAACAAGGTGGGAGCTTTAGGTTATGCCTACATTGCCACTTATGGCCGTACTGCCGGCAACGAAACAACTTTTCGCCCGGAGCACCGCATCTGGCAGCAGTACACTTATACGCACAAGCTTACCAAACACATACAGCTGGCTCATCGCTTAAGATTGGAGCAGCGCTTTTTAGGTAATACTGCCGATAATAAGAATGATCGTTATTTTGCCCAGCGTTTCAGGTATTTTGCCCGTGCAGTGATCCCGATGAAACCCGATTCGGATGTGTTTACAAAAGGTACTTTCCTCGCCCTGCAAAACGAGGCTTTTGTAAACGTGCAAAACAAGAATAAAGTAAACAAACACTTTTTTGATCAAAACCGTGCTTATGTAGCCGTTGGCTATCGCTTCAGCAAATCATTTGATGCCGAAGCCGGTTACCTCAACCAGTACATTAAACAGGCTGATGCCTATGTGATAAACCATGTAGCGCAGGTGGCTTTTTATACAAGGTTTTAGAACTTTATAAATCCCCTCTTGAGCGGACATTTTAAAAAAAGAAAATGTCATTTCGACAAACCAAGAGTGGGCCTTGTGTGCTGGAGGTGAGGAGAAATCTTCTACGCCCTGTTTTTGAAGGTATAATTGTAGAGCCTGATGTATAAGATTTTTCGCTATCGCTCAAGAGATAGTTTCTCTTTCGCTCTACCACTCAACCCGCCCCTGCTCTATCGAAATGACATTTTTTAAGATGTGTACACAAAAAAACCTTGCCAATATCACTGGCAAGGTTTTTTTATTAACGATGGTAGGGGGTTAAATCATTACTTCTTCGCCTGCGCAATTACCTCATTATTTAAACGTACATATTCCTCCGTTTTCATATCAGTGGCCATTTTCACGCCTTCCTGGGCTGTGGTTGTAGCTGCGGCTTTATCACCTTTTTTCAATAGGATGCGTGCCTTCCACAGTTTAGGCACAAAGGGAGGGAAGTTTTTATCTTTTTCCAGCTCAGTTGCCCAGGCTAAAGCTTTGTCCATATCTTTATTGTTGTTATAATAGTAGATCAAAGCTTCGTAGTAAGGTTTTTTATCGGTTTTCATGGCCGAATCGATCCGCGCCATAACCTTAGCATCAATATCGGTGGCCATGTGGATTACGAAACCGCTATGCTCCCACATCATCTGCAGATTGCAGGTAGTTGTGGTTACATTGGTAAAAGCAAGGGTCATTGTTTCGGTAAGCGCGGCAACACGTTCTGTTTTTACTTTGAAACGCAGGAAATCATCGGCTTCCTTATACATATACGCTCCCCATTGTTTAGGCTGTTTACTGAGGATGATCGTCCACTCTTTTTCGCCGGGAATACTAAACAGACCGTACTCGCCCGCCGGAACCTTGTTGCCTTCCATGCTTACCTCATCGGTAAATTTAATTACCGTGGCAGAGTTAGCGCCCGTGCGCCAAACGGTTCCGTAAGGTTCCATGCCTCCAAATATTTTACGGCCTTTTACATCCGGACGGGAGTAAGTCAGATTGATTTTTCCGAGGCCGAAATCCTGCACAATACTTTGTGTTGAACTGGGCTGCGGCGTTAACTGCGCATAGGTATTTACCGCAGTAAATACCATCGTGGCGATGATACAGATAAATAACTTTTTCATGATTTACGGTTTTAATAGTGGTGGAATATAAAACGCTGTGTTATAATTGGTGTGCTATTTTTTATCTGCAGTAAATGTACCCGCGTCAACATCCTTCAAAAAGGCAATGAGGTTGGTGAAGTAATTTTGCTGATCATCATACATGCTCATGTGACTGCCGTTGGGGCACAGGTAAGTACGGCTGTTGGGCAATAAATGACCTTCCTTTTTCATGTCTTCGGGGTTCATTTCGTCATGGATGCCACCTAAAACAAGGGTCGGTGTTTTTATACCCTTCAGTTTATCCCAAAACTCCCATCCTTTAAAATTGCCGGTTACGTGAAATTCATCAACGCCCTGCATTTGTATGTAGATGGTATGGTTTGCTTTTTTGAAGGCGCGCCAAAGCGGTTCGGGCCAGCTTTCTACAGGAAGCCGACAAATTACCTGGGTGTACAGCTTGTTCATCAATAAGTCGTTATATTGAGGCGAGTCATATTGTTTAAGCCTGTCGAGCGAATCAAATACGGCAATATCACGCGGGGTGAAAAATTTCTTTTTTAGCTCTGCCGCGTAAGTAACATAGCCTTTTATCCCGGCTGTCATGTTTGATAATACCGCACCCTTAACATGCGATTGATATTTATGCAGGTATTCCATAGCCAGCATACCGCCCCATGAATGGCCGAGGATGTAAAAATTATCTAATCCCAGGCCTTTGCGCACTTCTTCAACTTCCTCAACATAGCGGGGGATGTTCCATAAAGATGTATCAGCGGGGGCATCTGAATTGCCACAGCCTAACTGATCGTAATAGTAAAACTCGATACCTTCCTTCGGCAGGAAATCTTCAAAGCATTCCATATAATCATGCGAAAAACCCGGGCCGCCATGTAATAGCAATACTTTTATTTTACCATCGCCAACTTTTTTCGTCCATACGTTATACTTCCCGGCAACTTTGATCATTTTGCTGCCGCCGGTTTTTATTTCGTAAGGTGCATTTGTTGGTTCAGCTGTAGTATCCGCAGTTGGTTTTGATGGATTACTGCAAGCGCAAAAGCAGGCAGCGATCAGCAGGAAGAATAGCTTTTTCATGTTAAGCGATAGGAATGGTGGATGGATATCTTTTGAATAAAGATACTAAGAAGCGGATTAAAAGCAGCTTCGTCAGATTATAAAAAAAGCGTCATTGCAAGGTACCCCGCAATGACGCTTCTATATATTTTAAACAGGTTTTTTTCCTTTGCAGAGGTTCTTAGATCCTCTCAATATCCCCGCTGCCGGCTTTTGAGCTTGAAATATTTTTAGCTCCGCCGGTATAATGCACATCGCCTGAGCCGCTTACTGAGGCATCAATTTTATTGCTGGCGTTGATGGTGGCATCACCAGAACCGGCTATGTGTACCTCGGTATTAACGGTGATCAGGTCGCGGGCAGTAAAATCGCCTGAACCTACAACACTAACTCTCGAATTATCGGCCCGGCCTGAAAGTTTCATATCGCCAGAGCCCGAAATGCTGCTGTCCAGGTTTTTAGCATTCACTTTGCCCAGCATATCACCCGAGCCAACTACTTTTAGTTTTAAAGAATTGGTAGTGATCCCTTCTTTAAAATAAACATCGCCCGAGCCGGCAACGTTAATGCTGGTCATATCTTTAGCCACAACGTGAACTATCATTTTACGGCTACGGCCAAAGCTCCAGTTATCCCAGCTGGTGCCTTTTTTACTGTAGATCTTCAATACACCGCCTTGAACTTCGGTAATGATCTTGTCAATAACATCTGAAGGGGCTTCAACTTTTACCGATTCGTTTGAACCCTGTGTAAAGTAAACATCAAATGAGCCAGCCAGGTCAATGGCACTAAAGCCGGATAGATGACGGTCTTGCGTAGTTTGATCGGCATGTTTAACAATAGGGTTTAGTGGTTTGGCAGTGCTGTAACCTGCGGTTCCTGCTGCTAATATGGCGGCCAACAATATTTTTGAGATCGGTTTCATGATGGTTGTTTTAGTTTCGTTTTCAAATTAGACGCGGGCAGGGGGAGGAAAGTTGCACCGGATTTGATTTTTTTGTGGTTGCTTTGGTGAGTAGTTGATTGGGTTGATTAAGTGAGTGGTTGGTTTGATTAAGTGATTAGTTGATTCGGTTGATTGAGTGAGTGGTTGTTTGGGGTTAAACCATTCACCCAATCAACCACTCACTCAATCAACCATTACTCAACCTTAATATAATAATTAAAGGTATCCACTTCCACATTGTCCTTTGTTATACCGTCGATCTTAACCGGGGTAAACTGAGTGGTAGGTTTAATAAATATATATCCGCCGCCTTTAACGCGTACCCTTATCGGCATGTTAAAGCCATCGGCATTGGCAATCCATTTCGAATAAAGCTTGCCGTCTTTAACAACAAACTGCAGGGTTGGGATGTCTTTATAATGCAGGTACTGGTCAAATACAGGGGCCAGGTTCATGCCTGCCTGTTTGCAGATGTAGCCTACAATATCATCATAGGTAACCGTTTTATGATAGAACGTTTTGTTAAGTCCGCGGAGGATGTTGCGCCATTTATCATCGTTATTGATGATGGTGCGCACCATATTTAGAAGGTTGCCGCCTTTATAGTACATATCGCCTGAACCTTCCATATTTACGCCATATGGGCCAACAATAGGTTTATCATTACGGATATTTTTGCGGGTACCGTTTACATACTCCTGCCCGGCTTGTTTGCCATAATAGGTTTCGATGAACAGCGATTCGGAATAGTTGGTGAAACTTTCGTGGATCCACATATCGGCTACATCTTTTGAGGTGATGTTATTGCCAAACCATTCGTGCCCGCTTTCGTGTACCACAATAAAATCCCATTTTAAGCCCCAGCCTGTACCTGAAAGATCGCGGCCGAGGTAGCCGTTTTTATAGTGGTTGCCATAAGCGGTTCCGCTTTGGTGTTCCATACCCAGGTGTGGGGTTTCAACAAGTTTGTAACCATCCTCATAAAAAGGATATGGGCCAAACCAGTATTCGAATGATTTAAGCATCCTCGGGGCATCAAGTCCCCATTGTTTTTTGGCTTTATCAACGTTGTAGCTTAATGGCCAGTAATCAAGCGTTAACGGGCCTTTTTCGCCCTGGTAAGTGCCTTCAAAATGGGTATAGTCGCCAATGTTGGCTTCTATATCGTAATTGTTGATGGGATTGGCCACAAACCAGTCGAACCGGGTATAGCCGTTGTTCAGGTCGGTTACTTTACGTAAACGGCCGTTTGAAACATCTTTTAAGCCGTTGGGTGCGCTGATGCTGATGAGGGCGCTGTCAACCTCGTCATACTGATGGTCTTTAGTTGGCCACCAGATGCTTGCGCCAATGCCCTGGCAGGCTGTAGCTATCCAGGGTTTCCCAAGCGAATCGGTAGTATAAACTATCCCGCCATCCCAGGGGGCTCGTTTAGCTATAGTTGGGTTGCCGGAGTAGTAAACGGTAAATTCATCCTTATTGCCTTTTTTAATTGTTTTTGGGAAGGTGACAAATACTGCGTTAAACTCGCGGGTGAAAGGGATTTCGGCGCCCTCATAAATAACCTTCTCTATTTTCAAATTGGCAAACAGATCGAACTGTAGTTTGGTAAAGTTTTGAGTAGCAGTGAATTTAAACAGGTTACTGCCGCTGATGAATTTTTTATCGATATCAAACTTCACATCAAGGTGATAATAATTGATATCATAACAGGTGCGCAGCGGCGTTAAGCTACCACGGAGCGAATCGGCACGGGTAAAGGTTTGTTTATTGGTACCTAATTGGGCATGGGCAGGTAACATGAATGTACCGGCGGTAAGCAGTGTTAAGGCTATTTTATAAAAGGAACTTATTTTCATTTCAATTGGTATTAATAATTAGTTTTTCATTACGCCAACGTAATAGTTCAGTGTATCTATTTCTACATTTTGAACAGTAGCACCGTCAATTTTTATCTCCGTCCACTTTTCGGTAGCGTTAATGTAGCGGTATTCTCCATCTTTTACCCTGATGCGGATTGGCATTTCAAATCCTTTTACTTCGGTTATCCAGTGACAATAAACTTTGCCCTGGTTACTGGCGATATCCAGCACCGGAATAGTTTTATGATAAAGGTATTGGTCAAAAAACGGGTTGAAGTTTATACCCGATGCTTTGTTGATGTACTCTGTTATCTGTGCATTGGTTACGGTTTGATGATAGAAATTTTTATTAAGGCCGCGCAGTATATCCCGCCATTTGGCATCATCATTAATAATGGTGCGCATCATATTTAAAATAACCGCGCCTTTAAAATACATATCCTCAGATCCCTCTTTGTTAACATCATGTGGGCCGATGACCGGTTTTTCATTATTGATTATGCCGCGCAAACCGAAGTTATATTCTTCACCGGCTTTTTTGCCATAATAAGTTTCGATAAATAAAGATTCGGAATAACAAGTAAAACCTTCATGCACCCACATATCGGCTATATCTTTAGCGGTAATGTTATTGCCAAACCATTCGTGTCCGCTCTCATGTACAATAATATAATCCCATTTGGTACCCCAACCTGTGCCGGACATATCATAACCCAGGTAGCCATTTAAAAAATGGTTGCCGTAGGCCGTGGCGCTTTGGTGCTCCATACCTAAGTGAGGTGTTTCAACCAGTTTGTAGCCATCCTCATAAAAAGGGTAGGGGCCAAACCAGTGTTCAAATGCCTTCAGCATAGGTTTTACATTGTCGGCGAAATGTTTTTTTGCTTTTTCGAGACTGGTGGGGAGTACCCAGTAATCAAGGCTGAGTTTGCCTTTTTCGCCCATGTAAGTATCTTCAAAGTGTACATAGTCGGCAATGTTGGCAACCACATCATAATTGTTGATCGGATTGGCCACAAACCAATCGAACCTGGTATAGCCATCTTTAAGCTGGGTTACTTTACGCAGGCGACCGTTTGATACATCTTTTAATCCCTTGGGCACGCTGATGCTGATCATCATGCTGTCCACCTCGTCGCTCAGGTGATCTTTAGTGGGCCACCAGATGCTGGCGCCTATACCTTCGCAGGCCGTAGCGACAAATGGTTTACCCAATGAGTCCTTTTTAAATACCACTCCACCATCCCAGGGCGCGTTTACAGCTATTGTTGGGTTGCCCGAATAATAAACGGTAAATTCATCTTTACTGCCTTTACTTATAGTTTGTGGGAAAGTAACAAAAGCCGCATTGCCATCACGGGTAAAAGGCACTTCTTTGCCTTTATAAACTACCTTTTCAATTTTCAGGTTGGCAAACAGATCAAACTGGAGTTTGGTAAAATCCTGCGTGGCGGTAAATTTAAACTGGTTGCTGCCGCTGATGAATTTTTTATCGATATCAAACTTAACATCTAAATGGTAATAGTTAATATCATAGCAGGTGCGCAAAGGAGTAAGCATACCCCGAAGCGAATCGGCATGGGTAAATTGTTCTTTTTCCTTCAGGAGCTGGGCTCTTGCGGGCTGAATGATTGTTGCAGCACCGAGTAAGGCGAGCGCTGCAAGATATAGTTGTTTTATTTTCATGTACTTAATTGTAGCAGGTTAAAAGGTATCCATGATGTTTTTCTTCCAGGTATCAGCAGCATATTTCCGGAAAGCAACCGGGGCGGCTTTAAAAGCTGCATCAAAAGTATAAGTGCCCCCTATGTATTCTTTTTCGGATAGCTTTACTTTGTTAGTGCCCCGGGCGGCGTATTTTTTATCCCCCTCGTGCATAATAATCTTCATATCACAGGGACTTACATCACTACGGCAAACGGTACGATAAACCAGCCATACCTCGGCTATGCCATTATTATCTACGTCCGTAACAGTAAATGTTCCCGGAACATAATTTGCTGTTATATCAAAGGGACAATCAGCAAGAAAATCATAAGTCTGCCAGCTCAGCTTAAACTGATCGGTGCCCGTAATATTGTAATGATAGGCATACAAAGCAGCGTCACGGCCGTCACTGTTTCCGCTGTTTTTGGCTTTAGTTTCGCCGGTTTCTGTGGTTATCACTATATGATCGCCTGTTTTATCAGTGTATTTAACCGCGTCAATAATATGTCCTTTGTAAGTAATGGATTTGGGGATCTCGGTTTTGTTAAGTTTGATAACCTTGATTTGGGCAAAGGAAGCCTGTGTGATGATTAACAAAGCAATGAGTACATATCTTTTCATATTACTAATTTAATACTTATTCAATCATCTGCCATTTAATCAACTTCCATCTTTTGGTTTGGGAATTGTACCGAAAGGTTTTCCTTGATTCATACCTCACATTAGCGTGTATTTGAGTTGCTATGGTTTTTTGTTTGGGGTTGATGTATGCCGGAAATGAACCTACCGTATCAGTTAAATATTTGCTTAAATAAAAATGACCGCTTTTATCCTGAAAGTAAAAATAATAAAGCGGGCCGCTACTACCACCTGAATCATATTTGATGGCTATATCTTCAAGTTTGTCGAAATTAAGGTCGGCTATAACCAGGTCGCCAAAATCATAGTCAGGTACCTCCGCATTTTTTCTGTATCCGGTTATATAAGAGCGTGTTGCGTTACAGTTTTTAAATGCATCTTCATATAATACGCTTGCTTTATACCTGATGCTTTGCCAGACATGCGGCTTGTTTTTGCGAAAAATTTGAAGACTCATGTTAGCCCCGTAAAATACGCTATCACTTAATGGATATCTTTTCGAAACTATCATATAATCATAGGTCTTTGACAAATTTGAATGCCTGCAGGTTTGTGCAATTGCCCTTAAATTAATACCACAGATGCTTAACAGTATAATAAGTGATTTTGGGTCCATATGTTAACAAGTTACGAAAACAATTGGCCAGTGTTTAATAACCTGGCCAACTGTTTAAGGACAAACGAAGTAGAAACCTAATCTCTTATCTCCAACCTCTAATCACTACCATCTATTTCAAAACCTCCACATCAATAAAACTATCGTTATAAACCGTTTCGGTAGCTTTGATATAATCGCTTTCATCAGCTTTATATGGGTTCTCCACATATTTTTGTGGGTTGCGTGCCACAATAGGGAACCAGGTGCTTTGTACCTGGATCATGATGCGGTGACCTTTTTTAAAGGTATGCAGCACATCCTGCAGACGGAAGTTCACATCTGTTTTTTGATTAGCTACCAATGCTTCCGGCTTTTCAAAGCTGTTGCGGAAACGTGCAGGCATTACTTCCGAACGTACCATTTGCCAGTAATTGCTCAGGATGATGTTTTTGTTTGGCATGTAAGGGTTGTTGGCTTCATCTGGAGGATAAACGTCAATCAGTTTTACAACGAAGTCGGCATCGGTGCCTGTAGTGGCAATTTTAAGGTGCGCCATGATCTCGCCGCCAAGGGTTACATCATCATTTAATACCTCACTTTGGTAAACCAAAACATCCGGGCGGCGGCCTGCAAAACGCTGGTCTTCGCTCATGTAGTTATGCGGGGTAAAGCCCATGGTAGTGGTATTATCCTCGGTGTAAGGAACCGGTTTAAGCGGATCGCTTACAAACGAAACTGAACCGGCAGATGCAGCTTGCGTTGTGGATAGCTTGCCATCGGCGCCTAAAAACATTTTTTGGTGTACGGCATTTGGGGCTGGCCATTTATCAAATGTTGCCCATTCTTTTTTGCCGGTGTTAAACATGTAGGCATTCGGCAGGCCGGAATTTTTGTCGCCATTGCCTTTCAAAAAGTGGTTAAAGAATTTAGCTTCAATATTTTTTTGGTAGAAGGTAGCAATGCTATCTCCAAAGTAAACATTGCTGTGCATGGTATGCCCGGTTTCGCGCGACCAGCGGCCATGACCGAATGGCCCCATCACAATGGTATTATAAGCGTTCGGATCGCTTTTGTTGATGGTTTTATAAATAGCCAGCGGACCGGTTAAATCTTCGGCATCAAACCAGCCGCCTACCAGCATCACCGCTGGTTTTACTTTACCATAATGTTTCAGCAGACCGCGTTTTTGCCAAAATTCATCATAGTTAGGATGGTTGATGGTTTCCTGCCAAAAGAAGTTATCCTTGTAATACTTATCGGCATTTTTAAGCGGGCCAAGATCTAACAGGTATTGATACCCATCTTTGCTATCGGGTTTAAGCATGGTATACCAGGCTTTGCTGGTTGTATCGGTTTTTTGAACACCAAATACCGGGAAGGTGAAAAAGTAGCCCTCAATAAAAGCTCCATTGTGGTGGAAATCGTCAAAAAAGAAATCGGAGATTGGTGCCTGCGGGGATGAAGCCTTCAAAGCCGGGTGGTTTGACAGGATCCCTGCTGCTGTATAGAAGCCGGGGTACGAAATACCGTACTGGCCAACTTTGCCGTTATTGTTGGCTACGTTTTTAACCAGCCAGTCGATAGTGTCATAGGTATCAGAACCTTCGTCAACATCTTTTTTGTTTTTCTTGTTGTCGATTACCGGGGTCATGTTGGTCCAGGTGCCTTCGCTTTTGTAGCGGCCGCGTACGTCCTGGTAAACAAAAATGTAGCCTTCTTTCATCATAATTTCAGATGGGCCAAGTCTTGCAGGATATTTATCCTCGCCGTATGGGGCAATACTGTAGCAGGTACGCTGCATCATCATCGGATACTTGTTTTGCGGCGAAGCATCCTTTGGGGTGTAAATGGAGGTGAACAGTTTTACACCATCGCGCATGGTGATGTACACATCCTTTTTGGTAAAATGCTCCTTTACATAGGTGCTTTGAGCATTAACGCCGGTGCATAATAATACCAGCGCAAAAAATAGGTTGATTTTCTTCATGAGATCAGTCAAGTTAACTGGGCTAAATTTAATAAAGAGTTAACGATAAACCGATTTATCAATGATTCTGTTACAAATAGGTGTTTTAACACGGCCGTTACGCTGTTAAGGATAGTAGCGGATACCGGCCAAGCGGCTAAGGCTTCCCGATGGGTATCGGGACGGGGCATGCAGATCGGATAGCCCGGCCGCAGGCAACGCCCTAATCCTATTTAAAGCGAAGATTAACTTACGATTCCCGGCAAATGATGTAAAGAACACCGGAGTTGTGTACCTCTGACACAAAAAAATCACTTATTTTATTTCTACAAACCTTTTGCACCTCTGGTGTGTAGTCCCCCTCAATCCCTGAGCTTATTGTATGTGCCATCAGTCAACGCCGTATTAAAACGCAAGGTTAATAGGTGACGAAGTTGCTATATCCATGCCGATATCAGCCTACCTTAATCGTACTTAAAATAGCGCGCTTACATACATATATACTGCAAAACACAAATGGCCTGCGATGACTCCATTCAATCATATAGCTTTCCAATCAATAAGTCCTCAAAAACCGACATACATTATATAAGAAACAAACGTTTTAACATTATTAGTTTAACAAGCCCGGCATACCCAAACCACCAATAGTTAAAAGATGTTAAATACACTATATATATAGGTGCCGGGCCAATGCCTCGTTATATATTAGCAGCTAAATAAATAATTGACTGATTTACATTATTAATCTATCTTTGCAGAATGTTTAAAAAGCAACTAACGTTATTAGCCAGTGTTTTAGCTATCGTAATAATTACGCTTGGCAGTTGTAAAAGCAAATACGAAAAGTTAAAAGCCAGTAACGATTACGCTAAAAAATACCAGGAAGCTATTAAGTACTATAACAAAAAGGACTATAACAAAGCTTTGGGGTTATTTGAGGTACTGGTGGAACGTTATCGTGGACGTGAAGGTGCTGAAGATCTTTTTTACTATTACGCGTTTACGTATTACAAACAAAAAGACTATACATCGGCCAGGTACCACTTCAAAACCTTTGCCGATACCTATCCTTCAAGCCCAAGGGCTGAGGAGTGCCGTTTCTTTTCGGCTTATTGCTACTACCTTGATTCGCCGATATTTTCGCTTGACCAGGATAATACGTTAAAAGCTATCGACGCTTTGCAGTTGTTTATTAACCTTTATCCAAAAAGCGACCGTGTAGCCGAGGCCAGCAAGCTGATCCAGAACCTGCGCGATAAACTGGAAACTAAAGCTTATGCCAATGCTAAGCTTTATTTAACTATCAGCGATTATCAATCGGCAGTGATAGCGTTCAACAACGCGCTGCGTGATTATCCTGATACCAAATACGGCGAGGAAATGGAATACCTTATTGTTAAAGCGCAATACCAGTATGCTTACAAGAGCTTTGAAACCAAACAGGAAGAGCGTTTTAACCAGGCTATAGCTTACGCCGACCAGTTTGCCGAAAAATATCCGAACAGCAAATACCTGCATGAAACCCAAACTTATATTAAAGAAAGCCAGCAAGGTATTAAACAAGCCCAGCGCCTTATTGCCGAAGCAATGAGCAATTCAAAGCTTGCTAAAAAACTGGCAACTAAAGATACTGTTACAACTACATCGCCGTCTGAAAAAAATCAGCCGCAAAAAATACCATATTAATTAAGATATATTAACAAGTTAAATAAGATATGACAGCTAACAACAGCAATAAACCAGCAGCAGCAAGCAGCACTGTAACCCGCGATTTACGCGAGCTGGATACCAAAACAGAGAACATCTATGAGTCGCTTGTGATTATGTCAAAAAGGGCAAACCAGATTTCGAACAACATTAAAGAAGAGCTTCACCAGAAACTTTCTGAATTTGCATCATCAAACGATAACCTTGAAGAAGTGTTTGAAAACCGTGAGCAAATTGAAATTTCAAAATACTACGAAAAATTACCTAAACCGTCATTAGTTGCCGTTCAGGAATTTTTAGACGGTAAAGTTTACTACCGTAACCCTGCTAAAGAAGTATAAGCAACGCCCCCCGACCCCCTGAAGGGGGAGCCAAAGAATTTATACAGTATAAGAACTCCCTATAGGGAGTTTTTTGTTATTTTTAACTTTTATAATCATTCCCCCTTCAGGGGGTTAGGGGGCTTATGCTTAAAGATAAAAACATTGTTTTGGGAGTGTGCGGCAGCATTGCGGCTTACAAATCGGCACTGCTGGTTAGGCTATTGGTGAAAGCCGGGGCACATGTTAAAGTGGTGATGACTGCGGATGCAAGCCACTTTATTACCCCGCTTACTTTATCAACCCTGTCAAAAAACCCGGCACTGGTTAATTATTTCAAAGCTGATACCGGTGAATGGAACAACCACGTTGAGCTTGGCCTTTGGGCCGATATGATGGTAATTGCCCCTGCAACCGCCAACACTCTTGCAAAAATGGCTAACGGCCTTTGTGATAACCTGCTTAGCGCCGTATACCTCTCGGCCAAATGCCCTGTTTATTTTGCCCCGGCTATGGATTTGGATATGTGGCTGCACCCGGCTACCCGCCAAAACGTAAGCAGGCTTCAGTCGTTTGGCAATACCATGATCCCGCCCGGAAACGGCGAACTGGCCAGCGGCCTGCACGGTGAAGGCCGGATGGCTGAACCCGAAGAGATTGTCGCTTTTTTGGAAGCCGAATCAAAAAAAAAACTCCTTTTAGCTGATCACAAAATACTGGTTACCGCCGGCCCAACCTATGAAGCTATCGACCCGGTAAGGTTTATCGGCAACCATTCGTCGGGTAAAATGGGTTTCGCTATCGCGGATGAGCTGGCTTCGATGGGCGCCGATGTTACACTAATAACCGGGCCTACTGCGCAGATCAGCAAGCAACAAAATATAAAAAGGGTAAATGTTACTTCGGCAGCGCAGATGCTTGAGGCCTGTTTGGCTGTTTATCCCCATGTAAAAGCCAGTATTATGAGCGCTGCCGTGGCCGATTACACCCCGACTGATGTAGCCACCAAAAAAATCAAGAAACAGGATGGCGGCCTTACCATCGAACTGAAGAAAACCACCGATATATTAAAAACCCTTGGCGAGGCTAAGCGCGAAGGACAAATACTGGTTGGTTTTGCGCTGGAAACCAACGATGAGGAAATGAACGCAATAACCAAGCTGCAAAAGAAAAACCTTGACTTTATTGTACTAAATTCGCTCAATGACGTAGGTGCCGGTTTTGCGGGCGATACCAATAAAATAACCATTATTGATCGTGAGCTCAACAAAACCACTTTCGGGCTGAAAAGTAAGGACGCTGTGGCCGGCGATATTTGTAATAAAGTTGCCCAACTGATAAACGGATGAAAAAACTGCTGCTCTACACTGTGCTGATGTTCCTTTGCTGCCGGGCTATAGCCCAGGACCTGAATGCCCGTGTACAGGTAGTATCACCCAAGATACAGGTAAGCAATAAACGCGTTTTTCAAACCCTGGAAACAGCCATGAAGGATTTTCTGAACGGCCGCAAGTGGAGTGCTGATCCAATTTTACCGCAGGAAAGGATTGATTGCAATTTTGTGCTGAACATTACCAACTGGGATGGCAGCAGCAATTTCACCGGTGAGCTGCAGGTGCAATCTTCCCGGCCGATTTTTGGTACATCCTACACTTCTACCCTGTTAAACCTTAATGATAAAGACATCAGCTTTAGCTACACTGAAGGTCAAACGATTGATTATACCGATCAAAATTTCCAGGGTAACCTAAGCTCCATCATGGCTTTTTATGCCAACATTATTGTAGGGCTCGATTATGATACTTTTTCCAAATTTGGCGGTACACCCTATTTTTTAGCCGCACAAACCATTGTAACCAATGCACAAACATCATCATACAGCGGCTGGAAAGCTTTTGATGGCAATGTAAACCGTTATTGGCTATCCGAAAATCTTAATAATAAGCTATACAATCCACTGCGTAGCTTTTTGTATGATTATCACCGTAACGGACTCGATTTAATGGCTGATAATGTGAGCAAGGGCCGTAAAGCTATTGACGCGCTGTTACCTTTGCTACAGCAAATTGACCGCCAACGTGTAGGTGCTATGCTCCCGCTTATATTTTATACCGCAAAAAGCGATGAGCTGGTTTCCATTTACAGCAAGGCCGATAACCAGGAGCGGCTAACTGCCATGAACCTGTTTTTACAGCTCGACCCCGCTAATGGTAATAAATATCAAACACTGCAGAAATAATAACCAGACAATCAATCGTTATCGAATTTTATAATTAGTAATCCTATACCTTATCATCATGCCAATTCGTCTCACGCCATTAAGAACAGTGCTTCTTTTTGCTCCGTTCATTATTACCTGCATCCTTGGCCGAATACAGTATTCCGAGTTACAAACGTTTATAAAAACTTATTACATATCCGATAATCTGTCCGCATTTAATTTTCTATTGCTCATCGGACTCCAAAGCTATCTTTTAATCCGATTTAATGACACAGTTGTAAAGAAGCTTACGTTCTTCAAGGTAAACGCTTTAATTCCTGTTATATATACGGGCTACTGGTTTATTTGCGGCGTTTATCAATCTATTACCAAACCTAATTATCCGAAATTGGGGAGGCCTCAATCAGGTCCGGTATCCTTAGTAGCACTTAATGCCTACCAAACTATAATAGCATTGCTTCTATTTTATTCGCTGCTTACTTTCTTCTTCACAAATAATTATTACGTATCTAAACAAATAAAGAAGATTAACGATCCAACTGATCAAGCTGCTTTAACCAACGAGTTTTTAAACCCAATGAGATTGATAGTAAAAGCTTCGTGGATAGCTATAGTAATACTTTTTGCGTTTGCATTTGTCAACGATATTTTAGCAATGTTAAAGCTTTAAGCATTCATCATCTTGCTAATTTGATCAAATAAAAATGATCCAAAGTCGCAGCTCTCTTCTTTTTGATAATAAAAGGCAGACTTAGGTTTTCATGAGGGAAATCCTCAAAAGCTTTTACTGTAGTATAGCTGATCTTTTTTTCTTTTAACTCAGTTACTGCTTTTTCATCAGCAACTATAATCCGGCTCTTCAGCGTATCTGTTTTCAGGATAGCATCAATATTGGTATAGGTTACCTGGCCTTTGTAATAAAAATCGAAAGTGTTTGATAAAACCGCGGCGCTCACCTTTTGCTGCGGATAGTTATCGTTAAGGTATTCGGCAGCTGCAAGATCTCCCCGGTAAGCAACAATAGTAGGATAAGCTACCGTTACCAGGTAAGTATTCACTAATATCGATACAGCGCAGGTAAACAAAAATATGGGTTGGTAAATTTGTGTCGGCTTTTTATAAATGTAGATACTCAAACCTGTAAATCCCGCAACAAGCACAACAAACAACGGCCAGCACCCAGGTGCAAAAATGAAGTTAAGTGCGATAACAGCCAGCAGCAAAAGAGATGTGATGATGTATTGTGCGATTTTAAAAAATCTAAATTCCGCACCAATTTTCAATGAACGGATGAAAACAGCAGTTATAATAGCAAAAAACGGGAACAGGATGTTGGTATAAAACGGCAGCTGGAACTTAGAGAGCGAAAATATCAGCAGCAGCAATACACCACCCGAAATGCACAGATATTCGGGCTGGGCTATACGTTTAACCATTTTCCTGATGGTGGCATAAAGCGCGTAGAACAAAATGATAGCCCATGGCGCAAAAGCCCAAAGCAGGGTGTGAACAAAAAACAGCTTATCGCCGTGGGTATTGGTAATGTAGCCGTTATTGTTGAACCGCCCGAACTGGCTATCCCACAAAAACCAATGAATCCCGGAAATTCCGGTGCGGCCAAAAACAACTTTTTCGGGGTGAAGATCAAATTGAGTGTATACCGAATAGATCTCGGGTAAAGTAAAAACCACCACCAATATGAACGCGAACAGCCATTTCCAGTGGAATACTCCTTTGATGTTTCCTTTAAATAAATAATCGCCAATAATTGCAGCCCCTATCGGGATAAGCAAATAGATGCCTTTGGTCATGACCGCGCAGGCTGTAAACAGGGAGGCCAGCAGGACATCAGCAATGCTAAACCGCTCTTTTACTTTATAAAAATGATAAACAGCAGCCATGAGCAAGCCCATGATATAAGGTTCGGCACGTACATCGGTGTTTGACATTACGCTGTGCTGGGCGGTAAGCAGGATCAGGATAGCAATAATGGCTGTTTCATCGCCATAAAACTTTTTGGCCAGTTTATAGGTGTAAATCACCGCCATAAAAAAGAACAACAATGCAGGCAGTTTATAGGCAATAGTATTTACACCAAAAATCTTAAAGCTGATAGCAATGGCCCAAAAAGGGAAATGAGGCTTATCCAGCCAATCGTTACCGTGATATACAAGATCGGTAAAATTATTGCTTTGCGCCATACTCCGGGACAGGGCCGAGTACAGCGCCGGGTCATCGGTAAAAAATTTGATGCCGATGCCTGCCACGTTGAGCACGATAGCCAATAGCAGCACTATGAAATAAGGCCGTTTTTGTGATGAAAAAATTGAAGCTGCTGAACTATCCACTAAAAATATTTATGCTCAAAAATAGCTGAATTTTAATTATTCCAGGGCAGGTATTTGGGCTGATCATGATTGGTCAGCTCAGGCTTAGCCGAATTTAGGGTTTGCCCATTCAAAACCCGCTCATACAATGCCAGGTACCCGGCAGCCATTTTAACTATATTAAAATTATCGGCTGCGTACTGGTGGCAATATTGTTTGCTAAAACTTTCAACGTTTTTAAGTCCGGCGGCTAATTCAGTTTTACTTGCCGAGAGCAATCCAACCTCTGCAGGTACCAGTTCGGGCAGCGAGCCGTAAGGGGTACCAAAAACCGGGCAGCCAAAATAAAGGCTTTCAATAATGGCTATCCCGAAAGGTTCATGCCACAATACAGGGAAAAGCAAGGCCTTTGAGCTATTCATCACTACCGATTTTGCTTCATCCCCTACCATCCCTTTAAAACGTACGTTTAAATTAGGCGTAAAACGCAAACCCATTTTTAGGTTAAGCCGTGTACCGCCGAGTACTACCAACTTATTACCACTCTTGGTAGCCACATCAATAGCTCCTTTTACATTTTTTACCCGCCAGGCTGCTTTAGCAAGGAAGTGGGTGTGGGTACCTTTTTTATTCAAATCAGGAACCTGGTAATCGGCTGTATCAATTGCATTATGCACAAAAACCGAAGAACCATGTCTTTGCGCGTGATTGGCCGATACAAATACCGAATTAAGATCCAGTTGAGCACCTCCCGGATTATTATGCACGGTAATGATATAAGGCTTTTTTGTAAACCCCTGTACCTGGAACTGGAAATGCACCACATCAATATCATCGGGCACCTGCGCATTGATATCAACAGCCGGATCATAGATCAGTACTTTTGCAAAAGGACAGGTGGAACCCGCTCCTACCAGATAGGTAACCTGATGACCAAGCCTGTTCAGCTCGCGGCCAAGCCACCAGATAATGCGCTCGGTGCCACCATATTTAGTTGCCGGGATTGGGGTATTGTTTACGATGAGGATGTTCATAGATGTTGGGGCAAAGATAATATTAGAGACGGTACAGAATTATATTTAAATTTCTAAACTGACTGCCCCATATTATTTATATTGGTGCAGCAAAATTTTAAAACCTTATCATAACAATATGTCTATAAGCTATGATACTGCATTGGGGAATTTACAATCGGTCATAAACTCGAACTTACCCCTTGAGGAATCATGGGGTAAAATCATCGATTTCTATTCGGATTTACTCCCCGCAGATTATTGGAATACCCTCAAACAAATTAATGTTGGTGTCGACCAGGCTGATCTTACTGCATGGATGGAACGATTAGTAACCGAATCTCCTTTACCCAGGGATATAATAGCCATTTGGATAGGGATAGTTAAGATCTTAGATTGTGATGATAACGGAATAGATAAAGAAGTTTATGCCATTTACCTCACCGGATCTGACAAATACGATTCTGAAGATGCCGACTGGGCAGTAAATCCGATCTATGATCCCGAAAACAGATACATCATTCCTGACGTATTGAATTTAACCGATGAGATAATCAAGAACGACCTGGAAAACTATGCCTTCCTTGATTACATATTGCCTTTGGCATATTGCGCTTTAGCCATAACTGACATTATTAAGGGAAGAGTTAACAAGAACTACTTTCTGAAGCATCAAAAATCAATATTTGTATCTGTGGGCTTTGATAACGGCGACTGGATAAACTTAGCACCGATTAATTGAATACTTTGATAGATATATCTGTTATACGGAGGCACTGAAAATAAACATACTAAATACAAAAGATTTAGGAGCAAAATCAATAATTCGCCTATTCATTTTACTGTTTGGCAAAATGCATTAAATAGTTTTAAGAGATTAGTATATTCACTCTAAAATCCATTCCTGTCACAATGAAACTTAAGTTAACCTTTTTACTGATGGCCATTGCCTGCTTTGCTCAGCCAGTTTTTGCACAAAACTACATGGCCGATTTTAAGGCCCTTGTAGCCAAAAATGATACAGCCGCGGCATTCAAACTATTACAGGGCTGGCAAAAAGCCGGTACAAACGATCCTGATTTTTACATAGCCAGCTATAACTATTATGCAAAAAAGGGGCTAACGGAAGTTCTGAGTCTTCAAAAAGAACAGCCGGAGGGTCAAAGTCTTCAACTCAAGGATAGCACTGGCAAAGTTGCCGGTTACCTTGGCGGTGGTCAACCTTCCTATAATTTAACTTATTTGAATAAAGGCTTTAAATATATTGATGCAGGTATTGCCAAATTTCCGGCACGGTTGGATATGCGTTTCGGCAAAACTTACCTGCTGGGCAGAATAGAAAACTATAAATCGTTTACTGAAGAAATTATCAAGGCCGTTAACTACGGACAAACTATTGGTTTCAAATGGATTTGGAGCGAAGGTAAACCACTTGAAGATCCGGAGGACTTTATGCTTAGCAACATCCAAACTTATGTTGTGCAATTATTTAATGCAGGAGATCAAAACATGGACTATATCCGTGATATTTCCCTTGCCATATTAAAATACAAACCTGATAATGTTGTCAGCCTCTCAGATTTATCCATTAGTTATCTTGCAAAAAAGGACTATGCTCACGCACTGGAAGCATTGTTGAAAGCCGAAAAACTGGCATCGCATGACTACATAGTTTTAAACAACATTGCCTATTGTTACCAGTTACAAGGGAACAAACCTGATGCCCTCAAATACTATCAGCTGGTAAAACAATATGGCGACGATGAAGCAAAAGCGCAGGCCGATAAAAAAATAGCCGAGCTGAATAAGCCGTAATTATTTCCTAAACCATTTCCTGCTTGCTACCAGTAACCCAAACTCTTCCGATGGATATTTCTCCGTTGATTTATGGTGAATTTTATGCGCCCTGCGGATCCCGGCCAGGTAACGGTTATCACTCTTAAAAGCTTTAAAGCGGTTGTGGATAAACCAATCGTGAAAAATAAAATAGATAATACCGTAAATACTGATACCTGTACCTATCCAAAAGCGATAGTCCAAACTCAAATGTCCAATCCACATCAGCCATAAAGCAAAAGTCGCAAAGCCAATACTGAACAGGTCGTTCAGTTCAAACCAGCCATGCCTCTGCTGGTGGTGGGTTTTATGGATAAACCACAAAGGCCCGTGGAAAAGATATTTATGCATAGCCCAGGAGATGAGTTCCATTAAAGCAATGGTAGATAAAACAATCCCGACCTCTACAAATATTTCCATATCACTTAGCTGTTATGTTCCGGGCTATCAGGTTTTCCATCTTTAGGCTATTTTCATCTTCGTGATCACCATAGCCGGTCTTCTTAAAAATCAACTTTCCCTTCTTATTGAAGATAATAACCGTTGGATATCCCCTAAAACCAAACTGCCTATCAGGGCATTTGGTTTTATCATCGGGCGTGTATTTCGCTAATACTTTGCCGGTATAGATCTTTTCATTGCAACCAGGTATAAAATACACCGGCAGCTTAAAATCCTGTCGACCGCTAAAATTCTTATACATCTGAACAAAATTGGCTATCGATTTATCCTGTGCAATAAAACGCTTAACTATCCCGCTATCGGTTTGGCATATGGTTATGAAACGAAAATTTTTATTGTCTTTATACTTTGCGTAAAGCTTATGCAGCATACCCATTTCACGAAAACAGGGAGGGCAAGGCACAAACCAGCAATCAATGAACAACACTTTATTTTGGCCCAATTGCTTTAGGGTTGTATGTTTTCCGTTGATGTCATAAACGTCAATATCAGGTACCGACGTAATTTTTTTGGTTTGCGCGTGAACTGTACAGCCAAGTAAAATTAAAAATGCGAATAAGGAATAGGTCATTACTTTCATATCAGAAGTATTTACTGCTAACATAAAATTAAAAAAGCGGCTATCAAATGATAACCGCTTTTAAATATTTCTAATTAGAATTTCAAAATCGAAACTCCCATTCCAAAATTAAATATGTATTGCCCTGTTTTCAGTAGCGGCCAAACATGCTTCACGCATGGCTTCGGTATAAGTTGGGTGGGCATGGCTCATGCGCGAAATATCTTCGGCGCTTGCGCGGTACTCCATAGCAACAACAGCCTCGGCTATCATATCGGCAGCACGCGGACCAATCATGTGTACACCTAAAATTTCGTCGGTAGTGGCATCGGCCAGTACTTTTACAAAACCATCAAGGTCACCGCTGGCACGGGCACGGCCGCTGGCTTTGAATGGGAACGAACCTGTTTTGTATTTAACACCGGCTGCTTTCAATTGCTCTTCTGTTTGACCAACAGCGGCAACCTCAGGCCAGGTATAAACCACACCCGGGATCAGGTTATAATCGATATGCGGTTTTTGACCTGCAATAATCTCAGCAACCAGCGTACCTTCATCTTCGGCTTTGTGGGCAAGCATAGCACCTTTAATCACATCGCCAATGGCGTAAACACCTTTTACTTTAGTTTCCAGGTGCTCATCAACTGTAATTTTACGGCCGCGCTCTTCAACGGTGATACCGATATTTTCCAAACCTAAGCCATCGGTATAAGCTATACGGCCAACAGCTACCAGGCAGTAATCGCCTTTAAGCTCTTTCTTTTCACCTTTAGGAGTATCGAAGCTAACGGTTACTTCGTTGCCTTTTACAGCAGCGCCGGTAACTTTATGGCCCAGGTAAAATTCCATACCCAGTTTGGTTAATACTTTTTGTAGTTCACGACCTAAGCCTTTATCCATGGTTGGGATAATACCATCCATAAATTCAATTACCGATACTTTGGCGCCTAAACGGGCATAAACCGAACCAAGCTCCAAACCAATTACGCCGCCGCCAATCAGTACCAAATGTTTAGGCACTTCGCTCAGTGTTAAAGCCTCGGTTGAAGTAATGATGCGTTTTTTATCGATAGGCAAAAACGGCAATGCCGATGGTTTTGAACCGGTGGCAATGATCACGTTTTTACCGGTGATCTCAGTAACTGTACCATCGCTCTTTTTAACGGTGATGGTGTTTTTATCTTTAAATGATCCTACACCAAAGTGGGTATCGATCTTGTTTTTCTTCATCAGGTAGCTGATGCCGCTGGTATTGGCATCAACAACTTCCTGCTTGCGTTTAATCATCTGCCCAAAATCTATCGAAAGATCTTTAAGGTTGATGCCATGTGTTTTAAAAGCATGGGCAGCATTATGGTAATGTTCAGACGAATCAAGCAGTGCCTTTGACGGGATACAGCCTACATTGAGGCAGGTGCCGCCAAGGGTATTATACTTTTCAACAATTGCGGTTTTTAAACCCAGCTGGGCGCAGCGGATAGCGGCTACATAACCACCGGGGCCCGAACCGATAACTATAACATCATATTGCATAGTAGTGTGTATTTTATGGTGGGCAAAGTTAAGGATTATTAAAGGTGTAATAAACAGTATTTTGTTAAAGTTACTTTTGAGAGATCAGAGGTTGTCTGAACCTGAATTTATAGAATTAAGGAATTAACAGAATGCTAAGAAGCTGTTTAAAAACGGTAATTTGAAAGTGTTATGATGGTATTTGACGGAATTTTAAGCTCTGTAATATGCTTTTTATGCAACAAAAGCTGCGGAATTTCGCTTATTTAACTGCTAAAATCATTCATTACATTTTTGGCAAATCAAATTTAAACAGCTTCTGAGGAAATTCAATAAATTCTTTAATTCGAGTTCAGAAATATGGGTGTTGCCTTCGGCCTGCACTCATATCCGCTGCAAGTCCTCGCTTTGCCTGCCCGCAATCCCTACCTCGCTGTTGGCTCACGCTACTATCCCTAACGCTGGAGCCATCTATAAGTAATGTCCTTTCCTTAAATAACTGTATCCCAGCTGTTCAAAGGCTATATATAGTTATGTAAATGGTATAGTTGCCAACGTATATATTGGTTTGGTGTGCATTGCAGGTGAAAAATTTACAATATATATATAATAGGAGGGGCACGGTATGCGTGATGGTTGCTTGTATAATAATAGTGTAGCAAATGGCGGATGGCTTCGTTCTTAAAGGTTATCCATAACTGTTGAATGATTGTTTTGGATAGGGAAGCATGTAGTTACTGCGGGAAAAGAGTGACTGAACGAAGTCTGGCTAAATTTTTCTTATTGATAAATAGGATGTTAAGTGGATGTTAAGGGAAAAGGTTAAGAATAATTTGGAGGGAAGGAAAAAGCGTGTACCTTTGCAGCCCGCAAACGAGGAAACGAGGAAGCTGGATAGTTCATTAAAGGTTTAGAAAAGGGCGATAAGCGGGAAGAAAAAAGATTCAGAATCTTTTGTGGAAATGAAAAGAAATTCGCACCTTTGCAGCCGCTTCAAAAAGGAAGCGGATGTTCTTAAAAAGGTTTGGAAGGCGGCTGGAAAGCAAGGAGAAAGAGAAAAGAAAGCGCTGCTGAAAACCACCAAAAAATAAAAGAAAATATTTTTTGGAAATAAGAAAAAGGTTTTTACCTTTGCAACCCCGAACGGGACGGACTTCGAAAGGAGTTTAAGACAAAGAGAATGAAAGCGTTAGTGAGTAG
>NZ_JBHLTS010000064.1:0-56539 GCF_042434235.1 Mucilaginibacter angelicae | reverse complement strand
TACTATAATTGGGAAAGGCCTCATCAGGGTATTAATGGTAAAAAACCTATTGAAATGGCATCCGTAAACAACAAATAAAATACCTGATTCTGTTACCGAATTACTAAACCCGTACAATTGCGAGGAGCGGCTGGGGGCAGAGCACTGGGCGCGACGTGGCAATCTCGTAGCTATGCATAAACACTTTGAAAATCCGCTCTGTATCCGACGCTACGCCCGCAATGACATGATTTAGAACCTTCTACTTATTATACTTAATTGCATCAGCCCTGATAGTAGCATTGGCATTATTGCCTTCTACCTGAAAAATAATGATCCCGTTGGCGCCCTGTGTTTTAGCTTTATCAGAAAGTAGCTTTTTTGCCACCTCCGAATCTGGGGTATAAGCGATAGCCAGGTGGCCTATTACCTTGTAATCCTGCTTAACATCTTTGGCATCATAGTAAACATCAATGTTATTGGTTACAGGATAGGTATCGCCTAAATAAACTGCTGCGGGAACGGCGCATGACGTAAGAAAAAGAGCAAATGCAATGGTTAAGTAACGGAGCTTTAAGGTTTTCATAAGGATAAGTGTTTATTCTTATGAGTAAAAAAAGGGTTGCAGGTTTAATGGATAAGAGGTAACAAGTTTGTTAGTTTACCCGCCACTCCTCTGGAGCCCACAAGTGCTGGAAAGATGAAACTATTTTTCCAGATAAACAAAAAACGATGTCATTGCGAGGCACTGCCTGTCCCGAACTTGTTTCTGGAAAGCAATCACACGGAAGCATAGCTGCCCTGTATAGTATGCGATTGCCGCGTCGCGCCCCAGCTCTATTCCGTTTCGCTCCTCGCAATGACATGAATTAGTGCACTTTAATATTACGATTTATAATTGTTCTCATCTTCCCAACATCTGTGACTGTAGTGGTATTTTTCAATGTTTATATTTCAAAACCCCTTCTTCCTCGTAATTCCCGGTTTCCTGCTTTTACGCTCTGCAGGTTCGGGAACGCCTTCCGCGCCATAGCTGCGGGCCATTTTAGCTATGCGCTCTTCCATGGTTTCGGTGGTTAGTTTTTCGCGGCCAAGGCTGTCAACCATAATCGGAAAGGCAAAAGGTGTTGGCCGTTCTATCACTTTTAAAATAATGTTTTGCGTTTGAATGCGCTGCAAAGCAGCCCTTAACCGAAACTCTTCTAACTGAAAAGCCAACGCTTCGTTATAGGCCTGCCGTACCAGTAAATTATCCGGTTCGTACTCGCTGAAAACTTCAAACAGTAATGAGGTTGATGCCTGCAAATGTTTGTTCTTAACCTGCTGACCAGGATAGCCGGTGAACACGAGACCTCCGATATGGGCAATGTCCCTGAAACGGCGACGGGCCATTTCGTTGGCATTCAGACTGTGCTGAATATCATCTATCAGGTTATCTATCGAAAAGAAACCGGCATCTTCCAGTGCTTGTTCAATCGGGATGTCTTCGTCAGTAAGCAGCTCAAAGCCATAATCATTCATGGCTATGGAGAAACTTGCAGGCTTTATTTTACTGATGCGATAAGCCAGCAGTGAGGCCATGCCTTCATGAACCAGTCGCCCTTCAAAAGGATAAAATAACAAGTGGTGCCCTTCTTTTGATTTAAACGACTCGATCAAAAATTCATGACTTTGGGGCAAGTGCGATAATTGTTGCTGCAAATCAAAAAGTGGCTTCAAAGCCTTAACCTCTATATCTTTCTCGATGCCATGTGCTACTTCATCCAGCTTAAGCCTGAAAACGGCTGCCAGTTGTGATGATAAAGGCATCCTCCCTCCGTTCCAGCTTGGAATGAGCCCTTTGGTTGAATTTGACTTTTTTACATAGGCTGTCATTTCCTTCACCCGCACAAATTCTAAACTGCGGCCTGCAAACCAAAAGGTATTACCAGGTTTTAGTTTTGACACAAACGATTCTTCGATAGTACCCAGGCTACCGCCACTGAGCCATTTTACGCGGATACTCAATTCGCTGGTGATGGTACCGATGCTTAGCCGGTGCCGCATAGCTACCCTGCGGCTGTTTACTTTATATAATCCGTTTTCAACCTCAACTTTTAAAAATTCGTCATACTGGGCAAGTGTTTTACCGCCGCTGGTGATGAAGTCAAGCAGTTCTCCAAATTCATTCCGGCTCAGATCGGCAAAGGCATAGGTGGTTTTAACTTCTTTAAACAGTTCTTCGGCCCGGAAACCATCTGATACCGCCAATGTAACCATATACTGGATCAGCACATCCATGGTGAGCAGCATCGGGTCACGACTTTCAAAGATCTTATCCTTGATGGCCGCCTTAAGCGCTGCCCCTTCCAGTAATTCGAGTGAATGCGTTGGCACAAAATAAGCCCGGGATATCGCACCGGGAGAGTGGCCGCTTCGTCCGGCACGCTGCATAAAACGGGCCACGCCTTTAGGGCTGCCTACCTGCACCACGGTATCAACCGGCCGAAAATCCACACCCAAATCCAGACTTGAGGTACACACAACCAGTTTCAGGGCTTCGGCGTGCAGGGCGGCTTCCACCCAGTTGCGCAGTTCATTATCCAGCGAGCCATGGTGCATAGCCATAATACCGGCATATTCAGGATAATTATCCAAAATAGCATGGTACCAGATCTCCGATTGTGAACGGGTATTGGTAAAAATCAGCGTGGTTTTACTTTTAGCCACTATTTCCATTACCTTGGGCAACAGCTTTAAACCAATATGCCCCGCCCATGAATAATTCTCAATATTCTGCGGAATGATTGACCGGATGTCCAGCTTCTTCTCCAGGTTAGCCCGCACCATTTTCACCTGTTCAGGCGGGAAATCGTTGCCTAATAAAACCTCAGCGGCTTGCTCCAGGTTGCCGATGGTAGCGCTTATTCCCCAGATTCTTAGTTGGCAGTTTTGAGTTGACAGTTGGCGGTCTTTATTTAGGTTCGTATCCTTAATTTGTTTTTTATAAACCTCTGCAAACTGCTCACTACCAACTGTCAACTGCTCACCGTCAACTGAAGCAAGGGCCCGGAGCCGGGACAAACCTAACTCCACCTGCACTCCCCTTTTAGTGCCCAAGAGCTCGTGCCACTCATCAATTACAACTACCTGCAGCTGACTGAACAATTTGGGATATTCTTTTTGGGCCAGCATGAGGTGCAGGCTTTCGGGAGTAGTAAGCAGTACTTCGGGCAGTTTTCTTTTAAGGGCAGCTTTTTCCGCCGCAGAGGTATCGCCCGTGCGGGTTGCTATTCGCCACGGCAAACCAATTTCGTCGCAGGCCTCCTGCATAGCTTTGCGGATATCATTGGTGAGCGCCCGTAATGGGGTTATCCAAAGCATCAGCAGACCATTATTTTGTTTTGTTTTATAAGTATCGGGATGGGCATTAATAAAACCGGCCAAAAAAGGCAGGAACAGGGCAAAGGTTTTACCGCTGCCGGTCGGGGCATTCAACAAGCCCGAGTAACCGGCAAGGTAAGCGTCCATCATTTCGGCCTGGAAAGGAAACTGTTCCCAGCTTTTTTCTGTGTACCATTGCTGTATAACCTGTTGGCCTTTGCTTGTCATTATCCCTTTAACAAAATTTTAGCTGTTTAGTTATAGCTTGCATAATCCCGCCAACAAAATAACCATTAAATTGGTTATCGTAATATGATGATCAGAAATAGCTTAATAATCGTTTCGATTGCCATCTGCCTTTTGGCCTGCGGCAATAATTCAAAAAAACAAACAACCCTGGCTGATACCAATAAAGTACCTAAGGATACTACAGGTCAGCATATCCCCGATAAAAACGACACGACTAAACACCAAACCATGGCGTCGGATACCAGTGCGGCTAATCCCTCGCAGTCCGGCTGGTTGATTATCCCGGGTAAAAGCATCGGGCATATTGTTTTAAATGACGATGTTCAAAACACCATAACACAATTAGGCAAACCCGATAGTTCGGACGCAGCTATGGGAAGCTCATTGTTGGTTTGGTTTGCCAAACATGATCCTACAGGTTATCGTACGGCTGTGTTTTCGCACCATAACATGGGCAGCAAAGATGAATCAGTGAGCCATGTGCAAAAGATCCTGGTAACATCCCCACAATTTAAAACCGATGACGGCGTAGGTGTGGGCTCAACTAAACAGGATATTCAAAAAACTTACAAGCTTAAACCAACCTCCACTTATAGCAAAAATGGCGGCAATGTGCAGGTTTATACCGATTTGGGCAAAGGCATTTCTTTTGAAATAGATGGCACTGGCAAGTGCGTAGGCGTAGTGGTGCATAAAGCTAACGATACGGCATCGGCTTATTTGAATATGCATTGATTTTTTGCAATTATAATAACTAAGCAAAGCCACTCGTCCTTTATCAAAAATGTTGGGAAGATGAATTTGCCTGGAAAACAAAAAAATGTCATTGCGAGCGCAGCGTGGCAATCGCACACAGGCAGAGCGGCTCTGTATAGTGTGCGATTGCTTCGTCGTTCCTCTTCGCAATGACATTTTTGTCTTCACAACATATGTAGCCCTATAGGAGATGCAATTATGCGTCCCTACAAAAAATAAGAAGGCCTTTCCGTTCCGGAAAGGCCTTCTTATTATCTATCATTACACCTTACTTCTTTTCAGGCATCAAAATCAGCTTAATCAGATTTTTACCGCTCAGGTATTTGTTGGCGGCGTCTTTGGTGCTTTGAGGGGTTATTTGCTCAAGACTGTTTACATGGCCCAGGATCTGATCCGGGTTTTCGCCGTTTTGTGCTGACGATGCAAGGTATCCTGCCCAGAAAACATTTTGCTTAAGCTGCTGCTGGGTTGAACGGGCTTCTTCGGCAACAAACTTCTGGATATCTGCAGGTAACGCACCGCTTTGTTTTATTTTACCAATTTCTTCCATGGTGGCATTGATCAGCTTATCCACATTTTCGGGTGCACAGCCAAACGATATGGTAAAAGTATAGCGGGCACCCGGAATTTTACGGTAGCTCGCCCTCACACCCGGCGCATAAACGCCGCTTTCCTGCTCACGTAAACGCTCTATCAGTTTAATATTCAGTACTTCTTCCAGTGCATCAACCTGTATGTTGTTAGCTTCATTATAATCATAATCACCGCTGAAAATCAGCTGCACGGTACTTTTATCGCCTACACCTTTGTTTACCGTTTTGGTGATCACACCTGCAGGCGGCTGGATGTTCATGTTTTTATAGGTTTCCTTGCTGTTGGTTGATGGCAGGCCGCCAAGGTAATGCTCAAGATATGGTTTAATTGTTTCTACGTTAAAATTCCCCACCAGTGTAAAGGTAAAGCCACTGGCATCAGCAAAGCGTTTTTTGTAAAAATCGTAAGCTTTATCAAGTGTTGCAGCATTTAACCTTGGAATAGTAGTAACCATACCACGGAAATTATAGTTGCTCAACACGGCAGATACTGTATCCTGGTAAACACTTCCCGGGTCGAGCCCGCGGCTGCTCAATATCGACCTTGTTTGATCAATGTTGGCATCCCAGATATCCTTGTCCTTACGGGGTTGGGTAAAATACAGGTAGATCAACTGAAGGGCTGTTTCAAAATCGGCAGGCGAGGCACTTCCCGAAATACCTTGTGCAAACTCACTGATATATGGCGAAATACTCAGGTTCTTGCCGGCCATCTTCTTATCAAGCATACCCTGGTTAAACTGCGCTATACCGCTGCCACTGATAATTGACGAAGCCAGGTTTGCCGATGTAAAATCATCATCACTTGCCAGTGAGGTACCGCCAAAGGCGTAACCGCTTATCAGGATCTGATCATTACGATATTCGGTTGGTTTTAATATCACCTTTACACCGTTGCCCAGTGTAAGGGTGGTTGTACCTATGGCTTCGTCTGTATCCTGTTTAGCAACTTTAGTACCTTCCGGTGCCTGGGCCAGTAATGGATCGCTCGATACATTATCAATATAAGCAGTAACATTTTGACCGCCTGTGGCAATCCAGTTCAGCAATGTTTTGTCATCGGGTAAATTAGCCTTTTCTTTATCCGGGGCCTGTACAATCACAACACGGTTTTGATCGCTGATAAATTTACCTGCCATGGCATTCATATCGGCCAGGCTCACTTTATAGATATTGCCTATATAAAAATTGTACTCATAGTCGATCCCCGGAATAGCTTCACCGGTTAAAAAGTTGGCCTGGTATTCACGTACAAAATTTGCAGACGGAGTTTTATCCCTTTCGCGGTATGCATTGCCGATCCCTACCAGTGCATCCTGTTTAGCGCGCTCCAATTCGGTAAGGGTAAAGCCAAATTTGCGGGCGCGTTCTGATTCGGTCACAACGGCTTTAACCGCTTTTTCAAGCTCGCCGGGTTTGGCAACAACCAATGAAGTATAAGCATCCTGGTCGCCAATAAAGTTACCATAGCTGGTGCGGCCATATAAAAACGGTGGATTAGGTTTTTGCAGCAACTCGTTTAAACGTGCGTTAAGCATCTGGTTAAACAATTGCACCCTTACCTGCTGCATATAATCGCCGGTAGTTTTGGTAACTGTACCGGGATGTTTTACAATAATTTGCGCTATGGTGTAAGGATATTCAGGGTCGGTAACAATTTTTACCGTGGTACCCGGTGCAGCGGGTACTGAATATTTTGTCCTTGGCTTTTCGGCTGCCGGATTTTTAAGTTGTGAGAAGTTTTGTTTAATGAGCGCCTCAACACGTTTAGGGTCGAAATCGCCAACGGCAATAACAGCCTGCAAATCGGGGCGGTACCAATCCTGGTAAAAAGCTTTGATGGTTTCAGGCTTAAAGTTTTTCAGGATGTCTTCCTTACCGATAGGCAAACGAAGCGCATACCTCGAATTATTAAGCAACACCGGTAATGTTTGCTGTTGCATGCGTTCCTGGGCATTTTTACCCCGAAGGCGCTCCTCTTCCAAAACAACACCACGCTCTTTATCAATTTCGGTGGGGTCAAAGCTTACATAACCGGCCCAGTTAGCCAATATGTTAAACCCTTTTTCAAACACACTAACAGTATCGGTGGGTAAAGGCAGCTGGAACACCGTTTCGTTAAACGAAGTATAAGCGTTTAAATCGGCACCAAATTTTACCCCTGCTTTTTGCAGGTAGTCAACCATCTGATTTTTTGGAAAATCACGTGTACCGTTAAAGGCCATGTGCTCGGTAAAATGGGCTAAACCCTGCTGGTCGTCATTTTCCAAAACCGAACCGGCTTTGTTAACCAGATAAAGCTCGGCCCTGCTTTTAGGCTCGGCATTGGCACGGATATAATAAGTTAAGCCATTGGGCAATTTGCCAATGATCACATTCTGATCAACCGGTAAAACATCGCTTTTGGCAGCTATAGCCTGTATACCGGGTTTATTTTTAGGCGATGGAGCAGGTTTCTTTTTTACTTGTGCATATGCACTACCCCCAGAAAGGGTTAAAGCCAATAAGGCTAATGGAACGTATTTGTTCAGGTTCATTATAAAGTTTGAATAATCAGGGTGCTAAGATGCAAAACGAAAATCTTAGTTACAAAGTATAGTTGTGAAAATTAATGTTTTACCGGTGCTTTTGAGGCCGGTTTCTTCGTGGCCGGAGAAACTTGTTCCTTAACTGCAGGGGGATCTGTTTTTTCGGCAAATTCGTCCTGCATCATTTGTTGCAGCTCATCTTTATGCGCAGCAACGGCTTCCTGCCCAACCTGCATTCCTCTTTGCATCAGAACAGTCATTTTTGAGCTCGCTTTTTTTCCTATCGGTGAATTGTAAAAAGCTGTTAACTGGTTGAGTTCATCTTCCGTAAATTCGGAGGCATAAATAACGGCCATTTTGTCTTTAAGTAAATCCCAGGTAAAATACTTCCCCATAAATGTTTTCATCACTTTAATAAAACCGTCACGTTTATCAGCCGGAACTTGCCCGCTTAACTGATCGATCATGGTATTTATCATCCCGCCAAACTGCATATTTATCCCGGTTGCAAGCATTACCTGCTCGGCTGCTTTTAAATGAGATGGAGCAAAAGTTTGATTGGTTGTCTGGGCTTTTAAAGTTGAAAAGGAAAAGAAAATTACGCCGGTAAGCGTGATAAGTTTAAGCTTTAGGTTCATATTAAATTTTGATAAAGATTTTTTTGATGTAGAAGATCCACATCACTACCCATAAAATGAGTACTGTAAATATAGCACTTACCAGCGAAGCATTCACCGGCGAAAAATAAGGCGCAAACAATGTTTGGTAAACAGATGAGCCATGTATTTTAATCATCCCCATATAATGCGGAATAAAGCCCGACAGCACATAGGCCGTGATAGCATTGACGCCAAATACCACAAAAGGGTAGGTAAACCTTTTATGCCCCTGCACATCAATAAGCCAATAGCTTAGCGCCAGGCCAATGGAAGCAAGACCGCCGGTATACAACACAAATGAGCTTGTCCACAAGGCTTTGTTAATTGGGAAAAACAAATCCCAAAACAGGCCGGCCATAACCGCGATTACACCGTAAGTAAACAGCCAGTTGGTTTTTACCTGGTCGTCACGATCTTTACGTTTAAGCCAGCTGCCAACCCGTATACCAAATAAAGCTGTTGCAACAGCGGGGATAGTACCCAGTAAACCTTCCGGGTCCCAGGTGTGCGATTCGCGCCAAAGGTGATCGGGCGTAAATACCGTCCTGTCTATCCAGGCCCCCATATTGGTTTCGGGTTCAAGGTTGGCATATCCTACGCCCGGTACCGGGATAAAGGTCATGATGATGAAATACCCAATAAGTGCAATCGCAAAAATCCAGTCGCGTGTTTTTTGTGATGTTTTTAGATAAAGCACCGTGCTGATGAAATACACCAGGGCTATGCGCGGCAGCACGCCCGGCAGCCGTAGATGGGCCAGCCCGCCATCCGGGTGAAAGATCAGTTGGGTTGCCCATGGAATCAGCAGCAGGATCACCGTCCGGCGCAGTGCTTTCAGGATGAGCTTACTGTGCGATACGGTAGCCTTTTTGCTTTCCATGGCATATATAACCGATACGCCAACCATAAACAAAAAGAAGGGAAAAACCAGGTCGGTAGGTGTACAGCCGTTCCATTTCGAGTGCTCCAGTGGGGCGTAGATGTGCCCCCAATCGCCGGGGTCATTAACCAGGATCATCATAGCGATAGTAATTCCGCGGAATACATCTAATGAAAGGAGGCGTTTTGGTTTTTCGGTTATGGTTGAGGTCATAGGCTATTAATCGAAATCCCTCCCGAGGGAGGGGTGCGTTGGGATGCGAAGTGGCAGGGAGGGGTTTATACGCTATATCAAAAAAATGCACTGGCTGATGAAACCCCTCCCTACACCCTCCAAAGGGAGGGAATCCCACAGGCCGCGGCTTTTATCTATCTTTTTCCCCTTGCCCGCGTCCCCACGTGCAATTATTATGTCGCCCGTGAGGACACGGGCGACCGGGTTCAGTTCAAATTCATTAAAACATATATCGTTTAAACGCCTCCATAGCCTCGTATTCGGCAAGGCCGAGACGGTCATAGCGTTGGGCGGTGTCACGGGTACGGTCTTCTGCCCTCACCCAGAACTCCCTTGCATCATCACCAGGGAATACCGGCCTGTCCTTTTGCGACTGATGTTTGAAGATCGCGTTACGCTTCCTGATCACTTCCTGTGGCGATAATGGTACTGCCATCTCTATCTCGTAGGTCTCAAATTCATGCCATGCGCCACGGTACATCCACAGCCAGCAATCTTCTACCCAGGCTTCTTTGCCTTTTAACCTGTCCAGTGCCGCCAGGATGATCTTAAAGCATACCAAATGCGTTCCGTTAGGATCCGCAAAATCACCTGCTGCAAAGATTTGTTGCGGCTTTATTTTTTGTAACAGGTCGATGGTTAGCTGGATGTCTTCCTCGCCTACTGAATTCTTTTTGGTTTTGCCGGTTTCATAGAATGGCAACGCCATAAAGTGGATATGATCGTCCTGTAAGCCTGCATATCTTGCGCCAGAGATCGCTTCTGTTTTCCGGATGAATCCTTTTACGTTCCTGATCTCCTGGGTGTCTATCTCGTTAGGTTGTTTGTTCGGGAAAAACGCACGCATATCTTCATATGATTGTTTCAGGTGTGCGGTGTCTTCGCCGATGCTATTGGTAAAATCGATGGCGAATTCCATATACCTTAATACATCATCATCCCAAACAGCTGTGTTACCTGAGGTTTGATAAGCTACGTGTACGTCATGGCCCTGGTCTACCAGCCTGATGAACGTTCCACCCATTGAGATCACGTCATCATCCGGGTGTGGTGAAAAAATGATGCTTCTCTTTTTGGCTGGCAGTGCCCTTTCAGGTCTTTGCGAATCGTCCGCATCCGGTTTACCGCCCGGCCAGCCCGTGATGGTATGCTGGATCTGGTTAAAAATATCAATGTTGATATTGTATACCGGGCCCTGCTCTACCGCAAGCTGCGCCATGCCGTGGTTATTGTAATCTTCTTCCGTTAATTTCAGTACCGGTTTATTGATTTCGTTGGCAAGCCAGATCACCGCTTTCTTTTTTAACTGACTATCCCATACGCAGTCTTTTACTAACCATGGGGTATCAAATCTTGTCAGTTCCGATGCGGCTGCTTCGTCCAGTACAAATTCCACATGGTCGGACAGTTGCAGGTACGTTGCCGGTACTTCACCCGAGATCTCCCCTTCTACCGCCTTCTTAATGATCGGGGCTTTCTTCCTGCTCCAAGCCATCAGGATGATCTCTCTCGCCTTGAAGATCGTACCGATTCCCATCGTGATCGCCTTGGTTGGCACATTCGCCTTACCGCCGAAATCCCTTGAAGCATCACTCCTGGTCAAATCATCAAGAGTCACCATTCGGGTTCCTGAGTTTGGTGCCGATCCCGGCTCATTGAAACCGATGTGACCTGTACGGCCGATACCTAAGATCTGTAAATCCAGGCCACCCAGTTCTTCTATCTGCTTTTCATACGCCAGGCAGTAGCCTGCCACGGCATCTTTATCAAGTGTGCCATCTGGGATATGCACATTCGCTTTATCTATATCAATATAGCTGAACAGGTTTTCATACATGAACGTCACATAGCTTTGCTGCGCTGTGGGTTTCATCGGGTAGTACTCATCCAGGTTGAAAGTGATCACATTTTTAAAGCTCAAGCCTGCTTCTTTGTGCTGCCTCACCAGTTCGGCATACACCCCTATCGGGGTTACACCGGTAGCAAGGCCCAATACCGCTTTTTCGCCTTTGGCTTGTTTTGAGCGGATCAGATCTGCTATCCGGTTTGCTACCGCCACCGAGGCTTCATGCTGGTTGCTGTATACGCTTACAGGTAACTTCTCGTAACGCGTCTCTTCCAATAAATTTAATCGTGCCATGAATTTTAGGAAATGTAATGGGATGTGTTGTTCAAAACAAATATATCAGATATTTACATAGGGCGGCTATTATTTTAACTTTTACCGCTTGCCGCACAAATAGTAATTTAAGCCCATGATACCATTGAACCAAAATCTGCAACGCCTGTTCAACATTGCTCAAAAACCATCAAAAATGGGCATCGGCCTTATGTCGGGCACCTCGCTGGATGGGCTTGACATTGCCCTGTGCAAATTTACAGGCAATGGCTTAAGTACTCATTTTGAGCTGGTACAGTTTATCACCATCCCTTATCCGGCTGATTTTAAGCTGGAAGTTCAGCAGGTATTTGCCCGGCGCAATGCCGATCTGGAAAAGGTTACTTTACTCAACGCCTACATCGGCACCTACCATGCCGAACTCATATTAGCGGCGCTTGGGCAATGGAAGATCAATACACAAGATGTTGATTTCATCGCCAGTCATGGTCAAACTATTTATCATGCACCCCAACGTTTGCATCAGCATAAAAACTCACCTAACGCCACCCTGCAAATTGGCGATGGTGATCATATCGCCGTAAAAACCGGTATATTAACCATCAGCGATTTCAGGCAGAAACATATTGCTGCCGGTGGCGAGGGGGCTCCGCTGGCCTTATACGGCGATGTGTTACTGGGCAACAAAACCGGTGAAAACCGGGTGTTGTTAAATATAGGGGGCATAGCTAATTTAACATGGCTGCCGGGCGAAGGTAATTTTGACCATGTGCTTTGTACAGACATCGGCCCCGGTAATACCCTCATCGACGCTGCCTGCCGCAAATATTTTAATAAACCTTATGATGAAGATTCGGTCATAGCTTATAGCGGAAATGTTCATGCAGATCTGTTGACAGCACTCCTCGCCCATCTCTTTTTTAAAGAAAAAGCCCCTAAAACTACCGGACCCGAATTATTCAATCTTGACATGGTTGCCGAAGCGCAGCAGCAATCAGGCACCGGGCAAATTAATAACGAAGACCTTGTTTGTACATTAAGTGCTTTCACAGCAACATCTATAGCCGGTTTTATTAAGGAAAATATCTCAGGCAATCATATTAAAATTTTCACCAGTGGCGGCGGGGCAAGGAATCCCTTTGTAATTGGTGAACTAAAAAAATTATTGCCTGAAGCAGATATTGATGATAGCAGTTCATTAGGAATTAATCCCGATGCCAAGGAAGCTATATTGTTTGCTTTATTAGGGAATGAAGCCCTGTGCGGCGAGCCGATCAGGATTGGAATTAATCCGGCGGTATTGATGGGGAAATTCAGTTTCCCGGTTTAAGAGGCTGTTTAATTTTTTTTAGAATGTAGAGACGCATAATTGCGTCTCTACGTAAAATATTTACAAACTATTTTTAAGCCTCATCAACGGGTGGTTCCCATAACTCTATACTGTTTCCTTCAGGGTCGAGGATGTGCACAAATTTGCCATATTCACTCGCGGCAATTTCGTCAAGTATAGTAACGCCATCATTTTTAAGTTCAGCAACTAAGCCCTCCAGGTCTTCAACAATATAGTTTATCATAAACTCTTTTGTTGAAGGTGCAAAGTAGGTAGTAGTTTCCGGGAACGGGGTCCAAACGGTAAGAGCCTTTTCATCAGGTGCATCATCCTTTCGCCATTGAAACTTGGTTCCATAGGGGCTGGTTTTAAAACCGAGCTTCTGAGCGTACCATTCATTCAATTGTTTAGGATCTTTACTTTTAAAGAAGACTCCTCCAATACCGGTTACTTTTTTCATTGTGGTAATTTGATTTGAAAATAAAAATATACTTTTAAAATCAAATTCCGCAAATACTTATCAAGCATTTTACATTACATTAAACCGTCTTTGAGAAACTGATTAGAAACAGATCAGCGCCCCATTTGCTGCTTCAGAAAACGCCTGACCCGCTGCAACAAAGTGCCTTTCCTGTTAGCCAGGAAATGTTTAATAGCCTTATAAACCTGCTCATTTTCCTGTATCACACCCGGGAATTGCGTTACCTGCTTCCGTGCCATTTGCACGTGATAAATATCCTCGTTATTGGAATGTACACCGGTGCCGTCATGACCAATATTTTGAATAAGCGATTGTGAGGGGTTAAGTGTTAAGCCATTCTTCAAAAAAATGGAGGCATACCAGCGAATGGCCCATGAGTTATTTTTACCGGCCTTAAACTGCTCAATCTGTTTCCAGAAGTTCATTTTACCTTCTATCGAAAACCGGGCTATTTTCAACGTATCAAACTGGTCGATCAGTTTGTCAACATCTGGTTCAAAGTTTTTCCAGGCACGGGCCCAGGTTGCCCAGCCCCAGCTGGTGGCCGCCCGATAAAAGAACGTTTCGGGCAAGGTTTTATCATTCAGGTTGTACATGTATGCGCCAATATGCATTACCTGTTCCTGGTTTGCATATTTTGTTAACGCGTCGTTGAAGTATTGCAGGGTATATGGTGATGATAACAGGTCATCTTCAAACACGATCACTTTGCCATATTCATAAACCAACTGTGTTACCCCGCTAATGATGGATTCGGCCAAACCGAGGTTATGATCGCGCACAACAATTTTTACCGACTTAAAACCGCTTACATCATTCACCAGCTGCCTTACCTGCTCAACCTTGGGTTTATCGGCATCGGTTTTGGCTGCATCGCAAAAAATATATAGGCGCGACTCATCGGCCAGTAAATTTTGCTGCAAATAACTGATGGTACGGCGGGTATGGTCGGGCCGGTTATAAACAAAAAGGGCTATCGGGGCAAGATTTTGCATTTTATGATTTCAGCAGATCGGGTATTGAGATTAAATGCCCTGCGGGTAGCAGGGCATTTAATTTGCGAAGGTAAAATTATACCATAACCTTCCGATTGCAAACAAATAAAATAATTTGTTTTTATTCTGCTGATTTTACAGTGAAGGTGGTACGGCGGTTAAGCTGCCTGCCTGCGGGGTTATCCTTGCCGTTTGGCAATTTGTTAGGCGCAATGGGCATTTTTTTGCCATAACCACGGGCGGTAATACGGGCAGATTTGATGCCCTGTAATAACAGGTAATCAACACAAGCTTCCGCCCGCGCCTGCGATAACTTCAGGTTTCCTGCATCACTGCCAATCCCATCGGTATGCGAGCCAAGCTCAATCTTTATTTTAGGGTTATCGTTCATGATAGCCACCAGCTTATCAAGCGTATTATATGAATCCGCCCGAAGATGAGCGTTGCCAAAATCGAAATAGATATTTTCAATAACTATCTGCACATTAACCTTATAATTCTGCAGGCAAATTTCGGGGTTAATAAGCGTATCAATGCCCGGCTTTACTATCGGTGCAGGAACAACTTTGGTAAAATATCCTTTTTGCGAGATCTCCAGCTTATAACTTGGCAGCTTTTCCTTTACCTGGAAAACATAATCGCCATTGGCATCGGTAACCTTAGCAACCAAACCCATTTTAACATTCGGATCTTTAAGTATCACCCTTGCACCTGCCATGCCGGTATTGTTTCGACAGTCGATGACCCGGCCGCTGATGTATAAGAATTTATACTGTCCGGTGAACAGGCTCAAACAACAATCAGAACCGCGGGCCGAACTCAGGTAAAATTTGTTTGCATTGGTGGGATCAAGACTATAATACAGATCATCTTTTGATGAGTTAACCGGGTAACCCAGGTTAACCGGTACCGACCAATGTCCAAAATCGCCATCGCTTCGATAAACATCAAAACCGCCCATGCCGGTAAAACCGGTCGAGCTGAAAAACAACACTTTATCAGCCACGTCATAATATGGCGATTGCTCATCATAAGGTGTGTTTACTGTATTGCCCAAATTGCTTACTGTTTTTGGCTGCCCGGTATCATCCAGGTTACTTTCCCAGATATCGTCGCCGCCTTCACCGCCCGGCCTGTCGGACGAGAAAAACAACCGCTTGCCATCGGCACTAACAAAAGGATGCTTGGAATTATAGCCTTCGGCATTAACAGTACTATTCAGCCTCACCGGCTGCTGCCAGATGCTGCTTACCAATTGGCTCAGGTAAATAGCCGATACTGTTTTCCCATTCTTTTTATACCAGCGGGTAAGGTACATTTTGGTGCCGGTACCGTCAAGAGCAGGTGTGGCATATTCAATTTGCCCTTCTTTATCAAAAACATTAAAGTTTGTAGCAAGCGCTTTAGTCGAATCCAGAATAGCTGAGCTGTAAACCCTGTTGGTATAAAATTTATCCTTATCAACCATACGTGATGAGGTAAACCAATACCTGCCTAAATTTACGGTAAGGGCATAGTCGCCCTGGTCTTTATTTAAAAACACCAAAGGCGATACATCAACAGCGCGCGGGTGCTCCAATTGCTTCAATGCATATTGGCATGATGCAATTTCCTTATTGGCAAATTCAACATATTTAGGATCAGGACTGCTGCCTGCAAACTGCTTTAACTGAACAAGGGCTTCATCATAATTTCCGTTTGCCTGCAAACAGATGCCATACCAAAGCGGGGTTAAAGGATATTGCTCTAAGGATCCTTCCTTGCTCATTTTAGTATACCATATGGTAGCATCTGTATAATCCTTATACAACCTATATGATTCGGCCAGATGATAAACTATATATTGATTGGTTGTTTCTTTTTTTGAAGTACCCTTTTTTGCTGCTGAAAATGGCACACTGTTCTTTGATGCTATTGTAGTACCATCAATAATATGCTTGTAATAATAAGCAGCGGTATAATATTCATGCCTGTTAAAAGCAGTATCGGCCAGTGCCCTGTAGTTTGCCGCCTGGCCAAAAGAAACCGCCGGGAAAAGCAAAAAGAGAAAATAAGGTAACAGCTTTTTCATATTATATCCTTGGGCAAATTGGGGCCGGAGAATCGGTGTAGCGACTAAATATATAACTTATTGATAACTCAAAACCGCCCCGCCCAGAGGTAACCGCACGGAGCCCCGAAGTGTTAAAATCATAGCTGGCGCCTATAACCATCTGTTTTATGTGGTAACCAATGTTGGCAATTGCCGCATCCTGCAGCCGTACCATACCGCCAAGCACCAGGCCGTTATCATCAGCAAACTTAAATTCGGAATATAAACCGAAGGCCTTGATCTCACCTTTACCCTGTTTAACATAAACCGCATTAGGGATCACGTCAAAAAAATCAGAAGCTTTGATCCGGATGCCGCCATGTGCAGTAAAACGCATAGGCAGTTTACTGTTAATACCGCCTGCTGCAAAAGGATCTGTTACATCATTAAGGTGGTTGATACTAAGGCCGCCAAACAAATTGGCTTTGTTCATCGGGTCGGCATTGTAATAATAGATACCGGCGCCGGCATCAAATACTGTTTTTGACGAGTAGCCAAAGTTTTCAAAATTGGGCAAGGTTGGGTCGAAGCCGGTGTTTGGATCGTACTGGTTATCTGACTGGAGCTTACCCGGATCAAAACTGCGGCTGATAACTCCTGCCTGTAAACCGAAGTGTAACCGCTGATTACCATCGCCGGACAAGGCTATGCCATAACCCAATGAACCATAAGCTGTAAAATAATTATACCCGGCTGTACCCGCCTTTTGATCAAGCACATTAAGGCCGATACCAACTTTATCGGTCGGTTTAAAATCTACCGATGCCCCGGCTGTACGGTAGCCATTGTTAATGTTTGCCCACTGGTCCCTGAAATTGGCTGATATGCGCGTATCGCCGTCAAAAACACCGGTAAGTGCCGGATTTAGCCAAAGCGGGTAGGCGTAATATTGTGAAAAATGCGGATCAACCTGCGCCTTCACCGTTCCTGCTGCTGCAAATTGCAGCGCTATGGTAATGATAAGTAGTAGTTTCTTCATCGTAATAGCGTAATTGTTCCTTTTTTACTCAATTGCGCCCCGTTATTCATTGTTGCTTTTAAATAGTATACATATACGCCCACGGGCATCAATGAGCCTTTAAAATAACCGTCCCATCCTTTATTAACATCTGTTGACGTAAAAATCAACTGCCCCCACTGGTCATATACATAAAACGACAATGTGTTTATATTTTTTCCATGTACATAAATAATATCGTTATTTCCGTCGCCGTTGGGGGTAAAATTGTTGGCCACGTATATCACGTTATTATTATCGATAGTAGCAGCTGTAACCGCAGCCGAAGCCTCACTCAATGTACATGATGTAGCCCCCAAAGCCTTTACGGTGATAGTCACCGGCTGGTTAAGGTCAAGCCCGCTCACTTTGTGTGTTAAACCGCTGCTGCCCGAACTTGGCGCAGTATAAGTTAAACCGTTATCGGTACTTACCAGGTAGCTGGTAGCTCCACTTACCGCACTCCAATTAAAAGTTACGCTTGATGAGGTAACCTCGCCAACAGTTACCACGGGCGCATCAAGCGGTTTGGTCATTTGTACCGGCACTACAACCCTTGCGTTGCTGTTACACCCGGTGCTGTTGGTAGCTTCCACATAATAGTTTTTTGCCGATGTTAAGTTAACGGTAGTATATGTATTGCCTTTTGCAAGCAGGTTTCCGCCGGTTGGTGCGTCATACCATGATATTACCGCTGCCGCATCAGTTGATGAAGCCGTTAATGTAGCGCTCGTTCCCGGACAAATACTGGTACCTGTACTGTTTACAGTAACCACCGGCAGGGTCACAACAGATACGCTGACCGTACCCCGTGCAGAAGAAGCACAACCTGTAGCGTTAACCGCCTGTACATAATAAGTTGTTGCCGATGTTACGTTACTAAGCACATAGCTGGTTCCGGTATGTAAAATATTAGCATCGGTTGCACTGCTGTACCAGTTATAAACAACACCGCTTTGTGCGTTTTGAATATTAAGTGTTGTTGTAGAACCAGAGCAGACGTTAACGGTACTTTGTGCAAATTGCGGCACAGCCGGGGTAGGTACAACCGTTAATGATATTATTGTTAACTGACTACCGCAAACACCGTTAGAAGCTTCTACGTAATAATTTTTACTGGCATTTAATACCGGCGTTGTGTAGGAAGTTCCGGTATTTAATAATACATTTTTAGATGGCGAATCATACCAATTGTAAGTTAACCCTGCCTGTGTTGGTTCCAGCGATATGAAAACCGAAGTACCCTGGCAAATAGTTAAGGCCTTGGTGTTGGGCTGTGGGGCCGCAGGAGGGGGCGAAACCCTGAATATGACCACATTACTGGTAGCAGGGGTTGTACATGCACCGGATGAAACGATCCGCCGGTAATAAGTATCATTGTTCAGCACCGGCGGATCGTAGTTTTTCGATACTGCTCCGGTAATATCAGTAAATGTTGCGTTATCTGCAGATGATTGCCATTGGTATGAAAAGGTGCCATCTCCACCGGCCGGGGTACTACCAATAATAACAGTAGGGTTGCCTGTATTACAAAACTGAATAACAGCAGGTGCCGTGATCGTATTATTGGTAACAGAGCTTATCGGTCTAACCGTAACATCGTAAAATGAATCATAAGCAACAACACCGCCCGTAGTAGTTTGCCTGCGTAAACTGTACACTATACTTGTTGCACCGGTATTTGTCAATGATGATGTTATATAATCTTTCATTGTATTGCCGGATGGTGCGCTTACCCAACTCCCACCGCGGCTTATTTGCCAGAGGTAGCTATTGGGTGTTGGATTTTTTACATCCCCATTAAGTACAGCCGCTGCTGCAGAACAAATGGTTATCGACTGCAGGGGCGCTGCTGTAAGATTGTATGGTTCTAATCGCAGATCCGCCGACCGCTTCTCTATATTGGTTGCCAGCCTGGGCGAAGGCGTCCGGCCAAAAACAGTAAAAAGGGAAAAAAACAGGCAAAATATTGCCCACAAAAAAGGTTTATACAGGCGAGGAGGCATCAGGGTGCATAGCTTAAATTAACGGATAATGATAATAATTATCCTTCATATTATTAAATTTTCAAATTATTTTAACCTATAACAAAAATATTTTAAAGTCAATCACAATTAATTTAACTCAATCAGTGGTATTAATAAAATACTTTATTGTTAATCCAGGTTTCGGGATATCGGTACTCTGTACCGGTACCCTGATCTCTTTTACGGGATAATTAATTATAATGTTCATATTATCAACAAACTTTTAAACTGTACTCTACAGCAATTGAAGCTGTTACAAATTCCCATTCGCTAAAAGGGCGGTCAAACCTGTGCTGGTTTGGGTGCGTGCCATTAAAAAACATAACTTATCGGCAATGGAAATTCACTCTGGGCCGCTGTTGCTGTACGCAATGCCGAAGTATTAAGATCATAGCTTGCGCCGATAGCCATTTTATTAAAACGACAGCCCATATTAACAGGCAAATACGGCTGGGCCAATAACACAAACGAAAAGGTTATTATGCACAGGAATAAGAATAAGACTTTGGTAAAAGCTTTAGGCATGCAGTATTGTGACAGGTTTGGGTATTTTAGTACTTAATGCAACCTAATTTATACTTTTTTCAGGATGCGATCAAATATAATATTAATATCTTCTGAAATTTTTAAAACGTATGCAAAAAACACATAAACCACACCAATAATACCCGAACGGTAAACCATATCTGCAAACAGATTTTTTAAAGGAGGGAGGTAAAGCCCAATAAGCAGGCATACCGTAAATATCAATAAGATATACAAATGAGCTTTTGCAAAAGGCTGCAGGTTAAACTTAATTTTAATAAACAACCAATAGGCAAAGTTTAGTACAAACATGGTGATCAGGTAAGATACGGCAGCCCCCATCATTCCCATTCGCGGTATTAAGATCCAGTTTGATACTATACAAAGCACTACAGCCGAAACTATAAAAACAGTAGTAAGCCTGTAGTATTTGGATACATTCATGATATAGCCGTTTAAACCACCCGTCATATCAACCAAAAACGCCACACCTACCACTATAAACACGTTAAAATAGGGAGCGTAATCATGTTTATGCAATAACATGATAATAAACTGCCTGTTGATAACCAGGCCTATAAACAGCAGGCAGCCTATCAACATTTGCACCACAGATGTTTTATAATAAATTTTACCAATTTTGGCCAGATCATTAGTAACCCAGGACTGAGCTATGATCTGCAGTGAAGTACGGCTCAATGCCTTGGCAGGTAAACTAATAACTACTGCAATGGCAAAAAATGTCCCATAAATACCCACGTAACTGAATGATTGTTTGGTAAGCAGGCTCAGCATCAGGGTATCCAGATTCTGGATCATTACAAATGAACTACCACTCAATACCGTAAAAATGCCATAACTGAGAAATGTTTTCCGTTCACTGATCAATTGTGTACCAATGGTCGAAAATTTAAAATGCCTGCCCTTCGCAATATATGCGAGTAATACTAACACAGCTACCAGGTTAGCCGTTATATATATGAGCAAAAAAACGTGGTAATCAACCAGTTTAATCGCTATCAATAAAACGGCGGCAGTTGTAAACAAACGCAATCCAACTTCGCGCAAAAACGAAGACAGTACATTTTTAAATACTGTAAGCGCCATATTCTCTAATACAGAAAATACAAGGGTAAAAAACGATAAGGGAATGAGGTAGTAAAAATACTTAGTAAGCAGCGAGGCACCATCCCTATCTTTATAGTGACTGATGATAGCGTCTTTAAAAAGCACAAAAAGCACAGTGAAGATCACAAAACCAATCAGGCTCCAAACAGTAACAAAAGACACGAAGCCACCATGCTTTTTATCGTCGCTGCGATAGTAAGGAAAATATTTAAGGATGATATTACCAATACCTAACCCGGCAAACTGTGCATAAAGTAACGATATGGTTCCTATTAAAATAAAAAAACCGATCTCTTCAGTGGTAAGGATCCGCTGAAACAGGATGATAAGATTAAAAAAACCCAGAGCTACCCCTGCGTATAATATAAGGCTGTTAAAAAATCCCTGTTTTTGTAAAAGGTTCATTTAATTTTTGTTACTGATACTACTTTGAATAATACCGTCAAGCAAAGCAATACGCTTATTGATGTCATAGTTTTGGACAATATGATCATGAGCTGCTAATCCCATTTTCGCCGCCAATTTTACATCGCCCGCTATGCTGAGCATTTTAGCAGCCATCTCATCTATATTATGCTCTGGCACCAGGAAACCGGCTATACCGTCTAAAACAGCCTCTTTTATACCGGCATGCGCCGTACTCACAATAGCCAAACCCGACGATGCAGCCTCAAGAATAGTATTTGGCGTACCCTCCATATCGCCATCGGCCGCTGTTACGGAATGCTGTACAAAACAACGTACTTTTTCCATAAGTTTACGTATTTCAGTAGCTGTCATTACACCCGTTAACGTAACATTGCCTGTAAGGCTAAGTTCTGTTATCAATTGCTTAGCTTCATCAAAAAGAGGCCCGTCTCCCACCATCCATAAATGTGCCTCGGGGAAATCCTCATTCACCTTTTTAAAAGCGCGAATAACAGACTGCGGCGATTTTTTTTCAACAAAGCGGCCAACCGACAAGAAATAAGGGCCTGAATTTGATATGTCTATCAGCGGAAACTTTTCCCCGTCAACACCATAAGGGTTAAGATGGATTTTTGCCGCCGGAGCCCCGATTTTTTTTAAGGATTGGACCATATCGTTTGATACCGCAACAATTGCCGACGCGTAATCAAAAGCTTTATGATAAAGTTGCTGATACTTTGCAATGGTTGGTCTATGGTGCGCATCGGCGCCATGAAAATGAATAACTAACGGAACACCGGCCATTTTACACGCTGAAGCAATCATTGCACCCACCATGCCATATTCAGCAAGTACAACATCGATATCGTTTTTCTTTAAATAATCAGCAAGCGCTCTTGTACGTACCCCTATCTCCCTTTTTTTAAAAAGCCTTTTTTGAATAAGATAAACCAATAACCACAGCTTTGAACGGATAAGAAATTTCCCCTGGTCGTCATAAAGCGGAAAGTCACCGCCATATAGTACTTTTTTGTTACCCTTCAACCTGTCAATTTGCGCTTGTATGAAGGTTTCGGAAAAGGCGGATTTATTAGGCTTAACTATGCACAGGTTGTATGGCTCCTTCATATCAACCAAGTTTTCTCTTCACATAAAACCTACGAAATATGCTGCTAAACTTGTTGATAGCTTTGTTCATGATCCGCTGCGCGCGTTGTGAAGAGGTAACGGGCTTGGGATAAAAGAAAGCTGCTTCAAAATCATCATTTTTTTCCAGCACAATGTGGGCATAATCACCTACATTCCAAACATTTTTGGCTTCATACAATATTACTTCCGTACCGGTATCGGCAGCCAACTTGCCAACCGTTTCAAACGAGATATGTTCATCAACCGGCTGCATGGTCTCCGGCTTGTTTACCAGCGACCATTTGAGGTTATGCGGTGTGGGCACGGTTAAAACTATGCGGCCTTTATTACGCAATATTTTAGCGAGGGCGGCATGCACCTCCGGCCTGTCAACAACTGCAATATGCTCATAAACATCCATAAAGATGATCAGGTCAAATTGCTCATCAAAAGTATCTGTGGTGAGTATGCTTTCTTTGAAATCAAGTTTACTATCGGCAAAAAGCTTTTGGGCAACCTGAATAGATAAAGTACTGATATCAATACCTGTGATAACTGCATCAGGCCAATATTTATGCATCCTTGAGCAGATATTGCCCATACCGCAACCAACCTCCAATATCCGGGTTGGTTTTGCTGCCGTAAACCGTTTTATGGTTTCCCAGCCAAGCTCTATGCGGGGGTTAACTACGATATAGTCGTTAAGCTTATTTTTAACGTGTTCGTCATAGTATGACACTACATTTTCGCGGTTCGGATTTTCGGTCATTACAGTACAGAGTATCTGAGGATATGCTTTGCAGGCACAAAGTTAAATAAATAATATTAAAGGGGCTTTTGGGCAACAATGACGTAGATGGCACCATCGCGGTCGCGCTGTGCCTGCGTATTGATCCTGTTAAACAAACTTATAAGTGTTTGCATAACCAAAGCAAATGGAGGAATCAAAAACTTAGGCATTTTCACAGCAATGCCATCCTGGAATAGTTGCAAACCACTTGCAGCCAAGCCCATAATACCATAAAAAGTATTGATCTTAAATCCTTCGGCTTCAATGGTTTTTCGCAAACCGGCACTCGTCCATCTCCAGTAATCATTGGGTGTAGGATGGTAAAACCAGTAACCATGCGTAGTTATTATGGCCGAGCCGCCAGGTTTTAAAATACGCATAGCTTCCTGCAAATAGCCCGACGGTGTATCTACGTGTTCAAGTACCTGGTTGCTGAGTACTATATCACAATAGTTATCAGGCAGGGTAGTTTTACTGTCAAAACCAATATGATGTTCAGCTTTAGGGTTCATCTCCAGATCAACACCAAGATATTTACCTACAAGGGGATCAATCAATTCGCGGTAAGGCATATCGCCGCAACCAAAATCAACTAACAGTTGTTTATTATCAGCAGCCGTAAGCTGTTTTATCGTTTCAATGGTTTTATCGCGCAATTGCGAAAGGGCTACATAGCGTGTGTGAAAAACAGAGGGGTATAATCGGTCGTTACCTTTCATGCGGCTAATTTAACAGTTTTAAATAATAAATAAATCTTAACTGAAAACAGCATCACCATTTGCAATACCAGGCTGCCTGTATTTTTAAAAAGTAAAAGGACCAGCGTATCAACCGCCGGTCCTTTTACTTTTAAACCACCTGTGTAGTTTTAATATTTTTTTGACACAAATAGTTTATGGATTTCATAGGCGCTTAATGCTCTATGATAAATTCTAACTTCATCTACCGAACCGCGCACAAGGTACCCTTCTGCTGAAACATCCGGATTATCCCGGCCAATATACAGGTCGGCATCAGTATTCATGTTTGGTGCCGGCATGTTGTTGGTTACGTTATCAAACGTACCGTCAACATAGATACTTAATTGCTGTTTGGATAAATCATAAACACTGGTAACCAAATGCCACTGGTTTAAACTAATGGTACGTGTTCCGCGGGCGGCAGCGCTGCCGCCACCTGTTCCATAAGTTACAATACCCGGGGTTCCGAACCCGTATCCTGTTATCCCCCACGCCCATCCGTTTTCAACACCCGAATGATGTTTTGTTAAAATGTTAACGCCGTACGAGTAATTATATACATCAAGCTTAACCCAGGCGCTCAAAGTAATATTTGTATTGCTTAAGCGCAGCGCCTGGTTGTCTTTCACGGCAATATGGCTGCTTAATCCATTAAAATAAAAAGCGCTGTTTGCTTTTCCAAACTTATCGGCTGTTGATGATATATCATTGGCCTTGCCATCATTTTTATATGGCGAAAAATCATTAAGGCTATTATTAAAAGGGTAGTACGCTAACAATCCAATGCTTAAACTATCTTTAACTGTTACTAAACAGGTAGCACTTTTTGTTTTAGCAGAGTCGGTAACCGATAATTTTGAAATACCTTCATTCTTAACCGTGATTTTTCCTGTTTTGGAAACAGAGACAATTGAAGTATCAGACGATTGCCATGAAAACTTTGAGGTATCAAATGAAGTCGGGTCTACTTTCAAATCCATTTGTAATACGTTACCAATATAAGCGGTTAAAGTATCCGTGATGGTTATGCTTTGAAGCTTTACCGGTTGAGGTACAGGATCGTGGTGCTCTTTGTTACAGGCACTATAAATGGCAATGATTATCAAAGCCCCTAAAAAAGGAATTCTTTTTTTCATGTGATAAGGTTTTGGGCGCAAATCTATAAACATTTACAGTAACGGCAAACAAATTACCAGAATCACAATGCCGGTTCAAAAACCTATCACTAATTGAATAAAAATAAATTACCTGATTTAAACATCAATTATTTTTTACCGGGCTGCCTGAAGCCTTCTTTTTCGCCGTTGCCTTTGTAGTGATCAATATAACACCATTTACAGCTTTATCGCCATAAATAGCTACAGCGCTTTTATCCTTTAAAACACTAATGCTTTGAATATCTTCCGGGTTGATGGTATTTAACGCAAAGGTTTTGGATTGGGTAACTCCGTCGATAATACATAATGGCGGTACCCCCTTAGTAAAACTATCCCGTATGGAGAATGTAGCTTTAGTAGAATCCTCGCGTAACCGGTTTGCAAACGAAGAGGCCTTTGCATTACCTGTTTCAACGGCCCCGGTTTTGCTTTCGCCGGGTTTTGCCGGTTTGCTATCTGTCAGCGTAAAACTAATGGGAACAGCATATTTCACCCTCACCGGGCGGCCGTTTTGGGTTCCGGGATTCCATGCCGGGGATAACTTGAGTACCCTCAATGCTTCATCATCGCAGCCGTAACCTATTCCCTTTACTATTTTGATATCGGATAGTGTTCCGTCTTTTTCTACAATAAAAACTGAAATCACCCTACCCTGAATGTTTTTTTCACGCGCAATTTTAGGGTATTTTACATTGGCCCACAGGAACTTGCTAAAAGCCTCTACTCCCCCTGCAAACTCGGGCATGTGTTCAACCGATGTAAATACATCACCTGACTTGTTTGGTTTAACCCCTGTTGCTTTATTGGTATCATTTTGAGCCGAAGTACCTGAAAACTTAACATTTTCATCAGGAGTTAGAGCAAAGTTGATGGGCACAGAATATTGTACCCGTACAGGGTGATTGTTCTGTACACCGGGCTTCCATTTTGGCGATAATTTGATCACTCTTAAAGCTTCATTGTTCAGGTCCTCGGTAATTCCACGAACAACTTTTTCGTTTGAAAGTGCGCCATCCCTTTCAACAACAAAAGTAATGATCACCCTACCCTGGATCTTTTGCTCGGGGGCCGTTGCCGGATATTTGATATTCCCTGATAAGAATTTACTGAAAGCTTCCAATCCGCCCGGAAATTCGGGCACATGTTCAACTACAGAAAATACTGGTGTGGTATCTGCTGCTCCAACCACCCTTTCATCTGCTTTTGACGGTTCATCAATGGTTATTTCAGTTACCTTACTGGCCGGGGTCGAAAAAACTTTGTCGGCTTTGGTATTGATCACCGTAATGGTATCGCTGTTATTGATCGTTGCCGACGAAAGGACCATCATCAAGATAAACAGCGGTGCCGAAAGACCATATTTAATGAGCGCCATACGGTGCGAGTTGTTTTTTTGCAGCATAATAATACGTTCTTTCAAGAGGCTTTTGTTAAAAAATGAGTTAACCAGGTCGTGGCTTGGTGTATGGAACGTTTGGCTTAAAAGCAGCATGGCATAGGCGGCCTTATCAGTACCGGCTTTAACAGCATGCCTGTCGGCAATAAATTCATGGATGTGTTTTATTGCCCTGCGATAAAAATACACTACCGGGTTAAACCAGTTAATGATCATCACCAGCTCAACCAGCAGCACATCGGCCGAATGCCATTGTTTGGCATGCACATCCTCGTGCGTGGCTATCGCCGCGTTCTCTTCGCCATCGGCATTCAGTTTTACTTTTTTGAAAAAAGAATATGATACATCAGATACCGGCTGGCTGATCACTTTCTTCAATTTAAAAAGCTGCCATACCAATCTGCCCGATAAAAACATAATTCCGGCAAGGTATAAAATCAGTAAGATCTGCCCTATGCTCACAGGCGATTCTTCTATCGGCTTAAAATGATAAACCAGTACCGGGCTGCTGTACAAGGTATATTTTACCTGCTGGGTAATAAACAGGTTTTGCACCCAGTTAGCCTGCATAACCGGTATCATAAATGATAACAGGGCAGCGCTTACCAGGTAAAGCCTGTTAAGCTGAAAAAAGGTTTCTTTACGAAGCAACAGCACATAAAACCCGTAAAACAGCAACAGGTATATATTTACCAGTAATAAATATTGCCACCAGCTCATAACTATTTTTCTTTTAGTTTTTCAATCAGTTTCATGATCTCATCGGCCTCCTTCAGGTCAATCTTCTCCTTCTTTACAAAAAATGAAAGCATGCGGTTAACAGAATTGTCAAAATAGCCGCTCAGCAGTTTATCAGCAGCAAAATTCTGGTATTGCTCCTTGCTGATCACCGGATGATATTCATGGCTTTTGCCAAATGCGGTATGGCCAACAAAACCCTTCGTTTCCAAAATGCGGATAATTGTCGACACGGTATTGTAGGCGGGCTTTGGCTCGGGCAACTGGTCGATAACATCTTTAACATACCCTTTTTTTAACTGCCAGAGCACTTGCATAATCTGCTCTTCGGCGCGGGTTAACTCTTTAATTTCCATGTGCGTACTTTAAATATTAATACCTCGTGTATTAATGTGTTTAATTGGTTAAACTAAGGTAAGGGATGTATTTTATATTTGCAACTAAATTTTTAGTTGTTAATTTCTTAAACTTTTAATCACCATCTTCGTTGTGTTGATCACATCCAATTATACATGAATATAACCTTCCATGGCGCTGCCCGTAACGTTACCGGCAGCAAGCATTTACTCCGCTTAAACGACGGAACCAGTATATTATTAGACTGTGGCATGTTCCAGGGACTGGGCGAACAAACCGAAGAAATGAATGAGCATTTCGGCTTTAACCCCAAAGGTGTTACGCACATGATCCTGTCGCACGCCCATATTGACCATTGCGGCCTGATCCCGCGACTTGTTGCAGAAGGTTTTGAAGGGAACATCTACTGCACTTCGGCCACGATGGACCTGGCCCGCATCCTATTGCTCGATTCGGCCAAGATCCAGACACAGGATAGTGAGTATAGCAACAAACATCGCGCCCGGAAAGGCCTGCCATTGCTTACTCCACTATACACCGAAGATGATGTAATGGAAGCCCTGCGCCTGTTTAAAATTGTTGAATACGGCGAGGAATTTGCCATTACCCCTGTCCTGAAATTTAACTTTACCGATGCCGGCCATATTTTGGGCAGCGCAGCAGTACATATCACCGTTACCAAAAACGATAAAGACACCCATATTACTTTTAGCGGCGATGTTGGCCGCTATGGCGATCTGCTACTAAAAAGCCCGCAAACCTTTGAGCAGGCAAACTATATTTTACTGGAATCAACCTACGGCGATTCGCTGCATAAAGAGCTTGGGCCTATTGAGGAATCGTTACTGGAGATCATTAAGCAAACTTGTGAAGCGAAGAAAGGCAAGGTAATCATCCCGGCATTCAGCGTAGGCCGCACACAGGAATTGCTGTATGCTTTAAACAGCCTTGAGCTTAAAGGCACATTGCCGGATATTCCTTACTATGTAGATAGCCCTCTATCAGAAAAAGCCACCGAAGTACTGATGAACCACCCGGAGGTTTACAACAAAAACGTGCAGGATGTTTTAAAAACCGACGCCAATCCTTTTGGTTTTAAAGGTTTGCGATTTATTGAGAGTGTAGAGGAATCAAAAGCGCTGAATAATGATCCGCGGCCATGTGTTATCATCTCCTCATCGGGCATGGCCGAAGCCGGGCGGGTGAAACACCATATCAAAAACAATATCAACAGCCAAAAGAACACCATTTTAATGGTAGGCTATTGCGAGCCCAACTCATTAGGCGGCAGGCTGTTGAGGGGCGATCATGAAGTACATATTTTCGGAGAGATGTACGAGGTTAAGGCTGAGGTGCGTTCCATCAAATCAATGAGCGCCCATGGCGATTATGATGATCTGCTGCATTTCCTGGCCTGCCAGGATCCTGAAGATGTGAAGACCGTATTCCTGGTTCATGGCGAATATGAGGTGCAGCAGCATTTTGCAGGTAAACTTAAGGCGCATGGGTTCAATCATATTGAAATCCCATATCAGCATCAAAAGATAGTATTGGAATAGACTTAATTATTTTAATTATGAAGTAATAGTACCATGTTCTTTCCTGAACAATACGGGTGAAGTATCAGTATGCTTTTTAAAATAATTGCTGAAATGGGTGGCTTCAGAAAAACCCAAACGGTATGCTATCTCTTTAACGGATGCCTTTGAATTTTGCAGCAGGGATTTGGCTTCGGATATGGTTTTTTCGGCTATCCAGGTGCTGATGGTTTTGCCTGTTTTTATTTTGATAACGTTGCTCAGGTAATTGGGATGAAGGCTTTGCGCGTCGGCATAGTCCTGTACACGGAAAGCCTGTTCGGCTACGCCGCTGCTCAGGTCGCGGTAATGTTTTTCGAGCAGGCGTTTAAAGCTTTTCACAATTTCCGAGCTCCGGTTACCTTCATAAATCGGGTTGTAATCCTTCCAGAAATATTCTTTGAATTTTAACAGCACCACCACAAAAAGGTTACCAATAATGCGATAACGGTATGCACTATCCGAGTTATACTCTTTCAGGATCTGGTGATACAAAATATCAAACTCTTCAAAAACCTCGGGGGTAAGCACACGGGCCGGGAATGTTTCGGCCAGCAGGAAAGGGAATTCATCAAAGATATTGGCGTGTACGTTTTCCTTCAAAAACGATTCGCTAAGCGTGAACAAGTATACATCGCCTATATGCTCCCAGTTAAACGAGCGAAAATGACCTGGGTTGGTGAAATAAACAGCGCGGGGCTGTAATTTGTAATTCTGCTCATCAATAGTATAATCTCCGCTCCCATCTTTTATAAAGGCAAAAACAAAAAAGTTAAGCCTGCTCAACGGCGATTTAAACGGCGTAGGCTGGTTAATGTCTTTCAGGTTAAAAACTGTAAAATCGGTATGCTTTATCAGTTCCAGCGGCAGGCCCAGGTGTTTGTACTGATCATAAAGGGTGTTAAAGATCTGCTTTTCATTTTCCTGATGGTACATGCTAAGGTGTTTGTTCCAAAGCTATGAGGGATAGCGGAGATTTGCAAGAGCCCGTAAGTCAATAAAAAACGGTGTATCGCAAGGCTATTTGTTAGTAACAGCCTAACGATACACCGTTTGGAATTTTAGTGTTTATTATGAATTTTTAATCAAAGCTTACGCTGCCATAACTTGTGCTGATGGTAATGGTTTTATCACTGCCGCCTTTGCCCAAATGGCCTTTGTAAGTTTTTGTAGGGTTAAAGCCACGTTCGCCATCGGCAGGGGTTTTGCTGGTGATATTAACATCATGGCCGCCATAGTTAAAGCTGCCATAATGTACAGTGATATCAAAATCGGCATTTTGACCATCGCTGATCCCTAACTTCACGCTTGAGTATGATGAATTAACCGAAAGGCTTTTCACATTTTTATCAACCTCACCAATATTCAGCGCGCCACTAAACTTCACATTGATATTGCCTGAAGTGGTGATACGGCCAATTTTTGCCGAGCCGTAACTTACATCGGCATTAAGCTTATCACAATCACCAAGATTAAGGTTGCCATAGGCTACATCCAGATCGCTGCCTGTAAGGGTACCGATGGTGGCGCTGCCATATCTAACCCTGATCTGGCAGGCGGGGTTACTCAATGCTTTAGCATTTAAGCTGCCATAAGAATTATTGATATTGAGTTTACCGCTCAAATCGGGTAATTCGGTACTGCCGTATTTGTTGTTGATGGTAAGCGGATTTTTGGCAGGCATGTAAACGGTGTAGTTGATCTCCATTTTACGAACAGAGTTTTTCTTGCCGAATAAGTTACCCCAGCTGCCGTTATCATCATCGTTTTGGCTGATAGAAGTCCTGAACGATACACCTGAGCCATCTTTACTATCTTTAATAGTTACGTTATCAAGCAATTTTTGAGCCTTATCCTCATCATTAGCACCAACCTTGATCTGTACATCAACCTTAACCTCGCTTTTGGCCCAGGTAATTACAGTGACCTTGCCAAATTTGTTATCGATATTGATCACATCATTGCCATCAACGTTATAGCTTTTGCTGTAGCTTTTGGTTTTCTCAACTATATCGCCGTTTTGTACCTGCTTTTCGTAGCTCTCGTCACCGTCGAAACTGTAGCTAAAATTCTGGTCGAAGTTTTTAAAACCGAAGCTGATATTAGGGCTAAGCTTTTCAAATTTCTCGGCAAACTTTATGGTATCAAACTTCTTAAACTTCATTTTAAACTTTAAGGAGTCGAAGCTCTTAAACCTCATGCTATCCTTGAATTTAAAGGCAAATTGCTTGTTCAATTTAAGCATATTTTGCATTTTAAACTGCATTTGCTTTTGCTGCTGCACGCGCAGATTGCTCATTTCCTTTTGCAGCTCGCGCATTTTTGCGTTCAGCTCCTTCATTTTTTGCTGGTACTCCTTGCTGTTGGTCGCCGGGGCCCACTCGTCGCCGTTTATTTCGGCGGCAGGAGGAGGCGTAGGCGGTAATTTTGGTTTTGCCGGTGCAGCAGGGGGCGCAGGGCTAACCTGTGCAAAATTTGCTGTACTTATGGTTAACAAACCGATAAGCGTAAGCAGTGCCGGACTAAATATTTTTAGTTTCATTGTTTTGTTCCTTTTTCATCTGGTTAAACTGTTCAATTACATTTAATTGCTGGTTTAGCACCTCGGTTTGTATTTGCAAGTTCCGGATCATTGCACGTAAAACACGTTCCTGGTTAGGACTGGTGGCTAAATCACTGTTTAGTTTTTTATAGGTGGAATCCATTTTAGCTATCTCGGCGCTGAACTCCTTGTATAGCTGCGGATCATTTTTAGATGCTGATTTAAGTTCGGTAAGCTTAGTTTCAACAAGCGATGCATAGTGCACCTGCTGTTGTGCATACTCGGGGTTAATAGCGGCCAGGTCAACGCCTTTTGCGCCTTTTTGGCTTTGTATATATGTGCCGAAGCCTATCGCCATTACGATGATCACCGATGCGGCTACTTTTAGCACGAAACCCAGCGAAAAAGTTTTTGCTTCGCGCTTTTTGGGTTGCTCCTGCTCCTCGTCCAAAAAATTGAGCTGTGCCTCAATTTTACCCCACAAATCTGCCGATGGTTCTATTTCGTTAAATTCTTCGTTATTGTCGTGCATGAAATCTTCAAATCGCTTGCTCATGATACTGTTCCTTTCCTGTTTAAAATTTCAATTAACTTTCTTTTAGCTCTCAAAAACTGGGTTCTTGATGTGTTTTCTGATATATTCAATATTTGTGCTATTTCTTCGTGGTCATACCCTTCAAGCAGGTAAAGCGATAGTACAATGCGGTAGCCGTCAGGCAGCTGTTTCATACCTTCTTTTACCCGGGCAACCTGGTATTGTACATCTTCGTCGTCCCAGCCTTCATCATCGGCAATATTTTCAAGGTGGCCGTCTTCCAGTTCAACCAGCTCCAGCTTGCGTTTGCGCAGCAGGTTGATTGACCGGTTTACAACGATTTGCTTAAGCCAGAGGCCAAATGTGGTATCCTGCCTAAAATCCTTCAGCTTGGCAAAGGCATCCACAAAAGCTTCCTGCAGCACATCTTCTGCTTCGGCAATATCGCCCACTATCCGAAAGGCCACGTTCAGCATAGCTTTCGAATACAAACGGTAAAGCTCATAACAGGCTTTTTTGCTCCCCTGCTTGCACTCAACCACCAGGTTGTAATGTTTGTCAATATATATTGCTTCCAAATTTATGACCAGCTTCAGGTTAATAGACGCAAGGCATTTTGCAACGTTGCACGTATGTGAAAAAAATAATTTTTATTAGGTGATAATTTTTTTGAAATTTTTAAGTTAATGGGAGTTTGTAAACGTATCACAAAAAAATGCCCGATAAAAAAGCGTCATTGCGAGGCACGAAGCAATCCCCATGAGACAGAGCGGCTATGCAAGTTTCTTTGTATAGTCTGGGATTGCTTCGTACCTCGCAATGACGCTTTTATTTAAGAGCAGTATTCAAAAATCTATCAATTGTAGTCACCGCATTATCATACCTATCCTGCCCCAGGCCTGATATTACCACATAATTGGCGTTGAGCGCCTGAAGTTCGCGGTGCCAAATGTTCATGAAATATTCTCGCTTGGTGGGGAAATTGCGTAAAGGATCGTCCTGCCAGGGAAGATCGATATCTAAGAGTAAATAAAAATCATAGGGATGGCGGGGCAGTTCGTCGAGTACTTCCTTCGGGGCGCTGCCAAACATCTCTTCGCTCCAGATTTTTACTGTTAAAAAAGTGGTATCACATATCAGGATCCCGTTGGCCTGCGGCAGCAGCTTTTTTTCGAGCGCTATTTGTCCGTGGAACATATTCACCTCGTCCTGAAAAGTACAATCGCCCGTGAGGTTTGCACAATACTCGCGCGAATACTCAGGCACGGCTATCGTTTCATAATGAGCAGCCAGGTATTCAGACATGGTTGATTTACCTGTTGATTCGGGACCTACAACTGCTATTTTGAGTATTTTGTTCATGAGGGGTAAGAATAATAACAAACGTGGGACAGTGCGATTCCCTCCCCTGGGAGGGTGTAGGGAGGGGTTTCTACGACATGCTTATTCTTTTACAAAACGTGTTAACCCCTCCCTGCCACTACATACACCCAACGCACCCCTCCCGAGGGAGGGAATAAAAAATCTTAAATCCGGGCGTTGCCTCCGGCCGGGCTATCCGCTCATACTGCACAGGGCTTTAGCCACATGGCCGGTATCCGCTTCTATCCCTAACGCAAAAGCTGTCTCCCTTACTCCGTTTTCTTCGGAACCCTCGTTGGCGTATCCTGGCCCGAAACTACGGTGCGTGAGCTTAGTGCTATCGCGCGGATGGCCGAGGTGATATTATCCACATCAAGTGTGCCGAATTCATCACCAACGGTATGGTATAGTTTATCTATGTCAATCTGGTCGGTTGAAATGGTGTGAGCTGGTACGCCGACTTCGGCCAGGGATGCGTTATCGCTCCTGTAAAACAAATCCTGGTCCGGGTACGGGTCCGGGTAAAATTTAAAGGCGGTTCCTTCCAGGTTCTTTTGCAGGATTTTACCGAAATCCGACCTCTCAAACCCGGTAATAAATGCGGAGTTGGTTCCAAACTTTGAAGCCTTTCCAATCATTTCGATATTGAACATGGCAACTACTTTATCTGCATCTATCTGCTTAGCAAAGTACTGTGAGCCATATTCACCAATCTCTTCGGCAGTAAAGGCTACAAAAATGAGTGTACGGGCATTATTATGGAGCTTTTTATAGTATTTAGCTAAACTTAACACAGCGGTTGTGCCCGAAGCGTCATCATCGGCGCCGTTGGCAATACTGTCGGTTATGCCGGGCTTATCAGGCTTGATAATGCCCAAATGATCGTAATGGCCCGAAAATACCACGTATTCATTCGGTTTGGTTTTACCGGGAATGATACCTGCAACGTTAAACAGCGGCAATTCCTGATTTTTTACATCACAGCTAACATCAAACGAAGTAACGCTATCAAATTTGCCTGATACAAATACAACAGGTGGCTTAGCTTTACCCTTAAAATTGGTAGCGCCCAAACCAACATAGCTCTTAACGCGGTTAAACAGGCTTTTAAATTTCGGATCGACCAACAGCAGGGCTTTGGTACCGCTTTTAAATGCCTTACGGTATTCGGTACGAAAATCCTTATCAGGGCCAACTGTAATTACCTGTACATCCTTATCGCCTGCCCATTTAAACGAATCTGCACTGCTCGCAAACGCGCTGTCTGCAGCTATAATTTTACCATTGATGCTTACGGTTAAACTTACTGGGGTTGAACGCACCATCGTAAAGTTTTGACGGTAACCGGTATTGCCCTCCATAGGCTTAAGGCCGATCTTTTTATATTCGCGTTCAATAAACGTGGCAGCTTTTTCAATGCCGGGCGTAAAAGTGGCCCTCCCCTGCATATCATCGGCCGACAGGGTTTTGATAATGCGGGTTACATCATTTTTCCTGATCAGTTTATTAACATCCTGCGCAAAACTGTAAGCCGAAACGCTTAATAATGCCGCCGTTACTATCGATATCTTTTTCATCACTATTTAACTTTTGACTGCAGCCAGTTGTTACGGAACGTTTCCTGCTCTTTACTTAATTGTTTACCTGCCTTTTCAAAGGTTACTACTTCAAAGTTGGGGTTTTCTTCAAGGGTGATAGTAGTTTCATGGGCACCGGTACGGTTTTTATAGTTTACCATAACTTTATCGCCCGGCTTTTTATCGGCAATGATATCGCTAAACCCTTTTTGGTCTTTAATATCCTTTCCGTCAACTTTCAGGATGATATCACCGGCATCAAGGCCTGCCTTGTAAACCGGGGTACCTATAGTTGTGCTTGAAAGTATTGGTAAACCTTCGGCATCGGCAGCACGTACCTGACCTGCGCGACCACGGCCCGGCGTTGCAGCCAGCGGCCCGGCCCAGCCTTTGCCCGGCTGCACCTTGCGCAATACCAACCCTGCTTTGGCCAGCAGCTCTTCGTAATTATTTTTGTCGGTTCCGTTGATATAGCGCTTAAAGAAATCGGCTGCAAATTTGGGGTTGTTGGTTACTTTACCCAAATCACTTTGCAGATCGGGAATGGTATATGGTTTCATTACCTTACCTCGGTTAAGCCAAACGGCACGCATGTAATCATCAAGCGTCATGTTAAAATCGCTGCGCAAGCGAAGGTCGAGCGCTAATGCAATGGCACCGCCGTAGGTATAGTAACTGGTAAAATCATTAACGTTATTGTTCGGATCGATAGATACACCGGCATCGGCAAAAACCGAATAACGGCTCATTTGCGCGGCCGAATATTTGGCAGCAGCCGGGGTATTCAATACCTGGTTAACCAAACCGGCAATAGTTTTAGTGTAATCGTCAACCGTAACAAAACCTGCACGGGTAAGCAGCAGCTCGCCATAATATTGGGTAAAACCTTCGGCAAACCAAAGCTCGCTGCTCATGTTGGCGTGTTCAAAGTTAAATGGCTCCAGTGATTTTGGGCGGATGCGCTTCACATTCCAGCTATGGAAATACTCGTGCGCGTAAACCCCCATCAGGTTATTTTCAAAACCTTCAACTTTAGGGGCCGGGATAGTTATAGAAGTTGAGTTACGGTGTTCCATCCCATCGCCGGATACGGCCGGGTTTACATCGCTCACAAAAGTATATTCACCAAAATCATAGGTTGGCAGTTCGCCAAATACAGCTTTTTCTTCAAACACCAGCTTCTGGATCATCTTACCGAAATTATCAATCACGGCCTGGCTGTCATCAGAGTGCATGGCAAGGTTTATTTTTTCTTTCTTACCATCAGTATTTATCACCTCCCAGCTGCTAACATTGTAATTGGATAGTTCGGTAGGGCTATCCATCAGGTATTGCAAATTTGGTGCGCTGTACACGTCGGAACCTACGTGTTTAAGCTGCGAGGCCACTTTCCAGCCGTATTTTTCCAGGTCGTTAAATTCAATGGTAAGCGGGCGCTTATCCTGCCCAACTACCCACATAAAAGTTGCAGGCATATTCAGGTGGGCATGGCTTGGATCAATTGAAGCGTAGGTGCCGTCAGTCCAGTTGCCAAAAAGGGTATAGCTTATTTTTACGGTAGCGGGATGGTCTCCCACCTCGTAAACATCGCCTTCAATTTGGGTTAACTCTAACTCCTTCCCGTCAACATCGGTGGCTTTAACATTGTAAATGTTTTTACCAAACTCATGTGTAGCATAACGCCCCGCAGATGAGCGGCTCATCCGTACCCTGAAAGCACTGGACGGTGCCTGCGGAATGGTCATGCTTATTTCGGCTTCATGATGGGCCGCGTTAGGAAATGATATAGAATAGTAAATAGCTTTTTGTGGCTCCTGCTGTGCCATAACATTGCACGCAAGCACCGAGGCAGCGGTAAAGAGTAGTAATTTTTTCATCAACTTAAATTATCAGCGCTGAAATTACTATTAAATAGCGAAAAAATTTATATCAATATTATTACCCGATTGCGTTTAATACAGTCAAGGTCTTTTGCTTCAAAATAGGAAGATCATTAATGATGACCTGCCAAATGAGGTCAAAATCAACGCCGAAGTATTCATGAACAAGAATGTGCCGCATTCCGATGATCTGTTTCCATTCCAAATCAGTGAACAGTGCCTTTGTTTCGGGGGTAATATAGTTTGCGGCCTCACCAATTATTTCAATTTGCTTAACGCATGCAAACCGCATCATTGAATTTGAAAGAAATATTGCTAAGTCGGTATTTAAAGTATAAGAATGGATCTCATCAATTGCTTCTAAAATATGAAGCAACCTTTGGCTATCGCCCATCTTACCTCTCATAAATCAGGATTTTATCTTTTTCGATAAATGGAGAAAGGTATTTTGAAATAGCTTTTGATGAAACAAGGTCTACTTTTTTATGGAGTCTTTGTTGTATATCGGCCTGCATAGATACAAAGCCCAAACCTATATGTTTTGAATAGTCAAGGTCAACCAGTATATCTACGTCACTTTCCTGATCAGCTTCATTGCGCGAGTAGGAACCAAAAAGATATGCCTTTATTACAGGCTGCCCCGAAAAGTAATCCTTTAGTATCTGTATGTCCTTAGTTGATAACTGCATCGCAATACAAATATAACGAATCGATTATTAAAATCATCCTCCTGAAAAGCCGGTTAAGCCTCATTTAAAACTCCCTTTCCGGCCCTGTTCATTTAATTATACGTACATTTAAAGAAATTTACCGGCTTATGATCCTCTTTTCAAGAAGAAACTTACACTATAACGATTATCAATGGACCACTTACATTCAGAATGATCCGCGTGTAAATGGCAGGCCCGATCATACCGCGTTTAATAAAAACGAGGGCAACGAAATGGTATACCTGATCAATAAGTTAATGATGATATGGGATTACCGTTTTGCAAACACCGGTAATAAAATGGAAAAACTGATCCACGATAAACTTCCGGCCGAGATCACCAGCCAGGAAGATGTACAGAACTGGCTCAAAACAAACCTCAAGTTTTAAGTAATTATAAAAACTGTCATTTCGATAGAGCAGGTGTGGGCCTGGGTGCCAGGGCGAAAGAGAAACTTATCTCTTGAGCGATAGCGAAAAATCTTCTACGACATGAATAGCGAACTATACAGTGCGGCTTTTATGGTGTAGAAGATTTCTCCTCACCTCCACCCGCATCCCTTCTCTGGTTCGTTCGAAATGACAAGAAGCAAAAACTGCTTTTAGCTTTAAGCTTCCCATCTCTATCCAAACAATAATCCAAATACCTCTTCAATACTGCTTACAATTTTAATGTCGATATCATAGCGGGACAAGTCCATGCGCTTTTTATCCTGGCCGCTTGCCGGGAGGTTATATTTGGAAATAAAGATTTGGTTAAAGCCAAGCTTCTGGGCTTCGGCAATGCGCTGCTCAACTCGGTTTACAGCCCTGATCTCACCCGAAAGACCGAGTTCCCCTGCAAAACAGGTTTTGAACGGAATAGGCATATCCTCATGTGAGGAGATAATTGCAGCCGCCAAACCAAGATCAATAGCCGGATCTTCAACCCTTATGCCGCCGGTAATATTCAGGAATACATCCTTTGCGCCCAGCCTGAAACCGCAGCGCTTTTCCAGTACGGCAAGCAGCATACTCATGCGCTTGGTATCAAAGCCTGTAGCAGTACGCTGAGGCGTGCCATAGGCCGAAGCGCTAACCAATGCCTGGGTTTCAATCAGCATCGGTCTCATGCCCTCTAAAGTGGCCGAAATAGTGATACCACTCAACGGTGTTTCCCGGTGTGAGAGCAGAATTTCTGATGGATTAGATACTTCCCTTAATCCCTCACCCATCATTTCGTAAATACCCAGCTCAGATGCCGAGCCGAAACGGTTTTTGATAGTGCGCAATATGCGGTATACGTGGTGCCTGTCGCCCTCAAACTGCAGCACGGTATCAACCATATGCTCCAATATTTTTGGCCCGGCTATCATGCCATCCTTGGTGATATGGCCTATCAAAAATACCGGGGTCGAGGTTTCCTTGGCAAAGCGCAATAGTTCGGCGGTGCATTCCCTAACCTGCGATACGCTGCCCGGCGTTGATTCGATATGCGCCGAGTGGAGGGTTTGGATCGAGTCGATCACCACGAGATCGGGCTCTAATGACTCTATCTGCTTAAATATGTTTTGGGTTGATGTTTCGGTAAGGATATAGCATGTGCCGCCCCCCCCGCCCCCTAAAGGGGGTGCTTCTATACTGCTTAGCCCTGTATAGTTGCCGCTGTTGGCACCCCCTTTAGGGGGCGGGGGGGGCATTAACCTTTCCGCCCTCATCTTAATTTGCCGGTCACTTTCCTCGCCCGATACATACAGTACCTTTTGATGGGGCATATTGAGCGCAAGCTGTAGCATCAGGGTTGATTTGCCTATGCCCGGCTCACCGCCGATAAGCACCAGTGAGCCCGGTACTATACCGCCGCCTAAAACGCGGTTAAATTCTTTATCCGGCGTAGGTACACGGTGTTCTTCGCTATAGGTAATATCGGTCACCTGCACAGGCTTGTTGGCCCGCTGCTGACTGGTTGATGCAGGTTTCCAGGCCGGTACCGATGCATTGCCTTTTTCAATCACCTCTTCAACAAAAGTGTTCCATTGCTGGCATGACGGGCATTTACCCAGCCACTTGGGCGATTCAAAGCCACAGCTTTGACAGAAATAAGCGATCTTGGATTTGGCCATTATTCAGATGTGCAGATTACAGATGTGCAAATATGCAGATTATTTTGATTTTTACTAAATTAATTAGCAATTTCACTTTTATTTCTTATCTGCATAATCCCTGAAATATCCGCACTCTTTCAACGCCTCTTTATAATAAACCGTTTGGTTATACTTTCCCTTTAACTCGGCAAAATAGTTGTAATAGGCATCAATTACCGGTTGGCTCGCTTTTATATCGGCAAATTTATTTGCACCTTTAAATTCCGGATCATTATAAATATCATTCAGTGCGCATTTACCCAGCATAAATGTACAGCGGGCACGCTGCTCATCGGTAGCGGCATTTTTACGGGCCATCTCGTAATATTTTATAGCTATGCGCATCGACGTTAGCTTATCATCCATCTTTTCTTCGTCCCCGTAATAATCGCGGCTTAAAGCCCCAGGCATCACAACATCCGACTCGTAGAACGCCCGGGCGTTGCCATAATAAGTAATATTGTAATAGGCATTGGCAACCAGGTAGGCATTACGGTAAAGGTTTTTGCCGGCCTTAATTTCGGTTTCCATATCGTTAAGCGTTTGCAAAAAACTCAACGTGGTAAATTTTTGTTTTTGGGGCGCGGCATGGTCGCAGTCGTGGCAGTCAATCATCCGCCCGTTAAATGGGTTCCCCAAAAACGTGGTTGTATCAGGCTGCATTTTTTTAAACCATGTTATGGCTTTTTGCGTTTGCTGCCTGTATGCCAGCATAATGGCCTGGTGATAGTAAAGATTGTCGGTACCGATTGGGTAATAGCGCAGCATAGCCTGCTCAAATGGTGTTTTAGCAGGCTTGTTCAACAAGTTAATAAGATGTGTAACGTTGGCGCTATCGGCATAAAAATCGCGGTTGCTGTTATCAAAGCACACGGCTTTAACATGGTCACCCTGTTTTTTATACAATTTGGAAATGGCAAGGTTGCAATCGCTTATCGCGTTATTAAACCTTAAATCAGTTACTTCAATTTTATCATCACGCAGGTTAGCCAGCCAGTTTAAGGGTTCAACCAGTTTTACTTCGGCAGTGGCATCCATCTTCTTCAGGTTTTTAACATACAGCAAAATATCAAGCAGTTTGCTTTGTGCTGTAAGCATTTTATCGCCAGCTGGTAATTGCTTTTTAGCAGCAGCGTAAAACTTACCGGCTGTGGTGTAGTTCCTGTCTAAAAAATTAAGGTAACCGGCCGCCAGGTTCCAGAAATAAGGCTTGGCCGTATTATTTTTTAAGGCGATGCTTTCAACAAGCTGCCTGTTGCCTGCATCCGCCTTCCGTGCCGAATCCACCGGTGGGGTTTCAATTGGTAAAGTTCCTGCTTCCCGGATATTGATGAGCCTGCTTAATAACAGGTCGAGCTTTTCAGATTTTGGGTTAATGGCAATGATCTCTCTGATAGCCCGGCCTTCGTCATACCGAGCGCCCAGCATATGCCACAGCGTAATTTTCTCTTCGGGCGTTTTTGCCAGTTTTAGTGTTGCCTGCCAGTCGCTTTCATTTTGCGGGTGAAAGCTCCAGAAACTCGGGATCTTGAGGGTATAGGTATAATTGTAACACAGGCTATACAGGTAGTTGGATAATGCGTAGTTTTTTTGCTGATAATAGTAGCCGGCCACATAGCCCATGGTACGGTAATAAGTAAGGTTTTTGGGGAAATGTGTTTTAAACTGATCAAATAGCTTTATGGTTTTGGCATTGTCACTACCCTTAGCAAAATAATAGTAACGCACCATTTGAAACCATAAGCGCTCCTTAATAAACGGATCGGTTTCTTTATTATAAGCGCCTACCAGCGTGCCTTCCAAATTGGCTGCAGCGTGATTGGGGGTAACCTTTTCCCACGAGTCGTAATCATTTACAGCATATGTTTCACAGGTTTTAGCCAGTTTAAGGTAGGTATAAAATGCCGTTAACATTTTTGGCGAAACATTACCCGTGCTTATCGCGGGATATCTGGCGGGCAGCGTTTTTAGGGCGCCGGTAAATCTGCGGTACACCGAATCGACCTGACCGGGTGTTGCTTTCAGCAGCAAAAATTGTAACGAAACATTGGCAAACTGGTGGTTGAAGTGGGTGTCCCACTCGTTAACTATGATGTTGTTGTATTGTGTATTGCTGCTTTCGGCATAACGCAGGCCGTAATAAACCTCATAGCTGGAATAAAAAAACGGAGAGTACTGTTTATTAACAAAATATTCGGGCGCGAAAACAGAATAGTCGGAATCGTCAGAATCGGCACAGGCCCAGATCACGCCTGCTATGGCCAGCGTACAAAAGCTAAAAACGAGCAGAAACCTGCCGGATTGTTTCCGCATTAAATTTTTCAGGATCGATGTTGGCCAGTTCATAGTAAATGATGGTTGTATGTTTTTGTTTAGGTAAATGCTGTGTTAATTGTTTGGCGGCAGCATCCAGCGCGTTGCTATCCGTTTCTTCAAGTTTAAAAATATCATTTTGTTTGATATAAATACCTTCCAGAAAAAAGCTTGTTTTTGCACGATAGTTAGCTTCCCCTTCTACTGATTCAAAATGAACCTGATCGGCAAGCTGCCTTCGCCCTATTTTTCCATATACCTGTATCACCCGGCCATCCCTGATGTGGATAGCCCAGGAAAACAAGGGTAAGGCGATATCCAGTTTTAAAGGGTAACTGCCCAAATAAGCAATATACTTATCCGCATCATCGCCATTATATATTGAATTAGGCTGATGCAGACCGGCATTGAGTTTCCCCATATTGTAAAACATCAGCACGCCGCGGTCGGCAGGTGGTACTCCTGTACGATCTTTAAATTTAACCTGGTGCAGGCGGATGGTAGCTTCCAGTTGCTTTTGATTCAGTTTTTTAAAAGCTATAAGGAAGCTGAAGTATTTGGCCCGGGTACTTAACGACCAATCGCAATCAACCTGTACTTTGGTGTAGCTGATATGCTTTTCTCCGGCGAGATCATTTATTAGCTTATTGCAATGCCCCGCCAGGGTGGCTACAGCAGTATCGGGAATGTTTTCAAATGTTTTGTTGGTGATGTAAATAACCGGGGTAATGTTTAAACCCGCCGGTAACTCATTGAACTGCACTACGGCATTGGGGTAAGCGCGTTGCTGCTTATCGTTCCAGCTTACATCAAAAAAACGGATGTATGCGTTGTTACCGGTTTGTTTTAGTAAGGTTGTTTGCTGCTCATTGAGGTTGAAACCGGTTTTCCAGTAGTAAAATGCTGTTGATGCTGTGCCGGGCTTGCGGCAGGAAGCTGTTATCTGCGTGATGATTACAATTGCAAACCACCGGAAATATCTAAACATAAGTTGAGGCAGCAGACTATTTTTACCGGGGGTAAAGTACGGGATTTTTTGGTAGATTGGTAAGAGGAAATACGGCGTTGATGTATGGCTTATACTTTACAAGCGGGGCACACGACAGGCTTGCGCTCAAAGAAGGTGATAGTCACTATTTTGAATTTTTATTTTCCGTACCTACATTATGCACGATCTGTTTTATAAAAAGCGCTTAGCTTAAAACTTAATATGATAGAAACTCAAAAAGACCTAAAGTTAGCCGTTCTTATTGACGCGGATAATGTGCCTTATGCCAATGTGAAAGAAATGTTTGAGGAAATTGCGAAGTACGGTACGCCTACTTTTAAAAGGATCTATGCGGATTGGACTAAACCCACGGTTTCGGGATGGAAGAACGTTTTGTTAGAAAATGCGATTACCCCCATTCAGCAATACAGTTATTCTACCGGGAAAAATGCATCCGATAGCGCGCTTATTATTGATGCAATGGATATCTTGTATACCGGTAAGGTGGATGGATTTTGCATTGTGTCGAGCGACAGTGATTTTACCAGGCTGGCAACACGGTTGCGCGAAGCAGGGATGAAAGTGATTGGAATTGGCGAAAAGAAAACCCTGAACCCTTTTATAACGGCTTGTGACAAGTTTATTTATATCGAGATCCTTAAGAAAGAGCTTGTTGCGCCAGTTGAAGATGAACCTAAATCCACGTCAAAAAAAACCAGGCAAGCCGAAGATAAGCCACTAAGTAATATTGATCCGGAGATCATTAAACTAATTGTTACCAGCATCACCGATTTAGCAGACGATAATGGCTGGGCCTATCTGGGCGATCTGGGTAATCTGATGTTGAAAAAGAAGCCCGATTTTGATCCAAGAAATTACGGTTTCCTTAAAATGCTCCCTTTTATAAAAAGTATGAAACAGTTTGAAGTAGATGAGCGCGAAAGTGGTAAAAATCACCACATCAAACACATTTATATCCGGAAGAAATAAAAATGCACGTGGGTTTTCAAATTAGTTTCTATCCTGGATGGGCATCACGAGTACGCCGCGATCTTTGCTTACACTGCATCCTCGTGTAAGTTGGAGTTGTTGCCGGTTTGCTGTAACAGCGCGGTTTGTTGCGGGTTGAGTGTGAAGCCGGTTTTCCAGTAGTAGACGGCAGTAGTGTTGTTATTTATGCTTTTTTTGCAGGCCGAAACGAGTAACAGCATTGCAACGTAGCTCAAAAACTTTTATTCATAGTGTGAGTAGATGCCGGCAAGTTACAGTTTTTTTGAAGGTTGATTGTCTACTATCAGATTGACTATAACCACCAATCTTAATATGTAAATTTATTGTACAATGAAACCCTTATTAAATCTCCTGATTTTATTATTACTGGTACCTAATTCCAAAGTAATAGCCCTAATTAAGCGTGATTCTGTGCTCGAATCAAAAATAATGGATTTGATATTAGACCTCCAGGAAGTTAAACGTGCTAATTCCTACGTGGTTAAGCATAGTCATAATAAACGCCACTTGCTTGATTACATTAATGGGCGACCGGTTAAGAAAGGTGGAGATTACTGGGTAAAAGTATGTGAAGATAATGGGTACGCCTATTTTACTCATTTTAATTTTTTCGTGAACAGTAACACATTAGCTATCCGATATATGGATGTAGTGACGGGTGATTATATCCCATTAGACGTTTTGCGCAAGGACAAAAAGCGACATAAGGTTTTGGAATATAAATATAAATAAGATGATGCCAGATATGCAACAACAAACACCTCTCACATCAAAGGCTTTTCATTATAACATGTAAATTCGACTTCAAAAAAAGACAATGCTGGAATTTTTTAATACAGAAGACAATTTAACACTGAATGATATAAGATCAATAGAAATAAAATATAGCTTGTCGTTTCCAGATGAGTATGTAAAACATTTATTGACTTATAATGGTGGCCAGTGTAATCCTAATACTTTCGAATTTGTAGAAAATGGACAAGTTACCGAGTCCAATATTGATTGGTTCCTGGCAATATATGCTGGTGACTTTGATAATTTAGAAGACTATATAACTATTTATAAAGTAAATGAAATAAGAATACCAGAATCATTCATTCCGATTGCTCATGATCCAGGGGGTAACTTAATTTGTATATCTTGCAATGATAACCGAATATACTTTTGGGATCATGAAAGGGAAACTGTCAACACAAATCACCATCATCCAGAAAACGTATACTTCATAGCCAACAACTTGACAGAATTATTCAACATTCTCAAATAATTACACCTTGTATACAGGCCACAAGGCATAGCCACCAACTGGTCGAGGTTTAGCGACAGCACAACTTCGATCTAAAATAGGTTAAGCTTTCAGCTTAACTGTATAAGAAGGGTAAATTCCTATTTTAATATTCCAGGTATGCAAGCAAAATGCTTGCCTTATTTTAGAACAATTTACGCTGTCGCTAAACTTCGACCAGTAACAGCTGCAGCTAAACGTCGAAAGCCTACTCTTCTGATGTGAGCATTATCGCGCAAAGAGCTCTTATTGTTTCAGATAACTTACCTTCTTCATTCAGTTGTAAAAGTTCAGCCTCTCTAAAAACTCGTTTGTAAGCCTTTCCTTTACAATTTGCATCTATGGTAATAACGACATCCTCAGTTAAGCTATGTGGTATTGACCGTGTTATTACCAAGGCATCAAAGTGCGGCGTGAAAATCTCCTTTATTTTATCAACTATTTCCATATAACTATACGTTAGTCCAAAGGCAATCCGGGTTAAAAGCCGAATTTGCGTTTTTAAGATAATCGATACCCCACTCTTCCATAGCACAAATTACCGAAACTAATGCCCGGCCATTAGCCGTTAACGAATATTCAACTTTTGGTGGAACTTCGGCGTAAAGCTCACGCCGGATAATTCCTTCACTGGCCAGCGCCTGAAGCTGTGTGCTCAGAACGCCTGGTGTCACTTTGGGCATAGCTTCTTTTAATTCACCAAATCTTTTAACCCCATGATACAGTTCCCATAAGATCGGCATTTTCCATTTCCCGGATAAGACATCGATAGTTGCAATTACCGGGCAAAATTTTTCTGATGCTGCTTGCATTTTATCCCGCTGGATATCAGCAATACTATGGTTTTTCATACTGTATATGCTATTTCGTACTTATTTTTTATATGAAGTTAAAGGTTTTATTTTGACGTGCAAACAATTAGAATCAACCAATATACATATGAAAGTCATACTTATAGGTGCAACAGGGATCCTCGGAAAAATCATTTTTAAAGAGCTAAAAAAATATAACGACATTGATGTTATCACCGTTTCAAGAAATGGGGCAACCGATATTCATGCCGATATTTCATCAGCCGACCAGATCAAAGCTATGTATGCTAAAGTGGGGAGCTTTGATTCGGTGATCAATGTTGCCGGCCACTGTTGGGTAGGGCCATTTGACGAAATGACCGAAGAGAATTGGTACTCGGGCATCAAAACAAAGATGATGGGACAGATCAACCTGGTGATGATAGGCAAGGAACTGATTAATGATAACGGATCTTTCACCCTTACCTCCGGTTTTTTATCCGATGATCCCATAAAAGGCACGATCAATTACAGTGTGGTTAATGGAGGCATAGAAAACTTTGTCTTTGCAGCGAATATCGAACTCAAGCGTGGAATTCGGGTTAACGCAATCAGCCCTGGTGTTGTTCTTGAAAATTATGATGGCATGATGAATACGCCTATAGCCGGCCAATACCCGGTATCTCATGAAAGGGTTGTCCATGCTTATTATAAAAGTGCGTTTGGATATCTGAGCGGCCAGGTTTTTAGAGTATGGGAACCGTCAACTCAATATATCCGAAAGTAACAATTGTATAACCTTACTCCGTTAAAAATAGGCGATAACTTTGTTTTACGCTCCAACTGGTTGAAGTTTAGCGACAGCGTAACTTCGATCTAAAATGAGTTAAGCTTTCAGCTTAACTCTCCCCTTAAACAAAAAAAGAGCAGATGCTCATCCAAACATCTGCTCTTTTTAAAGATCTTTAATTTTGTGCCCTTTTCAAACAGTTGCACATCTGAAGTTTTTACAGTTTAATTTCTTCGTCTTTTGAGGAGAAGAAATGGAACTCCGTGATTTGGTAGGATGGGTTGCTTTTAACCTTGATCCATTGGCCATATTTTATAAACCACTTCATTTGGCGGTTATAGATGCCCTTTTTAATAAAGGCCTCAATATATGGGTGTACACACAGGGTTATACCTTTTTCGTTTTGCTCGGTAAGAATGTAATTGAAATTGTTTTCAATATCGTCCATAAGCAAAATGGTTGGCCTTATAGTACCTGTACCGTTACAGGTAGGGCAAACCTCGCTGGTAACAATATTCATTTCGGGCCTTACACGCTGACGGGTGATTTGCACCAGTCCAAATTTGCTTGGGGGCAAAATGGTGTGCTTGGCACGGTCGTACTGCATTTCGGCACGCAGAAAATCAAAAAGCTCCTTGCGGTTTTGCGGTTTGTGCATATCGATAAAATCGATCACCACAATGCCGCCCATATCGCGCAGGCGTAATTGCCTTGCAATTTCTTTGGCAGCTTCCTTGTTTACCTGGTAAGCGTTCTCTTCCTGGTTTTCTTTACTGGCTGTACGGTTACCGCTGTTTACGTCAATAACGTGCAGGGCTTCAGTATGCTCAATTACCAGGTATGCACCACCGGCAAGGTTAACAGTTTTGCCAAACGCGCCCTTGATTTGCTTCTCGATACCAAAATGGTCAAATATAGGTTCCTTATGCTTGTGCAGGCGGACTATACTTTCCATATCGGGCGAGATCTCATGAATGTATGAACGAATTTCTTCGAACATACTATTGTCATTGGTATAAATGTGCTGAAAATCGGGGTTCAAAATATCCCTGAGGATAGTTGATGTACGCCCTATTTCGCCCAATACCTTTTTTGAAGGCTCAACAGAAGGCAGCTTGGTAATAAACTGCTCCCATTTCGAGATCAGGTCAAGCAGGTCTTTCTGTAGTTCATCAACCCCTTTACCTTCGGAAACTGTACGGATGATAACGCCAAAATGTTTTGGCTTAATGCTCTCAACTACTTTACGAAGCCGTGTACGCTCGGTATTGCTTTTTATCTTTTTCGAAATAGAAATTGCTTCCGAAAAAGGTACTAAAACAACATACCGGCCTGCTATTGACAGGTCGGAACTTAAGCGTGGCCCCTTAGTTGATATGGGTTCTTTGGCTATTTGTACCGGGATAAGCTGGTTTTTGGTTAATATCTCAGAGATCTTTCCTCCCTTATTGATATCGGCCTCAAGCTTAAACCCATCCAATAGCTTTGACTGATATCCCCCGCTACGTACTTGCTTGGTTAGTTTAAGCAGGCTTTGTACCTGCGGACCAAGATCAAGATAATGCAAAAAGGCATCCTTCTCATAGCCAACGTCAACAAAGGCGGCATTTAGGCTGGGCATGATCTTTTTGATGCGGCCCAGGTAAATATCGCCAACTGTATAGTTGTTGCTTACCTGTTCTTTGTGAAGCTCTACGAGTTGTTTATCCTGTAATAATGCAATGGTAGCCCCGTTGGGGGATGAATCGATAATTAATTCTTTTATCAATTGCTACTCCATTTCTTATAACGGTAAAAACCGTGTGTTAATAAGTGGGTAAAAAAACACTAATAATAAAAAGTTACCCGCCCCGGTTTGGGGCAGGTAAAATCTGCATTGGTTAAAGCAGCTTATTTCTTTTTATGTCTGTTTTTTCTCAAACGTTTTTTGCGTTTGTGGGTAGCCATTTTGTGTCTTTTACGTTTTTTACCGCTCGGCATAATAATAATTTTTAAATGTGTGTTAGTTATTTAATTCCTTGATATATCCATCAATGCGCTGACTGAATACAGGGTCAGGCATCATTTCTTTGCATTTCTGGTAAGCATCAATAGCTTCCTTTTTCATACCTAATTGCTTATAGCTTTCGGCTAAATAAAAAGTAGGTTCCAGTTCCTGCTTTTGTGCAAGCAGTGTTTTAAACCTGCCTACCGCTTTTTCATACTGACCCGATTTCATGGCAAACATACCTAAGTTAAGGTTTGCGTTCCAGTTATTCGGATCTTTTTTAACAACCTCAAGCAGTAGCGCAATGCCCTGCATGGGGCCTGCTGCTCCGTTTACATAAGCTATGCCCAACCCGGTTTTACCTTCAAGGCTTTCGGGTTGTAATTTCAAAGCATTTTGAAATGCTTCGGCTGCGTTGCTTACAAAAGCGGGCTGCAATAAAGTATCCTGAGTAAGTTTATATGCATCATTAAAACGGTTACCTGCGTTTATCCAGTCTTGCACCTTGTTTTGCTTACGGGCTAATGCCTGGTAGTAAAAAGCTGCGGGTGCAGGCTGGTTAACATCGTCCCAGTGCTTAGCCAGTTGCGCTTGCAAAGCTGGTGCATCTGCGTCTGATGCTTTCTTTAACTGGGCTTCAAGGTCGTTTATCTTAGCTGCCAATGCATCCCCAATAGCTGCTTTGGCGGGGGCAGATACCATATCAACGGTAATATTAGCTACCGGTTTAGCAGCGCCAGCAGAGGCGGCCATTGTCGGTTTGCTGTTTTTATCGTCTTTTGGCTTTACTAAACCTTTTACGGGCAACCAATACAAATAGCCCATAATAACAACTACGGCTGCACTAACGACTATTTGTTTTTTATTCATGATGGCGTATAATTATTTTTTGCTGGTTTTGTTACCTGACTTTACTTTCTCAACAAAAGTTTTAGCTGGTTTAAAGCTTGGCACAAAGTGCTCAGGGATAATGATGGCAGTATTTTTTGAAATGTTACGCGCTGTTTTTTTAGCTCTTTTTTTAACTACAAAACTACCGAACCCTCTTACATAAACATTTTCGCCGCCAACCATTGAGCTTTTAACAACTTTGAAAAACGCCTCAACAGTTTCCTGCACGTCTACTTTCTCTATACCTGTCTTTGATGAGATTTCAGTTATAATTTCTGCCTTAGTCATATCTTATTTACTTAATTTTATTTTATAAATACTTAACTGTTTTGGGGTTGCAAAAGTATTGCTTTATCCGTTAACAGCGAAATATTTATCTGTTTTTTTTTGTCAATAGCGTAAAACCTACATTTTCGTTACAATTTTGAGTATGAGAGGCTTATAAATCACGGGCTAAACGCAAATTTGCAGGTGTAAAGAAGTGTGAAAAAAAGTGTGAAAAACCACCATTTTGATATGCCTGACCAACACTTCGCTTTCACACTTTTTTAAACTGAAATTGTCCTTCGGTCCTGGATTTTCAGCGTTCAGGCTTCTTAAATTCCTGATGTCCTGTTTGAAGTCCTGCGTCCTGATTTCTTACCTCTTGATTCTTGCTTTCTTATTTCCGGTTTCCTGGTTCTTCCATTACATTGTTACTTTTACATCAATGAATTTTACCGACGAACTGGTACAATGGTACTTGAACAACAAACGCGACCTGCCCTGGCGTAACACTACCGATGCGTATGTGATCTGGCTATCTGAGATCATACTGCAGCAAACCCGGGTAGAACAGGGGATGCCTTATTTTTATCGCTTCCTTGAAAAATATCCTGATGTAAGCAGCTTTGCCGCCGCTCATGAAGATGAGATCCTGAAGCTATGGCAGGGCCTGGGTTACTACTCAAGAGGGCGCAACATGCTTAAAACAGCCCGACTGGTACAGGAGCTCCATAAAGGCCGCTTTCCGGACAGCTATGACGAACTGATAAAACTAAAAGGAATTGGCGAATACACCGCTGCAGCCATTGCTTCATTTGCTGCCAATGAGGCCAAAGCCGTAGTTGATGGTAACGTTTACCGGGTGCTGGCCCGGTACCTGGGGATTTATGAGCCCATCAACTCAACCAGCGGTAAAAAAACATTCCAGCAGGTTGCTGATGATTTTCTTAATAAGAAAATGCCGGGACTACATAATCAGGCTATGATGGAGTTTGGCGCCATGCTGTGCAAACCTAAAAATCCAACCTGCGGAATTTGCCCTGTCCGTACAGGCTGCGTAGCATTTAACAACAATGCAGTGGCCGGTTTGCCCGTGAAATTAAAAACAGTAAAAGTTCGCGAACGCTTTTTTAATTATTTCCTGATAACTGATGGCGATACCGTTTTAATGAACAAAAGGGGCGATAAAGACATCTGGGCCAATATGTTTGATTTGCCAATGGTAGAAACCGGTTCACTTTTAACTGTAAAAGACCTGCTGAAACAACCTGAAGTTTTAACTGTTTTTGGTAATGATATTGAGACAATTGAAATTTCGCCGGTACATAAACATATCCTTACCCATCAGCGGCTTTTTGTAAGGCTGATAAAAATTGAAAATCAGCCCCCCAAAATGAATGAAAACTGGGTTAAAACCAACGTTCAAAACCTACCGGAGTTAGCATTACCTAAAATCATTTTTATATTATTAAAAAATATTTTTAATTTGTAAAATAATTTTGCGTTAATTTATGGCATGTCTGGAATAAACAAAGTAATACTCGTTGGCCACTTAGGCAAAGACCCTGAAGTGCGGAATTTAGAAGGCGGAGTATCCGTTACGAGTTTCCCTTTAGCTACTTCCGAAACCTTTAATAAGGACGGCCGCAAGGTTGAACAAACCGAGTGGCATAACATTGTGATGTGGCGCGGATTGGCCGAAGTAGCCGCCAAATTCCTTTCAAAAGGGAAGCTGGTTTATATTGAGGGCAAACTCCGTACCCGCTCCTTTGAGGATAAGGAAGGGATAAAAAAGTATACTACCGAAATTGTGGCAGAAAACTTTACCATGCTTGGCCGTAAAAGTGATTTTGAAAACGAGCTGTCAAAGTCAACTTCAAAAAACGGGGACTCGTACATTGATCAATTAAACGGAGAGGATTATTAATTTGACCTCACTTTACTAAACTACATCAACAAAAATGCCCTTCTGCAAAGGATGAGTATATACATCGTTTGGATCTCACAGCTCTTTCGATAGAATACAGGTTCCTTTAGAAAAGAATAGTCTTATACGCTCTGCTTCGCTATGCATGGTGTATAAGACTGCTCCGCAATACTACCAGATCTTTTCGCCCTTTTTCATTTTGTCCAGCTGTTTGGATAGCTCTTCGTTTTCTTTCCCGTTTATCTTAATCAGCTTTTCGAAAGCTGCGATGCCTGCGTCCTTTTCTCCGGCTTTGTATAACAGGCAGGCATAAGTGTTCAGGTAGTTCAGGTTTTCTTCATTGCTGCCGGTAAGTGTGGATTTTGACCAATCGGCTGCCGTTTTTAAATATTCCTTTTCATCATTTTCAAGATATATATCCCATGCATATGAGTTGAGCATATTGGTGTCAAAACCTTTAGGTTTGGCTGTATAGGCGTTAACGGCTGCGATAAACTGTGGTTTATCTTTGCACCATTGATAATAAGCCGGTTTGGCGCAAATGATCATATCGGCGGCCTGATTGGGGTATTTGGCTTCAATTTTAGATTTAACATTATCCCAGTTCACATCTTTTATAACATCGCCTGTGTAATAAAACATAAACCCATTATCTACTCTTTTTCCATCTTTTCTTAATTGCGGAAGTATCAGCTCATCAAAAGCGATATTGTTAATAATGATTGCGCTTTGTCCTTTACCGGCTACGGCATCTACTTTATCTCCATCATGAAGTAATACGGCGAACCCTGGATCCGTGCTTTTTTTGGTGGCAATGGCTACCAGTTTTATATTTTCTTCAGCAAGCAGGTCTTTTTGGGTAGCCAGGTAAGCGTTTGCCGCAATGGGGATAAATTCAAAATCGCCGGTTTGCTGGGCAGCATTTACAAGCTTCAGCAGGAATGCAGGATCTCTTTTGCCCTGTTTAAATTGGTTTTTCAGATGCGTGTATTGTGTGGCCGGATCAAGAGCCGGTTTTGCTTTGGCTATAAATTCATCGGCCTTAGTTGTGCCGCCTACTATGGTGTGCACTAATTCGCCATCCGGGTTAAAAAATAAAAATGTTGGGTAGGCCGTAATTTTGTAAGTGCTTGCTAAATATTTAGCATCCTTATAAAACAGTTTTACATCGGCATTATCGTTTTTGGTTACATCAAACTGAACAGATACGTTAATGAAGTTTTTATTGAAAAAGTCGCCCACCTTTTGTTGAGGAAAAATCTCCTGCGTCATCATTTTGCAGGGTACGCACCAGCTTGTAAAGCCATCAACAAAAACATACTTGTTTTCTTTTTTTGCTTTGGCCTTGATCTGGGCCCAGGTAAGGCCGTGTTCAAATTTAATCCCTTTTTCGGCGGCTTGCAGGGTTGTGCTTAGCAGCAGCAATGCTATTATCAATACTTTATTCATGGCAGGTTTATTTGGTTAATGCAAGTTAAATATTTAGCAATAAATAATCATGCTCTATTTGTTAGCCTGGTTTCTCGCGAAGGCGCAAAGACGCAAAGGTTTTTCCTTAGCGCCTCTGCGAGTAACCATCAGGCGCCCCTTAAAAAACCGTACTGACGTATAAAGTACATTTTCAGCGATAGTGCGCGGGACCGCGTTAGTGATAGTAGCGGATACCGGCCTTGTGGCTAATGCCTGTGCAGTATGAGCGGATAGCACGGGCCGCAGGCAACGCCCATATTCATAAACCGATCGAAAAATATACTTAATAATTTATAACTAACAATCACGTCATTATTAAGCTCATTTAATCTCAGACATTTAATATGCTACTTATTGATATCATTTTCAATGCGATTGTCTGCGGACAAAAATAGATGGCTCAAAACATCAGCAATCAATACCCCTGCCCATCCATAAAAAACACCAATCTTAGATATTCGTATGTAATGCTTTAATATGTGTATCATTCAGGGGGCCTGCTCTCCCCACCTTTGTATTGTCAATCAACAACGACAAAACATAAACAAAATAACAAAGGAAACCATGAACACATTAGCATCAAAAGTAGTATTAGTAACCGGCGCCTCAAGGGGCATCGGTGCAGCAGTAGCCCACAAATTAGCAGCCGAAGGCGCTAAAGTAATTATCAACTATGCAGGCGGTAAAGAAGCTGCCGACCAAACAGTAAACGCCATCAAACAACAAGGCGGTGACGCCATTGCCCTGCAGGCCGACGTAAGTAAAGCCGCCGAAGTGGCAGCCATGTTTGATGCAGCAATAGCCCATTACGGCAAAATTGATGTGCTGGTAAACAACGCCGGCATCATGATCACAAAACTTTTAAAAGACACTACCGACGAGGACTTTACCCGCCAGTTTGATATCAACGTTCGCGGTACATTTAACACCATGCGTGAGGCCGCTACCAAACTGGCCGACGGTGGCAGCATCATCAACTTTTCATCAACCACTACCCGCGTCATGATGCCAACCTACAGCACCTATGTAGCAACTAAAGGTGCGGTTGAACAATTAACCCGCGTATTTGCAAAAGAGGTTGGCGCAAGAGGTATTAATGTAAATACAGTATCTCCCGGCCCAACCAATACCGAACTGTTCACCAAAGGCAAACCACAGGAAATCATCGACCGCCTGGCATCACTATCAGCTTTTAACCGCATCGGCGAACCTGAAGATATCGCCAAAACTGTAGCCTTCCTGGCCGGCGATGATGCCAAATGGATCAGTGCACAAAATATAGGCCTGAATGGTGCAATGGCTTAAGCCCCCTAACCCCCTAAAGGGGGAATATAGAGAAACAAGACGAAAAGAATCAAAAAACAAAAAAAATCGGTGAAATCATCCTTCATCGGTGAAATCACAAAAAATCAAAGAAAACAATCATGAACTCATTAAATAATAAAGTAGCAGTAATAACCGGCTCAGCCCGGGGTTTAGGTAAAGCAATTGCCGAACGTTATGCAGCATTAGGCGCCGATATCGTGATCAACTATTCACGCGATAAAGCATCGGCAGATGAAGTGGTAAGCAACATCAAAGCAATGGGCGTAAAGGTAATTGCGGTACAGGCCGATGTAAGTAAAGTGGCTGATATTGAAAGGCTGTTTGCAGAAGCCAAAGCAGCTTTTGGTAAAATAGATATCGTAGTGGCCAATGCCGGTATCGAGCTGGTTGAAACACCTGTAGTTGATTTTACCGAAGAACAGTTTGACCGCGTGTTCGGCATTAACACTAAAGGCACGTACTTTACCATGCAGCAGGCTGCTAAAAATGTGGAGGATAATGGCCGCATCATTTACATAGCTTCAAGCACCACTTCATTCCCTGTACCCGGAATGGCAGTATATGGCGGCAGTAAAACCACCCCCCGTTACCTGGTTGATATCCTTTCAAAAGAAATTGGTCACCGTGGTGTAACAGTTAACTCTATCATACCCTTTGCTGTTGATCATTCAGGTATCTTTGCAGACGCTGACAGTTATCCCGAATTAAGGAAACAATTGCTTGACAGCTGTCCGATGGGCCGCCTGGCCGAAGTTGAAGATGTGGCCAATGCGGCCGAGTTTTTCGCCAGCGATCTTTCATCATTTGTGAACGGCCAGCACTTGCTGGTAAACGGCGGCGCAACAAATTAATTATCAGTTTAGTAACATAGGGTAGCAGGTTGTGGTCTTAGCTATAACCTGCTATCTTTTATTTAACAGGATTTTAAAAGAGTATTATTTGATTTATACATCTACTATGTCATGAAAACACTTAATCATTATATCATATACGGCACACTAATTACTTCAACTGTAAACGCTCAAGCTGCAAAAACACCTGCTTCAACCATACAAAACATCAATACCATGAATACTGAAAAGCTAACTAACCCGGTAGTAAAACAAGCCATTGACGCCCTGCAAAGCGGTGATAAACAAGCCTGGTTTGCTTTGTTCGGCAAGGATTCGCAGCTTTTTGACGATGGCAACAAGATGAACTTTAAAAGCTTTTTTGAAAAGGCTTTAGGGCATGAGCGTTTTACCAGCATTGATAAGGCTGAACAAAACGGCACGCATATTTACGGCAAATTTCACAGCGACCAGTGGGGCGATTTTAAAACTTATTTTAAGTTTACGGTTGATGCCGACGGTAAGATCAGCAAACTGGAGATTGGGCAGGCGGGTTATTAAAATCGCCTTTTTCTATTCATCACATCATTGCGAGTAACGATCAGGGGAAACCTGAAAAAAAATGTAATGACGTGCTTTGGGATGAGAAGTAAGATATTTGCCTGGAAAAACAAGGTCAAACTACAGACCCCGTATAATCCTTGGGGCCTTT
>NZ_JBHLTS010000063.1:0-47363 GCF_042434235.1 Mucilaginibacter angelicae | reverse complement strand
CTATTATAACTGGGAAAGACCTCATCAAGGTATTAATGGCAAAAGACCTATCGATATGATCTCCTTAAACAACAAATAATAACCTGCTATTTTGTCTCCGAATTACTAAACCCTTACAGCAATGACGTTTTCTGTTAACTGCTTTGTGAATTATCACAGCATCAACAACGGCGATAATTCAAGGTTACAAAATAAAATTCTAAAAACTCACCTAATCCAACATGAAACTTCCTGAAAATTTCATGCACCGAGGCACTTTTTTACATTAAATTTTGATTTAAAAAACATCTGTCTATATTTGCACCGCTAATCTATAGTTTTACTATATAAAAAATGAACGGTATCGCACTACATCATCTTCATCTGCATCACCACCATGTGGTGATCAGCTAATATGTATGTTTCTACGCGAAATAACAACCTCCGTTTATATTCTTTTTTATCATAGTCTCTTAAATTCAATCTTTTGAAAACACTTAAAATAGCTATCCAAAAATCGGGTAGGCTCAACGAAAAATCCGTTGAATTATTAAAAAATTGCGGCTTAAATTTTGAAAATTACAAAAGCTCGCTGATCTCCCCGGTATCAAACTTCCCTTTAGAAATCCTTTTCCTTCGCGATGACGATATCCCTGAGTACGTGCAGGATGGCATTGCCGATTTAGGTATTGTTGGCGAAAACGTGATCCAGGAAACCGAAGTTGAGGTAAGCTACCTGCAACGCCTTGGTTTTGGCAAATGCTCGCTTAAAATAGCAGTACCCAACAACAGCGACATTAACTCTCTGGCCGATTTGCACGGCAAAGCAATTGCTACTACCTACCCTGCCATTTTAGGCAAGTTTTTAAAAGAACAAAACATTACTTCAGATATCCGTACTATTTCAGGTTCGGTTGAAATTTCACCGGGTTTAGGTCTTAGCGATGCTATTTGCGACCTGGTATCAACCGGTGGTACCCTGAAAAGCAACGGGCTGAAACCTTTTGCCGATGTAATGTCGTCAGAAGCTGTACTGATAGGCAGCAAAGCCATTGCCGAAAGCGACCTTGTATTGGAATTGATCCAGCGCATCCAGTCGGTTTTACGCGCCAAAGAGACTAAATATGTAGTACTTAACGTTGAAAAGCAGAACCTTTCGGCTGTTACAGCGTTACTTCCGGGGGTAAAAAGCCCGTCGGTAGTACCATTGGCCGAAGAAGGCTGGGTGGCAGTACACACGGTGATCCCCGAACGTGATTTCTGGGACCGTATAAGCCAGCTCAAACAAGCCGGCGCACAAGGCATTGTGGTAATGCCTATTGAGAAGATCATTTTATAAGCCAACGCCCCCCGGCCCCCTAAAGGGGGAGTGAAAGGGCGGGCAGTTTATTACTTAACATAACTCCCCCTTTAGGGGGTTGGGGGGCTAATGAAGACATACAACTATTCAGAACTTACTACATCCGACATCCAGAAACTGGTTCAGCGCAATGTTGACCCTGCTAATGAGATCAGGACCATTGTTGAAGAGGTGATTGCCAACGTGCAGCTGCATGGTGATAGCGCACTGCTTGATTATGCTTTAAAGTTTGATAAGGTGGAACTGAACAAGCTTTACCTTGACAGGGCCGAGTTGGAAGAAATTGCCAAAGCGATATCTGCCGATCAGAAAACGGCATTGGAAACGGCTTACAGCAATATCTATAAATTTCACCAAACGCAGCTAAAAACCGAGGATAAGGTTGAAACCATGCCTGGCGTAACCTGCTGGCGCGAACTGCGGCCGATTGAGAAAGTTGGCTTGTATATTCCCGGCGGTTCGGCGGTATTGCCAAGTACATTTTTGATGCTTGGTATTCCGGCGCGCATAGCGGGCTGTCATGAAATAGTAGTTTGTTCACCTCCCCAAAAAAATGGTAAGGTTAACGCCTTTATAGCTTACGTGGCGCTGATGCTGGGGATCGATAAGATCTACCTGGTGGGTGGGTCACAGGCTATAGCCGCTATGGCTTACGGAACAGCAAGCATCCCTAAGGTTGATAAGATCTTTGGCCCTGGTAACCAGTTTGTAACCAAAGCCAAAACCATTATCCAATCAACTACCACAACGGCAATTGATATGCCTGCAGGCCCTTCAGAAGTTTTGGTTATTGCCGATGAAAGCGCCATCCCTGCCTATATTGCAGCCGATCTGCTGGCCCAGGCCGAGCATGGTATCGACAGCCAGGCCGTATTGGTTTGCACCTCTGCCGATGTTGCCCAAAAGGCCATTGCCGAGGTTGAAAAACAGCTGCCCGTATTACCCCGTGCCGAGATAGCCAAAATGGCCATCGATAACTCGTACGTGGTTATTACCAGCAGTTTGAGTGAAGCTATGGGCTTCAGTAATCAATATGCTCCAGAGCACCTGATCCTGGCCACACAAAGCTGGGAACAGATCACCGGCAGCATCATCAACGCAGGTTCGGTGTTTTTAGGAAACCTAACCCCCGAAAGTGCAGGCGATTACGCATCGGGCACCAACCACACCCTGCCAACCAGCAGTTATGCAAGGGCTTATTCCGGCGTATCGGTTGATTCGTTTGTGAAGAAGATCACTTTTCAGCATATCACCCGCGAGGGGATCCAAAACATTGGCCCAACAGTTGAAATTTTGGCCGAGTTGGAAGGCTTACATGCACATAGGAATGCGGTGAGCATCAGAAACAATAGTTGATCATGAAAAAGCTTGCATACCTTTTGAGTTTGTTTACACTCACTGCTTGTCACAACGGCAATCATAAACGATTAATATCTGATACAGCTAAACAAGATACCACTACCTCGTTTAAGCCATATCAGCTTAATAAAGACTATACTGTAATTGATACAGGTGTTTTTGATGCCTCTGTTATGGGAGGTAGCTATGCTGTTGTAACAAGGAATGGAAAACTGGCCGATACTATTGACAAATATTACGGAATTGAAAAAATTGGCAACGGTAACTATTTATATCTAACCATAACAGGCACAGGGCCGGGGGAAGATGATGCTTCGGGAATACAGGGGTCTAAAAAATCAATCAGCGGTTCTTTGGGCAGTTATATAATGGTTGTAAACGGTAAAAAACAAAATCTGTCGGCGTTAATACCTGACTTTAACGACTATTTTTCTTCACCATCTGTAATAAACGGCAACATCTATTTCTGGCAAATAAAAAAAATAGATACAACAGGGAATAACAGCATATCGGCTGCCAAATATGATCCGGTTACTAAAAAAACCGCGAATTATTATTTAGTTGATGATTATATCGAAACTGATGATGCCAACTATTTTTCAGCGCCATATCTAAAAAATGACACCATCTATTTTGATGGTGAGAGCAAAAAATTAAGGAAATTCACAAAGGATCTTAAGCCTTATAATTAAAATGTTTAACATCAATAATATACTTAGAGAAAATATAAAAAAGCTTGTGCCCTATTCGTCCGCCCGTGATGAGTACCAGGGTGAAGCAAGCGTTTTTTTGGATGCCAATGAAAATGCTTTTGGCTCCCCTTTAGATCAGCAGTTTAACCGTTACCCCGATCCATTGCAGTATGATCTAAAAAAACGGATCACCGAAATTAAAGGTGTACCACCCCGCAATATCTTTGTTGGCAACGGCAGTGATGAAGCTATCGATATCCTGTTCCGCAGCTTTTGCAACCCGGGCGTTGATAACGTGATCCTGGTGCCGCCTACTTACGGTATGTACGAGGTATCGGCAAACATCAACGATATTGAAGCCCGCAAGGTAAACCTTACCGAAGAGTACCAGCTTAATTTGGAAGGTATTGCCGAAGCTATCGACAAAAACACCAAGCTCATCTTTATCTGCTCACCAAACAATCCTACCGGTAATTCTATCAACCGCGATGATATCCAAACCCTGCTGGCTAATTTCAGCGGCATTGTGGTGGTTGATGAGGCTTATATTAACTTCAGCAGGCAAAAATCATTTATCCAGGAACTTACCGAATGTGCTAACCTTGTGGTGATGCAAACGCTTTCAAAAGCATGGGGACTGGCTGGTTTACGTGTAGGCATGGCCTTCGCCAGCGAAGAGATCATAGAGGTGATGAACAAGGTAAAACCACCGTACAACGTAAATGAATCATCGCAGCAGCTGGCTTTGGCAGCCTTAGCTAACGTTGCACAGGTTAACGACTGGATCAAAGAAACCCTTGCTCAGCGCGACAGATTGGTTTTACAACTGAAAGATTTTGATTTTGTGGTAGATATTTATCCATCTGATGCCAATTTCATCCTCGTAAAAACCACCAACGCCAATGGCATCTACGATTTCCTGGTTAAACAGGGCATCATAGTACGCAACCGCTCAAAAGTTGAGCTTTGCGAGGGCTGCTTACGCATAACTGTTGGCACTCCCGACGAAAACACCACCTTACTGCAAACCTTACAGAATTATAAATGAGCAACCTTCAAAAAATATTGTTTGTTGACCGCGACGGCACCCTGATTAATGAAACACCTGATGAGCAAATAGACTCATTCGCCAAGCTTTCGTTTTATCCCGGCGCGTTAACCTACTTACCCAAAATAGCCAAAGAGCTTGATTTTGAACTGGTAATGGTAACCAACCAGGACGGCTTGGGTACTTCTGTTTATCCCGAAGATACCTTTTGGCCCGTACACAATTTCATCCTGCAAACATTTGAAGGCGAAGGCGTAAAATTTGCCAACCAGATCATCGACCGTACTTTTGCTAAAGATAACGCCCCAACCCGCAAACCAGGCGCCGCGCTATTATCGCAGTATCTTGATGCTGAAAAATACGACCTGAAAAACTCCTTCACCATCGGCGATCGTAAAAACGATGTACTGCTGGCAAAAAACCTGGGCGCAAAAGCCATCTGGCTTAATAATCACAGCAATTTGGGTGGAAGCGAATTTACCGACGCCGATCATATCGACGACGTGATAGCCCTTGAAACTACCGACTGGCAAAAGATTTATGAGTTTCTAAAGCTTGGTCAGCGGGTGTTTGAACATCGCCGCGCTACTAAGGAAACCGATATTCATATCAAAATAAACCTCGACGGTAAAGGTGAAGCCAAAATATCAACCGGTCTGCATTTTTTTGATCATATGCTTGACCAGATTGCCCGCCACGGCAGCATCGACCTGGAAATTACAGCCAAAGGCGACCTGCATATCGACGAACATCATACCATTGAAGATACCGGCATTGCCTTAGGCGAAGTATTTGCCGCCGCATTAGGCAACAAAATGGGAATTGAGCGCTATGGTTTTTGCCTGCCGATGGATGACTGCCTGGCACAGGCTGCTATTGACTTCGGCGGCCGCAACTGGATAGTTTGGGATGCCGATTTTAAACGCGAAAAAGTGGGCGATGTACCGACAGAAATGTTCTATCACTTCTTTAAATCGTTCAGCGATGCTTCAAAAAGCAATTTGAACATAAAAGCCGAAGGGCAGAATGAACATCACAAAATTGAAGCTATATTTAAAGCCTTTGCCAAGGCAATAAAAATGGCCGTAAAACGTGATGTAGATAAGATGGTTTTACCAAGCACAAAGGGGCTGCTTTAGGCGCCCCCCGGCCCCCTAAAGGGGGAGCGAAATAATACACAATGGATACACCAGATCAAAACATACGAGAACCAGGCAAGGAAAGCCTCGCAGAGGCACCCCCTTCAGGGGGCGGGGGGGGCATCGGCATTATACTATACGGCGCCGGAAACATATTTTCCCTTACTGCAGCTTTGGAACGCTTAGGTATCCCCTATGGCTTTATCAATAGCGAGGAGGATTTTGATAAGTATGACCGTTATATCATCCCCGGTGTTGGTCATGCGGGCGCTGCAATGAACAAGTTGAAAGCCACCGGGCTTGTACCAACCATCAAGGCGCTTAAAAAACCAACCTTAGGTATTTGCGTGGGAATGCAACTGCTGACTTCCTATTCAGAAGAGGGAGATTCTAACCTGTTGGATATCATACCGGTTAAAACTTTAAGGTTTAAAGACAGTGCCGATCATAAAGTGCCGCACACGGGCTGGAACAGGGTTTATCCTGAAAAAGAAAACCCCCTATTTCAAAATATACCGTCAGGTTCACACTTTTACTTTGTACATTCATACTTTATTGAGTATGATAAAGCATACACTTTACTGGCCTCCGATTACGGAAATCAATTTTCGGCATCAATTTGGCTTGATAATTTTTATGGCGTACAATTCCACCCCGAAAAGTCGGGTGTGTTTGGCGAAACATTGTTAACTAATTTCTCAAAAATATAAAAGGATATGTACATTATTCCTGCCATTGACATTTTGAACAAGAAGGTTGTCCGCCTTCGCGAAGGCGACTACGCACAGGTAACCGAATACGATGTTACCCTTGAAGAAATGATTGAGCGCTACCAAAGCAACGGCACAAACTTCATTCACATTATCGACCTTAACGGTGCAAAAAACGATTTTAGCAACCAGCAATACCTGTTTGATGTAATCCGCAAAACCGACATGAAGGTGCAATACGGCGGCGGTATCCGCAGTATCGAAAAAGTAAAAGAGCTGATTGATGCAGGTGTTCACCGCGTTATTGTTGGCACACAAGCCCTTACTAACCCAAGCTTCCTGCCCGAGCTGAGCAAAGAAATCTGCGGTAAAGACAAATGTTCGGACCAGGTTGTTGTAGCCATCGACGTACTTGACGAAGTGATCAAATACTCCGGCTGGATGGAAAGCTCACCAATTAAACTGATGGATTATGTGGATAAATGCCTGAGCTTAGGCTTTTTCCGTTTCCTTTGCACCGACATCAACAAAGACGGCAAACTTGGTGGCGCAGGTATTGAACTGTACGAAAAACTGCTTGATCATTCACCTTTCATCAAACTGATAGCCTCGGGTGGCGTAAGTTCTATGGGTGATATCGAAAAACTAAGCCGTTTAAAAGTTGAATCGGTGGTAGTTGGAAAAGCAATATACGAGGGCCATATCACCATTGAAGATGTGAAACACTGGAATCTGGACGCGCTGATATCGATATAAGCCCCGCCCCCTACCCCCCTAAAGGGGGAACAAGAGTTCTATAAAATGAAAAGAAAAATGTTTTTGGGAGCAGATCGATTGGTCTTTCAAAACGCAGAATCCCTTCGTTATAGAATGACAGCTGCTGAAGAATTACTTTGGCAACATTTAAAAGGAAAGCAATTGGGTGTAAAATTCAGAAGGCAACATCCTTTAGGAATTTATATTGCTGATTTTTATTGTCATCAATATAAATTAGTCATTGAATTAGATGGAAGTATTCATAATCTTCCGGATGTAATTCAAAATGATATAATTAGACAAAACAACTTGGTTTCCGATGGACTCAAAGTATTACGCTTTACCAACGAACAAGTAATTAATCATTTAGAAAAAGTATTGGAAAATATAAATACGCAAATCAAAGGCTCCCCCTTTAGGGGGCGGGGGGGGCTTGCCAAGCGAATCATCCCCTGCCTCGACGTTAAAGACGGCCGCACCGTTAAAGGTGTAAACTTTGTAGACCTCCGCGATGCCGGCGATCCGGTTGAGCTGGCCTGGAATTACTCGCGCCAGGGAGCGGATGAACTGGTATTTTTAGATATTACAGCTACAGTTGAACGCCGTAAAACTATGGTTGATCTGGTAAAAGCCGTTGCCAGGCAGATTAACATCCCTTTCACTATTGGCGGTGGCATTAATGAAATTGCCGATGCCGATGCATTATTGAATGCAGGTGCGGATAAGATTTCCATTAATTCGGCTGCGGTACGTAACCCTAAGTTGATTGATGAGCTGGCCGCTGCTTTTGGTGTTCAGTTTGTGGTGATAGCGGTTGATACCCGCAGTATTGGCGATAAAAATGTAGTACACCTGAATGGCGGCAGGCTGCCAACAGAACGCCAGACACTGGAATGGATCCTGGAAGCCGAAAGCCGTGGTGCAGGTGAGATCCTGCTTACCTCAATGGATCATGACGGCACCAAAAGTGGTTTTGATAATGGCTTGCTGAAAACTATTAATGATGCAGTTCATATCCCGGTAATCGCCTCGGGTGGAGCAGGTAAGGTTGGGCACTTTGTTGATGTATTTGAAAAAACCAACGTTGATGCGGCACTGGCAGCTTCGGTATTTCATTACGGTGAAATACTGATACCGGATTTGAAGCGGATCTTGCTTGATAATAAGATTGAGGTAAGGATTTAATAACGCCTATATTAAGAATAATAAAAAGCGCGGGTTTGTGCGATTCCCTCCCTTGGGAGGGTGTAGGGAGGGGTTTCTTCAGTATGCATATTTATTAAAACGGCATATAAACCCCTCCCTGCCATCACTCACTCCCAACACACCCCTCCCAAGAGAGGGAATAAGAAGAAAAAAATGAACATAGATTTTGAAAAAACCGGCGGACTTGTCCCCGTGATCATACAGGATGAGCAAACTTTAGAGGTTTTGATGCTGGGTTACATGAACCAGGAAGCTTACGATAAAACCGTACAGGAAAATATCGTTACCTTTTATTCCCGCTCAAAAAACCGTTTGTGGACCAAAGGCGAAACCAGCAGCAATTTTCTGCATGTAAAAAATATCAGCATTGATTGCGATAACGATACCCTGCTTATTAAAGTTAAAGCTGATGGCCCTACCTGCCACACCGGCTCGCGCAGTTGCTTTAATACCGAATTTAATCAAAACTTTATACTGGAACTGGAAAATATCATTGCCGACAGGTATGCCAATCCGGTAGAGGGTTCGTACGTGAACAAACTCCGCAATAAGGGCCTAAATAAAATAGCCCAAAAAGTTGGCGAAGAAGGTGTTGAAACCGTAATAGCTGCCCTTGCCGAAACCGAAACCGACCTGATCAATGAATCATCAGATCTTGTTTTCCATCTGCTGGTTTTGCTTCGCGAAAAAGGTTTGACATTGGAAACTATTGCCAAAAACCTGGAATCAAGACATAAGTAACAGTTGGCAGTTTTGAGTTGGCAGTAAGCAGTAAAAAGCTTCCAAAACTTAAGGCCATCCAACTGCAAACTGAAAACTGCCTACTGCAAACTGAAAAAATGATCATCGTACAAAAACAGCCTGGATGCTACGAAGCTTTTTATTATTATTCCTTTTAATTTTTGCATTTGGTATTACTAAAAGTAATGCGCAAAACGAAAAGCTAAGAGCTCAGTTAGCTGAAATTGCTAAAGATGCCAAAGGCATCGTTGGGGTTTCGATATTAAACCTGGAAACCCGCGATACATTGTCATTAAACGGGCATGCTCATTTGCCTATGCAAAGCGTAATGAAGTTTAGCATTGCTATTACTGTTTTGCATGAAATTGATAAAGGGAATTTTAAGCTTGATCAGCTAATCCATGTAAGTAAAAGTGATTATTATGATACTTACAGTCCGCTGAAGGATAAAAACCCGGTGACCGGCGTTGACATCTCTATAAGGGAACTGTTAAGCTATATGGTGTCATTAAGCGATAACATTGCCTGCGATGTACTGATAAAAACACTTGGCGGTATTGATAAGGTAAATGATTACATTCATAGCCTGGGCGTAAAAAACATCGCCTTTAAAGCCACCGAATTTCAGATGGCACAGGCCTGGCCAGTTCAGTACACCAACTGGGCCGAGGTAACTGATCTTACTCATTTGCTCGATATTTCTTTTAAACCAAATTTTCTTTCACCGGCAAGTCACGACTACCTTTGGAAGATCATGCAGGAAACATCAACCGGCCCTAAGCAAATCAAAGGTTTACTTCCAGCCGGTACAATTGTTTATCATAAAACCGGGCGCTCAGGCACCAGTGAGAAAGGCATCACTGCCGCAACTAATGACATTGGCATTATTACCTTACCTAATGGTAAGCATTTGGCAATAGCTATATTTGTAAGCGATACGCCGGTTGATTTGCCAGTAAGGGAGTCTGTTATAGCCCGGATTGCCAAAGCAGCTTTTGATGATGCGGTAAAATAATTTACCGGCAACTGGCTATACTTATTAATAACAAAGATGATCACCGTACAAAAAACCGCCGAACTTACCGGCCATGCCAACCCGATATTTACACTTGAGCTATCGCAAAAGCCGGGGATATTGTTTACCGGTGGAAATGACAAAGGGCTGGTTGAGTGGAGTTTGAAAGATTTTTCATTCATTAAGGTGATGTTTCCGGTTAATGCATCTATTTATGCTGTCCACTGCCCGGAAGGTTACCCGCTGATGTTTGCGGGTTTACGCAGCGGCGAGGTTTTGGTATTTGATTTTATCCAGCAAAAGCTACTTAAACCATTAAGGCATCATCGTAAGGCTATTTTTGACATTAAATCATCGGTTAAAAAGGATGAATTACTGGTAGCTTCGGAAGATGGTACTGTATCTGTATGGAGCCTTAAAACCCTCGAAATGGTACATGCTATAAGCGTATCAAAGGATACGGTACGCTGCATTGCTGTTTCGCCCAATCAAAAACAGGTGGCATTCGGTTGCCGTGATAATCACATCGCTGTTTACGACCTGGAAGATTATACTATTATTAAAGCACTGCATGGGCATACTATGGCTATTTTTTCGCTTGCGTACAGTCCTGACGGAACCTACATTGCTTCAGGCTCACGTGACGCGCAGGTGAAGATCTGGGACACCGGTACCTTTCATGAAATAAAAAATATCCCTGCCCATCTGTTCGCAGTGAACCATATTGTATTTCACCCTACTCTGCCTTATTTTGCTACTGCCAGTATGGATAAAAGCATCAAGATCTGGGGATCGGATGATTTTAAACTTTACAAAAACATCAGCAGGGAAAAAGGATACCCAGGCCACGTGCTCTCCATCAATAAATTAGCCTGGTCGGCTCCTGATCAGCTGCTTTCAGTAAGTGATGATAAGAACATCATCAATTGGGAAATTAGCTTTAATTAATAAGCCTTAAATTTCATTTTACCGAAAATCACCCTACTATGACTATTTTAAAACAGTCATTTTCCTTAATGGAATATACTTACTGTTTTACCGGTAAAACGGTTTAGATCCCGCAATTCCACGTTATACAAATACCTGTCCAAAACTTTTATAAAATATATTAAAGCAGTGTATTTTTAATACAAAACACCTTGATTTAATATACAAAATACTCACTTCATTCATTCCTGTTTTGTTTATTCATTTTATTCATTATCTAAAAACAGGAACATTTATAGGCATTTAGTCGTAATTATACACTAATACTTGTTATTCACGCAAGCTATTCCAAACGCCACTCATAGCTTTTAAGAATATAAAAAATAGTATTAAAATGTATACTTATGAAAAATAAAATCGTCCTGATTCTATTTTTATTCTTTAGCTCTGCAGCATCGGCAACTGTATACGACTGGGTTGGCGGAGCTTCTCCCAATCCAAACGCCTGGACCGATAAAAATAACTGGAAAGTGCCCGGTTGCCTTGGCCTTTGTTTTGTAACGCCATCTGCAGCACCCGGCTCAGCCGACGCTATACAACTTGGAGTTAATTTTACTTTTAGCAGTGCCAATGCACCAATCATAACAGCAAACACAACCTGTGCATCAGTTAGTTTCGGGACATTGCAAGCATCTACAGTGCTAACAGTTGCCGGCAGCAGTGTTACATTAACCGTAACCGGAACGATAGAACAATTACCAAGCGCCATTTCAATCAATCTTTTGGGCAACAATACTGTAACCGGAACGCTTGCCGGTACCGGTAGCATCAGTTGTGCATCGGTGCAAGCGGGCGACCTGATAACCCTGTTAAATGTACTTGCGCTATCAACCAATAATGTACAACTGGTATCTACAGTAGCCAATCTTAATGTAACAGGCAATATCAATGTTTATAGCACAGCGTATATTGCGCTTATTATCCCATTAGGTTATAACAATGCTGCATTCTATTTGCGGGGAGGTACCACAACAGTTAATGGCCAGCTCCTCACTAAAAACCTCACAAATGGCATTCTCCCTTTAGGCTCAGCGGCATCCATATCAACCTTTACCATTGATATCCCCTCATCATCAACGTTAACACCAAACCTAAAGCTTACAAATGCAACACCTATCGACCCTTTAAGTATTGCAGGATCAATAGATTTTTATAACAACAGCGGTGGATCAGGCACCTGTACGGTTGAATACTCAGGTACAAGCACCCAAACTGTTTACACAGAAAGTTCAACCTTGCTGGATATTAACCCGGCTGCCTATCAAAACATTATTTTTTCATCAGCAGGTACAAAAAGCGTAACAGCGGGTAATCTGAGCGTCTGGGGCAATTGGAATTCGGCCTCAGGCAAAGTTGATGTGATCAGTAACAACCCATCGGTTATTTTTGGGGGAACAGCCCAATCATTAAGCGATGCCGGATCAGACGGGGGCAATGGTGTGGTATTTAAAAATATTTTTGTACAAGGCAGCGGAACAAAAACCATGTCGGCTTCAGGCTCTGGAAAATTTGCTGTTTCATCTGCAGGCATACTCACTATGGGCGGCACGGCTACTTTGGTTGCAGGCGGGGTACTTACATTAAATTCAGATGCATCGGGCTCGGCTACCGTGGCAAGCATTCCATCGGGTACAGCCATTACGGGCAATGTAAATGTACAACGCTACATCAGTGGCGGCTCAAGCCATCGCGGGTATAGATTACTTACCTCCCCGGTAAATAACGGATCAGGTGCATTTACACTTGCTTACCTGAAAACCAGTGCTTATGTAACCGGAACGACAATGGCGGCCGGTGGCTTTGACCCTTCGCCTAATGCTAATAACCCAACCATCTATTTTTTTCGCGAAAATACGGCCCGATCTATCACAAGCTTCACAAGCGGCAATTACAGGGGAGTGAATAGCATAACTTCCTCGCCCTATTCTTTTGACTCAGAATCCGGAAGCTATACTTTATATTCAGGTAACGGCTTCCTCTTTTTTTTCCGGGGCGACAGGTCAACCACCATAGCGCAGGCAACGGTGGTATCACACATACCCGAAAACACAACTTTTACTGCTGCCGGATCTTTAAACCAGGGAAATATTACCGTTAAACACTGGTATACCGGCACGAGTGCGTTATTATACACAAGTACAACCGGCAGTACCGTACAAGGTTATAACCTTGTGGGCAATCCTTATGCAAGTACGATCAATTTTGAAAAGCTCAACCGTAAAGGCGTATCCGGCGGCAATGCAGATCCCACTTCATCTATGTATATCTCCGGCGAAAAAGCGCAGATCTATACTACTGTAACTGCAAATATACCGCCGGTTGTATCTATGTGGGTTTACAATTCTACCAATAAACAGTATGAAAGTTACCAGCAAAATGCCAATCAGATAACATCAGTTGCAGATACCACAACGACAATTAACCCCGGCATTCAAAGCATTAGCGGCGGGGCAGCAGGTAACATGATAGCCAGCGGACAAGGCTTTTTTGTTCGGGCTACAGGGGCCGGTCAAACTATGATTTTCAGAGAATCAGCTAAAACCAATACCCAGCCGTCTTCAACTACACTCAACAAAGTGTTAAGCATGCCTAAGGGAAACATGCCTTTAGCAATGGCAACCACTAAACAAAGCAGTTTGGTTGCCGCAGAGCCCGCTCCTGCTAACCAACCTGCATGGCCAAGGCCATTGATGAGGTTGCAGTTAATCAAAGATTCATTGAATTTAGACGGTGTAGCTATTGTGTTGATCAAAGACATTTCGCCTGCCTTCGATCAAAACAAAGACACTGAAGACCTCGGGGGCAGCGGTGCACCCGAAAGCTTGTCAGTATTATCAAGCGACAGTATACAGGTTTCCATCCACCGCCATCCCCTACCCGGCAAAACCCAGGAAACAATCCGTTTGTTTGCCGATGCTACTGCGTCCGGCCCTTATCAACTTAAACTAACTGATATAAAAGGCCTTCCCGATTTGTATGAGGTTTGGTTAAAGGATAAATTTTTAAATGATTCGCTGGATATCAAGACACACCCGGAATATAACTTCAACATAGATAAAAGCAATAACGCCACCTTTGGCGCCGGCAGGTTGCAGCTTATTGTGCGCCAAAACCAAACCCTTATGGTACATTTACTCAACTTTGACGCTAAGAAAGTAACTGACGGCGCTCAAGTTACCTGGCTTGCCGAAAACGAAGCCAATTATACTACCTACATTGTTGAAAGGAGCACCAACAATGGTAAAACATTCCGCCCGATAGGCACACTATATTCAAACGGGGCCAAAAATTATTCACTTAATGATCAAACACCGGCGCAGGGACTAAACCAATACCGCTTAAAACAAATTGACCTAAACGGCGACAGCACCTACTCTAAAATTGTTCCGGTAATGTTTAGCAATAAAGCGCAGAACACAATAAGCAGTATCATGAACTTGTACCCAAACCCGGCTACTGATGTAATTCATGCCGAAATGAAAATAGGTAATGGCAGCGCTTATAAATACAAAATAAACATCACCAACAGCGAGGGTAAGTTAATGGCCACAGCCACATCATCGCAGCCTAACTGGCAAAATAATGTAGCTGCTTTTGTGCCGGGTACCTACATCATGCAGGTTGTTAATGGCAATGACAACAGCGTTATCGGGTTTAAAAAATTCATCAAACAATAATAAGATCAAAAAAAGCGCCTGATCCCGCACAGGTTGTGGGTATGCTTTTTCTGCTCGAGCGAGTATATGCCATCCTCATTAATGGTGTCAATTTTAACCTTGCCCGATGCATGAATAATATGCTCATTATTAAGCATGATACCTACATGCGTTACACGGCCTTCGGCATTATCAAAAAAAGCCAGATCGCCCAGCCGGGCATCTTTTATTGAATCAACTTTGGTACCTTCTTTTACCTGCATACTGGCGTCCCGCTTAATCCGGAGGCCCTTAAGTTTATAAACCACCTGTGTAAAGCCGGAACAGTCGATACCAAAATGGGTTCGCCCGCCCCACAAATACGGTGAGTTCAGAAATGACTTAGCAGTAACAGCAAGATCTTCAGGCTCACCAACTTTACCAATTATCTCAAAGCGCTCATTACCAATCCTGCATGAAGTACCTTCCAAAAAAGCAAGCGAGCTGCCGGCCGGTAAATAAACAACACTGTTATCGCTGATTTTCCAAGCCTGTGTAACAGCCTGGTAAGTAAGTTGAGGAGGATGGTTTTTAATGTTTTTATGTGCTATATGACCAAGCATAGCAAATTGCAGGCGACCCACCCATCCCACATATCCATCACTTTCGGCAATTATCTTAACCCAGTTAGTTTGCCACTCGGTTATTTCAAACGCCTCGCCAAATAATAATTGCGATACCTGCTCGCTCCGCTCGTTAGGCTCGGCCCTAAGCGGGATTACGGCCAGGTTACATATCCCGTACTCCATAGTTCTGTAAATGTCAAATAAACAAAAATTCCTCGCGTATTTAAAACCAATACACGGTTAGCATTTTAATATGATATTACTTTTATAATTGGTATTTGGATGCTCTGGGGTAAAAGCTGTACGATATTACAAATATTTTTAGAATTTTCAATCAAACTCACACGTACCATAGCACTACAAATACTCTATTTACCATTCCTTTTAAATTTACCGCTAAACAAAAAAGGGACATGCATTGCATATCCCTTTCAATATCATTTAAAATGTATGATTATTCGTTCATGTGCAGCCAGTCTTTTTTGGCAAGCAGCTCTTCTTGAGTTTCGCGGATATCTTCGTCATCTACACAGCAATCAACCGGGCAAACGGCAGCGCACTGAGGTTCGTCATGGAAACCTACACATTCGGTACACTTATCAGGCACTATATAATATATATCGTCAGATAACGCAGCTTGTGTTTCTTCGGCATTCAGGGTATTACCATCGCCAAAATCAATAACCCCTTTCAGGCCTGTCCCGTCGCTAAAACGCCAGGCCGCTCCTGCATCATAAATAGCATTATTAGGGCATTCCGGTTCGCAGGCCCCGCAGTTTATGCACTCGTCGGTGATTTTAATCGCCATATTTCTAAATATCTAATAATCTCAATTAACTTTGCCTGCAAATATCAAGCGCACAAATATAACAAAAAAAGGCTTTAAGGGTTTAATCCCCTAACATATATATGTCAAAAATTAATTCAAAAAACTCAATTAATTCATTTTCGGAGTTAGGCAGGCAACTATTGTCGCCCGATGCAGCATTAAGCGCCCTTATTGAAAATGAACAATACCACAACGCCTGGTTTACACCGGCAAGCGTTTCAGAAGCCGTAACAGCTATAGGCAACATGCTTAACGATGATGACTTAAGCACCTGGCTTTCAAAATACAATCTTGAAACCGGAAAGGCTGCAAAAAGCGTTGGACTTATCCTGGCGGGCAACATCCCGCTGGTGGGTTTTCATGATGTGCTTTGCGTTATAGCTTCAGGCAATACAGCGCTCATCAAAGCCTCATCGCAGGATGCCAGGCTTATCAAAGCGGTACTGGAAAAACTGGTAGCTATTGATGCCGCTTTTGAGGATACCTTTAGCTTTATTGACCGGCTGCAGGGCTTTGATGCCATCATAGCTACAGGCAGTAACAACAGCTCACGTTATTTTGATTATTACTTTGGCAAAGTACCAAACATCATCCGCAAAAACCGTAACAGCATTGCGGTATTAAGCGGCAGGGAAAGTGCTGAAGATTTATTCAATTTAGGCCATGACATATTTGATTACTACGGACTTGGCTGCCGTAACGTATCCAAAGTACTGGTACCTGAAGGATATGACTTTACTTTCTTTTTTGAATCGATAGAGGATCATAAGGCCATCATCAATCATCATAAATACAACAACAATTACGATTATAATAAATCTATTTATTTAGTAAACAGCGACAAGCATTTAGATAACGGATTTTTGATGGTTAAGGAAGATGACAGGCTGACATCCCCGCTGTCAGCATTGTTCTTTAACTACTATCATGACATGGCAGATGCCGAAAGTATAATTAGCCGGAATGCCGAAAACATCCAGTGCATAGTAAGCACACTACCTTTACAAGTACAAAACCAGGTAGTAGGTTTCGGCCAAAGCCAGCAACCCCAGTTATGGGATTATGCCGATGGCGTGGATACGATGGAATTTTTGTCAAGTCTTTAAATAAATAATACCTTTGGAAAGTACGCTAAAAGCAGAAGGCTTAAAGCTGAAAGCGCCTGTGAAAATATAAATTGCTTTAAGCTTTTTGCTTTGAGCCTTAAGCTAACAAAATGTATATCATAAAAGTTAAAGGCGTTGCCAAAATACCCGATTATGTACAGCTGCGCGATGATAAATTTACGCTGCTGGCCTATTTCAGGGTTGACAGGCCGGATAAATCGCTTGACAAAGTTGGGTTGGCCGATAAAGCCGAGCAGATCATGAATATTATCAAAGACCTTCCTTTTGGGCAGATCTTAAAATTAGAGCTATAAAAACGATGATAGGAAATTCTATAATAAAACTAAACAACGTTGATATTTTTCAACAGGCGCACCTGGTACTTTCAAACGTAAATTTACATGTTGACAAAGGCGATTTTGTTTGGCTGATAGGTCAGACAGGATCAGGCAAAAGCAGCCTGCTGAAGGTAATTTATGGCGATTTAGCTATTAAAGCCGGTACCGGCCATGCCTGCGGCTACGAGTTGAGCAAACTCCCAACCCGCGACATCCCCTACCTGCGCCGTAAGCTTGGCATAGTTTTCCAGGATTTCCAGTTACTTACCGACCGCACCATTGAGCAAAATCTGAATTTTGTAATGCGTGCCACCGGCTGGAACGATAAAAAGCTGATTGCTGATAAAGCCCTCGATGTGCTTGAAAAAGTTGGTCTGCGCTCAAAATTAAAGAAAATGCCTCATGAACTTTCGGGCGGTGAGCAGCAGCGTGTGGTTATTGCACGCGCCTTGCTTAACGATCCTGAAATAATCCTGGCCGATGAGCCCACCGGCAACCTCGACCCGGAAACATCTGAAGAAATTGTAATGCTGCTTAAACAAATAAGCCAGTCGGGCACAGCCGTACTGGTAGCCACTCACGATTATCACATTATCCGCGCTTTTCCTTCACGCATTATCAAATGCGAAAATGGTAAGGTTTTGGAAGACGTGGCAATATAAAATTATTTTACCGTCATTGCGAGGCACGAAGCAATCCCAAACTGTACAGAGAAGACATGATATGCCGCTCTGCTAATAGGGGATTGCTTCGTTCCTCGCAATGACGCTTTTAAAAAGCCAACCCGCCAAATCAGCGGTACGCTCTGTCACCATTTCTTAAAATTAGTTCATGCCACTGACAGCTTGACCGCTTTGCAGCTATGGCAGGATACTTGATTGGCACTACTCGCTATGAAATTTAACGACATGTTGAAGAAAAAGAAGAAAGAAAATACGGATAATACTGAAAATATAAACGAAGTGAATAACGAGCAACTACAAAACGAAGGGCAGGAACAAGCCCAGGAAACAGAAGTTACAACTACTGAAACTAAACAGGAAACTGCAGCTGCCCCTACTGCCGAAGAAAAGCTGAAAGATGAGTTGGCACAGGCTAATGACAAGTACTTGCGTTTATATGCCGAATTTGATAACTTTAGAAGGCGTACCATTAAAGAACGCGAGGAAGCCCGCAAAACCGAAGGTAAAGACATTATTGTGGCTTTATTACCTGTACTTGACGACTTTGAACGCGCTCAGCGTGCCATGGATAAGGCTACCGAAGTTGCCCCTGTTAAAGAAGGTGTTACTTTGATCCAAAACAAGCTGAAAAATATACTGACACAAAAAGGACTTAAAGAGATGCCATCAATTGGCAATGCCTTTGATGCCGACCTGCATGAAGCTATTACCAACATTCCGGCACCTACTGATGACCTTAAAGGCAAGGTAATGGACGAAATGGAAAAAGGCTACACCCTGAATGACAAAGTGATCCGCTTTGCCAAAGTGGTAGTTGGAGCGTAACTGATTTCGGATCTGGGACTTTCAATTTCGGATTTATCCGGATTATGATTGTCCATCCTGATCTTACACAATATTATATAATAACAAATCCGAAATCTGAATTTCGGAATCCGAAATTTAAAACATTATGGCTAAGAGAGATTATTACGATGTGCTTGGGATTGCAAAAGGTGCAAGTGCTGATGATATAAAGAAAGCATATCGTAAAATGGCTATTAAATATCACCCTGATAAAAATGAGGGCGATAAAGAAGCGGAAGAAAAGTTCAAGGAAGCTGCGGAAGCTTACGAAGTATTGAGTACCCCTGAAAAACGTCAGCGTTACGACCAGTTTGGTCATGCTGCCAACGCGTCATCGGCCAACGGCGGTGGCTACGGTGGTGGCGGTATGAATATGGATGACATATTTAGCCAGTTTGGCGATATTTTTGGCGGCGGCAGTCCGTTTGAAGGTTTCTTTGGCGGCGGTCGCCAGGGAGGCGGTGCAGGCAGGCGCGTAGCCCGCGGCAGCAACCTGCGTATTAAAGTGCGTTTAACCCTCGAAGAAATTGCCAACGGCGCCGAAAAGAAGATCAAGGTTAACAAACAGATCATCTGTAAAACCTGCGATGGCAGCGGTGCAAAGGATAAATCATCATTCCAAACCTGTAAAACCTGTGGTGGCTCGGGCGCTGTGCGCAGGGTAACCAATACCATTTTGGGCCAGATGCAAACTACCAGCACCTGCCCTACCTGTAACGGCGAAGGTTCAACCATCCTGTCAAAGTGTACTGTTTGTCATGGTGACGGCGTAGTTAGAGGCGAAGAACTGATCACCATCCAGGTGCCTGCAGGCGTAAGTGAAGGTATGCAACTGAGCATGAGCGGCAAAGGTAACGCTGCCCCACGCGGCGGTGTTCCCGGCGATTTGATCATCCTGATTGAAGAGGTGCCACACGAAACCTTGAAACGCGATGGCAACAACGTGATCTATGACCTGCATGTAAACTTTGTTGATGCAACTTTAGGTACCTCTGTTGAAGTGCCAACCATTGACGGTAAGGCCAAAATAAAAATTGATCCCGGAACACAAGGTGGTAAAATCCTGCGCCTGAAAGGCAAAGGCTTACCCGAAGTAAACTCATACCATCGCGGTGACCAGCTGGTGCATATCAACATCTGGACACCAAAAGCCCTGAGCCGCGAAGAGCGCGAGATTTTGGAAAAACTGCAAAGCTCACCAAACTTTAAACCGAATCCGGGCAAAAACGAGAAAAGTTTCTTTGAACGGATGAAGGAATATTTTGAATAAAGCTTAAGACTGAAAGCCGAAAGCATAAAGCTTTTAAAAGCCCGGAGTTTTTACTTCGGGCTTTTTTGTTTTTGCAAGTTTAAGCGTCCTTCGCTTGAACTATAGTTGGTTTGAGCACCCACGTTCCCTCATTTAGGTTTCTTCCGGTAGGTTTATACACTTGTCGAAAAATCATCTTCAAGCTGGAGAAGTTTAACTTGCGGAAGTTTTACACTTCGGCCTTTTTGTTGCGGGAGATTTACCTAAATTTATAACCACAAAACCTTTCACATTAAATACATGAAGAAAAACCTCTTTTTATTAGCTATCCTACTGCTGGGAAATGTTGCATACGGCCAAAGCAATTACCTACACCTGATTTCGCCTGTAAATTCTACATCAAACAATCCTGTATCAGCAGATGAAATGACCAGCCGCATAAGAAAAGACGCTGAAAACTATGCCAGGTATGCACCAGTGCCACGCATGGCCGAAATGGATTATGCGTTTGGAGCCGATATTGAAGAATATAAAAAGCTGAATGGGTTTGGGGTGTTGTACATTCCGTCACTTAACCGGGACAGCTCCGAATATCCTATAAAAAGAGTTTACGTTAAGGTAAATAATAAGATTATCGAACTTGAAAAACTTGGGGAGATCAAAGTGCCCGTTACCGACCCTCAAATAATCAGCACCTTTGGCCGCAACCGGATTGACTACTATTACCTGCTTCCATACCAGCTAACCCTTAAGGATAGCGAAGTATTGATTGACTGGAGCACTAACCGTCAAAATTTCACACTTACTAAGTTTCCCAATACCGGGCCAATAGACTTTATCACAACAAAAAACATTGGCAAAAACGATGGTGTTATTGACAAGCATACACTAAAGGCATTCCTAAAACGCGAGTTTAATGTTAACAGCGCTGATTAAAAGCATACTATGAAAGTAAAACGGCCTACTGTTAGTATCACGTTTTTGTATGCTATTTTATCGTTGATCTCCACCGTATTAAGACAATTATCAACTCTGCACATGCAGGTGATGCCGAAAATTTTGCATATTAGCGTATATGCTGCTATCTAAAAAAATATTTGCCTTTTGCATTTTTATTGTTTTATTGGCATGTTATAACACTAAAGCCCAAATCCGCAACAACTACCAAACCGAAGCAGGTGTTCCCAGGTTAAACATTGAGCGGGCTATGATCTACACGCCCGATAAAGAATGGCTTTATAATCATCACCCCTCTATTATCCATTTTAAAGATAAATTTATAGCCATTTGGAGCAACGGGCTTATTGATGAAGATTCGCCGGGCCAGCGGGTGGTTTACTCGGTATCGAAGGATTTTAAGCATTGGTCGGCCCCTGCTGTACTGGCATCACCAAGCAAAGTTAATGATACCCTTACCGTACTTACCGCGGCAGGCTTATATCAATACAAGGGCACATTGGTTGCTTATTACGGCGAGTATACCAAACATCGCCAAAACACCCACCTTTGGGCCAAAACCAGTACCGATGGCGAACACTGGAGCGAGGCGATAGACATGCACATACCACTGATCCCCAACCACGGTCCCGAAGCTACTAAAAATGGCAGGCTCATCATCAGCGGTAACTTTTTATTCCCTTATACTGATGATCCCCGCGGCATTTCGGGCTGGAAACTGAGCAGCTTTTATCCTGATTCGTTGTATACACAGGATAACTCGGCTGCCTTTTATGCCCCGGCAGCTAAGCTTGGTTTACCGCCGCTTTGCGAAGGCTCATTTTTTCAAACAGACGATAATATCCTTCACATGCTGCTCAGGGTAACCGGCAAAGGCTGGAAAGGCCATTTGTGGCTCACCGAAAGCAGGGATAACGGCAGTAGCTGGTCGCGGCCGGCAGTAGCACCATTTTCGGATAATGACAGTAAATTTCATTTCGGCCGGTTGCCCGATAAACGTTTTTATTATGTAGGCATTCCTGATACCCTGCACCATTATGACCGTAACCCACTGGTGATCTCCCTGTCAAAAGACAGCGAAAGCTTTGATCGAAATTATATCATAGCCGATGAGTTGTATCACCTCAAAAAAGAAGGATTATGGAAAGGCGGGCAATACGGGTACCCGCATACTATTATTTATAATGGCTACTTATATGTGATCATTTCAAGGCAAAAGGAGGCTATTGAAACGCTGAGGTTTAGTTTGAAGCAGTTAAAGTAATATTAGCTATTTATAAATATTAAATTAGCATACTGGTATCTCCTGTAATAATTCACCAATTATGTCCGGCATACTGTTTAACTTTATATTAAACTAAAACCTACCTGCTCATGAAACCTAATCGTGATACCGCTTATCTAACTATTGCTACATCCATTATAGCTGCATTGATAATAATCCTGATGCAACCTATGCAAAACCTGTTTTTTAAATTGCCGGATAATTTCAGACACCTGATATCGTTTCTTCCTTTGTTATGTTTCGTTTGGTTAATTGTATTTGTGATAAGTATCTTAAAATACACCAATGAAAAGCCTTTTATCATTAATACTTTTATCATTTACCTAATTTTTTGCTCGTTACACGGTGGCATCAGCATAACGATGACCTTTCTCCATGTATCCGCACAATCATTGATCATGTTTTACCAGGTAACGGCGGTCATTAAACTGCTGGTTATAATAGGCCTTATTGTTGCAGCTTTTGCTTTGCGCCCTGCACAATTCAGGTTGCCTCTGCGCTTTTTTGCATTGGGCGAATTGTTTATTATGCTATTTTATATTGTAATACCGCCCTTGCTTATTTTAACAGGTGTTAGCAACTATCGCGATTACATAAGATATTCCGGCCTTGTAAACCTGATCATTCCGGCAGCAGGCGTATATATTGCAGTGACTGTATTAAATGTTATCGGTAAACAGCAATTTGAACAGCGTTTTCAAGATATAGATAAGCAATACCTGCCGGATGATAAAACAGGCATGTAACATATGCTATCTATACTTATCTAATACCAAACTACTTAAAACATATAAACCTTAACAAATGCTAAGCATCCGCAATATTGTTAAACAATACGCCGGTCACAGGGCACTGAGTGATGTAAGTTTGGAAGTTGAAAGCGGGCAGATCTTTGGCCTGCTGGGGCCTAACGGCGCCGGTAAAACTTCACTTATCCGTATTGTTAACCAAATCACCGCTCCCGACTCGGGCGAGTTATATTTTAACGGCGAAAAACTCAACCAATCGCATATTGAACGTATCGGTTACCTCCCCGAAGAACGTGGATTGTACAAAAAAATGGAGATCGGCGAGCAGATGATCTACCTGGCCCGTTTAAAAGGCTTAAGCCGTGCTGAAGCTCAAAAACGCCTTAAATTCTGGTTTGAAAAACTGGGCATGGAAACCTGGTGGAAAAAGAAAATAGAAGAACTATCAAAGGGTATGCAGCAAAAGGCGCAGTTTGTAGCAACCGTACTCCATGAGCCCGACCTGATCATTTTAGATGAGCCCTTCAGCGGGTTCGATCCGGTGAATGCAGAGCTGATCAAAGACGAGATCCTGCAGCTGAATAAAAAAGGAGCTACCATTTTGTTCTCTACCCACCGCATGGAATCGGTAGAAGAGCTTTGTGATGCTATTGCACTCATCCACCAATCGCACAAAATCCTGGATGGTAAGGTTAAACATATTCGTAACTCGTACCGTAACGATACCTATCTTGTTGAATATGCAGGCGAACGTGTTGCCTTTGATGGAAGCCAGCCATTTGAAGTAGTTAGCGAAACCATTATAGAAGATAATAGCTACAACATCAAAATAAAACTTACCGGCGAACATAACTCCAACGATGTTTTGCAATACCTGATCCCAAAAGTACGCGTAAATATGCTGCAGGAGATTATCCCAAGTATGCATGAGATCTTCATCGAAAAAGTTAACCTAAATTCAACCGGCCATGAATAAAGTATTACTCATTATACAGCGCGAGTACATTACCCGTGTGCGTAAAAAATCATTCATCATCATGATTTTCGTAGTGCCGTTGCTGATATTGGCTATGGGCTTCGTTATTGCAATGGTTGCTAAAGACAGCGGGCAGCCCACATCACTTAAAATTGTAAATGTAGTTGACGATAGTAAGTTATTTGCAGGGAAATTTCACGATGTATCAAATATAAAATTCATTATCCCCAGACAGGATTTAAAAACTATTAAAGCGATATCTAAAGACGATGAAAATATCGCCACCTTATTCATCCCGGCTGATTACCTTACAAAAGGAGGGGTTCAAATATTTGCAAAAAAGAAATCAGCGATCCAACTCAGCTCTGAAATTGAAAAGCAGATGAATGATATCGCCTTCAATAACAATATGATTGCACGTCATATTGATACTGCTGCTATTCATTCCATAAAGAAAACAGACATATCTGTAAATACAGTGGAGGTAACTGACAAAGGTGATAAAGACGCCAATATGGGCGCTAATATTGGCATTGGCATCGCCTGCGCTATATTGATTTATCTTTCGCTTTTAATTTACGGCGGGCAGGTAATGCGCGGCGTTATTGAAGAAAAAACTAACCGTATCATTGAGGTTGTGATATCATCGGTAAAACCGTTTCAGCTGATGCTGGGCAAGATCATAGGGGTGGGCCTGGTTGGTTTAACACAATTTGGCGCATGGATAATCTTATCTGTTATATCTACTAAAATTGCCGGACATGCGCTTAATTCTCCGGCCAGCCCTATGACTGGCGCTCTTGCAGTGTTGCAAACGATTCCATTCGGCTATATAATGGGTTGTTTTATATTTTACTTTTTAAGCGGATATCTATTATACGCCGCGTTGTTTGCAGCTGTAGGCTCAGCAGTAGATAGCGAAACTGAAACCCAGCAGTTTATGTTCCCGATAACGCTGCCATTGCTGTTCACTTATCTTTTGTCAGTATCGGTGCTTTTCCGTGCGCCGGATAGCACGCTGGCGGTTTGGCTATCCATGATTCCATTTACTGCTCCGATAGCTATGATGGTACGCATCCCCTTTGATCCGCCAGTCTGGCAAGTTGCCTTGTCGATGAGTTTAATGGTGATCGGTTTTCTGTTCACCACATATGTTGCAGCGCGAATCTATCGTGTGGGCATATTGATGTACGGCAAAAAAGCAAGCTATAAAGAATTAGTCAAGTGTTTTTTTTATAAAGAATAATTTTGATTTCGGATATCGGATGTTCGATTTCGGATTTACTGAATAAATCCCCGGGAATGATTAAACAATTCCGGGGATTATTTATTTTAGCCATATGAGTAAACGCGTTGCAGTAATGGATTTGGGTACAAATACCTTCCATTTATTGATTGCCGAAGGTGATATACACAACTACCACGAAATTGTACATATCACCGAAGCTGTTAAACTTGGCGAGGGCGGCATCAATAAAGGCTATATTTTACAGGAAGCGTTTCAGCGTGGTGTAAATACCATGCAACGTTTTCATGAAGTCATCCAATCCAACAATGCTGCCGGTGTAAGGGCAATAGCGACTTCGGCACTGCGGAGCGCATCAAACGGAAAAGATTTCATTAAAGAAGTTGAAGCCCAAACAGGCATCGCTATCGAGATCATTGACGGAGAGCAGGAAGCCGGTTTCATTTACAACGGCGTAAAACTAAGCGGTTGTTTATCGGCCAAAAACTCACTCATTATGGATATTGGCGGCGGCAGCGTGGAGTTTATTTTAGGCAATACCGATAACATTTTATGGAAACAGAGTTTTGAAGTGGGCGCCGCCCGCCTTATGGATCAGTTCCATCACACCGACCCTATCCCTCCCGCATCCATTGAGGCAATGAATTTATATCTGGAGGATACCCTGCACGATTTGTTCATTGCCACTACCGGTATTGAAATTGATACGCTGGTTGGCTCCTCAGGCGCGTTTGAAACCTTCGCCGGGTTGATAGAAACCGGGAAAGCCAAGCCTTTTGATTTGAAGAGTATTCAGCATTATGATTTTGATGAGGAAGAGCTGTTAACTATCACCAATAAACTTATTCTTTCGAGTCATAAGGACAGGGCAGCCAATAAAGGTATCATACCGGTACGGGTTGATATGATTGTATCGGCTTCCTTAGTTACGCGCTTTATCATGCATGCACTGGATATCCATAAGGTGAGTATGTGCACCAATTCGTTAAAAGAAGGGGTTTTGGCCGGGATGCTGGGTTAAAATATGCTTTTTATGGTATTCCATACCTTTTTGGGAAAGGAATTGCGTTTTATTACAACAATCGCTCCCATAATATTCGGTTGCATTTTTAGTTTGAATATTGCATTGCTGTCGCGAAAATTAGCAACAGGCAATTCAGTTGTCTGGAAGCCGATGAAATGGGCAACAATAACTCCTGAAACAGGAACATCTTTCAACTCGAAATAACCGTCTGTATTTGCTGTAGTACCCGTCTCTGTTCCTTTAAGCTGCAGGGTGGCACCGGGTAGCGGCAGATTGTCATCCCCTATAATTTGCCCTTTTAAAGTTATCCGCTTTATAGTATCTGCGGGCATGTTTGATTGACCGCTGTTAAAATCCGGCTCAACCTGCTCCATTTTGTGTAATGGTTTTGCCTCAGCTTTAAAAAATGGTAATATACTCATCAATGAGGCCGCAACTAACAACCTTTTTATCGCATTCCTTTTTCTCTCGTCCCCTTTTGATAAATTATTCAGCTGCGTTATTCGCTGCGGATCGATCCGGCCACAGGCATTGTTGTTGATGTTTAAATAAGTAACGATCTGTTGATTACTCATGGCATTAAAATCAACCACCGTTTTGCAGCAATGACCGCAATAACGGCCATCGCTAACGGTTGTCATCTGCTGCCATTGTTCATGACAAGGTTTAGGTATGCTGATGTGCTTAATCGTACTCATTGTTAATTTAAATTTCACTGGTTAATATAATCGCCGTTCTTATCGTATTCCAAATTCATAAAGCATGGATCGGTCTATTTCTTTTTCTTCCTTTTTCACCACTATACCTTTGGTTACCACTCCGCCAATAACATTTGCAACCGTGTCAACGCTGCGTATAACTGTCAAATTCTTCAAATGCCCGATTTTTACTTCAGGTATGTTAACAACAGCTTTTCCCATAAATAATGTATCAGCAGGTAAGCGGGTATCTGAATTTAACTTAACAGGTTTGCCTTTTGTCGATATTTTACCATTTGCTTTATAACCCGCCAGGTGCAATATTCGCCGATTTAAGCCCGGAGCGCTTATGCCTGGATGTCGGGTTTGGTGTTTTTTATGCAGTGAATCAACCTGTTGAAGTAAACTAAGTCTCGCTTTTGCCCCGGCAAACTGTACAAAGCTTATAATTGATACTGCCATCAATACATACTTACGTAAATGCTGTCTGTTATATTTATCAAATAAGTAACTGGCCGGCTTATCCAATTGCTGCTTTTCAAACCGGCCACAAACGTTATCATTAATTGAAATATGTTCGATGATCTCCTCATTGCTCATCATCGTAAAATCAACCACCGTTTTGCAGCAATGACCGCAATAACGGCCATTGCTAACGGTTGTCATCTGCTGCCATTGTTCATGACAAGGTTTAGGTATGCTGATATGTTGAATAGAGCCCATTTTATCAATTTATCAGTAGGATGCAGTCATCACACTAATTCCATAAACCACTTTAACTTTTTTATAAAATCAAATTTTACGGGCATCCTTTGTATATTGGGTGCTTAAATACACAGCATGAAATTAAGATCTATCGGCATTGGCTTATTGTCGGTTTTAGCACTCGGCGCGTCGGCGCAAAAAAGGAAACTCAATCCTAACGACACTTCATCAAACTACAACCCGGCGCAGGCTTTTTCGCCTATGTTTTATACCGAAAAAGGTAATGATTTCCATTCGGCCAATGGTGCTCCCGGAGCGAAATACTGGCAAAACCGGGCTGACTACAATCTGAAAGTCACCCTTGATACTGTGGGCAAAACCATAAGCGGCACCGAGGTGATAGCCTATATTAACAATAGTCCTGATGCCCTGCCATACCTTTGGCTGCAGCTTGATCAAAATACTTATAAACAGGATGCCCGATCCAACTTTTTTACTGACCGTTCGCCCGGCGCGGATCAACATACCGGCGGTTACCAGATCGAATCTGTATCGGTTGATTATGGCGATGTGGTTAAAGCTGTGCCATTTGTAATTACTGATGCCCGGATGCAGGTGCGCCTTGCCCATCCGCTGCAAAAAGGAGCTATGAAACTGCGCATCAAATACCACTATACTATTCCAGGCACTTTTGGCGGCCGTACCGACTATTGCGACACCAAAAATGGCAAGATCTACGAAATTGCTCAATGGTTTCCGCGGATGTGTGTTTATGACGACAGCCATGGCTGGGATACCCTGCCATTTCTGGGCAGCGGTGAATTTTACCTTGATTATGGCGACATAGACTATTCGGTTACCGTACCATGGGATATGATCGTAGCCGGATCGGGCGAATTACTTAACCCCAAAGAAGTACTGACAGCTCAACAGGCAGCCCGTTTAGATCAGGCCCGTAACAGCGATAAAACCATCATGATCCGTGATTTGGCCGAAGTTAATGATCCGGCCAGTCGCCCGGTTAACAAGGGTACACTTACCTGGCATTTTAAAATGCTCAATACCCGCGATGTTGCTTTCGGTGCATCGAAAGCTTATATCTGGGATGCGGCAAGGGTTAACCTGCCCGGCGGTAAAAAATCATTGGCTATGAGCGTTTACCCTGCCGAAAGCTATGGTAACGATGCCTGGGGACGTGCTACTGAATATCTCAAAAAATCAATCGAGTATTTCTCTGAAAAATGGTTTGTATACCCCTACCCGGTTGCTATTAACGAGGCAGGTATTGCCGGCGGGATGGAATACCCGGGCATTGTGTTTGACGGCATTACCGATAAAGGCAGCGTACTTTATTGGGTAACCGCACATGAAATAGGCCATAACTGGTTCCCGATGATAGTGGGGTCAAACGAGCGCCGCTATGCCTGGATGGATGAAGGCCTGAACACCTTTATCGACATTTATGCATCTGATGCATTTAACAAAGGTGAATACGCCCCTAAGCGCGATAGTGAATACGCACCCGGCGGCGGTAACCCTGCCGATGAGATCATCCCGGCAATGCTTGACCCGCAATCGCCCAGCATTATGACCGCGCCTGATGCCATCCCCGAAAAATATCGTCATCCGCTAACCTATTATAAACCCGCATTTGGCCTGGTTTTATTGCGCGAGCAGATATTGGGTAAAGACAGGTTTGACTATGCCTTTAAAAACTATATTAACCAATGGGCTTATAAACACCCCCAGCCCGATGATTTTTTCAGGTCGATGGAGAATGGCGCGGGTGAAGACCTTTCCTGGTTTTGGAAAGGCTGGTTCTACAATAACTGGCTGGTTGATATAGCCCTTATTGATGCTAAATATGCCGGTAAGGATGCATCAAAAGGTATTACCATCAATGTGGTGAACAAAGAGCAATTGCCGATGCCATTTACTGTTGAAGTAAAATTTAAAGATGGCAGCAAAAAACGTTTTTACCTGCCGGTTGAAACCTGGCTGCAAAACAGGCAAATAACTTATACACTGCCTACTACCCAGGAAGCCGAATCGGTAACCGTAGACCCGGATGCTGCCCTGCCCGATCTTAACCGTGCCAATAACAGCCAAAAGGTTAAATAAAGCATACCACATCAGGTGTTCAACTTTTTTAGGGTTGAACACCTGATGTGATTTCCCAAAAAAAACATCACTGATTATCAATAACTTGCGTTTTAACAAAATAACAATTGAACACATAGATACTGATAATCAAATACTTAATAATATACACTCTTAAAAGCTGAACACCCGTTTTTAAAAAGTTGAACACTTCCCGTCCTGCTCTAAAAAGCCGCTACGCCTGAGCGGTTAACTTAAGCAATTAATTGTATAAAGGTTTTAAAAATCCCCTCTTGAGAGTAATAGCCCATGAATTGAAAATTCCCTCCCTTGGGAGGGGCGCGTTAGGATTGTGTGTTGGCAGGGAGGGGTTTATACGCCTTTGTAACGACAAGGCATCTCACTGAAACCCCTCCCTACACCCTCCCAAGGGAGGGAATCGCGCAGCCCCTACATCTTAAACTCTTTTATTGTCTTTTCATGTGCTATTACTCTCTCAAGAGAGGAATAGCACATGCCCGCGCTTTTCTCCCCTTAAGTTAACGGCTATGGCATCATTGCGGATAATTGTGCAATACGCTCAATAGCCTTTGGCTGCAGTAAAAATCACACTCCTAATAGGAATATTCCTAAAAAATCTATCAATCAGGCGATTGTCCTTTACTCCTCTTTATAAGTTAATAACATGCTTATTGATTAAAACAACAGTGGAAATTATTCCCCACTATGGGTAAATTATAATTAATAATTAACCGCGCTTCCATTTCCATTTTTTTAACAAAACCCCAAACCAACGTCGTCATTTTTAACACAAGTGCCTTATCAAGATAAAAATTGTAGTTTCATGCCGATTTTATTGAATTAGCATCATTATTGCATTTACGCCCTAAAACCTATTAATTTGAAAACACAATTACTCTGCGTTTTATTTGCAGGCTACCTGTTGTGCCTGGTTAACAGAGTTACAGCCCAGGAGGTCCAGTTCACTGCCGCAAACCAGTTTTACTATAATCCTTATGATGATGGCAATATCGGAAGCGTTGGATATATACAGGGAACAGCAAACAAGACCATTCAACTTACTTCAACTACAAGCACAACCTTCAACAATACCATTGCATTAACATCTATTAACGGCGTCAATTCAAAAAACAACATATACGGTTCAATTATCGCTCCCACCCTCGACAGAAATCTTAATGATTACGATTACGAATGGACTTTCCTTTACAAAAACAACTCATCCACATCGCCTGTTGAACCTTATGATAACGGCCAAAGCGCCGGACCAACCGCAGGGAACGGGGCATGGCAATATTGGTTAAGCGCCAGTACATTTGACCAAACCTCCCAAACAATCCAGGGGTTTTATATGACGCAGGTGGGGTCAAACATGATCCTTCGTTATAGAAATACTCAATGGGATATTCAATCTCTGATTACTTTCCCTATCACCAACAATGTAGTCTGGACAATAAAAGTACAACGCTTGAATACAGGTAAATGGTCGGTCTGGGCCAATCCCGTGTCGGGCTCAAATACCGAAGCAACAACCTACATCAATACATCAACACAAAGCAATTTAAATACTTACGCTTACAGCATAGTAGCTACAACCGATTTAAGATCAAACGGGAACAATTTTTATTGGGACAACCTGAAATTGTATACCCGCAGGATGAGTGTTACAAGTGTAAGCTCCACCACCAACGGTATCACACAGCCTTCATTTTATGCCGGTCAAACAAACGTAGTTACATCAGGCATTCAAATAAACACGAGGGGAACTTATAGCTTTGCGGATATCAACTTCGGCATAACACCTTCGTCGGGCACTAATATAAATGCATTTTTCACTAACGGGCGTTTATATAAATCAATAGATGATACTTATACCACTACCGGCGACAATTCGCTGTTGACAACAGTGAATATAAACAGCCCCACAATGCAGTCTGGATCCATCAACTCAGGCGCAGGCGATCCAAATTACAACTCAGGAAATGCAGATGGCTCTTTAACCCGGGTGGCAGATTATTTTTTAGTGGTGGATGTACTATCATCATTAAACTATGGAAATCCGCCTCCATATAATACCTATACGCAATCAGGTGCTGTTCAAATCAGAACTACCGATTATACCAACCCAACGTATAATGGTTATACCAATAATTCAACCACCGGTAATAACGTAGTATCCTTTACAAACGTTGCACCACCTACAGCATCCGCTGTAGCACGTTGTGGTGCCGGCCAGGTTACTTTAACTGCTACAGGCGGCTCACCATCTGGCGGCACTTATAATTGGTATACAACGGCCACTGGCGGTACATCGGTTGCTACCGGGGCTACTTATTCGCCTACTATAGTAACTACTACTACGTTTTATGTAACGTATACTTCCGGCGGTACTGAAAGTTCCCGCGTGGCGGTAACAGCAACAATAAACCCTATAGTTACTTCGCCATTAACCAATGCCATGCTTTCCTACTCATTTAGCGGGAACGCAAAAGATGTTTCCGGCAACCAGAATGATGGCAACCTGCAAAATTCACCAACACCAACTACCGACAGGTATGGCTTTGCAAATAGCGCATACAGCTTCAACGGTACCAATCAATGGGTTACAACTACCAACTCATTTGTGAACCCGCAAACTTTTACCCTGAGCTTATGGTTTAATACAACTACAACAACTGGCGGTAAGCTTATAGGCTTTGGCTCAGCTCAAAATGGCGGCGGCCAGTTTGACAGGCATATTTACATGACCAATACCGGCCAGTTGGTTTTTGGTGTTTACAGCAGCGGCACGCACACCATAATTTCGCCCTTAACCTATAATGATGGCAACTGGCACCATGTTGTAGTTACTTTTGGTACAACATCGGGCATGATTATGTATGTTGACAATACCTCTGTTGCTACATCTACTTATTTTTCGGCCGAACCTTATACCGGCTATTGGAAAATCGGCAACGATAACGTAAGCGGGTGGCCCAATGCCCCAACAAGCACTTACTTTAGCGGTAAAATAGATGATGTTGCAGTTTATAGCACGGAGTTGTCCGCATCGGCAGTTACGGCATTAAATGATGTAAACCAGATAGGTGCCTATACCTCTGTATGTGCAGGCAGTCCGATAACTATTTACGCGCCAACAATTACCGGTGCAACTTTTACCTGGACATCACCGTCCGGCGCTACTTATACCGGTAATCCGGGCGTATTTTCAAGTGCAGCAATCGGCAATTATTCGCTAACTGTAACCGGCGGCCCCGGCAGCTGTTCATCAACTGCTACTTATGCAGCACCGGTTAATGCTCTTCCCGGCAGCGCTTTTACCGCTACGTCGCCGGTCGCGGTTATTACAGGAGCCTCCACCGTTACACTTACCAGCACTTATGATGCTTCCGCTACTTACACATGGTCATTTGATAGCGGTATTGCCACCGGCAGCACGCAAACTTCATACAGTGTTACCTGGCTTACTTCAGGCACCAAAACAATAAGTCTTACTGTAACTAAAGGATCATGTTCAAGCACTACAACCCAAACTGTAGTTGTTGGTATTACCGGGCCCACTGTAAACGGAACCACGCTTTGCGGTGCGGGCAGTACAACGCTTACCGTAAGCAACCCCGGTTTCGCATATACCTATAACTGGTATATTGATAATACCACTTCAACCCCGTTGCAAAGCAGCACGTCAACAAGTTATTCACCGTTTGTCGGCGGCAGCACTACTTTTTATGTTTCTTACACATTCGGGTTTATCACCAGTTTACGTACCCCGGTTACTGTTACCGTAAACCCTAAAGCATCATCGTCAATAAACAGCCCGATGCTAAGCTATCCGTTTGAAAGCGGCAGCTTAAGCGATTGGTCGGGGCTGAGCAACAATGGTACATTGCAAGGCACCACCTTACCTGTCACCGTGGCCGACAGGAACGGCCTTGCAAATGGTGCCTACAGCTTTAGCGGAACAAACGCCAGCCCTCAATACATATCAACTACCACCCAGTATGACCCGCTGATCTTCAGCTACAGTATCTGGTTTAAAACAACCGTGGCAGGCGGTAAATTATTAGGCATTGGCGGCAACCAAACAGGCAGTAATGCTACACAAGACCGTAACCTGTACATGACCGACGCCGGCCTGCTTTACTACGGTGTTTACAATGGTGGCACAGTAACTATCAATACAACTACGGCTTATAATGACGGTTTATGGCACCATATTATTGTAACCGATGGCCCAACCAACGGCATGCGCATTTATGTAGATGGGACTTTGAAGGCATCAACAACTACCTATACCGTTCCCCAGCAAATTGCCGAATACTGGCGCATTGGCGGCGATAACTTAGCCGGATGGCCAAGCCGCCCTTCAAATGATTATTTTAACGGCGTGCTTGATGATGTGGCCATTTATAACCACGAGCTTTCGGCTACCGAGGCTGCATCTAACGATATGAACCTGTACTCGTTCTCAGCCGGTTATTGCGCTAACAACCCCTTAACTATAACAGCACAAACCATGACAGGTGCAACCTACAGCTGGGTTGATAATGCCAACACCAGCCTTACCGGAAGCGGCAATCCTGTTACATTCAGTAAAGCTACTACTACAAATTATACACTTACTACAACAGTTAATGGGTGTACCCAAAATACGGCCATTGTTACACCAACCCTGCAAACTTATACATGGACAGGCTTGGCGGGGACAACAGCAGTTGGTACTGATAATAACTGGACCAATACATCAACAGGTATAGCTGGCCAGGCACCGAAACTGGACGGCACCGAAGCAATTATCATAGGCACGGCTACAACCGGTTTCTACCCTGTTTTAACAGCCAATAAAAGCGCTTATACGCTTACCGTTAACAGTGGCACCAAACTGGATTTGGGTGGGTTTACATTAAACGTAGGCTGCAATATTTTCAACAGCGCAGGCGGCACCCTCACTATGGGTAACAGCACCAATTTCAATGCCTCAGGCATTACATGGAGCGGTGCATCTCCCAATACCAATCAATCATTTACAGGCTCAGGAACTGCAAGCTCATCGCAGTTGGGCAATATGACGGTAAGCAATACAGCTACAGGCGGCAATGTAACCATAACTACCGGCAAGCTCGACATTTACAATGTACTTACCATGACCGGCGGCAACCTGATTGTAAGCTCGCCAGCCACTTTCACATTGAAAAGTTTGGCAACACAATCGGCTACCGTAGCTGCTATTCCTTCGGGATTGAGTATTACTGGCAACGTGAGCGTTGAAAGGTATATAGCCGGCGGGGCATCAAAAAGAGGTTATCGGTTAATGACATCACCTGTAACCACGGGTTCGGGCATTTATAGTATTAACTACTTCAAAAATTCTGCATATATAACAGGTACAACTACCACTGCAGGAGGCTTTGATCTATCGCCCAATGCCAATAACCCTACTATTTACTTTTTCAGGGAAAATCTGGCTTCCTCAAGCACAAGTTTCACCAGCGGAAATTACAGGGGGCTTAACAATTTGAACAGTTCACCAAACTATACTTTTGACGGCGAATCAGGTACATTTACTTTACCTGTGGGTAACGGCTTCCTCTTCTTTTTCAGGGGCGACAGGTCGGTAGCCAACATAGCAACCGAAACTGTAGCAAGCTATGTACCAACAGGCACCACCTTCACCACTACCGGCACACTAAATGCCGGCAATATAACAGTAAAACACTGGTACAATCAATCTTCAAATCTGATGTACAGCACTACTACGGGCAGTAAGGTATCGGGTTATAACCTGGTTGGTAACCCTTATGCAAGTACCATCAATATTGAAAAGTTTAACAGGCAGCCGGTTCTGGCTAAATCATCTATTTACGGCGGTGGTTTTCCGGATGAATCATCGGCTACTTTGAGCAGCCCGCTTAAAATATGGGTTTACAATCCCACAACCAAGCAATACTCAACTTACGAGCAAAAGAAAACCGCTATCACCTCGGCAGATACAATTTCGAACATAAACCCCGGTATCTCAAGTGACGGCTTTGCAAGTAACATGATAGCTACCGGACAGGGCTTTTACGTGAAAGCCACTGCTACCGGTCAGTCATTGACGTTCCGGGAATCGGCCAAAACCAATACGCAGCCTAATACCGCTACACTCAATGCAATACTAAGCGCACCCGACAGACCTGTTTTAGCATCAACATCCAAATTTGCAAGTTTCGCTGCCATGCCCGCACAGTCAGTAGCTGATGATGGCGTAGAACCCCTGCTCCGTTTCAGGCTGATAAAAGATACTGTGAATACTGATGCCATAGTTATAGTGCTCGATAAAGACATTAGCCCTTTGTACCAAAAAGAAAAAGACGCCGAAGACTTTGGCGGGAGTGGTGCATTGGTGAGTTTATCAGCATTTTCGGCAGATAGCATTAAAACCACTATCCATCGGAGGCCATTTCCGCATAAGCAACAAGAGGTAATACCTTTATTTGCCGATGCTACTGCCTCAGGGCCCTACCAGTTAAAACTATCCGATTTAACCGATCTGCCTGATATTTATGAGGTTTGGCTGAGGGATAGCTTTACTAAAGATTCGCTGGATCTCAAAAACAATCGCGTTTACAGTTTCACCATTGATAAAGGTAATGCAGCTTCATTTGGTAAAGACCGTTTTGCAGTTATTTTGCGCCAAAACCCTGAACTGGCATTACAGCTGCTTGATTTTAAAGCTATTAAAGCCATAGCCGGCGCCCAAACAACCTGGACGGTTAAAAACGAAGCCAACTATACAACCTTTGTTGTTCAAAAAAGCACCGATAACGGGGTAACATGGCAAAACATTGACGTAATTCAATCAAACAGCCTGGGCAGCTATGGTTATACCGACGTTAACCCGGCTAAAGGGCTTAACAAATATCGTTTGCAAATGACTGATCTTAATAATGACATCAGTTTTTCAAAAGATGCATCACTGATGTACGCCAATACTAATAATACCATAGCCAATAATTGGCTTACCGTTTATCCTAACCCTACAGCTGAAAGCATTAATGTGAAAATTTCGCAGCCAAATGCTTCATCAGATTATAATATCCAAATAACTAACAGTAGTGGTATACTACTTAGAACTGTAAATATTACCCAACTTTACTGGAAAAATAATGTAAGTAGTTTCGTTCCCGGAACTTACATCATTAAGGTTGTTGATAACAAAACAAAGCAGTTAGTTGGCGTAAGTAAATTTGTAAAACTATAATAAAAGATACTGTGAGTATGATTAAGAAAACACTTTCAATAACCCTGGTTTTTATGGCTGCTTATTTAAGCTGCTTTGCACAATTAGAAGATCCATGCGTGCCGGTGGATAACGACTCCTTTTGCCCGCTTGATACCTGGGTAATTGTATTAGCAGTGGCAGCATTTGCCTTTACAGCAATACATTTATACCGCAAACAAAAAGCCATACAGGCTTAAACCGAAAAGGGTTTCTTTACTTCATGGATTCAATAAAATTTAACGATGAAATTTGAGGGTCCTTTTAGTAGTAATTGAGCTAAAATCATGATTTGCCTTCCGGGCATTTCATTTATACCGCAAACAAAAATCCCTCCGGGCATAGCGCCCGAAGGGATTTTTCATTAGTTCAATAAATCGATCAGCAAATTTCTTATGCCTTTTTCATTGGTACCTGCGGTTGCTGTACCTGGTTAAGTTCCAATTGCTCAATAATACCGCTAACCACTTTTGGCAATTCCTTTACAGTTTTTTGCGGGTTGTGCAGTTCACCAACACCAAAGCCGCGCCATACCAGTTTGCGCGATCTGGCATCCATAATGTCGATGATCAGCGTACCTTCTTTGTAAGGTACACGGGCATAACCACCGCCACCATAGCCATAGCCGTAACTGTAAGGATATCCCCAGCCCCAGCCACCGCCGTAAAACCCACGATAGCCCCAGCCGCCGCCCCAACCCCAGCCAAATCCTAAACCAAAGCCAGGATAGCCGCCGTAATAGGCAGGATAATAAAATTCAGTTTTCATACCCCGGCCGGTAACTGTGGTATAGCTCACCATCAAATCGGGGTTGTTTTCCTGAAATTTCAATCCTTTGTTTTCCAATGCCGAAATAGCCGCATCCTTAACACGTTCATCAGCCACTTCCCTTTTTAAAACTGCGCCGGCTTTATTGGTCATGGTTGCAGGAGGTAGCCAGGCAAATGTACGGTAAGCGGATAAATCTGTTTTGTTACGGGCTGCGGTGTAATAATTGTAACTGCTGCAAGCAGACAAGGTGGCCACCAGCAAAAACACCAGCCCTGTGTTAATAGTTTTTTTCATGACAAATTACTCCCTTTATTTAAACGTTAGACTATACAGGAAATAAAGGTTTAATTTAAATAAATAATTATTTAAATACATTGGGATTGGGTGTTTTCTTTTATCCCTTACTGGCGCATTCCTGGCGCAAGTATTGTAAGGTGGCAGGAGCCGGGCTTACTTGTGCCTTTCTTAATTGTAGCAGACTCACAAGTCAGCCCTTACTGGCGCAAGTATTGTGCGGCGACCGGAGCCGGGCTTACTTGTGCCCTTTCTAATTTGTAGCAGAGTCACAAGTCAGCCTCCGCATTTGCCACCACACAAGACTTGCGCCAAAATTTATTCGAAAAATACGGGAAATTTATTTGTTTAAGCTAAGTAGCTGCGCATACACCTTTTCGGTGGGCAAACCAACCACGTTGGTATAGGAGCCTTCAATTCGTTCGATACCTATCAGTCCTATCAATTCCTGGATACCATAGGAACCGGCTTTATCAAGCGGCTGATACTTATCTACATAATTGCTGATCTCCGCATCCGAAAGCTTGCGGAAGAAGACCTCGGTAAGGTCGTAAAAGTTATTATAACGCCCTTTATACAGCAAGCATACACCGGTTATAACCTGGTGTACGCGCCCCGATAACCTTTGAAGCATTTCGATAGCATGTTCGCGGGTTTCGGGCTTACCCAGTATCAGGCCGTCTATACAAACTATGGTATCGGCAGTGAGCACTACCTCATCCCCTATCGTTTCGTCAAATGCTTCGGCTTTTTTGCGGGCTATATGCAAAGCAACTTCCGGCGGGGTTAGCCCTTCAGGGTATGATTCATCAACATCCTTAAGCACAACCCTGAAATCAACATCCATAAGCCCGAGCAGTTCCTGCCGTCTTGGTGATTTTGATGCGAGAATTACGGGGGGGATAGTGTGCATGTTGAATTGTTATTTTTTTATGTCATTGCGAGCGATAGCGTGGCAATCGCTTGCTATACAGAGCAAAACTGCCGAGTTCGCGATTGCTTTGTACCTTATAATGACGTGATTATTAAGTGTGTTTTTTGATCGATTTATGAATATGGGCGTTGCCTGCGGCCCGTGCTATCCGCTCATACTGCACAGGCATTAGCCACAAGGCCGGTATCCGCTCCTATCACTAACGCGACCCCCGCGCACCATCGCTAAAATATATTTTATAAGTCATCACGGTTTTTTTCAGGATTTCTCAGATGGATCCTCGTGACATATCTTTTTATTGTAAAATCTACCAGCTATACGCCTGCTTGCTCATCCATTTATCCTGAACTTTGAGCACTTTTTCTATAATATCGCGGGCACAGCCTTTGCCGCCGCCGTAGGGCGATACGTAGGCGCTAACAGCTTTGATTTCTTCAACTGCATCGGCAGGGCAAACAGGTAAACCTGCAAGCTTCATCACTTCCAGATCGGGAATGTCATCGCCCATATATAATACGTTGGTGGCTATAATGCTTTTTTCTTCGAGGTAGATCTTAAACCTTTGCGATTTGGTATGCGTACCCATATAAACATCCTGGATACCGAGGCTGTTTAAGCGGTACATAGCACTTTTTGAGCGGCTGCCCGATATTGCGCAAACATTATACCCGCACTTAACAGCCAATTGCAGCGCGTAGCCATCTTTAATGTTAAACGCACGGCTTTGTTCACCAGCTTCTGTTACAAAAACAGATCCGTCGGTTAAAACGCCGTCCACATCAAAAATGAGGGTAGTAATATCTTTTAATTTATTCAGGAATGATTCCATGGGTTGTGATTACACCGATTTTTTTTGATGATATCACCTATTTTCAGGGGTGATATCACCGGTTATTTTGACTACTGAATATTTGCACTGTGTTAAACTGCTAATTGCAAATTTAAAACTACAAGCTGCCAACTTAAAACCGCCAACTGAACTATTGGTTGTCGCGCCATTCGTATACCCAGGCCGATTGGATCTGCTCAAGGTGGCCTTCATTTGATTCGGTACGGGTACCGGCAAAATTAGGCAGGCTTAATACCCACTCCAGCAGTTCGGTAAAACGGATACGGTATATTTTTGATTCGTCAAAATCGTCACCAAACTTTTCATAAAGTTCAATGGCAATATCTTCATAATCATTCCAGTGAATTGGTAAGGCAAATTTATTATCGCTCATTTTTATTGATTTTACGTACTACCCTGGGGTTACGCTAATACGTTGTAAATTATACGTTTTATTTGTTGTTTTAAACGGATTAATGCAAACATTAGTGGCCTAAAAACTGCGACTGATCAGGCAGGGTAACTTCAATGTCGCCATCAACAATCACACACTGACAACCCAGGCGCGAGTTAATACGCGGGTTAACAGCCCTGTCAATAAAATCCTCTTCCTTATCGGATATCTCCTGGATGTTATCCATCCCTTTGTTTACGTAAACATGGCAGGTGCTGCATCCGCAAACACCACCGCAATTGTGCTGTAGCTCTATGCCATTTTCCAGGCACACGTCTAATACAGATTCTCCTTCGGCTATAGGGAGCTCAATGCTTTCGTGCCCTTTTTCCTCGAAATTGACCTTTATTTTATAAATGTTCATTTAAGCAAAAGTAACAAAATTACTGGTCTGCGGTAAGTCCTTTATTGTTTTTGATAATACCCTGACTTAACAAACTGTAAATATCCTGTAACATAGGCATATCGCTCAATAGCTGTAGATGGGTGGCCATAGTGCCCTCGTCATTACGCACCGCCGGGCCGGTTTGTACATTACGCGGCTCCTGTTCAAGCACCTTCTGTGCAGTCTCCAGGATCAGCGGGCGCAGCATATTAAATTCCATTTGGTTTTGCGCCAGCAGCTCCTGCGCAATTCCGTATAAATAATTGGGGAAATTACAGGCAAATACCGCAGCCAGGTGCAATATTTTACGCTGAGCGGAGTTAACGGTGTATACATTGTTACTGATGGTAAATGCAAGCTGCTTTAAATCAGCCAGTATAGCATCGTCGGCAGCTTCAAGACAGAGCGGGACAGATCTGAAATCAACCTCTCTTATCTTACTAAACGTTTGCAGTGGATAAAAAACACCTGCATTGGGTGTTAAAGCCAGCAAGCTGTTCAAATCGGTTGAACCCGATGTATGTACTATTAACTTTTTATGGGCCGATAATGCTTTAACAACAGTTGTTATGGCATCATCCTTAACCGAAACAACAAATAACCCGGTATCTGGATTGATATTGGCAAGGTTATCTATGGCTTCGGCGCCTACGTGGTAAGCCAGCAGTGCAGCGTGCTGCATGTTACGGCTGTATACCTGTACAATACGGTGCCCGGCATTTTTAAAAGCTGCTGCCATATGGGTGGCTACATTGCCGGAGCCTATTATAGTAATGTTCATATAATCTTTACAATGGATAAAATTATTTAACTAACTGTAGTATAAATATTTCTGTATTTTAGGAACCAACATCTAATACCGCATGAAAATACTTAAAGTAAGCATAATAATTGTGATATTTCTTGTCGGGGCCGCGTCATTAATCCTTTACGGCTTCTATAGATATAACAATAAAGAAAACAAAACCTTAACCGATGCCGGCCGTAAAAACATTTCCGGAAGCTTCATCAAATTAAGCCAGGGCGTAACCCACTACCAGCTTGAAGGTCCCGACAGTGCAGAAGTGATCATACTTGTTCATGGCTTTAGTGTACCTTATTATATATGGGATGGTACCTATGATTACCTTGTAAAAAAGGGATACAAAGTATTACGTTATGATATGTACGGCCGTGGTTATTCCGACAGGCCGGATGTTCCCTATACTCAGGAGTTTTATAATACACAACTGCTTGACCTCATCAAGCAACTTAAGTTAAGCAGAAAAATAAATTTAGCGGGGGTATCATTCGGCGGCGCAGTAATAACCAACTTTACCTGCAGCCACCCCGACATTGTAAATAAAGTGATTCTTGTTGACCCCGTATATGAGCAAAAAAAGCCGGCGTCGCCGCAATATTTCACCCTGTATAATGAAGCCGTAAACTCCGATGAACGGGCAAACGGACAATTAACTGATTTTCTTTATCCCAAAAACCATCCGGAATGGGTAAAACGCTACCTGCCGCAGATGGGATACAAAGGCTTCAGAAACGCGCTGGTTTCAACCATGTACAATTACCACCAAAATGGCAAACAAAGCAACACCTGTTTGAATAGTGCAGGAAAAAATGTACTGCTGATATGGGGTAAGGCCGATAAAACATTACCACTACGTTTTGCCGATTCCATTCGTAGCGTATTGAAAGTTGATTATTTCCCTGTTGATGGCGCAGCACATTTACCGATGATTGAAAAGGCTGATACGGTAAATGCCAAGATTTTTTCGTTTTTGAAGGGATAGCAGAATTAATTTAATCTGTATTTTAGAAGATGAAATTTAAATTAATTACCTGTTTACTATTGCTGATAAACCTTACTTGTTATGCAAATGACAGTTACCTTCAGGCCCATCTAACGGATACTACAATACATAAAAAAATCAAACGTAATCAACGAAAAACTGTATATCAACCAATATATTCGCGCGAATACATCAAAGGCTATAAACCCGAATTTGACAGTTGTGCCTATACAAATCAGTTTTCGGTAGCACAACGCCTAAAGAAATATCCCTTTTCCATTGCAGCAAAAATATTGGCCATATCATATGTGGGTGAATTGCCCCCAGCACCCAATATAGATTCTGCGGGTAACCTATTACCTAATCAGGAACAAATATCCGGTACTGACCGAGGTATCACCATTAAAAAAAGAAGGTTAAAATATAATAATGTCAAACAGTGGACAGTTCTAAATCATGATCAGCTCATTAAATTCACAGACATAATCTTTAACTACAGCTACAGCGGCTTGAAAGATTATCTGACAGCGGGAATCGCTGCTTGTTTTGATCCACGCAACTCAATTGTTTTCCTTGACAAAAACAACAGGGTAATTGACCATCTTGATATCTGCTTTTCATGCCATAGAAGCGAATCGGCCTCAGGTAAAATAAACATTGGAATAGAGTGCACACAGAAGTATCAAATGCTTCAGAATTTTTTTATCGCTGTTGGCGTCCCATACGGAGCAGATTAATTAAATTTTTTCCGCCCAATCAATCCCTGCTGCCAATTCAACTGTGCTAAACTCAATATGCACTACCCTCCTCTTTCTATTATTGGTAGTACGGTTTGACGCATGTATAAGTAATGGCCGCATGATCATAACACCACCTGCCTGCACATTGCAATTCACTTCGGTTTCCTGCTGCCAGTCAATATTCTCAGGGCGATAGATCTCTTTAAGATGTGAACCGGGCAGCACTTTCAAAGCGCCGTTACCTTCGTCGGTATCATCAAGATGGATACGGATGGTGAAATTATCCTGTAGGATATCTAACGGTGGCTGTACACCAAACTGGTTGTACTTAACCGTCCAGGGGCCATAGCCTGCTATATCAATTTTCCGGTCAACAGAAATGGTCAGGTCCTGGTGCCAGGCCACAAACCAGTTTGATGATCCGGGCTTATCAAAGTAGATGGATTTAACAACAAAATACCCATCGCCAAAAATATTGGAGATAACGCTTTTCAGCCTTTCATTAAATAAAAGAGGGGAAACATGCGGAACTGCTTTTAGAAACTGCCTTATCGCAAACACATCATCAGTTTGACGGAACAGCGGACCTGTTTTATCGGCCGATTCAATGGCGTTGATAATGGCATTAACTTCGACACTGGTATAAATATCGTCAATAACGGTAAACCCGTCATGAGCAATATTATACCGGTGCCCAGTAATATCCACCTAAAAAATTTAAACGGTTTTAAGTTCTTTGTTCCGCCTTTGGATTGAAAGCAGGAAACCTATCACCATGATAATAGTACCACTCCAGAAAAAGTTGATATATGGGAAGCTGATAGCGCGCATCACAATCCATGGGCGCTTGTTTTGCGGCTGCTGATAAACAGTGATCTCCACCTTCTTATTTTCAGGGTTGATCCTTGAAAAACGCAGTTTTAAACCAGCATCATCAACCTTGCGGGCAAAATCAAACACGTTACCGCCCCTGATCATAAATACAGGTTCGGCTGTATATACTTTGCCATCGCGGCTGTGTACTTCAATATTAGCACCGATAGCCACATCGTTAGCAGTAAGGGGGATATTTTGTACGGTCGCTTGTTTGTTTAACGATTTAACCAGCATAAAGCCGTCGCGGTACCTGATGGTATCGCCAACGGCAACTTCATGGGCTACAGGATCATCGTAATTTTTATCATCATTACCTTCGTCATGCCCGGCCTCGCCCTGCATGGCAAAACCTTCGCTCGGTATGGCGGTTACGTGGGTATAAAGGTCATTTAACAGGTAGTGCTTGGTATCGGGCGATGAAGAGAAACCTGCATCTCGGCTGGCCTGTACTTTTGGTTTAAGTACAAAGTTTTCGAGCACTTTGCCGTTGGCATCAACCTTTTTATAATCAACCCTGTAAAAGTGGTACGGAGATGATATCGAGTCGCCAAGGTAGGTAACTGTATAATCGCCCATTTTTACCGGGGTGTTTTTGTAGATCATGATATTTTCGCGGGCATTGCCGGCTTTAGCATCAAAGCCCTGTACGTTAACCACACCACTCGCATTTTCAGAAACTACTTTGCTGGTACCTGCTGCTATTACCGCACCAACCATCAGCAAGCCAAAACCCAAATGCGCCACTGCCGAACCTGCCAGCTTAAACTTACCTTTAAAGGCATCAACCAAAACTTTGGCATTGGCAATAACCGAATAAACTGAACCACACATCACAAGGTTGAATACAAAGTTCAGACGGTAAACACCGGTTAAGTAAACAACAAGCGCAGTTACCAATATGGCGAACAAAAAGTAAACGCCTGTAGTGATGAAGAACCGGGTAATATCGGTCTTTTTATATTTCAGGAATTGCGTAAAGCCTGTAAGTAAAGTTACAACAAAGGCAAACGAAGCCTGGATCACGTTATAATGTTTAACAGGATCGGCTGGTGGGGCTATCTTGGTACCAAACATGGCATTCCATACTGGTACCGATGTTACTACAATAAGGTGGAAACATGACAGACCTAAAAATACCGCGCCTACAAACATCCAAAATTCGCGCGAGTAGGTTTCTTCGTCTTTTTTGGTGATAGGCAATTCTTTCCATCGCCATACCAAAACAACAACAGATAATACAAGGAATAGCAATATCCCGATAACCAGCTGCCAAAACATGCCCAAATCGGTAAAAGCGTGCACCGAGCTTTCGCCTAAAATACCGCTTCTTGAAAGGAATGAGGTGTACCATACCAGTACGAAGCTCAGCAAAACAAGCAGCGTAGCTGTAAAATATGAGTGACCAGTATTCTTAAATACGATCATTACGTGCAATGCCGCCACTATAGTTAACCATGGAAAGATAGAACCATTTTCAACCGGGTCCCAGGCCCAGAAACCACCGAAGTTCAATGATTCATATGCCCAGAACGAGCCCATAATAACACCAGTACCTAAGATCATAGAGCCAAACAAAGCGTATGATATAGCAGGCTGCACCCATTCTTTATAACGTTTTTGCCAAAGCCCGGCAACTGCATATGCAAAGGGAACAACTATTGAAGCAAAACCCAGGAACAGCGTTGGCGGGTGAATGATCATCCAGTAGTTTTGTAACGATGGGTTCATACCCTGACCATCCTTTATAAATTCCAGGTAGTTTGGCTGTGAAAATATAGGCGCTTCAATACCCGAATTACGCAACAGCAAAAACGGCGAACTCCCTATGCGCTGACCAAAAATATCGATCCCAAGCACCATTGTGCCTAATATCACTTGCGACAGGGCTACAACTGTCATTACCGGGCGCTCCCATGATTTGGCCCTTTTAATAAGTACATTACCTAAAACTGCCTGCCAAAAAGCCCATAGTAAAAAGCCGCCTTCCTGTCCGTTCCAGAAGCCTGATACCAAGTAATAAACAGGCAATGAACGCGAGGTATAAGCCCAGGCGTAATGATACTCGAAATAATGATTATAAAGCACATAGAACAAGCAGGTGCCCATTCCTAAAATAGAGATAGAACTTACGTAGAAACCTAAGCGACCTAAACGCTGCCAGCTGCTGTTAGCTTTGCCTGCATCATCGGTAGTTGCAAAGTAGTAACTTATAAATGACAGCAGGGCTGCACCAAACGAAAGAACAATAAAAAACTGGCCGATTTGTCCCGGTAAAAGGTGTTCGCCCTTAAAAACTGTATTCATCAAAAATGATTAAATGCTGGCTTGTTTAGCCTTTGCTTCTGTAACTTCTAACTTATCCTGCGTGTATTTGGATGGACATTTCATCAGGATCTTTGAGGCGTGAAACTCGCTGCCAACCATTTGGCCGGTAAGTACCAGCTGTTCTGAACGCTCAAAATCTTCGGGTTTGGTACCGGTAAAAACAACTTTACGCTCTTCTCCTTTGTTATCCTTCATATAAAATGAAAAATAATTGGCATCCTTAGTGGCGTCATAAACCATTTCTTTTCCCTTGCTAAAATGGCCTATTACATGCAGTTCGCTGCTGGTTTGCTGCGCTTCGGCAAAGGAAGCATAGGTGCTTGAGCTTGAATAAACACTAATGATAACCGCTATGGCTATAGCGATAACAACAAGACCAAAAATTGCACTTTTTTTCATCCGCGGTTTATATAATTAAAATATCGATTTGCAAAAATACAAAACATGCAGCGAAATATGTTTATTACAAGACATATGTATTATTTAGAATCATTCTTGATAGAATTTACAAGAATCAGCGTCATTGCTGTAAAGGTTAGATAATTCGGAGACAAAATAGCCTAACTTAAAGCTATGCGAATCAACACAAATGATCTAACCTTAAAACGGAATTATTTGCAAACGTATCGTTTGCTGATAAAGGAT
>NZ_JBHLTS010000062.1:0-37072 GCF_042434235.1 Mucilaginibacter angelicae | reverse complement strand
CGATACTTACTTAGATAGTTTCGCTTTAGCGTCAGATCATTGGTGTTTATTCGCATAACAAAATTAGCTTAGTTATATAAAGCTAATTCTGTTACCGAATTATCTAACCTTTACAGCAATGACATGGTTTTTGCTTATTCGCTATGCAGCTTTCATTTTCCCAATAACCTGCAGCTTCAAACGAGCGCAAGAAAAAAAGAAATAATTACTCTATCCTACCCCCATAATAGTCGCAAATGCCCCGCACACAAAGCTTAGTTTGATGTTAAATTTGATCATCAATTAAACTATTCATTATGAAGACTGAAGAATCAGAAAGCCCTTTTAGCAAATTGGGTAACCCGGCCAGGCGCGCACTGGCCAATGCAGGTATCACATCATTGCTTGAATTATCTAAACTTACCGAAAAAGAGTTTTTGCATTTGCACGGTGTTGGCAAAAGTTCGGTACCGGTAGTGAGGGAGAAGATGAAAGAGGAGGGATTAAGCTTCAGAGAATAAAACAGTGAAATCCCTGTGCCTTCCCGCACAGGGATATTAAAGCTTACAATATATAATATACGTTTGCTTTAGCGGTAGCAGGTTGTACTGCTGCCTTTTCACTCTCATGTTTATCGTTAAGCATCTGCTTCAGGTCGCGTTCAATGGTTTGCGAAATGGCAGTTGTCGGGGTATCTGTTGGTTTGTTTTCAAAAGGGTCCTGCAGGTGGATGGCCATTTTCTCTACCAGTAAAAATGCTGCTGCTATAGCTATGATCAGCGGTACTTCAAACATGCCGAAAAACTCGATGAGGCCAAATGGCAGCAGTATAATAAACAGGTACAGGCAAAAGTGGATATATAAACTGTAGGTAACCGGAAATACCGTGTTTTTGATCCGCTCGCATTTGCCCATGGCATCACAAAGCCTGGAAAGCGTGCCATCTATCTGTACCTGCTGGTAATCATTAAGCCACCCGTTTTTATAAGCCAGGCGCAGATCGAGGCCATGAAGCTTAAGTAAGCTGTTGGGCATATTGCTAAACCGGCGGGTAAATTTTACCTCCTCATCAACTAAAAAGTCAATGCTGCGGATATAGCTGTTTTGCCCGCGTAATGACTGGCTCAGGCTGTAGCACCAGGCTATTTGCCGGTATACAAATCGTTTTTTAAAGCCCTCAACTTCTTCGCAGGCTGCATCGCCGCCATCTAAAAAGGTAGTTAATTCACGCGTTAGCGAGCGGGAATCATTTACTATAGCTCCCCAAAGGCCCCGGGCTTCCCACCAGCGGTCATAAGCCTGGTTTGATCGAAACGCCAGCAGCAATGATATGATGGTTGCCAGAATGGCCGGTACAGCAATTGGTATGGATATACGGTACTCCGGGAAAAAGCGGTGGAACAATGCAATGCTAATAGCATACACGGCAACCAGTAACAATTCATTTTTTATTTTACCCACTACATATTTTACCGGGATATTTTTTTTTAATAGCATACATGTTTTTTTAAGTGTAAATGATAAATGCTTACGCAAACATTAAACCTGCAATAATTCGGCTTCAGCTTCAAGTTCGGCTGCAACTGTTGTTTGGGAGGCAACCCATGGTTTCAGGGTTATGGTGCGGTACCCACTGCGCTGCATCAAAATAGTTGGATCAAAACTGTTGGTGGTGAGAGTAGCGTAAGTGTGATTTTGCAATAAGGCAATCAGCTCAATATCTTTTGCTTCAAGATAATTTTTAAATACTGCTACGGTGTTCCCGTAAAAGAAATCAGGGTTGATGTGTTCTATCTGCTCTTCAAACTGTGATTTTAATACGGTACACTCGTTGTAAAACTCAGTGCTGATCAGTTTATACTCCCGGCTGCGGCGCGACAGCAACAGCAAATCGGATATTGAATCGGACAGTTGCAGGAAGTGCACAAACGAAATATTAAACCTTTGTTCCGGAAAACGCTCTGCTAAAGCAGGGATTATGTTTAACGATGGTAATGTAAAATCAGATGGTATGAGAATGTTTGTAGTTTTCATGGCGGTGCTTTTTAGTTAAACCATTGTTGTTTGTTAATACAATAGTCGGCACCGGGCATTAAAGCGGTTTAAGAGCGGGATTAGAATGTGATTAGAGTTTTTCCGATGTGTCATTTCGACGAACATTGGGGTGGATGAAGGGATGGCTGTGAGGAGAAATCTTTTACGCCTTGTTTATTTCAGACTGCTTGCAGAAGATTTCTCTTTCGCCCCTTTGCTTTTCCCATCCCGGCTCTATCGAAATGACAAAAAGTGCTATTTCTCCTCATGATAAACAGGCAGCATCACTCTGATCTCGGTTCCTTCATCCTGTTTGGAGATAATACCGATGTTACCTTTGTGCAGGCGTACAATGTTCAGCGCGAGGGGGAGGCCTACACCATGGCCTTCATATTTACCAGTGTTGGAGGCCCTGAAAAACGGCTCAAAAATATGCTGCAGCTCACGCTCCGGGATGCCGATACCCTGGTCTTTTACACTGAAAATAATGCTGTTGTTTTCGGCAAGCACTTTTAATACTACCGGTTTATTCTCGGAGTATTTGCAGGCATTGAGCGCTATATTACTGATGGCAAGTTTGAGCAGGTTGATATTTCCCTGCGTTATCAAACTGTCCAGGTCTTCGGGTAAGGCGGAGAAATCTATGCTTAACTTATTTGCCGGGATGATATGGTCAACAGCTTCTTTCACCATCAGGGCCAGCTCATCGGCACGCACCAGCTCCCAGTTTTGCTTTTTACCGTCGAACCCGCTTTGTGCCAGCCCAAGCAGACTGGTTATAATATCCTGCAGGCTTTGCGCCCCGTTCAGTATTTCGGTTAAGCTTTTTTGGTGAGAAGTGCCGGGCTCATTGATGTTTTTGAGGGCAAGCTCGGCTTCGCCTTTTATGATAGCAAGCGGTGTACGCAGCTCGTGAGATGCATTGCTGATGAAGTTGTTCTGGGTTTCAAAAGCCGTTTCCAGCCTGTCGAGCATATTATTAAACGTTTGGGTAAGTTCGGCTATCTCATCTTTACCACTATAATCTTCCAATCGTAAATGCAGGTTGCTGGCCGTAATGGTGTTTACTTTTTTGATGATGTTGCGTACCGGCTTAAAAGTATGGTATGAAAAACGGCGACCAATGATATAAACAATGAGTATCGAGATCAGGAAACTGACAATTAATACCTGCTCAAGATCATTAAGCTCACTAAGGCCTGATGGATTGGTTGCAGAAACTACAATAATAGCGTCGCCCTCCGGAAAGTGGAAGATATTACCGGCGTAGAATACATTAGCGGCTTTAAATCTTGATTTTCCGTTGGTAATGATATTATCTATCAGCTGGCGCGGAACGCCTTTTACCGTTTTGCCTTTGGTATAAACATCGGGTTTAATAATGTATTGCTTTTCATCAATAAGGCGTTCGAGGTAGCGCTGACGTATCTCCCGGTACATGCCCAGGCTGTCGCGGTCGTTAAGGTGGTGGATCTGCGAGGAGATGTTTACACGGGTTTCCAGCCGTTTGTAAAAATCGTCGAAGGTAAACTGGTGTACAAAATAAAAAATAGCCGTGCTGAACACTAAAATCACCGATACCGTTAAGGCAAGGAATAGCAGTGCAACTTTTTTTTGAATGGTCATGCAGCGTTATTTTTAAAAATGTACCCCATGCCAATAACGGTGTGGATGAGCTTGGGCTCAAAATCTTTATCCACCTTTTTGCGCAGGTAGTTAATATATACATCAACTACGTTGGTACCCATGTTAAAATCAATGTTCCAAACATGCTCCAGTATTTCGATACGGCTGAGCATATGGTTTTTGTTTTGTACCAAAAATTCCAGCAGGCGATATTCAGTAGCGGTAAGCTCAATAGTTTTGTTACCCCTTTTAACTGATTTTTCGTCGGTATTGATCACTAAATCGGCAACCTGGATCAGGTTTAACGGCTGTGCAAGCGCGGTATTACGCCGGGCCAGCGTTCGGATACGGGCGTTGAGCTCGGCCAGGCTAAAGGGTTTAACCATGTAATCGTCGGCCCCGCTATCCAGCCCAACTACTATATTTTCGGTGGTACCCAGGGCGGTGAGCATTAATATAGCTGCCTGCTGATTGGCCTGACGTAGCCTGCGGCAAATTTCTATACCGTTGATGCCTGGAAGCATAATATCCAGAATGATCAATTGAAAATCCATTTTGGTGGCCATCTCCAAACCTGTTGTGCCATCGAGGGCAACACTTAATTCGTGCCCTTCGGCGGTAAGGTCGCGCTGGATAATGGATACCAGTTTGGGTTCATCTTCTATGAGCAGGATCTTCATTGCGGCAAATATAAATTACACATAGTATAAACAATAAATAACGATGATGTTTTAATTCAATTCATCAGGAATATCAGTAAATTAATGCAATAATAAATGCCTTATCCAATATGCCTAATCCTTTTAAAACCTTCAGAAATTTAGCCTGTTTTGTGCTTGTTTTAGCCGTGTTTGGTTGTGACCATACAACTAAAAAACCTGATAAAAAAGTTGTAAAAAAAACGCAGAAAGTAAAGCCGAAAGAATATAAGGAGATCAAATATACGGAGCCTCAGCTTATTGCTTTTTTTGATAGCGTTGGGAAATTGCCGGTACAGCCGCTTGCTGATAAAGCTGCTTTTGGTGCTGATTCTGTTTTTAGAAATCTAATAAAACCTGTAAATAGGGAATTACCACCAGCTGATATTGCTTTGTTAAAGCACGCTACACGTGTGGAAATGATAGAAGTACATGCTGCAAAAAAGATATTTGGCGAATTAAAAACTGATAGCACCTGCACTGCCAAAGGCTTGCTTGATTCCGTAAAAAAAGGAAATGTTTATTTACGTTACTATCCGTTTGACCGGGATAAAAACAAATTTGATGAGTTTGCAATTAGGATTGGCGATGTAAGACATTGTTCTGGCTCTGAGCTGTATTTCTTTAAAGGAGATAAAATCATTGCCAAGCAAGATGGTTATGGCCGGTATGACGAAGATTTAGAGTATTTTAAAAATACAGACGGAGAAGCTATCGTTTACCAATTATCTGAATTTGAGAATGGTTCTGGTATTTGGTGGCTTAATCATTTCTTTTACAAATATGATGGTGATAAATTAATACCTGTATTAAATGAATTGAAAAATTCGAACCTGTTGCAACCATCTCCCTGGGGGATACGTGAGATATGGCTGAAATCGACTATTCAAAGTACTAATCCTTTAATTATGAAAGTGGTTTATCATCAATGTTTTCAGGATACTACTGAATTTGATCATTACGTGGCTGACCCTAAACCCGGACCTACGATAGTTAATGATTCTACATTGGTAAAGTACACTTGGAATGCACAAACAAAAAAGCTGGAAGCTCAATTTAAGTCCTCTAAAATAAGCAGACCTCAAATATTGTCTTACTATCTGGAAGATAATGAGCTTTTATTTATAAATACCTATCATCAAACATTAAAAAAGATGATGCTCAATAAAAAGAAGAAAAGATATATACTTCACTATTTGAATAATATAAAGAATTATCAAAACGAAGTTTCTGAACGCCAATAAGCATTAAATGTCTCTGGTCGAAGTTTAGCGATAGCGTAACTTCGTCCTAAAATCATGGAAGCATTCTGCTTCCGTGATTCAGTTTGAAAAGCTCAATTCAGATGCTATTTAGATAAGGACACTCAAGCTGAAAGCTTGAGCTATTTTAGGACGAAGTTACGCTATCGCTAAACTTCGACCAGTTTTCGGTCTTCGACAATCTCTCGGGTGAGTAGATAAAACAAAAAATGCCCGCTTTTGGCGGGCATTTTCAAATATCAAAAAGGAAACTTACCTCTTCCCCGTCACCCCAAATTTCTTTTCAAATCCGCTCAGCTGCGCACTGAACTTGTTAAACAATTGAGGCTGCTTGTATTGTTTGCTAAACTCAACCAATCCGCCCAGTATCTGCATTGAATATTGCAGGTCGCGGTTTTCGAGGTTGGTTTCGCCTTTTTGCAGCAGGGCATAGCTGTAATCGAGCTGGTTGTTAACATAATCATCAACAAGACCCGCCAGTTTATTGCCCAGTTGAATATCATTTAAACGGTATGCGTTTTCTATCATGTAATATTTACGTACCGCAATCTCCAACGAGTTGATGGTTGTTGGCATTACCTCGTCATATTTTTTAAGCACTTTACGCGCCGAATCAGGTTTGCCGGCTTTTGCCAGATCATCGGCCAGGGTTGAATAAAGCCTGGTGATCAGCGGATAAAACATGGTCATTGATTCATGATCGAGATAGCTGGCGTTTTTCATGTTGCCCCATTTGTATTTGGTCATCATGTTTTCGTACATTTTAGCTGTGTTGCTGGCTTCAAGCGGACCAACTGCCGTATCCGGTTTTAAGGGCAGCAAACGGTAAGCAAAACCTTCATTGTACATGTATTTATCCAAACCTATCATATTGCTGTTAGGTACCGTAACCGAAAAATAAATAGGGCGCTTCCAGTTGTTATGCGATAAGATATCCATCATGGCCAGCACATCTTTGGTAACATAACGACCGCTGAATGTCCAATCCATTTCCGGGGTTATCTTATCTTTATCGGCTGCTGTTACAGTGCCGGTTTTAATTACCTCATCGGCGTTAACTGTAAGTTTGAATTTATTGGTTGGCAGGTAATTGGCAACATCGCCATTATTATACTCAACCATGGTCTCTTTTTTATCTGATGAAATAAAATCAAAAACATCTTTCAATTCAGTTGCTCCAGGAATTTTCTGATCATTAAAATAGATCACATCACGCACACCTGGTTTAAACTTATCGTTAGACATGCTGATCGGCAATGGCTCCGATTCGTTCATCTTATTTTTCATGCCGCGGATATACCAGTCGGTTCCCAGCAGGCTCAGGTTTACGATGCGAACATCGGGACGTACGTTTTCAACCTCCTGTATGTACCAAAGCGGGTAAGTGTCATTATCGCCATAAGTAAACAAAATAGCGTTTGGTGCGCATGAGTTAAGGTAGTTATAAGCCATATCATGCGGGGTAAGTTTAGTTGAGCGGTCGTGATCGTCCCACTCCTGGTTGGCCATTAATAAAGGCGCTGCCAATAAACAAACCACGGTAGAGATGATAGCGCTTACCTTTGCATTGAGCTTTTTGCTCAGCACATCTGCAATGCCTATCACGCCCAAACCTATCCATATGGCAAAAGCATAAAAGGAGCCGGCATAGGCATAATCACGTTCACGGGGTTGCAGCGGGTCCTGGTTAAGGTAAAGCACAATAGCTAAACCGGTACAAACAAACAGGATGGCAACAACACCTGCCTCGCGCTGGTTGCGCGCAAAATGAAACACTGCGCCAAATAAGCCGATGATAAGTGGTAAAAAGAACAGACGGTTATAGCTTTTGCTTTGGGTAACCGAATAGGGCAGGGGCTTGTTAAAATTCCAGCCGCTGATCCATTCACCGTCGGCGCCCGAATTTAAACTCTGGCCGTCAAGGTCATTGGCCCGGCCTGCAAAGTTCCACAGGAAATAACGGGTATACATTTGGTTGATTTGCCATTTGGCAAAAAAACTAATGTTTGAGCCAAAGTTTGGGTGTTCGCTTTCACCAAGACCGGTCCACTCGCGGTAAAACTCCGGGTGCCCGGGTTTGTCGCTAAACATCCGTGGGAACAAGGTATTGCGGTCATAAACTGTATTGAGTTTTTTACCGGCAACTTCATATTTGGTTTTACCGCGGCGGTAAATATTAGCGCCTTCGGTTTGCGCTGTAGCTTCCGAATCAAAAAACTGACCGTATAATAATGGGGTATCGCCATACTGATCGCGGTTAAGGTAGCTGTTTAGGGCGAAGGCATTTTCAGGGTCGCTGTTGTTGAGGTTAGGATTAGCTTTTGCCCGTACAACAATCATTACAAACGAGCTGTAACCAAACAGGATAAACAGCAGGCAAATCAAAAAGCTATTGAGCGCAAAGCGTTTTTCGCGGATCTTTACCACATACTCCAACAAGGCTAAAACGGCTACACTTACTATAAGGCCAATAATGCCGCCGCTTATGCCTAATATTAAAACAAAGCATGCCGCCGCTAAAATAATAGCCGGTTTAACCGGGTTTATGGTATAGTAAATGCCGGCAACAATGGTAAGGATGAGTAAAACAAAAAACACGATGGCCCCGCTGCCGAAACCCATACCCAGGGTGTTCACAAAAAGCAGATCGGAAAAGGCCGCGCCTTTTACCGTGTATTGTATAACTCCCCATAGCACAAATGCCAATGCCACAACACTTGCTAAAAAGCTTACAATGGTGCCCTGGGCAGTAACATTTTTTACCCTGCGGAAATAGATCACCAGGCCAATAGCCGGTATCACCAGCAGGTTTAATAAGTGGATGCCTATAGAAAGGCCCATTACATATGCAATAAAAACAATCCACCTGTCGGCGTGAGGTTCATCGGCATGGGCATCCCATTTCAATATGGCCCAAAATACTACGGCAGTACAAAGTGACGATTGCGCGTAAACTTCCGATTCGACAGCCGAAAACCAGAATGTATCCGACCAGGCGTAGGCTAAAGCACCCACAAGGCCCGAGCCTATAATAAGGATGAGGTTAGTAACATTAAGCTGCTCCTGTGTTTTAACCAAAAGTTTTTTGGCGAGGGCCGTAATGGTCCAAAACAGGAACATGATGGTAGCGCCGCTGGCCAGTGCCGATGCCATATTGGCCCAGTAAGCTACTTTAGTATTATCGCCCAGCGATAGCAGGGTGAACACTTTGCCAATGATGGTAAACAATGGTGCGCCGGGTTGGTGGGCTACCTGTAAACGATAAATACAGGCTATAAATTCGCCGCAATCCCAAAAGCTTGATGATGGCTCAAGGGTTAAAATGTAGGTTACTGTGGCAATGATAAAGGCTACCCAGCCAAATATATTGTTGAGTTTTTTGTAATTCATGTTTGGATGCTATGTAAAGAAACAGGATTAAAGCAGCCGAAAATAATAAAACTATTGTGATGTTGCCATCGAAAGCAGGGTTTTAGGGCGTATTTGTATTTTATTTTGCTGTGTTTGAGTTAATAATGAATTTTTTTAAAATTCTATTTTGAGAGTCAAATATTCGTCTTATATTTGCATTCCTTTTCGGGGAGTAAAACAAACCAAAGGAGATTGCCTGATAGTATAATGGTAGTACGACGGTTTTTGGTACCGTTTGTCTAGGTTCGAATCCTGGTCGGGCAACATTAAGATTTCGGATTTCGAATTTTTGATTTCGGATTTATTCCGTTTTGAAAACTTGAAATCCGAATTGTGTTTTAAGAGGTTTGTGCAAAGGAATGCTTTATCTTTAACAGGATAGAATATCCAATCCGGAATCGAACATCCCAAATCCAAAATAAAAATGCCCTTACAATTTAACCCGGTTAAATTATTTGCAGGATCCGGCTCACAGGAGCTTGCGCATCTTATAGCTGATGCTTACGGTCGTGAGTTAGGTGAAGTTGTGATATCGCGTTTTAGCGACGGTGAATACCAGCCGCATTTTAATGAATCTGTAAGGGGATGTGATGTTTTCCTGATCCAGTCAACCCACCAGCCTACTGATAATTTAATGGAGTTACTGATGATGATTGATGCCGCCCGCCGTGCATCTGCCCATTATGTAAACGCCGTTATCCCTTATTTTGGTTTGGCCCGGCAAGACAGGAAGGATAAACCACGTGTTGCCATTGGTGCAAAACTGGTGGCCAACCTGCTGGTAGCAGCCGGTATTAACCGCATCATGACCATGGACCTGCACGCAGCGCAGATCCAGGGATTTTTTGATGTTCCGGTTGATCACCTGGATGCTTCCATTATTTTTGTGCCTTATATTAAAAGCCTTGGTTTAGGTCACCTTACTATTGCATCGCCTGATATGGGCGGTTCATACAGGGCCCGGAGCTTTGCCAAGTTCTTTAACGCTGAAGTGGTGATTTGCGATAAACGCCGTAAACGCGCTAACGAAATTGAAGCCATGACGCTGATAGGTGATGTTACCGACCAGGACATTGTACTGATCGACGATATTTGTGATACTGCCGGTACCCTTGCAAAAGCAGCCGGACTGATCATGGAGCGTGGTGCACGCAGCGTACGCGCCGTTTGTACACACCCGGTATTATCAGGTAAGGCTTATGAAACTATCGAAAACTCGGCATTAACCGAACTGATAGTTACTGATACCATACCGCTTAAACACAGCAGCCCTAAAATAAGGGTGCTTTCAACCGCCGAACTGTTTGCAAAAGCCATAAGCAATGTAAACGAACACGGTTCGATAAGCCAGTTGTTTAGGGTAGAGTAGGTATAGATCACGGTTGATGGTTCATAGTAATTGCCAACCGTGAAATGAAAGCGAATAAAAATCTTGTGGGAGATAGAACCATGAACTATGATCTATTAACCATGAACTTAAAATAAATAAAAACAAATGAAATCAATTGCTATTAGCGGTTCTCTAAGAGAGAACGTAGGGAAAAGAGACGCGAAAGAGCTGCGTTATGATGGCCTGGTGCCTGCAGTTCTGTATGGTGGTGCTACCCAAACCCACTTTTCGGTGTCCGCAGCTGATTTGAGAGCCGTAGTTTACACTCCGGTTGTTCATTTCATCGACTTAGAAATTGCAGGTGTTAAATCACAGGCAATCATTAAAGACCTCCAGTTTCACCCATTAACTGAAAAGATCATCCACGTTGACTTTTTATTGTTAGATGAGAAAAAAGAGATCACCATCGAGATCCCTGTTAAATTAACCGGTACTTCTCCAGGTGTGAAAGTAGGTGGTAAACTGGTTCAGAAATTAAGGAAACTGCGTATCAAAGCGCTTCCTAAAAATCACCTTGATGCTATTGAAGTAAGCATCGAATCTCTTGAAGTAGGTAAATCAGTAAAAGTATCTGATATTAAATTAGATAACTTAGTGATCACCAACGCTAAAGAAGATACCATTGTTTCTGTAACTACCTCACGTGCATTACGTCAGGCTGAGCAAGAAGCAGCTTCAGGTAAAAAATAAGCCCCCTAACCCCCTGAAGGGGGAACAGGTGGTAAAACAAAAAACAGCGATAGAGCAATCTATCGCTGTTTTTGTTTAAGCAATAAATAATATCTTCGCATAAAATTAAGCTAATCAAATTCCCCCTTTAGGGGGGCCAGGGGGCATGAAATATCTAATAGTAGGTTTAGGAAATATTGGTCCGGAGTATGCCGATACACGGCATAATATAGGTTTTATGGTGCTGGATGAGCTGGCTAAGCAGGAGGGAGCGAGGTTTCAAAACTCACGCCTGGCTTATTATACCGAAGTATCATTCAAAGGCCGCACACTTTGCCTGGTTAAGCCTACTACCTACATGAACCTGAGCGGTAAAGCCCTTAACCATTGGATGAAGGACTTGAAGATCCCTATTGAGAATGTGCTGGTTATTGTAGATGACATTGCCCTGCCGCTCGGTACGCTTCGCCTTAAACCTAAAGGCAGTGCCGCCGGCCATAATGGTCTTAAAAATATTGAAGCTACCCTTGGTCATAATAATTATGCCCGTTTGCGTTTTGGCGTAAGCGATAACTATCCTAAAGGCCGCCAGGTTGATTATGTGCTGAGCGGTTTTGATAAAGATGAGATACCTGAACTTCCGGCCCTGATCGATCGCTCGATAGAAATGATCAAAAGTTTTGCAACCATTGGTACCGAGCTTACCATGACCCGCTATAATAAGTAACAACGCTGTTACAAACTAATAAATTAGTTAAAAGATCGTTCAAATCGTGATTCGCGTTGTAACGCGGCATGATGTTCTTACGTCTTGTAAACCTAAATAACCTTATGAAACAAATCCTGTTAACGGTACTTTGCTGTTACTTTTCTACGCTCTTATTTGCTCAAACAAAAGCTCCTGCTACAGTTGCTCAGGCAGTCCCCAATATCACCGTAAAAGGTATTATCATTGATTCGGTTGTAAATAAACCTATGGGTTATGTTACCGTTGCCCTACAGGATGCCGCTACCAAAACCCCGGTAAAAAGTACGCTGGCTAAAGACGATGGCAGTTTTGAATTGAAAGCGCCTGAAGGTAAAACTTACCAGTTGGTAGCTGTATTTATAGGTTATGCTACTAAAACTATTCCCGTTAAACTTACAGGCAATACGTTTAATGCCGGCAGGATCCTGCTTTCGGCATCGAGTAAGCAATTAAAGGAAGTTACCGTAACCGCAGTAAGGCCAGTGATGAAGCAGGAGGTCGACCGCCTGAGCTATGACGTACAGGCCGACCCGGAGAGCAAATCAATCACCGCTTTGGATATGATCCGTAAGGTGCCCTTGTTATCTGTAGATGGCAGTGACAATATCAAATTGAGGGGTAACGATAATTATAAGATCCTGATCAATGGCAAGGAATCGGCCATGATGGCCAAGAACCCGTCGGATGTGTTGAAATCTATGCCTGCCGCCAATATCGAAAAGATAGAAGTGATCACCACGCCGCCTGCAAAGTATGACGCAGAGGGTTTGGCAGGGATCATTAACATTATCACCAAGAAAAATGCCGACCAGGGCTATAACGTAAGCATCAACACCGGTTATAACAATGTTTTTGGTGAACGTGCTAATGTGAACCTAACGGTTAAGCAGGGTAAGCTTGGTTTTAGCGGCTATGCCGGGTATAACCACAGGCCGGTGCAAACCTCGTCGTTTGAAAATATCACCAATTTTTATCATCCTAAATCGTCACTTAATCAAACCGGCACAAGGGGGAACGGCGCAAATAACGTTTATGGCAGCGGTGAGTTAAGCTATGAAATTGATACGCTGAACCTGGTTACTGGTTTGTTTGATTTTTATAATGGTAAGGGCGAGCAGCAAAACAACCAGGTTACCAGTATAAAGGATAGTGCTGATGCGGTTACCCAGTTTTATCGCTTGTTTAATGCGGGCAACAGTACATTTCAGGGATCCGACGCGGGCTTGAACTATCAGCTTGGATTTAAAAACCATAAAGATCAATTGCTTACCGTATCATACAAATACAACAATAATAATAACGATCAAAATAATAATGCCACATCAGGCGCTGATAAAGTTGGTACGCCACCACCTGCCGATTACAAACAGTACAACAAATCCGGCTCAAAACAACATGCCTTTCAGTTAGATTATATCCAGCCGGCAAAAATATTAACGCTTGAAGCCGGTGGTAAAGTTATTTTGAGAAACAATTACAGTAATTTTCATACGGATACATTGACGCAACCCGGTGTTTACCAAACCAATGACAGCCAAACCAATGATTTTACATACAAGCAGGATGTTTACAGTTTGTATAACTCGTATTCGGTAAAGCTTGCCAAATGGGCTTTTAAAGGGGGCCTGCGTTTGGAGCATACTACGGTTAATGCTGATTTTTCAACTACAAGCAGCACTGTTCACCAGGATTATAATAATCTTATACCGTCAGTATCTATCCAAAAAAGTTTAAAAAGCAGCAGCCTTACTTTAGGCTTTACTCAACGGATCCAACGCCCGGGTATTTACCAGTTAAACCCTTTTACAGATAGAACAAATCCACAATATGTTAATATGGGTAACCCTAATTTGAAAGCAGCAGTTACCAATAACTTCGAGCTGGGCTACAGCAACTTTGCCAAAGGATCTATTAACCTGAGCACCAATTACTCATTTGCTAATAATACGGTTCAAAACCTGGCCAGGGTTGATTCGGCCGGGGTAACCACCAATACCTATGACAACGTGGGCTCTAACAAAAACTGGGGCTTTGATGCTAACATCAATTACCCTATCACCCCAAAACTAAATGTAAATATCAATGCTGAATTGTTGTTTGTTTGGCTCAAAGGATACTATAATGGCTCTCTGTACAAAAACAGCGGTAACCAGGGGCACATTTTTACTTATACCAGTTATAAGTTTGATGGCGGGTACCGTGCCGGTGTAAACATTGGTTATGACAGCCGTTATGTATTGCTGCAGGGAAAGGATAATTATTATTTCTTCAGCTCTGTCAGCGGTACCAAAACCATGTTTAAAGAAAAGGCGACGTTATCAGTCAATGTAAATAATCCATTTAAAAAATTCAACAAACTCGACTTCTACACCAAAACGCCCGACTTTGATACTTATACTGCCAACAACAACTTTTATCGCACCATTAACGTGAGCCTGAGCTACAAATTTGGCAGGCTTAACAGTAGCATAAAGAAAAATCAACGCGGTATTAATAATGATGATACCAGCAGCGGAAGCCGCAATTAATAACTTAAGTAACTAATCCGTTACCAGGCTGGGGCAAGTGTTAAAAAGTGTTAAACGCATATTTTTTGCTGTCACACCCGGGTATCTTAAACGTCTTATGACCAAAATCGCAATTATGAAACAATTTCTACTAACAGTGCTATGTTGTTTTGTCACGGGCATGGCTATGGCCCAGGCTGCAGCACCGGCTCCTGTTCAAAATATAACGGTTAAGGGCACCGTGATCGATTCTGCATCCAACAAGCCATTGGGATATGGCACCGTTGCCTTGCAGGATGCCGCTACCAAAACGCCAGTAAAAAGTGTCCTCGCTAAAGATGATGGCAGTTTTGAGCTCAAAGCTCCCGAAGGTAAAGTATACCAGCTGGTGGTAGCATCAGTTGGGTATGCTACTAAAGTTATCCCTGTGAAGCTAAATGGTAATTCGTTTGATGCAGGGCGCATCCTGGTAACAGCATCAAGCAAACAATTGAATGAAGTAACCATTACTGCTGTAAAACCTGTAATGAAACAGGAGGTTGACCGCCTGAGCTATGACGTAACAGCCGACCCGGAAAGCAAGGCAATATCAGCATTGGATATGATGCGTAAAGTGCCTCTTTTATCGGTAGATGGTGATGATAACATCAAGCTGAAGGGCAGCGGTAAATACAAGATCCTCATCAACGGAAAAGAATCGGCACTGATGGCCAAAAATCCATCAGATGTACTAAAGGCTATGCCTGCCACCAACATCGAAAAAATTGAAGTGATCACTACGCCGCCTGCAAAATACGATGCCGAAGGTTTATCGGGGATCATCAACATCATTACTAAAAAGAATGCCGATCAGGGCTACAACGGCAGTGTCAACATGCGTTATAACAGCGTATGGGGCCCGGGCTATAACCTTAATGTTACGGCCAAGCAGGGTAAGTTCGGGATTTCGGGCTATGCCGGTTTTGGTAACCAGAAACGTAACACCAATACGTCAACAACAACACAAACTTTTTTCAATCCAGAGTCAAGTATACTGCAAACAGGTAATAATTCATTTGGCGGCAAGTACCGCTATGCCAACGCCGAGATGAGCTATGAGATAGATACCCTGAACCTGCTTACAGGTTCATTTGAGTTTTTTCATGGCGAATTTGACCAGGATGGTACACAACGATCGGCCCAGACAAATGCCGTTGGCGATCTTACCCAGGGCTATAGCCTGTCGAGTAATGGCTATAATCATGATCAGGGATTGGATGCATCAATCAACTACCAGTTAGGTTTTAAAGGGCATAAAGATGAGTTGTTGACCTTATCTTACAAATACAGCTACGGACCAAGCAAGAACTTTACGGATAACCAGTTTTCGGACAGGGTTAATTATTATAACGCCCTTCAGCCCGATTTCAGGCAGTATAATAATGCCGGCAACCGCGAGCATACCTTCCAGTTAGATTATGCTTACCCATTAAAAAAGATCAGTATTGAGGCTGGCGGTAAAGTGATCCTCCGCAACAATTTCAGCGATTACAGGCGCGAGGATAAAGACTCTACTACCACCGCCCCAAATGCGGTTTATAATGTAAACCCAGGCCAAACTGGCGCGTTTGACTATCACCAGGATGTGTACAGCGCTTACAACTCGTACCAGTTAAAGTTTGAAAAATGGACAGGTAAAGCGGGTGTACGTTTAGAACATACCCAGGTAAATGCTGTGTTTACAGGTACGCCGCTTGATAAAAGTTATAACAACCTTATCCCCTCGGTATCTATCCAGCGTTCGCTGAAAAGCAGCAGCTTTAGTTTGGGTTTCACCCAGCGCATTCAAAGGCCAGGCATTTATCAGTTAAACCCTTTTATTGATAAATCGAACCCTAAGTTCATCAATACAGGTAACCCCGATCTGAAACCCGAGTTGAACAATACCTTTGAATTGAACTATAGCAATTTTTCAAAAGGATCTATTAATGTTGGTTTGAGCTATGCATTCTCTAACAACGCTATCCAAAATGTGACCAGCCTGATTCAAAACAACACGGGCAATCATATAGACACGGTTACTTTTACTACTTATCAAAACCTGGGCAGCAACCGTACACTTGGTTTAAACCTCAATACCAATTATTCTATTACTAAAAAGTTTACGGTCAATATCAACGGTCAAATTTCGCATGTGTGGCTAAAGGGAACTTATAACGGTCAGTTTTATAAAAATGACGGTTACACTGGCAACGCTTTTGCCAATATCGGCTACAAGTTTGATGGCGGTTACCGCCTTGGCCTCGATGCCGGTTTCTTTAGCGGTGATGTTACCTTGCAGGGAAAATCGAGCAATTTTATTTATAACTCCTATGTACTCTCGAAAGAGTTCCTGAATAAAAAACTGACTATATCGGCAGTGGCCAACAATCCGTACAGCCAATACCGCACCTTCAGGTCAACCACCCACACGGTTGATTTTGACCAGGAGTCGTTATACCATAACCGCTACCGCAACTTTGCGGTAAGGTTAAACTTTAAGTTTGGCAAGCTGAATGGCGATATTAAAAAGAACCAGCGCGGCATTAATAATGACGATACCAAAGGCGGCGGCAAAAGCAACGGCGGCGGTAATGGATAATTGTTAAATGATATTTTTATTCAATATGCTGTTCGAGGCCTCCGACCTCGAATCAATATGCCTGTAGTTTGCAAAACAGGCATATTGGTTTAATCAGTAAATTTACCCCATGAAAGTTTACGGAATAACCAATTGCAATACAGTAAAAAAGGCCCTCGACTGGCTTAAAGAAAATAAAGTAGCTTACGATTTTCAGGATTTTAAAAAGCTGGGTGTAAGTACCGAAAAGCTGCAGGAATGGGATACTAAAGCAGGCTACGAAAAGTTCATGAACAAACAAGGCCTTACCTGGAAACAGCTTGACCCGGCAGTTAAAGAAAGCATTAAAACCAATACCGACGCGCTGCAATTATTACAGCAAAAAACCAGCATGATCAAACGCCCGGTTATTGAAGATAACGGTTTCCTTTATTTCGGCTTTGACGAAAAGGTTTATGCTGATCATTTTTTAGGGAAGTAAGGCTGGGCGAATGAAATTAGTTCCTTAAACAAAAAAAGTTCACGAAATGTGAACTTTTTTTGTTTAAGCCCCCCTTTAAAAGCCGGTATTTAAGACGGCGAAGAGCAATGGAGGCTTTATTTTTTGCTTAACTACTTTATTTAACGTCCCAAAATACTTTAGTTGTACGGGTGTCTTTTGCTTTTACAGTACTGTAATTAGTATTATAACCGGTTTCAACTGTAGGATATAAAAGCCTTGTTGGTGGGTTTTGATAATCCGTTAGTGTTTCTACAGGGAATGTTAAAACAGGGTATTTGGTTCTTCTGTATTCTGCCCATGCTTCATCAGATTGTAAAAAGCCAAAATGAAGCCATTTTTGAACATAAATTAAAGCCAGCTTTTGGTTTTGACCTACAGCAGCAGCGTAATTAACATTGCTATTGGCCAAAAACGCGTCTATTTCAGCAGTTGTTGGAGCAGCTTCAGATCCACCACCAATACCGTTAAGATAAAAATAGAAAGTTATAGACTGTTTCAACGCGGTATTATAAGCGGCCGACGCATCCCCAAGTCCCCAGCGCTCGTAAGCTTCAGCTTTCAAAAAGTTTACTTCTGAAGCTGTAATTACGATACCTGGCATTTTTATGTTATTCAAAAAGGTAGCCGAATCTACAATAGCATATTTAGAGAAAGCTGTATCCTGCTGACCTGATCCATAAGAAATTGGCATTGCCCGGTATTTTGCGTTCGGGATAAATTTGCCGCTAACGGTTTGGCCATATTTATCAAACATTACCCTTATTCTTGGGTCATTTGAAGGCAGCATCACTTTATTCAGCTTATAATCAGGTGCCCAGTAGCTATCAATTTCAACCAAAGCAGAAGATAGTGTGCTGCTTGTTGTAGTTGTTAAAGGTTGTAAAAGAATATCAGAACTTAAAGGGCTGTAATTTCCATTATTAGCGCCGTCAACAAGCGGGTAAGTTGTGGGGTTTGCCAGCATTGCAGTAACGGCCGCTTTAGCGGTAGGTTCATCAACGTTTGAAATGCGCATTAATAAACGCAGGCGGGCCGAATTGGCATAAGCCTGCCATTTGGTTGTGCTGCCGCTATTTAAGATATCAGCCTTGCTGAACGCCGATTGTACGTTACCCGCTAACTTTGCGCTGCCGAAATAGGTTGCTGCTTCATTAAGATCACTTATAAGCGAAGTATAAAGCGTTTTTGCGTTGTCAAATGCCGGATTTTTAATGGTGCTTGCTGTTTCAAGACTACCTGCCTGTGAAAAAGGGATATCGCCCCACATATCAATCATTTTAGCCGCACGCTCGGCTAATACTATTTTGGCAGCCTCCATGTAAACCAGTTGATTTGCCTGATCTGCCTGTGAAAGATTGGCGTAGGCCGTTTGCATAGCGCGGTAAACGGCCATAGGGCCGCTGCCATTACCTGCAGGATAATAAAAATCAGACCAGTACTGCCCGATATAATCATCCCTGTGTTTGTATGCTGATGATACATTATCAAATGTAGTGGTTTGAGCATATATAGAGATCTGCGGAAAGAAAAATGTGCGCAGGTTCCAGTAAGCAGGCCTTACACGATCGCTGTTTAACATTTCGGTAAAGAAACCGCTAATGATAGGCTGTGTTGATAATTCCGGATTTAGATAATCCTTATCAATTGATTTTTTACAAGCGCTGAATGATACGGCAAGCGAAAGCAGGACAGCGGTATATATAAATATTTTTTTCATCTTCTGATCAATTTTAATAATTAAAAGGTGGCATTTAATGAGAAACCATAGCTTCTTGTTGCAGGCAACGAACCATTGTCAATACCCTGGTTATACCACTGATTTCCGATTGGTGTTTCCGGATCAAGATTTTTTAGTGTACGATATATGTACAATAAATTGCGGCCGATCACTGAAAATTTAATTCTTGACATGCCTATCCGTTTTACAAAACTTTGCGGCAAATTATAACCAAGCACAACCTCGCGCAGTTTTACATAATTATTGTTATAAATGGCACTGCCTTCATTTTGACTGTTAGGATCGCCTGCCGAAAATTGGTTTTCATAATAGCTGGCAGCATCTATGATAGTGGTATTTGCTTCACCTGTAGCTGTAACTCCCGGCTGTATAACACCGTCATGGTACACTTTTGCACCGTTAGGGCCCGATGTAGCATTTGACGGTAACTGTACATATGCACCGGCATTATTGATATAGTATGCGATACCACCATGCTCAGCATCCCTGTATTTTAAGGTACTGGTATACATACCTGAGCTTATTCCGTATTTTAACGGGGTTGATATAAGCTGTCCGCCTAACCTGTAATCAATTAATGTGGTAAGCGATACGCTTTTGTAAGTAAACGTATTTGAAAAACCACCTGCTGCCTTTGGAAGGATATTTCCAACTTTTACAAAATGAGAGTTATCGGCATTGTAATAACCATTGGCATCTACAAGCTTATTCCCTTTCCCGTCTGTTTGTAACGGATAGCTGTAAATGTTGCCCAGTTCTTCGCCCGGCCTTGCTACAACTTTTATAGCGCCGCCTTCAAAACTTGTACCCGGTAAGGTTAATTCATCAAGGTTAGGGGCCAGCGAGTAAACTTTTGTATGATAAACAGAGTAGTTTAAACGCACATTCCACTTAAAGTCGTTTGTTATGATAGGTGTAGCGTTTAAAGCCAGCTCAAAACCTTTGGTACCAATTGTACCTACGTTAACAATCTGACTTCCTCCACCATTACTCGGTGCAGCTGTTAAACCAAGGATTTGGTTCCTTACTTTATTTGTGTAATAACTTGCATCGGCGCTGATCCTGTCGTTTAGGAAGCGGAGTTCCAGGCCACCTTCATATTCACGTTTCCTTTCAGGTTGTAAAGTATTGTTACCATAGGCTCCCGGAATAGACAATTGAGGTACCGAACCATTGATTGTTTGCAGCGAAGTTTGCTGATAAGCCACATTTGACTGATATCTTGGGGCAGGGTTACCGTTTTCGGTATAGGAAAGCCTCAATTTACCATAACTTAAGAAAGAGGGCATACTGCTTTTAAGCGCGTCGGTAAACACAAAGCTTCCGTTAACCGCAGGATAGTAATAAGTATTGTTTTGAGGAGGTAAGGTTGATGCTACTTCCTGGCGAAACGCGCCCTCTAAAAACAGGTAATTTTTGTAAGAAAGGTCCAATAAGCCAAAGAGCCCTCTTCTTGTTTCAAATTGCCTGCTGTAAGTAGTACTAAGTATGCCATTAGAGTTGCTTAAAGAAAAGAAATTTTCTGTTACCAGTCCCTGGGTTGTACCGGATGCTTCATCACGGTAAGATTCTTTCCTTGCAGTAAAACCACCGGTTAATGAAAAATTAAAATCTTTAGTAATATTGGCATTATAAGTTAACAACGCGTCACCATATAATATGGAGTAAACACCTGTTGATACGTTGTAATTACCTGTGCTGTTACCACCGGTATTAAAAGCCACAGGATAAGTATTATAGCCTTTTTGTTCGGTGTTGCGGCCAGTGTAATCATTTCCAAACCTTCCACGGAATTTAAGGTTTTTAATGATGCCCCAGTTTAAAGTAGCGCTTGAATACAGGCGGTTTTCGTTTTCGGTATAAGTATTTTTTAATGTATTAAAAAAATAGTCATACAGGTTAGGCCTAACCCTGAAAACAAAAGCTTCGGCAGGGTTTAGTTGTGGATTTTCCGCAGGAGCATATTCAAACCCTTTTGATGTAAGGAATTTATCCATTACCAGGTCCATTTTTTCTTCCCTGCCAAAAAAACCATCGAATGATTGCGCCAGCCTGTTGGTTTGGTAAGGGCGATTTTGGGTTAAAGTATTTACATAGTTAGCTACTATATCTACACTTAAGTTTGGCCTTATTTTTAATGAGCTGTTTAAATTAAATGTATTTTTATGAACCCCGGATTCGCGCTGGATACCGTTATAATCAAGCCTGGTGTAAGAAAACCTGTAATCTGAGTTTTCGGTTTGGTTTGATAAAGATACGTTAGCGCTTGAGCTTGTACCTGTCCTGAATATGTCTTTATAGTTATTAGGCTGCGCGGTATACGACTGTACCGACCCATCCCACCAGCGCACTTTTTGACCTTCCATTTTAGGTCCAAAATCCGCATAAGCCCTGAAGTTTGGCCTCCAGCCGGCAGGTGATTGAGTATCAGGAACAGAACCATCTTCATTAAAACCAAGCGATAGGTTGGTTGCGCGGTCATAACCCTGTCCGTAAACATTTTGATAGTTAGGCAAAAAAGCTGCTTGCTCCATTGTACCGTAATAATTCAGGTCTACAGAAGGCCCTTTCCCTTTCACGCCTTTTTTTGTGGTTATCACTATCACCCCCGCTTCGCCGTCCGATCCATAAAGCGCTGTCGCAGCCCCGCCTTTCAAAATGTCGATACTCGCGATGTCAGTAGGGTTAATGTCCAGCACGCCGTTACCTTCAACGCGCTGGTCGCTGTAAAAGCCACCATTGTTAAAGCCGTTTTGCCCGTATTGCTGTTGGTTCCTGATGATAACACCATCCACAACATATAATGGTGGCTGGTTGTAATTGATGGAGTTAATACCGCGGATTTGAACGTTAACAGCACTACTTGCACCACCTGGTTGGGTTTTTACAATTACGCCGGCAGCTTTACCATATAAAGCTGAAGCAAAGTTAGTATTACCTGCTTCTGTAATGTCCTTTGCGCTTATACTGCTGGTACCATAGCCAAGTGATTTTTGTTGTTTTTTAATACCAAACGAGGTTACAACAACATCATTCAACTCGGTACTGCTTTGCACCAGCTTTACATTGAGCGTTGTTTGGTTAATAATGGTTACTTCTTTGGCGGTGTAACCTATAAGAGAAAATTTAAGAACATCACCCTTTTTTACACTAATACTGAATTTACCGTCAGCATCAGTTTGTACACCTGTGGTAGTGCCCTTGATTAATACGCTAACGCCTGGCAATTTGCCGGCTTCATCAGTAACCGTGCCGGTAACTGAAATTTGAGCAAAAGCGCTGTGAGATAGTATTATCAACAGCAGCACTAATGAACTTTTACAAACATTGTAGAGTTTTTGCATAAATTAGTGATTGTTATATTTAAGATTTAATTAAGAATTTGAATTAGATTTTTTTAAAATTACCTGGTCAATATGCTCAATAACCAGGGCCGCGCCGCCTACCAGCTGTGCATTAACACCCAAATTGGATAAAACCAGGTTGCTATCATTCAATAATACAGGAATACAAAGTTCATTAAGTGCCTGTTGTATAGGAGCAAACCATAATTTTCCGGCTTCACTTCCTTTACCGCTTAATACAATTGTTTCAGGGTTCATGATATGTATCAAAACAGCCAATGCCCTGCCTATATGATATCCCGCATTTGATATTAACTTTATGGCAAGTGCATCGCCTTTTGCAGCCTCCGTCATAACCGACGAAATATCAACTGAACCTTTCTTATCAGGTTTAATCGTGGTTGTTTCTCCCTGCGCTATGGCCTTTTCTGCTTGCTGTTTTATCAAAATAAGCGACACTTCAGTTTCAAGGCATCCCCGTTTACCGCAATTGCATATTTTATCATTTTTAAAAAGTGGGATATGGCTAAACTCACCTGCAAATCCACTAAAACCTCTGAAAATTTCACCTTTAACTACCATGCCCAGCCCTATGCCCCAACCTACGTTGAGTACCATCATTTCTTTAATTTCCCTGCCAAAACCAAATTTTAATTCAGCAAGTGCAATAGCGCTCGAATCATTATCCAAAAAGGTAGGGTAACCCGTGCTTTCTGTTATATAATCTCTCAGTCTTCCGTATTCTTCTTTAAAAAAGCTTTTACTGATACCTTTTTCAGTATCAACAAATCCCGGAATGGTTACTCCGATAGCGCAAATTTTAACTTTATCAATAGTTAGCCGGGCTATGAACCGTTTTATTTTATTTACCAGATTGGCTGCCGTTGCGGTTTTATCACTTAAGTTAAATTCAAAGCTTTCAACCTCGCCAATAAAGTCATTATTAAGATTGACTAAGCCTATCTTGGTAATAAACTGATCTGTAGCTACCGAAATAATATAGAACTGGTCAGGATCCAGCGCATATATTAATGGTTTTCTGCCGCCCTTTGAAAATGCAAAGCCTTTTTCTTCCACTATCCCCGTTTTTATAAGTTCAGTAAGGCTCTTAGCTACATTAGGAATACTGGAGCCCGTTATTTTACTGATTTCCGGACAACTGATCGGTCCGTTAAAATACAGTGCTTTAAATACCGATAAATGGTTTAAATTTTCTAATAGCAAGATGATAAGTTTGTTTAGCAAATTTAAATTTTTATTTAACTTTTTAAAATATTTATGAAGTTTATTAATAAAATACTTTAAAAAGGGGATAACGGCACATTGTGTCACGTGTTCGAGGGGAGAGGGATGTTGTTTATAGTAAATTACAGAGAAAAGTGATGTTGCTGATTTCTGTTTATCCGATTTGGATTATTGGGTATTAATTAGATTTTTTCATTAATATATCATGACTTGATCTTATATAATCTACCTGATATATAGGGTTTAAGGGTGAATTAAATAATTTAATAAATCCGTAACAATCGTTTTACTAAACTCCTGCATTTACCTAATTTGTAGTATACTTGTTCTTTTACTCCATATATTGACTGAACATGAAACTAAAACTGATGGCAGGTTGCAGCCTTGCCTTTACGTTGGCCGCAAGTATGGGCAATGCCCAGCAGGCAGCGCCTCCCACCACCACACCCGCCGGCTCTCTGTATGATTATCATGAAACTTTTGGCCCTGGCTTTTACACCAAAAACGGCACTGAATTCCGTGCGGCAAGCGGTGAGCCCGGTGCTAAATACTGGCAAAACCGCGCCGATTATCAATTGGCCGCCAAACTGAACGATCAAACCAATGAAATTACCGGTTCGGAAGTTTTAACTTATACCAATAACAGTCCGCAAACATTAGGTTTTATGTGGATGCAGCTTGATCAAAACTTGTTTAAGCTTGATTCAAGAGGTACAGCTATCGTTCCGCCTACAGGCAGCCGTAACTGGGGCCGCGGCGAAGCATTTGATGCCGGTTACAAAATTAAATCGGTAAAGGTTGCTGGCCTGAAAGGTGAATATGTTGATGTTAAATTCCTGATTACTGATACCCGGATGCAGGTTTTCCTTCCAAAGGAAATTGCAGCTAACGGCGGACAGGCTAAATTAAAAATAGAATATTCATTCGTTTCTCCAAACTACGGATCTGACCGTATGGGTTACCTGCAAACCAAAAATGGTAAAGTTTATACCATTGCACAATGGTACCCACGCGTATGTGTATATGATGATGTAATGGGCTGGAATACGCTTCCGTACAGTGGTCCGGGTGAGTTTTACCTGGAGTATGGCGATTTCGACCTGAACATTACCGCTCCTGCTAACCATATCGTAGTTGCATCGGGTGAATTATTGAATCCACAGGAGGTATATACCCCTGAGCAATTAAAACGCTGGGCAGCTGCCGAAAAAAGCGAAAGCACAGTGATCATCCGTAGCGCAAGCGAGGTTACCGATCCAAAATCGCGCCCTGCCGGCAAAACGCAATTAACCTGGCATTTTAAAATTAAGAACGCGCGTGATGCTTCATGGGCTTCATCAGCGGCATTTATTGTTGATGCTGCCAAAATGGACCTGCCAAGCGGTAAAAAATCAACTGCAATATCGGCCTACCCGGTTGAAAGCGATGGCAACGATGCCTGGGGCCGTTCAACTGAATATGTTAAAAAATCTATAGAGTATAACTCGTCAAAATGGTTTGAGTTTCCTTACCCTGCAGCAACAGCCGTTGCCGGTATAGTAGGTGGTATGGAATATCCGGGTATTGTTTTCTGCGGAGCTAAAGCAAAAAAAGCAAGTCTTTGGGGAGTAAATGACCACGAATTTGGCCACACCTGGTTCCCGATGATAGTAGGCTCAAACGAGCGTATGTATGGCTGGATGGACGAAGGTTTTAACACATTCATCAACACGCTGTCTACAGCTAACTTTAATAATGGCGAGTACAAAAGCACCCGTGTGCCTGACATGCATGCCATTGGCAGTAACTTTACCAGGCCCGATCTTGAGCCTATCATGAGCCAGCCGGCCAACCTGAAAGAAAGAAATACGGGTACCCTGCTTTACTCAAAACCAAGCGCTGGTTTAGTATTGCTGCGCGAGCAGATCTTAGGCCCTGAACGTTTTGATTTCGCCTTTAAAACTTATATCAACCGCTGGGCATTTAAACACCCAACTCCCGACGACTTTTTCCGCACCATGGAAAACACAGCCGGCGAAAACCTGCAATGGTTTTGGAGAGGCTGGTTCCTGAACGACTGGCGTTTGGATGTTGCAGTAAGCGACGTGAAATATGTTGATAACGATCCAACCAAAGGCTCGCTGATCACTTTAGATAACCTTGGTAAAATGGCAATGCCGGTTATCCTGGAGATCAAAACCAAAGGCGGTAAAGTTGAACGCATAAAACTACCTGTTGAAATTTGGGAACGTTATGCTTCATGGACATTCAAATACCCATCAACCGAAGAAATTGAGTCGGTTACCTATGATCCGGACAAAGTATTACCTGATTACAACCAGGACAATAACGTTTGGAAGAAATAGTGCCCCTCTAAATCTCCCCTAAAGGGGAGACTTCAACGAAACGGCGATGAGTGTTAGCTCATCGCCGTTTTTAGTTTTGTTACTGTTGATGGAAAATGAAAACTGGTTGAAAAAAAGATATGTCATTGCGAGGAACTATCAGGGAAATCCTGAAAAAAAACCGTGATGACGTATAAAATATGTTTTAGCGATGGTGCGCGGGGACCGCGTTAGTGATAGGAGCGGATACCGGCCTTGTGGCTAATGCCTGTGCAGTATGAGCGGATAGCACGGGCCGCAGGCAACGCCCATATTTATAAATCGATCGGAAAATATACTTAGTAATCAATAATTTACAATTGCGTCATTATAAGGTACGAAGCAATCGCACGGAGGTAAAGCCGCCCTGTATAGCATGCGATTGCCACGTTGCACCCTGGCTCATTCCCATTTCGCTCCTCGCAATGACATGGTTTACTATTTTCTTGCCGTTGTTGGTGTTGTCACACGCTTAAACTGCATTAGGGCTTCATGTTTTTTTGTAAATTGCATCCACAATAAACTGAAACCCATGGGACAGATTGTAATTGTTGCCTATAAACCTAAACCAGGCAAGGAGGAGGCACTAAAACAGTTAATGAAAACACATTTACCCCGCCTTAAACAGGAGGGATTGGTAACCGATCGTGAATCAATCATCATGGAGGCTGCCGACGGCACCATCATTGAAGTTTTTGAATGGTTAAATGCCGAAGCTATTGCCAGTGCGCATAGCAACAAGGCAGTACAGCAAATGTGGGGTGAGTATGCTGAGGTATGCGATTATGTGCCGCTGAATACTTTGAAGGAAGCCGGTGATTTGTTTGCCGGTTTTATGCCTGTTAATTAGAAAAGGATCTCTGTGCCTGTTACTTTAAATACAGATCAAAAAGCTGCTTTCAAGGCAATCCAAAAATTTCTTGATCATCCCGCTGCCGATGTTTTTGTACTGAAGGGTTATGCCGGTACAGGCAAAACTTTTTTGATGCAGCACATTGCGCAATGGCTGCAGGAAAAGAAAAAGAAGTTTTGTATGCTGGCGGCAACAGGCCGGGCCGCTACAGTTTTAAGGGGTAAAACAGGTTTCTCTGCCTCAACAGTTCATAGTGAATTATATAATTTTGAAAAGATAGACGGCCTTGACGAAGAAACACTGGCCGAAAATGCGGGCTCAGGTATGCCCGGGCAAATGACCATGCAGTTTTCAACCCGCCCGGCAGATGCCGAAACCACCATTTATATTGTTGATGAGGCCTCGATGCTTTCGGGGGCCTTGACTGAAGGCAATGACTTCGCTGTTTTCGGTTCAGGTATCCTGCTGCAGGATTTTTTCCAGGTAGCCAGCAAAAGCAAGATCATTTTTGTTGGCGATCCCTGCCAGTTGCCGCCCGTAGGACAAATATTTAGTCCGGCTTTGGATACCGATTGGCTGGCAAAACAACAACGCTTCCCGGTATCTGTTAAGCTTTCCAAAATTGAGCGTAATAAGGGCGATAACGATATATTGATTTTGGCAGGCGCCATCCGTACGATGAGTGAGAGCCGGGAGCGGATCAAATTTCCGAAGCTGCCGGCATCAAATCTTAATAATGTAAAATTGCACCCTTCAGACGATGCCATGTTTAGCCGGTATGCAGCTAATTATAAAGCAGCCGGCCCTAATCATTGCCTCGCCATTGCACGCAGCAATAAAAAGGTACAAATGATAAACCGGGATATGCGGCGTGAGCTTTTTGGTTCGGGATATGTGCCTTTGCAGGTTGGTGATGTGTTGCTGGTAACGCAAAATAATTATTCGGTACCGCTAACTAACGGCGATTTTGTGGTTGTGAATGAGCTTGAGGAAACCGAACAAAAGTTGGGTATGAAGTTTCAAAAGGTACTGGTTACCGCGCTTGCTTCAGGAAAGGAATTTAAGATGCTGCTTTCTTTAGATACACTTGAAAGTTTAAAGGGGAACCTCACTAATGAACAATCAAAAGCGCTGATCATCGATTTCAATAACCAGATGAAAGCCAAAGGATATCCTCAAATAAGTGAGCAATACCAGGAAGCAATGCGGGTAGACCCTTATCTCAACTGCCTTAAAGTTTCATACGGTTACGCGGTTACCTGTCATAAAGCACAGGGCGGCGAGTGGAACAATGTTTACCTGTTTTTAGATAAAAGCATGTACGGTGCATCATACTATGAACTTTGCAAGTGGTGGTACACCGCCGTTACCCGCGCAAAAGATGAATTGAATTTGGTAAACGATTGGTGGGTTTCATGAGATTAGCAGTTAAAAGCGTCATTGCGAGGTACGAAGCAATCCCCGATTAGTAGAGCGGCTGAGCAAGTTTCTCTGTATAGTTAGGGATTGCTTCGTGCCTCGCAATGACGTGATGGACCTTCACCCCATCTGCACCCGCTCGGCCTTTAGCTTTTTCTGCACATCCTGCTTATAGTTACGGCCGATAGGCAGTTCATGCCCGGCAACATTCATGCTATAGGCATAAAAAGAATCTATTTTGTTGAGCGCTACTATAAACGACCGGTGAATGCGTACAAACCTACTTTCGGGCAGCATTTCTTCAAGCAGGCTGATCTTTTGTCGGGTGATATGGACCTGATTATTTATGGCCACTACTTTTACATAATCGCGCAGGCTTTCTATCCATAAAATATCATTGATATTTACCTTGATAGTTTTACGGTCCACCTTAAGATAAATGAAGGTATGCGTATCGCTTACGGGTTCTTCATGGGTAATAAGGGGTTTGCCCTTATGCTCGTTCAGCTGATAAATTTTGTCAACCGCCCGCAGGAAGCGCTCAAACGATATTGGCTTTAACAGGTAATCAACCGCGTTCAATTCAAAACCATCAAGCGCGTATTCGCTGTGGGCAGTAGTAAAAATTACTTTAGGTGGATTTTTGAGACTTTTCAGCAGATCGGTGCCTTTTATGCCCGGCATCTGGATATCAAGGAACATCAGGTCGATAGATTTTTGTTGCAATAGCCTGAAAGCCTGGATGCCATCGGTACAGGTGGCGGTAACCTCCATCTCACTAAAACGAGCAAGATAGTTTTTCAACACCTCGATGGCATGCGGTTCATCGTCAACTATGAGCGTGCGGATTTTCATGCGGTTACCATTTGTTGTGTTGCGGATTGTTTTATGGTTTTCAGGTCGAGATCAAGCGCTACAAAAAAGGTATCATCTTCGTTTACGATTTTCAGGCGTGAGCTATGAGGGTAAAGCAGGTTGAGCCTTTTGGTTACATTTTTTAGCCCGATGTGGCCCGGCGTATTGCCGGCATCAGCAGGGTGTCCGGGTTTGCTGTTGGCTACCTTTAGTTTAAAATGGTTCAGCGTAATGCTGATATCAATATTGATCCAGGTGGCGCCTACCTGTTCGCTGGTACCATGTTTGAAAGCATTTTCAATGAATGGCAATATTAGCAGCGGCGCTATGGTTTTATCTTTTAAATTACCGGTGATAGTAAAGTTGATGTCAATACGTTCCTCATAGCGAAGTTTCTCCAGCTTTACATACTGCTGCATCATAAATATTTCCTTTTCTAAAGGCACTTCATTATCCGAGCATTCATAAAGCATATACCGCAGTAGGTCCGACAGGCCGATAATAGCCTGCGGCGATTTTGGTGAGTTATTGAGGCTTAGTGAATAAAGGTTATTAAGCGTATTAAATAAAAAATGAGGATGCACCTGGGCCTTCAGCGCATTGAGTTCGGCTTCGAGTGCTGCCTGTTTACGCTCATACCACATTTTAAACAGCTTAATGGCCAGTACAAAACCGGTGAACAGGTTAGTACCCTTGAACGAGTTTACCAGGCTTTGCCCATCCATTAGTTGCTCAAGAAACGGGCGATGGGTGGAGGCTATATAATCCGCATCAGTTAGGTGCATTACCCTGATCAGGTAGGGTGCAACAAAAAAGATCCCGATTGTACGGCTGATAAACATACATGCAAATACAAGCGGTATCAGCAACAGGAAAAACATGATGTACCGCTTTTCAAAAACATATTTAGGTACCAGCCAATAGGCAATGGCATAGTAATACGCAATTTGTATAGGCATGTATAAAAGGTTATTGCGCAGGGATACCCAAAAATTGGTTTGGAACGAGTAGAGCGTTGTGATGAAAAACGATACAATTACCCAAAATATCACATGCTGCCAAAAGCGCGGCAGTTTGACATTGTTGAGCAGCAGATCGAAACCATTATTCATATAGCTAATTTACTGTAAAGCAGTTTAATTGAATTGATTTTAGTGTGAATTGCGACAAACTACAATCATTTAATGACGAACTACCAGGAAGAGGGATGCTTCGGTACGTTTTTCGGGTTGAGTGTTTATTCGTCGTATAAAAATGCTGTTAATCGTAATTGACAGGTTGTGTGCCTATGTTGTTTTCATACCATTTTACGGGGCTTTAATTTTAGTTTATAATTTAAAAATAACGCCATGAAAAAGTTAATCATCACAATTTGTATCCTGGCATTTGCAGTAACTGCAGGGCTGGCTCAGAATAAAATAACAAATGTACGCGGTTTTTGGGTGATTGAACACAATGTTAACCTGCCCCGTGTACAAACCATTAAGTTTTATAACGATAACAATAAGCTTATATACGAGGAAACGGTTTACAGCAAACTCAATATTAAAAAGCAAAAGACCCGCCTGGCACTTGACCAGATCTTAGACAGGCTGAACGAGCGCACCGCTTACGTTGAAAGTAAAAACCTGGTAACACTCAGCCTCAATTTAAGAAATTAAGATTTTTTTAAATATACGTTTAAGAAACCGGTTGCCAACGCGAGGTATGGCGCCGGTTTATTTTTTGTAGAAAGATTTGATGTTCTATAGCCTAAAGTTGGCAAAAAGTGAAATGACTTCTCCATCATGTCATTGCGAGGAACGAAGCAATCGCACAAAGGCAGGTAACGGCTATTATAGGTTTTGAACTTAGATCGTCGCGCTCTTGGCCGCGCGAGGGCCAGTTACTTTTGTGGCCACAAAAGTAACCAAAAAGGCTTGCAGCAGAAAGGCTTCTTGCGCGCAACCCGCTTCCGGGGCCACCACGCGGCCTTTGCCCTGCAAAACAAACAGAACCACGGGCTGCAATTATTTTGCCCCGATTCGCACTCTCCCCGGCTTCTGCAAAAACTTGCTATGCCCCTGCAGCCGCACACTCCCTACATGTTCTGCTCGTTTTCACCCGAAGCTGATCTGCTGCGGAAAACATTTGGGAAACAAGGTATCTTCGCTTTTGCGTGCTGGTATAATATGAGGAAAGGCTTTGCCTCTTAAGTATAGCTACTAATACTCTAAATATTTCTCCACCCTCACAGCCACAAAATCCCCTTCATTGTATTTTCCTGTCTCTTCGCTCAAAACCCGTAGCGTAATATCACCATACTGAAGGATCAAGTCTTCATAAAAACCTTTAAACAATACCTGCTTAACAACCCAGTGTTTTACCGCGGCAATCAGCTTAATTTTGATCTGTTCTGGATAAACAACGGCATATTCTTTTGAAGTGTCAATGCCGCAAAGCCGGGCTTCATGAGCAGTAAGCACATTGCAATTGCTCAAAAGCTGAGCGGTATAAAGATATTTAGGGTGTTTGTATAATGATTTAGGTGCACCGTGTTCAACTATCTCACCTTTGTTAAGTACGATGAGCTCATCGGCCATGGAAAGCACTTCGGCAGGGTCATGCGATACCATGATCACCGTTAGTCCGGTTTCTTTAACTATCTGCCTGATATCATGCTGTAAACCTTCCCTGAATGAAGTATCAACCTGGTTAAAAGGTTCGTCGAGCAGTAATACCTGCGGATGGGTAATGATGGCACGGGCAATGGCAACGCGCTGCTTTTCACCTCCGCTTAGGTCGGCTACACGCTTATCGGCCATAGTGAGCATGTTAAGCTGTTTAAGCACTCTTTCGGTTTTATCCTGTTTGGCTTTCAGGTCGGTTGCGGGCAGCATAGCTGCTACGTTATCCCAAACTTTGGCAAACAGGTTAAGATCATCGGTGTGCTGGGTTACCATTTTCATGGCGTCATGACCGGGGATCAGCTTTTCTTCAGGCCCCCAAATGCGTTCGCCTTTAAAGTAAACGCAACCTTCATCGGGCGAGAGCAGCCCGTACAATAATCGAAGTAAAGTACTTTTGCCGCTGCCGCTTTCACCAATAATGGCGGTGATTTTGCCCTGCTCAATAATCAGCCCGGTTTTTTTTACACCGCCCTGTTGTTTGCCCGGGTATATCTTACTTACCGCAGCCGCCTGCAAAAAAGGAATATCTGACATCAGGGGCAAAGATAAACGTTTGAACCATGATTCTGAACCATGATTTGCCTGATTTAAGGATTACAGGATGGGGCAAGTCATCCATCTATTATGGCCATCCCGTAATCCTGAAAATCATGGTTCATAATCATGGTTCGGGAACTTAGAAGCCGAAAGTCAGTCCGAACGAGAAGTTTCTCAGGCCTTTTTGATCGGGACTGTTTTCAAACATATCGTTGAAGTAGTATTTGGCGTAGAGGCCCATAATGCCGTAACCCATGCGTACAAATACACCTTTGCGCAGTTTGGCAAAATGATAATCATCATTGAATTTTTGTTTGCCGTTTTCATCGCTGATCTGTTTTACACGGCCGTTAAGCAGTATCCCAATCTCCGGACCGGCAACCAGCCTGAAGCAATTCCCGCGGTCGTCCTCATGGCTGCGATAATAAAAGGATAACGGGATGCGCAGGTAACTTGATGAAAAGCGGTTTTTACTGTAGTGGATGCTATCCTGCACGTAGGTAAGCACCGGCGCGTTACGCTGTATGGTGATATCGTTACGCAGGCGGATATGCGTCCAGTCGAAACCGCCGGATACATAGATCTTGAAGGTGCTGTTAAAGCGGTAGCCAAATTGCAGCACATCGAAACCAAAGTTGCTTGTTTTCCACTGGCGGTAGCTTAAAAACTTGTTTTTATTAGATAAGGTAAAGCTGCCATTATCTACTAAGGTAGCAAACCCAAGGTCGATCCTCGAAAAGGTAACCCCGAACGAAAAGCCCGGTGCTTTGTGGGCATGATAGGCAGTATCAGGCCCATCACTGTTAATGTTTACCTGCGCCACATCATCGCCAAAGCCAAGTTTTACTTTAACATGCTTTTTTGAAGAGGTAGTTGTAGTATCGCTGCCCGTGTGTGTAGAATCGGCAGGTGTGCTTTGAGCAAAAACAAAGCCCGCGGCAAGGCATATCATGATGGTAAAAATCAGGCGTTTCATATCTGTTGTGGTATATCGTGTTCTAAAATCTTATTTGTCTTTGTCTTTTTTTACTTTAATAAAGCCCAGGTTTAGGCCTGTAATGGTGGCATCATCTTCATCAGTATTGCTAAACTCAATCACTTTGTCTTTACGTTTATCAACCGCGGCTATCACTACGTTAAAAACATCGCCAAGGCTGCGGATGCGGTGTTTTTTAACAGGTTTGGCGGCAGCAGGAGCAGACTGAACAGGCGCCTGGGCTATTAATACCGGCTGTGCTTTTTCGTTATTAATAATGGCCGGTTTCGGGCTGATCCTTGTTGCACTATCCGGGGCAGCGGTTTTTACATCATGATAATCTATGGCAGGGGCGTTTGCCAATAAGGGCTCATCTGTATGGGCAGCTGCAGGTGGTTGGGCAGTAACTGCGGGCTGTTGGATAGATTGCGTCAAGTTGCTTCTGGTTTTCGTTTTATTAACACGCGCTATATTGTTAACAGGTACTATAACCGGATTTGCAGGTACTTTGTTTTGAGCCGGGGCCGGAGGTACCGCCGGGTCAGCTTTAACTGCAACAGGGTGTTGTACAGCTTTGGGCGCCTGGGCTATTTCGGTTGAATGATGCCGGCCATCATTCTTGACCGGTTGCTTAGGAATAAACATGATCCCCGCAGTTATCAGCAATACAATTCCCGCTGCTGCGCTGAGCAAAGGTAATAGTGTTCTTTTGCGTTTATCGGTGTTCAATTCGGCGCTGATGCCCTGCCATACCCGGGCCGATGGCTGTATTTCCAGGTCATCAAGCTTTTGTTGAAACAGCCTGTCCAGTTCCTTATCCTGCATATCCATATTTTTTGCCCTCCATTTTAGCAATCTGTTCTTTCAATATTGTACGTGCCCGTGATAGCTGTGATTTGGAGGCACCCTCGGTAATGCCCACAATCTCCGCAATCTCTTTGTGCGAATAACCTTCCAGCGCGTAAAGGTTAAACACTATCCGGTAACCCGGGGCAAGCTGCTGTATCAAGCCCATCAGCACCTTTGCATCCAGGTTGGCTGCTGCTATCGGGTTAACCGATGGCTCGTGCGCGGCTTCGTCAATCTCCACCATTTGCATCATTTTATGATGTTTGCGGTAGTATTCAATTGAACTGTGAACCATAATGCGTCTAACCCAGCCCTCGAATGATCCCTCGCCCCGGTAATCATCCATTTTTTTGAAAACCCTTATAAAGCCATTCTGCAACATGTCTTCAGCCTCCATGCGGTCGGTGGCGTAGCGCATACACACTCCCAGCATTTTTGAGGCGAACTGTTTATAAAGCAGTTCCTGTGCCTTCCGCTCGCCTGCCCGGCAGCGGTCTATAAGTTGGTGAATGGTATATTTAGGTTCCAAAAACATCATTTATAAGTAAGATGATATTATGATATAAATGGTTGCATGGTGGTGTAAATATTTTGATGAATAGTTTCTTTGAAAAGCTTCTGTTAAAATAGCTATTTGTTATCGAGTTTGAATTATTGTATTTTTGAGTAATACCAAGAGCTAAAATAACATGGAATTGATCCTGAAATCCAACAATAAGCAAAGTATCGCGAAGATTATCGCTTTAGCAAAAAAGCTCAACGTTATTGTAGAGGAAAAGAACATTGATGCTGAAGGTTTAACCCGGGAAGCCTTGAAAAAACGGATCTTAAATTTCAAAGCTGCATCTGAATCTTCATTTGGCGATCCTGAGCAATGGCAAAAAAGTCAAAGAGAAGACCGTGACCTTCCTTTAGCGTAATTATGGCATATCTGACAGGTGGTAATGCATATTTGATCGACAGTAATATCTTGATATACTCATACCAAAATGAGTACAGTTATTTACGCGAATTAATCACCGGTGATTTAGCTAACTTATCTGAGATTTCCCGTGTAGAAGTCCTTGGATATCATCGTCTAAAAAATGATGAGGAGCAATACTTTAACGATGTTTTTAGTTTTGTCCCGGTTATTTTTCCCTCCCGCGAGATATTTGAACTGGCGGTCCAGGTGCGTAAACGTTATCATCTGAAATTGGGAGATAGTATTATAGCAGCAACCGCTTTGGCAAACGACCTAACTTTATATACCAGAAATATCAGTGACTTTGATAAGATAGAGGATTTGCAATGTGTTGACCCTTTAAAGTAAGCTATCTTTATTAACAATGAAAACACTATCTGCAATTATAGCGCTTGTATTTTGCTGCTTCAACCTATCGGCACAAACTCCAGATAATTACATCCTTCTTAAACCCGACCGTGTTTTTGATGGAGAACAAATGCACCCCGGCTGGCAGATACTGATAAAGAATAGTCACATTGAAGCTGCAGGTGAACCATCGTCAATAAAAGCCCCTGCAGATACTAAAGTTATCGACCTGAAAGGCGCAACACTGATGCCCGGCATGATAGAAGGCCATTCGCACCTGTTCCTGCATCCGTATAACGAAGTAAGCTGGGACGACCAGGTGCTGAAGGAAAGCCGTGCCGAACGTACGGCCCGTGCCGTAGTACATGCCCGGGAAACATTAATGAAGGGCTTTACCACCGTACGCGATCTGGGCACTGAAGGCGCTGCTTATGATGATGTAGGTTTAAAAACTGCCATTAACAAAGGCGTAATTCCTGGTCCGCGGATGCTGGTGGCTACGCGGGCTATTGTTGCTACGGGCAGCTACGGCCCTAAAACGGATGTTGCAGAGAATATCATAACTAAAGGCGCCGAGGAAGCCGATGGGTTGGATGGCATTATCCGTGTAGTGCGATCACAGATTGGACGTGGTGCAGATGTAGTGAAAATCTATGCAGATTACCGATGGGGGTTGAATGGCGCTGCGGCTCCGACTTTTACCGAAGATGAACTGAAAGTGGCCGTACAGGTAGCCAAAAGCAGCGGGCGCATGGTTGCCGTACATTCATCAACCGAAGAGGGGATGCGCCGGGCCATAGTCGCCGGCGTAACCACCATTGAACATGGCGACGGAGGTACGCCCGAACTGTTTAAATTGATGAAGGAAAAGGGGATAGCCCTTTGTCCAACCATCAACGCTACGGAATCTATATTGGGTTATCGGGGGTGGAAGAAGGGCGTAGATCCTGATCCGGCAGGTGTAAAGCAAAAGCACTACATATTTACCGAAGCCATGAAAGCCGGTGTAACCATTTGCATGGGCGGCGACGTAGGTGTGTTTGCCCATGGTGATAATGCACAGGAAATGGTGCTAATGGCCGAATATGGGATGAAGCCAATTGATGTATTGCGCTCAGCTACTTCTGTTAATGCCCGCGTTTTTGGTTTGAAGGATTTAGGTAATATTAAAGCCGGTTACCTGGCAGATCTTGTTGCTGTTGATGGTAATCCTGCTGAGGATATTAAAGTGGTTAAGCAGGTTAGGCTGGTGATGAAGGATGGGGTTATTGTGAAATAGTAGATGGAGTACTTAAAAACCCGTCATTGCGAGTAATTATCAGGGGAGCCCTGGTACAAATCATGATGACATATAAAATATATTTTAGTGATGTTGTGCGGGGGCCGCGTTAGATTCTGTGTTGATATGCAAAAGTTATTTTTTTATTTTTGTGTCTTAGGCGGCTTTATGTTAGCCTGTTTAGGGCAGTCCTTCTATTGAGGTGACT
>NZ_JBHLTS010000061.1:0-32517 GCF_042434235.1 Mucilaginibacter angelicae | reverse complement strand
AAGGCCTCATCAGGGTATTAATGGTAAAAAACCTATTGAAATGGCATCCGTAAACAACAAATAAAATACCTGATTCTGTTACCGAATTACTAAACCTGTACAATTGCGAGCGCAGCGTGGCAATCGCATACTATACAGGGCGGCTATGCCTCCGTGCGATTGCTTCGTACCTTATAATGACGTAATTGTAAGTTATTGATTATTAAGTGTATTTTTCGATCGATTTATAAAATATGGGCGTTGCCTGCGGCTCGTGCTATCCGCTCATACTGCACAGGCATTAGCCACAAGGCCGGTATCCGCTACTATCACTAACGCGGCCCCGCGCACCATCGTTAAAACATATTTTATACGTCATCACGGTTTTTTTCAGGATTTCCCTGATGGTTACTCGCAATGACATATTTTTTAGGTTATCGCACCAAAACAAAAAGAGCCGCCCTAAGGCAGCTCTCTATATCAAAGCAGATAAATTTTATTCATTAACCACGCCCATTGAGCAAAACTTATCGATCCGCTCGGCAACAAGCTCATCGATATTACGCTCTTTAAGGGTTTTAAGGTCTTTTAGTAATTGTTTTTTCAGGATGCCGGCCATAGCAACAGGGTCCTGATGGGCACCGCCGATAGGTTCTTTAATTACACCGTCGATCAGTTTGTTTTTCAGCATTTCTGTCGAGGTCAATTTCAGTACTTCGGCAGCACGTTCTTTATTTTCCCAGGTTTTCCAGAGGATGGTTGAACAGTTTTCGGGAGAGATCACCGAATACCAGGAGTTATCCAGCATCAGCACCCTATCGCCAATGCCAATGCCCAATGCGCCACCCGATGCACCTTCGCCAATAATAACGCAGATCACGGGTACTTTTAATACCGACATTTCGAGCAGGTTACGGGCAATGGCTTCGCCCTGACCGCGTTCTTCGGCTTCTAAACCTGGGAATGCTCCGGGGGTATCAATTAGTGTAACAACAGGCTTGTTGAATTTTTCGGCCATTTTCATGAGCCTTAAGGCTTTGCGGTAACCTTCGGGATTAGCCATACCGAAATTACGGTACTGGCGCTCCTTAGTGTTACGGCCTTTCTGGTGACCGATAAACATTACTGTTTGGCCATTCAGGGTACCGAAACCGCCGATAATTGCTTTGTCATCGCCAACAGTACGGTCGCCATGAAGCTCGATAAAATCATCGCACATCAGCTCGATGTACTGCAGGGTATACGGCCTTTCGGGGTGACGGGAGATCTGTACTTTTTGCCAGCCTGTAAGGTTGGAATATATATCTTTTTTGGTTTCCTCCAGCTTGCCTTCCAGTTCGGCTATGGTTGCAGACATGTCGAGTTTATTCTTGTCTTCAACCTGCTTCACCTTTTCAATTTGCTGCTGTAACTCAGCCAGTGGTTTTTCAAAATCAAACGTAATCTTCATACACTTTATTTGGAGGCGCTAAATTAAGCAAATCAAACGGGATATTTTCAATTATGAGCAGCGAGTGTTTCCAACTTGGTAATTTGCTGCGGGGCCAGCAGGTTTCCGGTGCTTAAGCAAGCCTGCAAAATGGCATTCCTGAGCTCGCCATAATACAAACCCGAGCGTGTGGCGTAAAAAATAATGCTGCCATTATCGGTACCTTTTTTTATCAGCTTATCCAACGTGGTTTCGTTGGTAACGATGAAATTACCCATCTCCACCCTTTTACGATGCAGTTCGGCTGCAAGGGTGGTGATTTTTGTAAGCTGAACCGGGCTCAGGCTTAGCTCCTTTTTAAACTTCAGCACAGCATCCGGCATAGGATAGTGGTTAAGCCTTGCTACCTGGTCAATATCATCAAACAAATACTCGCCGCTGATTAATTGGGTAAACTGTTTATCGCTCAGTGTTTTTATGGGCGATTTTTTCAGGGTGCTATCGGCCTGGGCTTTAACGGCCTGGTGTAGAAAGATGGTTATGATGAGGGGGAGGATGGTTTTTAGCATGTGGACAAGTTAACTTTTACTTTTTAAACATGTTTTATTTCTTTATGAGATTGAAGTAAACATCTACATCGCGTGGGGCAGATAACAGACTTTGTTCTGTGAACTCACATCGTCCCGCTCATTCGCCGCGGGTTGGCTTTGTTCTTTTTCTTGACAAAAAGAACCAAAAGTCAAGTCAGCAGATAGGCTTCTTTGCCGCACAGGCCTTTACCCTGCAAACCGGACAGAACCACGGGCTGCAATTATTTTGCCCTGCTTCACTCGCTCATGCCCAGACTTCTGCAAAAACTTGCTATGCCCTTTCCTGCGCTCAGGGCCACCATTGTTCTGCCCGCTTTCGCCCGAAGCTTACCTGCTGACGGGAACATTCTTTATCTATCGTATCACTTGCGCCTTAGCGTCTTTGCGCAAAACAATTTAAACTAATCAATATAGGTTTTATTATTCCACCTTTACAACTTTTGTCCTCGCCGAAATTCCGTTTTCATTAAACGCCTCTATCTGAAAATAGTATGGCAGGCTTTTATCCATCCCATTAAAATAGTATTCGTTTTTGCCGTAAACCATCATGCTGTTGTACAATTTATCGGGCGCTATGCCAAAGTAAACGGTATAACCTGTGGCATTATCATTCGGTTTCCACTTAAGCCAGGCATTGCGGCGCTCGCTGTCGCCACGTAGTACAATGAGGTTTTGAACGGTATCGGGCTTTGCTCCTGCTCCCTTGCCAAATACCCTTAAGCCCGATAGTGCGAACTTGCCCGTTGGCATATGCAGGTTTACCATTTTTAGGTAGCGTGCTTTTGCCGGGGTTTTTAGTTCAATATAATCGTGTGGTACATCTTTACGGTTTGTGCTTTTGTCGATAAGAGGCTTCCAGGTTTTGCCGTTGAGGGAGGAGTAGATGATATACTGATGATAAACACCTGATGATTTACCCATAAACTCTGCATCCTGATCAGCGTAGTTTATTTGGATGGCGTTTATAGTGCTGATTTCGCCGAGATCGGTTTTAAGCCACTCGCCTTTGTTGGCTGTTTTGGCGCTCCAGTAGGTTTTGATATCCTCATCCACCGCATTGTTGGCGGCGTACGCGCCAAGGGTTGATGAAACCTCGACAGGCTTATTATAATTGAGGATCATCCAGCCGGTAAAATTACTTTTCAAATGATCTTCCGGACTGTTGGATAAATAGTGCGGATAATCGCCATAGGCGGTGTTGCTGTACAGTACGCCATCCTTATCAAACCCGGCAGGCCAGAAACCAATGCGGCGCTCAAAATTATTTTTTACCGAGATGCCCATGGTGCTGATGTGCCAGTAATTGCCATACTTATCGGCCCAGGTAGCGCCATGTCCTGCGCCTTTGGCAAAGCCGCCAGGTTTGTATGAGAAAGGGTTATGCTTTTGATAGGTGAACGGCCCAAGCGGATGATCGCCCACAAAAACACCGTCGCCATAACCGCTTTGCTCGGTACCCGGTGCGCCAAATTGCAGGTAGTATTTCCCTTTATACTTGTTCATCCACGAGCCCTCAATAAAGGGCAGCAGGAATACGTTATCGTTATGTTCGCCAAAACGCTCCCAGCCGTGCTCTTCGGGGTTAAGCCTTACCATTTCCTTTTTGGGGCCGATGGGTTCGAAGGTGTGCCTGTTAATCTCCTGTCCGTACAGCGGCAGTGTATTGCTGGAGCCGTGGTAGATGTAAACCCTGCCGTCATCGTCGGCAAACATGCCGGGGTCCCAGGCGCCTACCTTAAAATAATCTTTGGCGGCTTTCCAATCATCGTGTGTAGGGTTGGTGCTCATCCACAGGGTAAAATCTTTATTATAGGTCGAACCGATCACCAGCAGGGTATCGCCCAAAACCAATGTAGCGGGAGCACAAAGCTCATCGCCCTGCACCTGGTTGTACGGACGGACAAATTTGCGGTATACGAAATTCCAGTTCAGCATATCATCGCTCCACCAGTAACCAAACTGATTAGTGGAGAACAGGTAGCATTTACCCTTAAACAGGGTCATAGTTGGGTCGGCAGTGGCGCGATGTTTACCCCAGCTTGCAAAGGTTTCAAACGGGGTATAACCATAATCAAGGTTGAGCGGGTTACAATAGGTAAGGCGTTTTTGTTGTGCATGGGCACTCATGGCGCAGCAAAACACCAGGATGAGCAGGTTACGGGCTATTGTTTTCATAAAGATATTAACAGGCTATAATTGTATTACAAAAGGCTGCTAATATCAGTTTTTAAACAGCAATAAAAATGTTGTGTACTACTACATCTGTTTCACATCATAAAATATTTTATTATTGTGTGTTAAAAATACAATTAATTCGTACTTTCATCAGCACAAGCCAGTTATCCTAAATATCTCTGTTATGAACAAGAAATACCTGCTGCTCTTCATCGTGCAATTGCTTTTTGCTGCATCTGCTTTTGCGCAATATCCTAAAATGGATAAGCTGCTTTACGGGGTAGCTTATTATGATGAATACATGCCTTATGAAAGGCTGGATAAAGATGTACAAATGATGAAAGCCTGCGGCATCAACGTAGTGCGCATTGCCGAATCAACCTGGAGCACAGAAGAACCACAGGATGGTGTTTTCGATTTTACGCATATCGACAGGGTATTAAATGCCATGCAAAAAGCGGGGATCCACGTTATCATAGGTACGCCAACTTATGCAGTACCCACCTGGATGGTTAAAAAGCATCCGGAAATATTAGCCATTACCCCATCGGGCCAAAACCAATACGGGCCAAGGCAGAATATGGATATCACCAACAAGGATTATCGTTTCTATGCCGAACGTGTTATCCGAAAGATCATGGAGCACGTGAAGGATAACAAGGCCGTGATCGGTTACCAGGTTGATAACGAAACCAAATCATACGGTACAGCCGGACCAAATGTACAGGCCTTATTTGTGAACTACATGAAGGCCAAATATAAAACGCTCGATAACATTAACCATATTTTCGGGCTCGATTACTGGAGTAACCGCATCAATAACTGGGACGATTTTCCGTCGATGGTCAACACCATTAACGGTAGTCTTTCGTCGGAGTTTGCCAAATTTCAACGGCAGCTGGTTACCGATTATTTAGCCTGGCAGGCAGCCATAGTACGCGAATACAAACGGCCCGACCAGTTCATCACCCAAAATTTCGACCTGGAATGGCATGGCTATTCGTTCGGCATTCAGCCGGATGTTGATCACTTTGCAGCAGCTAAAGCTTTGGACATTGCCGGGATAGATATTTATCACCCCAGCCAGGATAAGCTTACAGGTGTGGAAATTTCTTTTGGCGGCGATGTAGCCCGCTCCATGAAAGGCGGCAAAAACTACCTCACTATCGAAACCGAAGCACAGGGATTTCCACAATGGGTACCCTATCCGGGGCAGCTAAGGTTACAGGCTTTTAGTCATTTGGCATCCGGGGCCAATATGGTGAGTTACTGGCCCTGGCACTCTATCCATAACTCGGCCGAAACTTACTGGAAAGGTTTGTTAAGCCATGATTTTGAGCCCAACCCGGTTTATGACGAAGCCAAAACCATAGGGAAAGATTTCGACAGGTTAAGCAGTAAGCTTATCAACCTGAAAAAGAAAAACGATGTGGCTATCCTGTTCAGCAACGAAGCCCTTACCGGTTTTAAAGCCTTCGGCTTTGGCTGGGGCACGCGCACTGGCTATAATGATGTATTGCGCCAGTACTATGATGGCCTGTACCACATGAATATAGGCTGCGATTTTGTAGACCCAACAAGCAAAAATATTGAAGATTATAAACTGTTAATAGTCCCCCTGTTGTATGCAGCTCCTGATAGTTTGCTTAAACGCCTTAATGCTTATGTTAAAAATGGCGGCCATATTATTTATACCTGCAAAAGCGGTTTCGCCGATGAAAATGTAAAGGTACGCACCACGCACCAACCGGGAATTATTGATGAAGCCTGCGGAATTTACTACAGCCAGTTCACCGAACCAAGCAACGCGTCATTAAAGGCCGATGACTGGAACCTGAAACCCGAAGATAAAAGGCTGAACACCTGGATGGAACTTATCACCCCTACCACGGCCAAAGTATTGGCCTACTATGATCATCCCGTTTGGGGAAAGTATGCAGCTATTACCGAAAATACTTACGGCAAGGGCCTGGCAACCTATATTGGCTGTTTAACTACCAGTGCCGTTACTGATAAATTATTAACCGATGCTGTAAAGAAGGTTGGTCTTTGGGGTGCCGACCAGCAGATTGCATGGCCTGTTATCACCAAGCAGGGTATAAACCAGGGTGGTAAAACAGTGCATTATTATTTTAATTATTCGGCCAATGAAACCAATCTGACCTATCCTTACAGCAACGGAAAAGAATTATTATCTGGCCAAAACATCAGCAAAAACAGTGATTTAAAACTGGAGCCATGGGGTGTTAAGATCATTGAGGCAAATTGATCATGAATTAACCTTCCTGGTTTTTCGGAGAACGATCAACGCGACAAGGCCGATAAGGCTAAATACGCCCAAAATCCAGTAACCGCTTACCTGCGATGGGTTTACGGCTTTTTGGTCAGTGGTTTGTTTTACGCCTGCGTCGCCGCTGGGTACGCTTGCTTTGTCGCTGTCCTGCAAAGTACCAGTTCCGGTGCCTGATACCGTTGCCGCGCCGGGTGCCCCCTGGCTAACTCCGGTTCCGGCGCCCGAGCCATTGGCTTTTGCGGTTGTTGTTGATGTATCTTTTGATGATTGTGCAAACAAAGGTGCAGCCGAGCCCAATGTTAATCCCAGTAACATCATGGCCAGTTTTATCTTTAATGCTTTCATAGGGTATAGTTTTGATGCAGGTTAGTTAAAACAATAGCTGTGCCAGTGATGCAAATAAATATTTATATTTATAAAACCTCAACCCGGTTTACAAATGAGCAACGAAATTAGCAGCATACAGCATTCCCGGATCTCCGCGCAAAACGCCCGGCTTTTCAAGCTTTATAGTGCACTAAGCGGATTATTGTTTATTTACAATCATTTTCACACAAGGGTACCTTTATTTAAAAAACTGTTTGATCCGGTTGGCTCTGGCATCATGTGCTGTTTTCTACTCGGGCTTTGTTTTTACTACTGGCTTCACATAATAACCGACCGCGCAGGAGTAAAAATTTTCAATCGTGTTTTTTATGCATACATGTTGGCTACATTAATAGTGTTTACTTATTTGGTGTTTTTTTGATATAGATTTGCCCTATGCAACCCCTATACCACGAAGACCAAACTTTTACCAAAATAACTGCCAGCCAACTCAGCGGCAGCACCTACGAAAACTGTAAATTCATCAACTGTGATTTTTCCAATGCCTTGTTTGCTGGCATTACCTTTGTGGATTGCCAGTTTGATACCTGTAATCTGCTCCTTGCCGATTTAGGCAATACCGGGCTGCAGAACATCCGCTTTAAGCATTGTAAAATAAGCGGTGTAAACTTTGGTAAAGCCAATGATTTTTTGTTTGAGGTACATTTTGAAGACTGTATTTTGGACAATGCCGTATTTTATAAAAAGAAGAACAAAAAAGCTGCCTACACCGATTGCTCGATGATTGAAACCGACCTGACCGAGGCCGACCTGAGCGATTGTAAATTCATCAACTGTAATCTCAAAAATGCTTTCTTCAACCGTACCATCCTCAAAAATGCCGACCTGAGCTCATCTTATAATTTCATTATCGACCCGGATGATAACAACATCAAAAAAGCAAAATTCTCGCTTCATGGCTTGCCGGGATTACTTGCTAAATATGATATCCGGATAGGATAATATTTTGGCGACTTATTAGTTAATGTTATTGATTATAAACCTTATGCAAAAAACTTTAAAGCTCTTCTTTTTAATGTTGCTTTTTGCCACAACCACAAAAGCACAGGATACCCCATACGGCACAAAAATGGACACGATAGATGCTTATCGCCATTTTAATGATTTAAATACCGCGGTTTTAAATGGTAAAGTAAAGAAAGAAGAGGTGCAAAAAGTTATTAAGCAACTAAGCCATCACATAACACAATGGATGATGTTGCGTAACCAGATGGATGTTTCCGACAACTGGATTTTCCCGCTAAAAAACTATAACTATCGGGCTATAGGCGGTAATGGGGATGGATATTCAGATAAGGGGTATCGTTATCTCGACGGCAATAAACACGGTGCTCATCCCGCCCATGATATTTTCATAAACGATAAAAACCAGGACTGCATTGATGATCGCACTCATAAACCGGTTGATGTGCTTGCCGTTGATTATGGTATTGTGATAGCATGCAGCAATACCTGGGATGCTGCAAGTAACTTACGCGGCGGTAAATACATATGGATCTATCATTATCTGACATTCCATAACGTGAACAAAAAAAATAATTTTGATAAAACCAACTTCACAGAAAATGTAATTAGTTACTATGCTCATAACAGCAAAATATTTGTTGAAGTTGGGCAGCAAGTTAAACCGGGTCAAAAAATAGCCGAGGTTGGTCGAACAGGTTATAATGCGTACAAAAAACGCTCGCCTACACACCTGCATTTTTCGGCATTTAAACTGGTGGATGATATACCTGTACCTTATAATCCTTATGAACAGCTAAAAAAAGCCAAAACATTATGAAGATCCTGATCGCCTGCCTGCTGCTCCTTTTAAGTACAAATATTACTCCTCCGGATAATGTGGTCAAAAGGTTTGCGGTGCCGGCAGGGTATCATCGTATAGCAGCTTCTCCGGGCAGTTTTGGAGCATGGTTACAGACTTTACCGTTAAAACCGGCGGGTACGCCAACCAAAACCTATAAAGGCGATATTGCCCGTACGGATGTTTATACCGCTGCGGTTATTGACATGAGCGTAGGTAACCAGGACCTGCAGCAATGTGCCGATGCAGTGATGCGCTTACGCGGTGAATACCTCTATCAGCAAAAAAAATACAGCGAAATTTCTTTCAACTTTACCAGTGGTTTTAAATGCGATTATGAGCACTATGCCAAAGGCTATCGGTACAAAAACGATCATTGGATATTAAAAGCTAAACCCGATTATTCGTACCCGACTTTTTTACGTTATATGGATCTGGTGTTCAGCTATGCTGGTACGCTATCGCTTCAAAAAGAATTAAAAACGGTAACCAATCCCAATGATGTTAAACCGGGTGATGTATTTATCCATGGCGGTTCGCCGGGACATTGTTTTATCGTACTTGATGTAGCGGAAAATGCTGCCCATCAAAAGCAGTTTTTATTGGCCCAGAGTTTTATGCCGGCACAAAATATCCAGGTACTACAATACGGCTCACCATGGTTTGCCATGGACAAGCACAGCGGGATCCTGTATGGCGAGCTGATTAGTAAAAATTACCTGGAGCGGTTTTAGTTAGATAGATGATTTTGCCAAAAATCTAAAAAAGATCGTCACTGCGAGGTAGGAGATTAACATCCCATCAGGGTCTCTCGCAGAGGGCCCTGATGTATACGCTACGCTGATTCGCTGTTTTGAATATCCTGGTAGATGTTTAGAGCGCGGTGAGCCTCAGGGGCCTCCGCGAGAAACCCTGAGGGAACATGAAATCACAAATGTTCAAACGGGCATGAGTTTACGGAGTAACTTTAATGAAAAGAATATTTGGCATTATTTTAATTATAGTCTCTACCATTTGGGGATTCTTATTTCTTGCGCTTGCAAGTGACAGTTTTATTAATGGAGTTGCTTTATTATTAAACCTTGTGGGATGTTGCTTTGGGGTGTTTTTTGGAATACGCATGATCGTTAAGAAAAATGAAGCTTAGCTCATGGTATACACCACGCTGATGCGCCCAAAAACAATTTATACCGGTTTTTATTGCTTGTCACCCGGTTCTAAAATGGCGTTATCTATAACCATTATAAAATGAGGGAGCATACTCCCAGCAACCGTTATTGATTTTAATCGCCCGCCTATCCTAAATAGTTTACCCGCATAGCCTTTAAGCTCATCCATTGTAATGGGTTTGGCGGGCACTATGCTTTCAAAAGTGAACAGATCCGTACCTCTTCTATTCGTTCCGGATATTGACAGGGTGTCGGTTTTGTTATCAGAGCTTACAATATAATTGAGTCCAAATTTTAATGAAACTGTACGCGATGGCAAAAAAATGGTATGACCGGTAAAACCGGTAACATTTTTTAATGCCTCGGCCTTGGTCACTTTGCCCATATACATTAAACCAGCTTCAGAAGTAATATACATATACCTCACTATAGCCGGGGCATCATCATCCTGTTGGTTGGCTGGAATTTTCAGTAAAAGTACTTCGGATAATTTGGCGGATTCCTGCCAGTTTTCCTCGTTTAAAAATCCTATTAATTTTTGAAATTGCTCATCCGATATGAGTTCCTGACCGCGTACCACGGCACAAGAAGCGAATACAAAAAACAATAGGATTATGATCTTTTTCATAAAGTTTAGGCGGGATCTTTCTTGTTGTTCCCGCCTAAATTTACATCAAAAAATATATAAATAAAATGAAGGCTACCTTTTTTCAACCTTATCATAAAACCCGCCAAAGCTGTTCATTTTCACGGCATCCTCATTGAAAAAATCACCAGGAAAACCTAATTCAATTGCACTCACCTCGTTCAGCTTTTTAAAATGTTCGGGAGTTAATTTTGTATCGATTGCTTTAAGATTATCGTTTAGCTGATCAATTTTGGTAGCGCCTACAATGGGGATGCAGCTAAAATCCCTGTCCATCATCCATTGCAGGGCAACATGACTTTCGGATACGCCTAATTCCGTTGCTATGTCAACAACTGCTTCGATAATAGTTTGGGCCCTGTTGTTACGGCGGTTGCTTTCAGCTTTTACACGTCCCTGCTCACCGCGCAGGTATTTACCGGTTAGTGCACCACCAGCCAGCGGGGCCCAAGGAGTAACCGTCATGCCGTAATGTTTTGCCATCGGGATCAGTTCGCGCTCGGCTGTGCGGGCCAGCAGGCTGTACTCCACCTGTAAAGCAATGAACTGGCTCCATCCCATCAGTTCGGCAAGGGTATTTCCTTTTGATACTACCCAGGCAGGTGTATCACTGATGGCGGCATAGGTTACCTTGCCTTGTTTTATCAGGTCGTCCAAGCCGCGCAGCACCTCATCAATGGGGGTAATGTTGTCCCAGATGTGCAGGTACAACACATCAATAAAATCGGTTTTGAGGCGTTTAAGGCTTTCCTCCACACTTCGCATCATGTTTTTGCGGTTATTACCCGATGCATTGGGGTTGGTAGTATTATCTTTTAACGTGTACTTGGTAGCCAGCACAAAATAATCACGGTCATGATTGCCCAGGTACTCGCCGATGATCTTTTCGCTGGTGCCCAGTTTGTACACGTTGGCTGTATCAATGAAGTTGCCGCCGGCATTGGCAAAAGCATCCATAATGGCAAAGCTGGCATCCTTTTCGGCACCCCAGCCACCTTCGGTACCAAAGCCCATTGCACCCAGGCATAGTTCAGATACTTTAAGGCCCGACCGGCCTAATAATTTGTAGTTCATATGGTGATGTTTATGATAGTGTTTTTTAAAATATGTCATTGTGAGCGTAGCAATCTCGTAGCCAATGCAGATCACCCATACCAGTCAGCGCTTAAATCTCCCCACGATGGATTCGCTGTCACTATTAAATCAATCTTCTTCTGTCTTGACCCTGCCTTTAATTGCTTTTCCCTGGCGATTGCATCGTCAATCCATTGGAACTCTTCAAAGTAAACCAGCTTATCACAAAGGTACTTTGCCGTATAACCTTTGTATACCTTTTCTTTGTGCTCTAATATCCTGTTATGTAAATCACTCGATACACCTACATATAATGTCGTATTGGATTTATTTGTCAATATATAGACAAAGTATTGGTGTATTTTCATCGATGCTGGTTATTACACGAATCTAAAAGATTGCTTAAGGCTTTGCAATTAATGTTTAAATTATATACTACACACCATTAAAATCCATGTCATTGCGAGGAGCAGCGCAGGCAAAAAGTATCCGGGCGACGCGGCAATCTCGTCGCTATACCCGTGAGACATGCAAAGCCGCTGAGCAGAGCTACGAGATTGCCGCGCTACCGCTCGCAATGACACAAAGGAAGGGGCTATCAAACCCAACCTCTAAAATCCATGTCATTGCGAGGAGCAGCACAGGCAAAGAGCATCCGGGGCGACGTGGCAATCTCGTAGCCATGCATTTACGATTTGCAAAACCGCTGAGCATAGCTACGAGATTGCCGCGCTACCGCTCGCAATGACACAAATGACACAAAGGAAGGGGCTATCAAACCCAACCTCTAAAATCCATGTCATTGCGAGGAGCAGCACGGGTAAAAGCACTGGGGGCGACGTGGCAATCTCGTAGCCATGCATTTACGATTTGCAAAGCCGCTGAGCATAGCTACGAGATTGCCGCGCTATCGCTCGCAATGACATAAAGGAAGGGGCTTTCAAAACCAACCACTAAAATCCATGTCATTGCGAGGAGCAGCGCGGGCAAAGAGCACAAGGGGCGACGTGGCAATCTCGTAGCCATGCATGTACAATTTGCAAAGTGGCTGGGCATAGCTACGAGATTGCCACGCTATCGCTCGCAATGACATGGTGGATGGAAGCAGAACGATAGCCCCAAAGCAAAATATTATTTCCGCCAAATATTTTTTAGCTTTAACAGAAAAACATCCCTATGCCTAAAATTTATAACCTGCTCATCCTTTTTCTGTTTGCTGCATTTACCACACAGGCGCAAAAAATCTCAGATAAAAATGGCGAACCGGTAATTATTAACCGGGATACTTTGTTTAAATTTTATGCCCCGCAGGGATTGTTTAACCCAAAGGAGCGGGCCGAAGTGGTTACCAAACGCATTGAGGCCCTGATGAGCCGGATAGATTTTAACCCGGATTCGTTAACGCTTAAAAACGATACCTCCATATCGGTAATAGCCTACAACGGCCAAATGATCATGGGTGTTAATAATACCGATGCCTCCTATTCCGAACTGAACCGGCCGCAGCTGGCAGCAAGTTACCTCTCTATATTGAAAAACAAACTGGGCAATGTTTTTGAAAGCAACAGCCCCAAACAGCTAACCACTAACGTGCTTGAAGCTGTAGCAGTTATCGTTTTACTTATTATACTCATCTGGGTTGTTAACAAAGGCTTCAGGTGGATAAAATTAAAAATTATACAGGGATGGGAACGCCGCGTTGAAAAGCTGGCAGCTAAAGGCGCTCCTGTAGCTTACGCCTCGCGACTGCTTCCTTTTATCAGCGGACTGATTAATATCGGCCGGTTGCTTATTATCCTGTTGCTGGTTTACCTGGCTTTACCACTGTTGTTTTATATTTTCCCTTCTTCGCAGCCCATTGCTACCCAGCTTATCGGTTTCGTGGTTGATCCATTGAAAAGCATCCTGCTGGCTATTGTTCACTTTATACCCAACCTGCTTACCATAACAGTTATTTATTTGGTTACCCGGTATATTGTAAAACTGGTAAAATTTATAGCTACCGAGATCGCCAACGGGGCCATCACTTTAAAAGGTTTTTATCCCGAATGGGCTATCCCTACTTATAATATTATCCGTGTGTTGATGTACGCTTTTATGTTTGTGGTGATATTCCCCTACCTGCCGGGATCGCAATCCAAAGTGTTCCAGGGGGTAACTGTTTTTATCGGTGTACTTTTTTCGCTGGGGTCATCATCAGCCATATCCAATATGGTGTCGGGCATTGTGCTTACCTATATGCGCCCGTTCAAAATTGGTGACCGGATAAAAGTTGGTGAAATTATGGGCGATGTAATAGAAAAAAACCTGCTGGTTACCCGTGTGCGCACTATTAAAAACGAAGATGTAACCGTGCCCAATGCCACCATTTTAAGCGGCGCTACTGTAAACTACACCTCATCATCAAAAACTTTGGGGTTGATATTAAATACCAGTGTTACCATTGGCTATGATGCACCCTGGCAAACTATCCATAACCTGCTCATTAGCGCCGCCGAAGCAACAGAGGGGATCCTTGACAATCCCAAACCATTTGTGTTACAAACTGCCTTGAATGATTTTAACGTGAGTTACCAGATAAATGCTTATACCGATAAACCCGGCAAAATGGCCGTGATCTATTCGGCACTGTACCAAAACATACAGGATAAGTTTAACGAAGCAGGCATGGAGATCATGTCGCCGCATTTTACAGCCGTGCGCGATGGAAGCCATATCCAGATTCCGGAAAACTATGTTGCCGAAGGGTACAAAAAACCGGGATATAAAATAGAAAAGGATAGCTGAAAGGAGCTTAAAGCCGAAGGCTAAAAGCTACAAAAAAGCTAAAAGCATAAGACCTAAAGCAGAAAGCTATGAAAAAGAAGCGCTAACTAAAATCCCATTGCAAAGTAAAGCTTTAAGCCTTCGGCTTTCCGCTTTTAGCTAAAACTAACCGTTTATCCAGGTAAACTTGTACTCCAGCATTGGGTTTTTCATGCGCTCGGCTACACGTAGCAGGCGGTTTGGCAGGTTCATGATATAATCACGGGCCTTTTCGCCGGCTTCGTTAAGGTCGGGCACGCTTTCGATATGCCAGTCGGTAATAAGTTCTTTCAGGATATCAACATAGTCGATAGCGGTGTAAATACCTAAACGCTGGGCAGCATCGGTAAAGTGGCCAAAAGTTTGACCAACCTTTAAACCAACCTCACGCAGGAAATGGGCAGGCATCACTATCTTTTTACGCATCATATCCTCAAAAGCTATCATAGCTTCGCTTGGATCAACCTCAAATATTTTTTCGATAAAGTATTTGTAAGCTTTAGCGTGGCGCGCTTCGTCAGATGCGATAACACCGCACATTTTTGAAAGCAGCGGGTCGCCGTATTTTTTAGCCTGTGAGGCTACACGACGGTGCGATACATTGGTTGCCAGCTCCTGGAAAGAAGTGTATATAAAGTTACGGTAAGGATCATGACCGGTACCGATATCAAAACCATCAGAAATGAGGTATTGGGTTGAGATCTCCATCATGCGCATATCTACGCGACCAGACAGGTACAGGTATTTGTTAAGCAGGTCGCCATGACGGTTTTCTTCGCCAGTCCAGTGACGGGTCCATTTCATCCAGCCGCCTTCTTCATTGTCAGATACCCCTTCAACCATGGTAAGCCATGATTCGTAAGTAGGCAAAGCCTCCTCGGTAATGGTATCGCCAATTAAAACAGCGATCAGATCGTATGAAAGGCCTGCGGCGCTTTCCTGCAATTCCTTAATTTCAGTAAAGAACGAGTCTCTTGAAGAATCGGGTAAAAAATCCGACGGCTGCCAAATGGTATCTATCGGTTTCAGGTATTCATGTATTTTTTCTAACATGAACTTTTCGATGTGCACCATTACTTCTTTGCGCTTTTCTTCAAAAAATCTCATAACTGTATATTAGTGAGCAAAGGTAACTAAATTTGTAACATTAATGTTTAAATTTTCACTGTGTGCCGCTAATTGCGTCCATCATACACGAGGGCAAATTTCCCATGGCCGGCCCGCCGTTAAACAGCGAAAAACTATCGTTATAAGCCCAAAGCATGCCAGGAATATCAAGCCTTTTTAAAGCCTTGCGTACAGCCTTAATGTAACGGCAGCGGCTATCCAAATCGGCGTACTTATTATACACGCCATACTCGCCGCAAATAAGGGGAACATCATACTTCAGGGCCCAGTTTTTTACAATCTGCAGCTTATCATTTATCGACTGCTCGTTGCCATCGCGCGGGTACATCTGGTAGTTGCTTTGGCCGGGGGTATTTTTTGCTTTTGGATTAAGTGCAGGAAAATTTTCCGCATTGTATGGAAATGATACCCCGGTAGTGGCCACCTGGTCGCCCACCCAGCTTGCTCCCTGGTGGGTAAAAAAGAAAGGTTCGTAGAAGTGAAAGGTGTAAATAATATTTTCATCGGCGAGCCTTTCAAACCTGCTTAACTCGTAGATACTGTTATAGTTTGATGCACCTATTATGAGCGTACGCTGCTTATCTATTTTACGGATAGCGGTAACAATATTATATGCGGCATCCTTCCACACTTTGGGGTTAATATGGGGCGGCTCATTATAGATCTCAAAAAACAGGTTATTATAATCTGCGCTTCTATACCTTTTAGTTAATTTTAGCCACAAATCAATTATCCGGGGTGTTTCTGTAAGGTAATTATTATCGCTTAACCGGCCGTAATGATAATCTATCACCAACCTAAATCCGTAAGTATCGCATTGCTCAACAACTTTATCTACACAGGTAAAAAGTTGCGTAATTGTTGTGTGGCTAAAGGAAGTAAAAGCCACCGGTAGCCTGATACTTTTAAAGCCCAGTTTTTTGAGCAACAGAAAATCGGATTTTTTAATAGCGTTTTGAGCCAGCGAACTTTCGTTCCAGGTTTGCTCAAGCCATGAAATGCTGATGCCATTGTTTAAACTTTTGGCACGGTTAAAAGCAATTGCCCGGTCTTGCTGCAGAATTGGACGGCTTTTTGCAACAGAGGTTGTCACTGTTAGCAACAGCAACAACAAACCTGTTTGAATTATCGTATAACGAATATTTTTGTTAACCAATATTTTAACGGGATTAATTTAAACAGCAGCCTTAATTTTTAATTACAATTCAAGATAACGAATAATGTTTGTTCAAATTACTAACGAAGAATTAATTAAAGAGACCGCAAAAAAAGCGTGGTATCAAACCAATAATATAATCTGGACAATTATATTCCTGTACCCCCTTTTTAGCATTGTTGATTTTATTTACGCAACAAATTTCTGGCTGCAGTTTTTCATCATCCGTATCATTACCATCCTTATTATATACGGGCTGTTCAGCTATTTCCAGCATAAACAATTCAGTTACCGCATATTGCTGCACATCAGCTTTTTTATGCTTTCGGTAACTGCAGCTATATTATGTAACCTGGTAAGCATACAATTCCTTACCATTTACTTTATGCTGTTTGCTACCACCCTGCTGTTTTTTAACCTGCAGGTTTTTTGGGAGCCGCTAAACTCCATCATACAAACCCTGATGGCACTGCTGCTGCTTGCCATATTCTTTAACCTGTTAAGCGAATACAACCTCGACCTGGTTTTAAGCAATGGCGGGCAAATCTTCTTTATCATTGCGGGCATCTCCTGTTTAATACCCGGCGCCCGTTACAAAGTGATCCAGCGTGAAGTACGCTCGCAGATCATGATCGAAAAATCAAACGAGCAGCTTAAACAGCAAAACAAGGATATCGCCGAAAAAAATAACCTCATCGATATGCAATATGAGCAGCTCCGCAAGCTTGACAGCCAGAAGAACAGCTTTATCAACATAGCCGGGCACGATCTTAAAAACCTCATTGGCTCTATAGTAATGAGTAATAACATGATTAAGGAGGAGGATTTCAGGCTCAGTACCGATCAGAAGGAGTTTGTAGGCTATATCTCCGAATCGGCCGATAAGATGCAGTACATGCTTAATAAGCTGATGGATGTTAAGGAGATCGAATCGCCGGAGATGAAGTTTAACATGGAGATCTTTGATATTAACGTTGAGGTAATGCATGTTTACAGAGGCCTGTATGAAACAGCCCTGATGAAAAATATCCACCTGATCGACAATATCCTGAAACTGCCCCTTAATGTTAAGCTCGACAGGGTATTTGCAGGCCAGGTGTTTCAAAACCTGCTGTCAAACGCTATCAAATTTTCGCAAACCAATAACAGTATTAAAGTAATAACCAGCTTACAGCGCCAGAAATTTGTTTTCGAGATCATTGACGAAGGTATAGCCATCGGTCAGCAGGAACTGGAAATGATGTTTAACAAGCTTAAAACCCTTAACGATACATCGGGCGTTACCGAAAGCCGTTTAGGTTTGGGCTTATCAATTGCTAAGCTTATGACCAAGGAAATGGGCGGCGAGCTCAGCTACCGCAGCGACGACAGCGGCAATTATTTCAGAGTAGAATTTTACGTAATAAATTAATATTTATAATCAATGAATAAGTTTTTTACCTTATTAGCCTTTATCCTATTATTCAACACGGCTTCGCAGGCTCAGGGCAACAGCATTGCATCCTTTAAAGCCTATGGCCATGAAGATGACGTGGTATACGGCATGAGCGGCGCTATTTCATTTTACTTCAAGATCACACCTTTGGTTGAAATGAATGGCAGTAAACTGGTTTTATTTTTTGAACCCTCGCAGGCATTGATAAAATCGCATTCATACATTAACCTGGTTATTAATAATAAACCTGCTTACAGCAGCCGTTTAGGCCCCGATTCTATCCAGAAGATCACCCTTAACCTAACCCGTGCCGATCTGAGCCCCGACAAGTTCCTGAAGGTACAGATCAAAACCCTGCTCACCATCACCGACGATCAGTGTAAAGACCTGGATAACCCGGCTATGTGGTTAAAGATCAAAAACTACTCCTACCTTTCGCTGGTTAAAAGCAATAAAAACTTCTTTGATAACGTAAATATCAGCAACTGCTTCGATTCAAAAAAAGCTATCGTTTATCCAACAAACCCAACGCTGCATGACCTTAAGGCCGTGGCCTGGGCTTATTCGAGGTTAAAAAAAACCCAAACACGTGAAATTGCAGTTTATGAAGAAAGCAAACTGCCGGATAGCGTTCGCAACTACATCAGGGTAGGTGCTGTAGATAAATTACCTGCCGATCAGCGTGCGCTTGTAAAAGTTACCCCGCAAAACGGGCAGGGCTTATTTTACCTGCATAAATCAGTAAGCCTGATAACCGATACCATTGTACGCATGGTTGATGTAAAAGGCCAGCTGGTGCCTGTTAAAACCGTAACGCAGGAGCAGGCCCCTAAAGAAGTATTGTTTGTTACCGGCGGCGATGATGTAGGTTACGAAAGGGCTATTACCGCCCTGGGTAACATGAATATCCTCAACTCAACCTATGGCGATTACCTGCTGATTGCCCAGGCCGAGAACACCTTCTTTAAAACCATCGACGAAAACCGTTCAAAGCTATCGCTGAAACAAATTGGCGGCGTAAGCGATTTCCTTTCAGGTATTGGCTCGTTAAAAAGTGCTTACAGCTTTAAAAACAGCGATTTCAGCTTCACCCCTAAAGAGGTGGAGATCCGTTTTGTTGCCAACTACAGCGGCCTTGCCCCCGGCGACCGTGGTTTCTTCAACATATACCTTAACGGTTTGCTTATTAGCAGTGAAAAGCTGGATGCATCGGGTAAGCTGAACAGCAGCATCACCATTAACCGCTACCAGCACCATAAATACAACACGCTTGAGGCCGAATTCAGGTTTTACCCTACCAACGGTAACTGCCGCAACAGCTTCACCAACTTTTTTGCCGAGGTTGACGTTGATAAATCATACCTCGAATCAAAAAACCCTTTCATTACCAGCGACCTGAGCTTTTACCAGTACCCGGAGGCCTTTAACAACGGCACAACCAAAATTGTGGTAAGCGAGCAATATGCCAAATATGCCGCCGCCGCCATGGGCGAGATCATTTACGAGCTTAACAATAACATCAACGCTAACAACTTCCCCGAGTTTGTTTATTCGAAAGATGTTAATGTTAACGACCTGAAAAGATATAACATCGTTGCCCTGCTTTCAAAGGATGATAAGCTGCTTGATGAGTTCAGGGACGCGCCAATTAAGTTTAACCGCAATTTCAGGCTGTATAATACCGATAATAACAAACCGGTTTACCAGCTTTCGGATACGGTATCAAACGGCCTGGCGCAGATCTTTTACGGCGTAAGCAACAATGCAACTTTGGTACTTACCGCCACCGGTACGCACGTTGCCGAAGCTTTCCTCTCGGTATCCAAATCCATTACCGAGCAGCTTTCAACCCTGTCGAGCAATGTTTGTATCTCTGATGTTAACTCCAACAAATACCTGTTCAACATCAACAAATCGAGCGAAAACCTGGAGTACATTGATACCAAAAGCGGCCTTACCCGTTTCTGGGATAGCTATAACCTGTACATTTTGTTGGGCATCCTGATCCTGATCCTGCTTTCGTTCCTGTATGTGCGTTCAAAAGTTCAAAAATCGCAGGATCTGTTTAACGATTGATATCGCTGCACATTGCGCACAATTATCAAACCGGGCCTGCAACAACAGCCGGTTTGATAAAGTTATTTATAGAGTCTGTCGATACATTCACACAAGACTGATAGATAGCAATGATAATCATACTATTAGCTTTAAGCCTTAAGCATTCGGCTTTTAGCTTTTATAAACACCTTATATGGATACACTGAGTATTTCTATTCCTGATATTTTGGTTGCCCACGGATTCATTTCGCCGGCCGACCAGGAAAAGATCCATGCTTTTTCGGAAAGATCGGGTATGTCATACCTTAAAATAGCCCTTAACTTCGGCTATGTTTCCCGCAAAAACTATGAACGCTCATTAGGCAATGCAGGTTACCAGTTTGCCGGGATCCGCAATGAAACCTTCGACCAAAAGATCCTCGACCAGGTTGACCTTAAATTTGCCAACGACCAGCTGGGCCTTCCCCTCCGGATCGAAAACAATAAGGTGGTTACCATCATGGCCGATCCCGGCAACGATCTCTTCCTCGATTTTGTAAGGTTTACTTACGATCTGGAACCCGAAGTTATCGTAGCATCCGACCTTGAAATTACCTGGTTAAGCCATAAGCTCATCGGGCAAAAATATGTTAAGGCATCCGTTTTCGATCTCCTGAAGCGCGATCCTAAAAGCTCGGCATCAACAACCTTCACCCCGCCGCAGCTTGCTTTTATCTTTATTTTATGGGGCCTTACAGCCATCGGTTTGTTCCTTAATTTTAAAACCGTATCCATTGCCATTAACCTGATCATCAGCTCGTTTTTCCTGATCGCCATTATGTTTAAGCTATTTTTGGCCCTGGTAGGTTCGCGCTTTGAGCTGCACCAGGCAGTTACCAAAAACGATTTAAAAAACATTGTAAACGATGAGCTGCCCATTTACACCATACTGCTGCCCGTTTACAAGGAAGATAAGCTCATCAAAAAACTCATCTGGAACCTGCAAAGTATCGATTATCCGCGCGAGCAGCTGGACATCAAACTGCTTATTGAAGAGGATGACGATAAAACCCTGAACGCGGTAAAAAACCTTGATTTCCCTTCGGTGTTTGAAGTTATTGTGGTGCCTTTCCACATGCCTAAAACCAAGCCAAAGGCCTGTAACTACGGTTTGCATTTTGCAAGGGGGCAGTACCTTACCATTTACGATGCCGAGGATATCCCCGATACCGATCAGCTTAAAAAAGTGGTGGCCCTGTTTAAAAAGCTGCCCCAAAACTATATCTGCATTCAAAGCGCGCTCAACTACTTTAACCGTAACGAAAACTTCCTTACCCGTATGTTTACCCTCGAGTACTCGTACTGGTTTGATTATATGCTGCCCGGTTTGGATACGCTTGATATCCCCATCCCGCTTGGCGGCACCAGCAACCACTTTAAAATGGACGTGCTGGTTGAGCTTGGCGCCTGGGACCCCTTTAACGTAACCGAAGATGCCGACCTTGGCGTACGCGCCTATGCCAAAGGCTATAAAGTAGCCATTGTAAACTCCACCACCTACGAAGAAGCCAACAACAACTACTGGAACTGGATCCGCCAGCGCTCGCGCTGGATCAAGGGATACATGCAAACCTACCTGGTGCACATGCGCAACCCCGTAGCTCTGATTAAGAGGATCGGCTTCCGTGGTTTCCTGGGCTTCAACTTTTTTATCGGCGCAACCTCGGCTACCTTCCTCATTTACCCGGTGCTGCTGCTCATCTTTGTATGTTACCTCATATTTGATTTTTCAACTATCCGCAACCTGTTTCCTGATTGGGTGCTGTTCATGTCGATATTTAACCTTATGGTGGGCAATATCCTCATGATCTATATCAACATGATGGCCGTATTTAAACGCCGCTATTTCGAGCTCATTTTGTTTGCCATAGCCAATCCCATTTACTGGCTCCTGCACTCTGTTGCGGCCTACATGGGTTTGTATCAGCTTATCACTAATCCGTTTTACTGGGAAAAAACCAACCACGGTTTAAGCAAGGTTAATAACCCCACAAACGTTGTTAAATGAAAATTGCCAAAAGTACATACCTGTTTATATTTACGTTGGTGCTGGCCGGCTGGTACCTCTTTATAGGCATCTACCTTAATAAGCTGGGCTACTACAACCAGGAGAGCCTGTTTTATATCGAAAAAACAAAGATCGTGTTCGAGGGCCTCGGCAACCGCCTTAAGGTAATGGGCTTAACCGCCCCGCTGCTGCCCTTTTATTCCACCTTTATATTTTCGTTTATTGACAGTCACCTTGCCCCGGTAATAGCATCGGCCCTGGGTACGGCAGGTTTCTTTTACCTTATTTCGCGCTCGTTTTTAATCCGCGTTAAGGACGATTTTTATCTCATCATGGTAGCCCTGCTGTTTGCGCTGCATCCCGGCATCATTTACATGGCCTGCTCGGGCAAAGCCATTTACCTGGTAGTTATATTTTTATACCTGTTTTTCCTTAACCTGCTTAAGTTTTACCGCTCAAACACCACGTTTCACGTATCGGTAGCCAGCATGTGTTTGGTAACCCTTATTTTTTGCGATTACCGCTTTATCTGGCTCACGCTGTTCTTTATTCCGCTGGTGCTGTCCATAACGCTGGCCAGTCTTAATCTGGGCGAAAAGGAATCCATTTTCAGGCTGTTCATGAGCTTTAACAGTCCGTCGTTAAGGCGTAAGCTTATTAATAAAACCTTTGCCATTTACATCATCCTGTTTATCCTGCCCGTGGTATCGCTCATATGCTATAAGCTGCTTAACCAAACCCACGCCAGCGATTATAACTACTTTATGGAAAGCCCGCTGGCCACCTGGAACGTACTGGTCGACAAGTTAAATTACGATACCGCCGTAACCGCCGTAAACTACCAGCTGCCCGAACTCAGCATCCTGGTATCATTACGGGTAATTTATTTTTGTCCGCTCATACTGTTTGGCATGTACCTGCTGCGCGAAAGCACCTACCAGGTACTAACCGTTATCACCCTGTTTGCCTTTGTAGAGTTTTTGCACATCAAGTACGATAAGCTTTTCCTCACCTACCAGTACTACCTCATATTTTTATTTGTGGCCCTGCTGTGCATTGTATTTAAAGTACATACCATTAAAAATAAACTGGCCGTTAAAGTGGGCCTCGCCCTCGTGATCATCTTGCAGCTGTACACCGGCTACACCTTTTTAACCAACTCGCTAATTACCGACGAGCGCCGCTTCATCACCACCTTTAACCGCCTCAATCCTAATACCGACCAAAGCGAAAGCAAGGAAATAGCAGCCTACATCAACGGCCTGCCCGAGGGTACGCATATCCTCATGGACGATGCCGTATCATACCCCATTGTGGCATTTACCAACGATGTTAAAAAGCTAACCCTGCCCTACCAGCTCGACACCTTTCTTTCGGCCATTGAAACCCCCTATAAGTACGACGACTATATCCTGATAGCCACCCCCAAAAACCCCTTTACCGGCTACACCCAGCTCAACGATAAATACATCCCCGAAATCCGCCGCCTCAACAGCGGTGTAAACTACAAACGCGCCTACGAAACCGATGGCTGGATTTTGTATAAGGTGGTGACATTGCAGTAGGTTTGCAGTGGGCAGTTTTTGGTTGGCAGTTGTTTTTTAGTTGCAGTGGCAGTAGCAGTTGCAGTGGCCTGTCATCCTGAGCCTGTCGAAGGATCTTCTTCACCATGCATGACCGCTATACAGAGCGAAGAAGATGCTTGGTACCTCAGCATGACAAATTAAAAAGGTTTGTCATCCTGAGCGATAGCGAAGCATCTTCTTCACCATGCACGACCGCTTTACAGAGCGAAGAAGATGCTTCGTACCTCAGCATGACAAATTAAAAACGCTTGTCATCCCGAGCGATAGCGAAGGATCTTCTTCACCAGGCATGACCGCTATACAGAGCGAAGAAGATGCTTCGTGCCTCAGCATGACAATTTAAAAAGGTTTGTCATCCCGAGCGATAGCGAAGGATCTTCTTCACCATGCATGACCGCTATACAGAGCGAAGAAGATGCTTCGTACCTCAGCATGACAAATTAAAAAGGTTTGTCATCCTGAGCGATAGCGAAGGATCTTCTTCACCATGCCCGACCGCTTTACAGAGCGAAGAAGATGTTTCGTACCTCAGCATGACAAATTAAAAAGGTTTGTCATCCTGAGCGATAGCGAAGGATCTTCTTCACCATGCATGACCGCTATACAGAACGAAGAAGATGCTTCGTACCTCAGCATGACAAATTAAAAAGGTTTGTCATCCTGAGCGATAGCGAAGGATCTTCTTCACCAGGCATGACCGCTTTACAGAGCGAAGAAGATGCTTCGTACCTCAGCATGACAAATTAAAAAGGTTTGTCATCCTGAGCGATAGCAAAGAATCTTCTTCACCATGCACGACCGCTTTACAGAGCGAAGAAGATGCTTCGTACCTCAGCATGACAGCCGTTTTTAATATTACCCCATCAAATCAACATTACGAAAATCCTTAATTCCGAAATCGAAAATCCCAATTCCGAAATCAAAATAATGGCGTTGCCTGCGGCCCGGGCTTTACGCTGCAAATCCTCGCCCCGGCCCCCGCGCGAAGGCCTGTGCGGGCTGTGGGTTTTCCGCTGCAATCCCTAACGCGGCCGGGGCTCAGGGCTGGATAATTATAGCCAGGAATGCAAACTCTTTGGTATCGCAAAGCTGTGCCTTGTGTTTTTTGCTAAGTATTGAATTTGCTCGCGGTGGCAAGGCATTAAACATACCAAATATCATCAGGTATATTAATTCAACTTTATATTTTAATTATTTTTTATTTAAATCATATTAATAACTAATAAATCCATTTATTTTTTTACTTTCATTTAACCTAATCTAAATGAAAGAATTAAACCTAAATGACACCCGTATCGCACGGCCATTTTTACGTTGGGCAGGCGGTAAAACATGGCTTATTAAACATCTAATTAACCTCAAACATATTTCCTTCAGGAATTATCACGAAGCATTTTTAGGTGGCGGAGCTACATATTTTTATTTAGCTCCTAAAGGTCATTCATATCTATCAGATCTAAATGGCAACCTAATCGAAACCTATCAATCCGTTAAGGAAAATGTTGAGGATATCATAAAAGAGATGGCTTTCTTTAAGAATGAGGAAGATTTCTATTATCAAATTCGAGAAGCCAAATTTGAAAATCCAATACAAAGAGCAGCTCAATTTATTTATTTGAATCAAACCTCTTTTAACGGAATATATCGTGTTAATTTAAAAGGAAAATATAATGTTCCTTACGGCTTTAGACAAAAAGATTTTCTTGACATAGACACTTTGCGAAGTGCGAGTAAAGCATTAGAGCATTGTACATTATTTCAAAGTGATTTCAATGAAATTCTTGACAATATAGATGTTAACGACCTGGTTTTTTTAGATCCACCTTATACTGTTTCTCACAATAACAACGGCTTCGTTAAATATAATGAGAAAATATTTTCTCTTAATGATCAGATACGTTTAAGCGAAATGATCGAAAAGGTAAAGGAAAGAGGCGCCTATTACATCTTAACAAACGCTGCTCATACAACCATCGATGAAATTTTTGAAAAAGGCGACACCAAATTAATTCTCAACCGATCAAACGGTATAGGTGGGTTGAAAGCAAAAAGAGGACAAATAAGCGAATTCGTTTTTACAAACATAGCATTATGACTGAAGAGTTACGAGCAAAATTTTTTGAAAACCTGATAACAGGTGATGAAATTTCACAATTACTACGATTAAAAAAGCTTGATTCGTATAAAGAAAGTTTTAATAACGGTGCAGCCATCATAGAGGATAAACTAAAAGAAGGATGGGAGGTAGATGTAATCTTAAAGTCGAAAACTAAGCTATCAAAGCCTAAACCCAATGATACTCTATTTAAAGATAAGGTATGGTCATTATTTGCACGATTAGGATTCAAATTCCTAAATAAAGAAAGCTTCAATTTATCTTGTGATAAAAAAGATCTTTCAGCAGTACACAACATAGATATCTTTGCTAAGGATGACGAAACAGTACTCATAATTGACTGTCAATCGTCCATCAAAAACAGTGTAAGCAGTTTTGATGAACATCTTGAGCAAATTAAATATAAGAAAGCCGGATTAATAGCTACTATTCTTGCTCTATACCCTGGCGCTAAGCCAAAATTCAAATATATCTTAGCTACCCGGAATATAGGTATTTCACAGGAAGACGAAGCTGCTTTAAATAAAATTGATGGAATTCATTTTTCCGAGGAAGTCATTGATTATTACGATTCTTTACAATCTCAACTTGGTTTAGCTGCTCGCTATCAGTTATTAGGTTCATTGTTTGCCGGTCAGGATATCCCGGATTTAGAAAACAAAATCCCTGCCATAGAGGGAAAAATGGGTGGCCACACCTATTATTCATTTTCTATTGAACCGGAAAAACTACTAAAGATAGGCTATGTACTACACCGTAACAAGGCACATGAAAATATGATGCCGACCTACCAACGGCTTATTAAAAAAGCAAGATTAAAAGAGATTCATAAATTTATAGAAGAAGAGGCTGGGTATTTTCCCAACTCGGTAATTATTAATATCGTATCAACTAAAGGTTCTCTGGTGTTTGAACGCGCCTCCAACCAAGTTCCGGATTCAATTTCAAGAATAGGAATACTTCATCTTCCTAAAAAATATAGATCAGCATATATCATTGATGGTCAACATCGGCTATATGGATATGCTAATTCCAAATATCGAAATACTAATACTATTCCTGTAGTTGCATTAGTGAATTTGGACAGGTCTGATCAGGTCAAATTGTTCATGCAGATAAATGAGAATCAAAAGCCTGTCTCCAAAGATCTACGTAATACTTTAGATGCGGATTTATTGTGGGATTCTGAAAGCTACATCGATCAAATAAAGGCTCTTAAGTCGCGCATAGCTATAAAATTAGGAGAAGATCGGCGCTCTCCTCTTTATGATAAAATTTCAATTGGTGAAGATAAAAAATCAATATCTACCCAACAGATAGGTATAGCACTATCAAAAAGTGATTTCTTAGGTAAAGTTAAGGCTAAAGAGATCGAAAAAGTGGGAACATTTTATACAGGTCATCTAAATAAGGCTTTTCAAAATATCTCCGATTTTTTGATCAAAAGTTTTGGTTATCTTAAAGATGAGCTCAGCGACTTGTGGAATCAAGAAGGAAATATTATTGTAATAAATAAGGGTATCTATGGAATAGTGATGATTTTGAATGACTGTGTGAATCATTTGATTAAACATGAAATGATTGATCAAAGTTCATCAATGAAAGACATCTTTGACGAAATCAAACCATATCTTGACTCTGTTATTAAATTTTATAGAGAGCTCAATGAATCCCAAATTAATGAGTTAAAATCTGCGTATGGTATGCCTGGCGATGCCAAATATTGGAGGACATTGCAATTAGCTGTAAGAAAAGACTACCCTGAAATATTTTTTATAGGACTTGATGACTATCTAAAAAAAGAAGAAAAAGAAAACAATGAAACAGCGTTTCTATACATAAGAGAAATAGAAAATGAATATCTCAAGGTTGTTGTCAGACAAAAATTAGAAGATGAGTTTGGTAAAGCTTGGTTCAAAAAAGGGGTCCCAGAGAAAATATATTCAGACGCAATTGCTTTAGCGGCGAAGAAAAACAGGGAAATTGACAATGAAGACGAAGAAAAAGAACCTTGGGATCAGTTACATCTAATAGACTACAGGGAAATCATTTTAAAAAATTGGCAAAAGTTATTTGAAGGCACTTTCACCAAACCAGGAGAAGAAAAAATAAGTGGAGGAAAAGAGGCAAAAACAAAATGGGTAGTTGAATTGAACAGAATAAGAAATGAAAACTCTCACACCTATTATGTCACGAGCGAGGAACTATCATTTATTGAGGAAATTCATGATTGGTTGATAAAAAGCAGCTCGACTTAATCTCTTTTATCTTAATCATAGGACACCGTTAAACATAAATCGCAGAATAAAGGACAAAGGATAAATCAATTTTATTAATGGAAGATTTTAATTCTTATAAGAAAAAACAATATATAACTAAGGCTTTTAATGCATCATTTTGGACAATTTTGGGAGCCGTGTTACCATTGATTTTGGGAAGTATAATTTTATTTGCTTGTAGCCAATCGAGCAAGTGGATTGGATTTGTTGATCGAGGAGATTTTTGCATATACAGTGCGGGGTTATTGTCCAGTTCCTTATTTGTCTTATCTGACAATAAGGAACATATTAAAAAATGGCATAATTCTATTCTGTATCCGTCAACATTTGTATTAATAATAATTGCTGCCACATTGTATTGTGCGATTTATATAGTTGGAGAGCTGCTAAAAGATCAAAATAGTATTGTCATCTCAGTCCACTTCGTACGTTATATGTCGTTTTCGTTAATACTTTTATCAATAATAATTACTTACAGGTCTTTAATAATAGACTTTAAAGCGCGCCCACCCAAAGTTGACGTGGTAAAAAAATCGGGAGAAGAGGTACAAAATATCATGAATCAACTGGGAAGCTAACGCTATGGAAAAAGAATATATACAAATCAAATGCTTAGAGGTAACACAACCAATAGGTAAATTTTACGTAGGGGTGATGAACTATGACGATTTGGAGCGCATATCGCTTGTAGATGTTAGGCACATGGCTTCAAAGGAAAGTGAACTCGAAACCTACATGGGTATTCAACGTACATTGGATGGCGGCCGAGTCGGAAAAATAAAAAAATATTTAGAGGGAATAGATGCTACATTTCCGACAAGTATTATTGTCGCTATGTCTTCCGAGAGTACGACATATGACGCCAACACCAACACCATGCGAATAACAAATAAAACAGATGTTGCGAAAATATTAGATGGGCAACACAGGTTAAAAGGACTTGAAGGTTTTGGAAAGCCAGGAAATAAATTTCAACTGAATTTGACAATCTTTTTAGATGTTGAATTAGAAGAACAAGCTCTAATATTTGCGACTATTAATCAATCACAAACTAAAGTGAATAATTCCTTGGTTTATGATTTATTTGAGTTTGCAAAAGTTAGAAGCCCTCAAAAAACAGCGCACAACATTTGCAAGGCTCTAAATGAGAAAAATGACAGCCCATTTAAAGATAAAATTAAAATATTGGGCACCGCAGATGACAAGGAAAAAGAGACTATTAGTCAAGCTACTTTTGTTGAAAATTTAATCTCTTATATAACAGTTGATAAAGTCAAGGATCGTAATATCTATAAGGCTGGAGGTTCACCAAGAAAAGCAAATAACGAGGAATTAAAGAAATTACTTTTTAGAAATCTTTTCATTGAAGAAAAGGATGGTGAAATAGCTCGGATTATTTGGAATTATTTCAAGGCTGTAGAAAAAAAATGGCCCACTGCTTGGGGCTCTCCTCAAGCCAATTTAATCCTGAATAGATCTAATGGTTTTGCAGCTCTAATGATATTTCTAAAAGATGTTTACATTAATATTGTTAAAACCAATGTTGGCGCAGTTCCCAGTGTTCCTGATTTTTTGATTATTCTTGATAAGATTGGACTAAAAGACAGCGATTTTACAAAAGACAATTTTGTGCCTGGTAGTTCTGGTAGAGCTGCCCTGTACAAGAGATTTAAAGATGACACGAAAATCTAATTAAGTATTTGTTTAACATTAAAACAAATAAACCAAAAAAGGTCTGCCAAAACGGACAGACCTTTTTAAAATTCTTCTACCTAACCTTGAATTGCGGAGTATAAAGCATTGACAAAACCGTGGTGTACTCGTGTCCCTCCATCAAAGGAAAGGCTTCAAATCTCCCCTACCGAGGAAGATTACGGGAGCCTATTCAGCATCCTGTTCACATTCCCCGCACTCATCCCAAGCCGCTCGGCCACCTGCCGCTGGCTTAAACCTTCGTCGATTAATTTTTTGGCCTCCCGGCGCATCTGTTCGCGTTCTTGTTTGGAGGTTTCGCGCAGGTGGTTTTTCTCGCAATCATTCCCCGTAAAAACAAACTTTAAAAAGCCGTTATGCCGTTCTAATTGAGCAAGGCATACGTTGTCGGCGCCATAAGTTTCGGCAGTGCTGCGTTGCTTAATCTGCTTTAAATACCGCCGGCCGGGCATCGAATGGCTTTCGCCCATGGCAAAGGCGCTGTCGCAGAAATTGATCAGCATTTTACTCCCCTGCAAATCATTGCGGCTAAGCGGCAGCCGCGGGTTACGCTTAGGGGTATGGGCCAGCACCAGGATGCTTATCCCATGCCGGGTTTTAAGCTTTTTCAGTTCCTTCATCAGCAACAGGGCAGCCCCGGCGCTCTCGGTTCCGTTGCGCAGGCAGGTAATATTATCAATAATGAGCACCCGGGCATCCGTACGTTTAATGCCCCGCGTTAAAGCCTCAATCACATACCTGTCGAGCTTTTGATAGTGCGAGCTTGCACGGTTAAACTGGTTGTATTCGCCGCGGTAAAATTCGGAGGCAAAATGGTACCGGTTTTGGCCGTCGGTATAGCGTTGTTCAAACTGCTTACCGGTAAGTTCAAAATCAATATACAACACCGGCGAGGCTTCGGCCCCAAGCGTAAAGGGAGCAATGGGTTCGCCGCGGGTAATGCTGTCGGCAAGCTGCACAGCCAGCAGGCTTTTGCCCATATTGGTATCAGCAAACAGGATGCACAGTTCGCCCTCCAGCCAAAAGTTGCCAAACAGCATTTGAGGCGTTTCGTGTTCAGTTTCCATAGCCATCCACTCATTGGCCGGGTAAATATCAAACAGCTCAACCACAGCATCCGGGTCGGAAAAAGCCACCTGCCCCTTGCGCGCAAGCTTATCCGCCGTTTCCCTCACATCATTTTGAATCATCTGAATAACCAACGGTTTTTCTGTAGTATGGTCCATAAAAAAAAATTGCCCCATCCCGTGCCTGAAAAGCAGGAAACATCCATCGTTATTTGCCGCTAACCAACCGGCAATCATGAAAGGCACTCAAATTTACCTGCTAAAAAGTCCCCCAATGGTGGCACCATTTTGTCAGTGTTCAGTTTTTAAAAACGAAGTGTTCAGCGTTTAAAAATCAATTTCCATAAACAACTGATTATCAAACACAATCTGTTCAAACCAGGATTTTAAGCTGATTTACCAATTTATAAAGCGCTGATTATCAGGAGTTCAATTTTATAGAAAAATACAAAGTGTTTACACTTTCAAAAATTGAACAGCAGGTACCGGCAAGTGTTAAAACAAAAAAAGGCCCGCCAAACCCGGCCGACCTTCTTCAAATTCTTCTACCTAACCCAATACTTTTATTCCTTGCTCTTCTTTTTGGCAGGTTCAACATATTTTTCGCCCAGGGCTTCGAGGGCGGCTATCAGTTTCTTCCTTTCAACGGCGTTATCGGGCACGGTAGCCAGCTTTTCGCGGCGGGCTTCCTCCACCTTGCGGATCTTCTCGTCGAAAGCCTTGTTGATCTTGTCGAGCTCGGGCGTGGTATCCAGTTTGGCTATTTCTAATCTAATTTGGGCTGCTAATTTTTCAAATTCCATCGGGCTGATTTTTGGAAGCGCAAACATAAAAAAATGAGTTCAGGTTTTCATTAACTCAATAAAAAGTATGTGTGTTAACGTATATTTTTTTGTTGGCTCCGTCCCATATAAATATTCGCTTTGCGTCTTGGCGCCTTTGCGAGAAACTAATAGAGGGTTTGCAAAGTGCGTTCAACGCAAAAAGCCTTAGTTGTTGACTAAGGCTTTTGCGATTTGTTGCACCATTAAAGGTGATAAAGGTTGGCACCGACCTACTCTCCCACGTTTTACCGCAGTACCATCGGCTCTGGCGGGCTTGACTTCTCTGTTCGGAATGGGAAGAGGTAGACACCGCCGATATAGGCACCTGAATTTCTTTTGGTTCATTGGTTCATTCGTTCAGTTGTTCATTGGTCTGAGCATACTGCTGAATTTCTCCTTTGTACCGATATTTTATTTGTTTGTTATTGCTCGTTATTCTTTCGTTATCTGGTTACTAATGAACCAATGACACCGATGAACTAATGAACCACCAAACAATGACATATTATTGAAAGAAGTGATTGAATTTAAGAGAAAACAACAGCATTCGTTGTTTTTGTTTGTTTCAGGTGAATGATCAATTTCGTTGTTTTTGTTTGCGATTTTGCAACCACTCTCTCAATCAACTTAATCAACCACTCACCCTATTTCTATCTGAAGAAAGCTTCGGGCAATTAGTATCACTCGGCTATGATGTCACCACCTTTATACCTATGACCTATCAACGTAGTAGTCTCCTACGACCCTCAATGGAAGT
>NZ_JBHLTS010000060.1:0-31494 GCF_042434235.1 Mucilaginibacter angelicae | reverse complement strand
TAGACCAAAATAGTTAGAGCAGTCACCTCAATAGAAGGACTGCCCTAAACAGGCTAACATAAAGCCGCCTAAGACACAAAAATAAAAAAATAACTTTTGCATATCAACACAGAATCTAACGCGGCCCACGCGCAACATCCCTAAAATATATTTTACATGTCATCACGATTTTTTCCAGGGTTCCCCTGATGGTTCCTCGCAATGACCTGATGGATAGAATTTTTAATTTTATAAGCCCCTAATCTCTATCATGGGCGTTACCTGCGGCCCGGGCTGTACGCTCATACGCCTGCAGACATTACGCTCATTGGCCGGTATCCGCTTCCATCCCTAACGCTTTTTCTGAACCTTGATTTATAGGATTAACGAATTCACAGGATTGACCTGTTTACCCCTTCCTCTTTTCACGGCCATATTACAAAGCCAATCTCATAAACTACATATGCTCCACTATTAACCATGATCTATGAACCATCAACCATGATCTCTTCAAACAAGTTCTACCATCTATATAGGCAAAAGCAGCAAAATTTTATTTGGTTATAGCATAGTTTGCAGCTTTAATAAATGAATTAACGGAAGTTACTGCAACTTTATATTGATTCTAAATAAATTTTTTCGTACTTTCATTTTGCATATCATAATATTTAACTCTTTTTGTTGATATAATGTTAAATAATTATGATTTAAATAATTGATTTTTTAGAAATCTTTAAAAATTACCGTAAATTTTATAATTTATTTGAGTTTTGGTAACTTCGTGGTTACACCCCTTATAAAAATTATAAACGGTTTAATTTAAACAATGGATCAAACTGATAGCCACCAGGGTCTTTACAGACCGGAATTTGAACACGATTCGTGCGGAACGGGATTTATAGCCAATATAAACGGTCATAAAACCAACCAGATCATTGATAACGCGTTAACCATGCTCGAAAACATGGAACACCGTGGTGCGTGCGGATGCGACCCCGAAAGCGGGGACGGTGCGGGTATATTAATACAATTGCCCCATGAGTTTTTAATGGAAGAATGCTCAAACCTTGAAATCAGCCTGCCGGAACCCGGTGAGTATGGTGTAGGTATGATCTTCTTACCCAAAGATTCGGCCCAGAAAAAGGCCTGCCGTAATATTATTAACAACGCAATCGAAAAATTAGGTTTGCATAAACTGGGCGAGCGTAAACTTACAGTTGATTCATCAGTTATTGGTGAAACAGCCCGCCAGGCCGAACCTGATGTTGAGCAAATTTATATTGCCCGTCCGCATCATATTACTAATGCCGATGATTTTGAGCGTAAACTGTTCGTGCTCAGGAGGTATATCAATAAAACCATTACAGAAACCGTGGCCGGTGCTTCCGAAAATTTTTATTTTACATCACTAAGCTGTAAAACAATCATTTACAAAGGCCAGCTTACTACGTACCAGCTGCGCAAATACTATACCGATCTTTCTGATCCGCGTATTGCATCGGGCTTTGCCATGATCCACTCGCGTTTCTCAACCAATACTTTCCCTTCATGGAAACTGGCCCAGCCATTCCGCTTAATTGCACATAACGGCGAGATCAATACCTTAACAGGTAACTTAAACTGGTTTTATGCCGGCTTAAAATCATACGCTTCGTCATACTTTACTGCCGAAGAAATGGAAATGCTGCTGCCTGTGATTGATAATAACCAGTCGGACTCGGCCTGTTTGGATAATATTATCGAGATCCTGCTACACTCTGGCCGTTCATTACCGCACGTAATGATGATGCTGGTACCCGAGGCATGGGACGGCAACGAGGCCATGGATCCGCTTAAAAAAGCATTCTACGAATTTCACGCAACCCTGATGGAGCCTTGGGATGGCCCGGCAGCCATTACCTTTACCGATGGTAAACTGGTAGGCGCCCTGCTTGACCGTAACGGCCTCCGCCCATTGCGTTATGTGATCACCAACGACGGCCGTGCTATTGCAGCATCAGAAGCAGGTACTTTAGCTATCGACGAAAGTACCGTTTTACGCAAAGGCCGTTTACAGCCGGGTAAAATGCTATTGATCGACACTGAAAAAGGCCGCATCATTACTGATGAAGAGATTAAAAAACAAATTGCATCGCAACAGCCTTACGGCCGCTGGCTGGAAAACTATAAAATTAACCTGAGCGAGCTTACAGAGCCACGTTTGGCTTTCGCCAGCCTTTCTGAAGCTTCGGTATACCGTTACCAGCAGGTATTCGGCTACAGCCGTGAGGATATCGACACCATCATTAAGCCAATGGCGCTTGATGGCAAAGAACCGGTAGGCTCAATGGGTACAGATGTACCTTTGGCTATCCTATCTGACAAGCCTCAGCACCTGTCAAGCTACTTTAAACAATTCTTCGCACAGGTAACCAACCCGCCTATCGATCCAATTCGTGAGCGTTTGGTGATGAGCCTTGCTACCTTCATCGGTAACAACGGTAACCTGCTGGATGAAGATAAAATGCATTGTCATTGCGTGGTATTAAAACACCCGATATTAAAAAATCACCAGTTAGAAAAACTGCGTAGTATTGATACCGGCCTGTTCCACGCTAAAACACTGCAAACTTACTTTAAGGCCGATGGCCTGCCGGGCTCACTGGAAAAAGGTATTGCACGCCTTTGCCGTTACGCCGAAGATGCTGTTGATGACGGCTTCGAGGTATTGATCCTTTCGGATCGCGCGGTTGACTCTGAGCATGCCCCTATCCCTACCCTGTTGGCGGTATCTGCCGTACACCACCACCTGATCCGCAAGGGCCGCCGTGGCGCTGTAGGCCTGGTTGTTGAAACTGGTGATGCCTGGGAAGTACACCACTTTGCCTGCTTGCTGGCCTTCGGTGCTACTGCTATTAACCCATACCTGGCGCTTTCAACCATCGAAACGCTTAAGAACAATGGCAGCCTTGAAACCAGCTACGAGCTTAAAAAACTGCAAAACAACTACGTTAAATCTATTAACGATGGCTTGTTGAAGATCTTCTCAAAAATGGGAATCTCAACATTGCAGTCATACCACGGTGCTCAGGTATTTGAGATCCTTGGTCTGAACAAAACCGTTGTTGATAAATACTTCCATGGTGCGGTTACCCGTATAGGCGGTTTAGGCCTTGACGAAATTGCCCGCGAAGCACTTTGCAAACACAAAATGGGCTTTGAGGCCAAAGGTGCCGACAACCTGTTGCCCGAAGGAGGTATTTACCAGTGGAAACGCCGCGGCGAAGCCCACTTGTTTAACCCTACTACCGTTCACCTGTTGCAGCACGCTACCCGTAGTAACAACTACGAGGTGTACAAAAACTACGCTAAAGCGGTTAACGAGCAAACCGAAAAACATTTCACTATCCGTGGCCTGCTTGATTTTGCCCACCACCGTGAATCTATCAGCATTGACGAGGTTGAACCTGCCGAAAGCATTATGAAGCGTTTTGCTACAGGTGCTATGTCGTTCGGCTCTATCTCGCACGAGGCGCACAGCACCATGGCCATTGCCATGAACCGCATTGGCGGTAAAAGCAACACCGGCGAAGGCGGTGAGGACGAAATGCGTTACGACAAATTGCCAAACGGCGATTCGTTACGTTCAGCTATTAAACAGGTAGCATCAGGCCGTTTCGGGGTTACCTCAAACTACCTGACTAATGCCGATGAGTTACAGATAAAAATGGCGCAGGGTGCAAAACCTGGCGAAGGCGGTCAGCTGCCGGGTCACAAGGTTGACGACTGGATTGCTAAAACCCGTCACTCAACTCCGGGTGTAGGTTTGATCTCGCCTCCGCCGCACCACGATATTTACTCAATCGAAGATTTGGCACAGCTTATCTTCGACCTTAAAAATGCTAACCGTGCTGCCCGTATCAACGTTAAATTGGTATCAAAAGCAGGTGTAGGCACTATTGCAGCCGGTGTTGCCAAAGCACATGCCGATGTGATCCTGATTGCCGGATATGATGGTGGTACCGGTGCATCGCCAATAAGCTCCATCAAACATGCAGGCTTACCATGGGAGCTTGGCTTAACCGAGGCTCACCAAACACTGGTACGTAACAAACTGCGCAGCCGCGTAGTGCTGCAAACAGATGGTCAGCTGAAAACCGGTCGGGATTTGGCAATTGCAGCCCTGATGGGTGCCGAAGAATGGGGTGTAGCTACTGCTGCCCTTGTTGCAGGCGGCTGTATCATGATGCGTAAATGCCATTTGAACACCTGCCCTGTAGGTGTTGCTACCCAGGATCCTGAACTGCGTAAATTATTCTCAGGCAAACCTGAGCACGTTGTTAACCTGTTCCGCTTTATGGCCGAAGAGTTACGCGAGATCATGGCCGAGCTTGGTTTCCGCACTATTCATGAAATGGTTGGCCGCGTACAGTTCTTGAAAGTGAAAGATAACCTGCAAAGCTGGAAAGCCAAAAAGATCGACCTTAGCGGCATCCTGCACCCGGTTACCAATACCAAAGGCATGACCTTGTACAACAGCGAATCGCAGGATCATGGCATGGCCGATATCCTTGACTGGAAACTGTGGGAAACCGCTAAACCAGCTATTGAAGATAAAACCCCGGTATTTGCTTCATTCGATGTGATCAACGTTAACCGTACTATTGGTACCCTGTTATCAAACGAGATCTCGAAAGTGTATGGTTCAACTGGTTTACCTGATAATACTATCAATTACAAGTTCAAAGGTTCGGCTGGTCAAAGCTTTGCAGCTTTTGCTACCAAAGGCATTTCGTTTGAGCTGGAAGGCGAAGCTAACGACTACGTAGGTAAAGGCCTTTCAGGTGCTCAGATAGCAGTATACCAGGCAGCAAACGCAACCTTTACACCCGAAGAAAATATCATCATCGGTAACGTAGCCCTTTATGGCGCTACTTCAGGTGAGTTGTTCATCGGTGGTATGGCCGGCGAGCGTTTCGCGGTACGTAACTCGGGCGCTACAACTGTTGTTGAAGGTATAGGCGATCACGGTTGCGAGTACATGACCGGCGGCCGTGCGCTGATCCTTGGTCAAACAGGCCGCAACTTTGCAGCCGGTATGAGTGGTGGCATAGCCTGGGTTTATAACCCTGAAGGCAAATTTGCCGAAAACTGCAATACCGAAATGGTTGACCTTGATCCGCTAAGCGTACAGGACGAAGAGCAGATCCTTACCCTGCTGCGCAAGCACATCAGCCTGACAGGCAGCAAGCTTGCACAACAGATCCTGAATAACTGGGATGAAGCCTCAACGCAGTTTGTGAAGGTGTATCCAAGAGAGTATAAAAAAGTATTAGAGAAATTACAATATCAAACTATAGGCTAAGAAATGGGAAAACCTACAGGATTTCAGGAGTTTAATCGCGAACTTCCATCAAAAGTTCCGGCTGCTGAACGCGTTAAAAATTATAACGAATTTGTTAATTTATATACCGAAGAGAAGCTTAACCAGCAATCGGCAAGGTGTATGAATTGCGGTATCCCTTTCTGCCATTCGGGATGCCCGCTTGGTAATATCATCCCTGAGTTTAACGATGCCGTGTATCGTAAAAACTGGGAAGAGGCATACCACATATTATCATCAACCAATAACTTCCCCGAGTTTACAGGCCGCATCTGCCCTGCCCCATGCGAATCGGCATGTGTGTTAGGTATTAACAAGCCACCTGTTGCTATTGAGGAAATTGAGCGCCATATCATCGAGATTGCTTACGAGAAAAACCTCGTAAAGCCAACCGCTCCGCTTGTTAAAACAGGCAAAAAGGTAGCGGTTGTAGGTTCAGGCCCCGCAGGTCTTGCCGCAGCAGCTCAACTGGTAAAAGTTGGCCATACCGTTACCGTTTACGAACGTGACGACCGCGCAGGTGGTTTATTACGCTACGGTATCCCCGATTTTAAACTGGAAAAATGGGTTGTTGAACGCCGTGTTGCTGTAATGGAGAAAGATGGTGTTGTGTTCAAATACAACAGCGAGGTTGGTGTAAACGTGGCTGCCGATGAACTGGTACGTAACAACGATGCCGTGATTTTGGCAGGCGGTTCAACCATACCGCGTAACCTGCACATTCCCGGCAGGGAATTGAAAGGCATCCATTTTGCGATGGACTTCCTGAAACAGCAAAACAAACGCGTAAGCAATATTGATGTTACCGTTGAAGAAATCATAGCTACCGGTAAAGACGTAGTGGTAATTGGCGGTGGCGACACCGGATCGGACTGTGTGGGTACTTCAAACCGCCAGGGTGCTGCATCAATCAAACAATTTGAGGTAATGTTCCAGCCACCTGCCCAGCGTACACAGCACATGCCATGGCCTACTTACCCAATGGTGCTTAAAACCACGAGCTCGCACGAAGAAGGCGCCGACCGTTTCTGGGGTGTTAACACGTTAGAGTTTTTAGGTGATGAAGAAGGCAATCTGCGCGCACTGAAAGTGGTTGACGTGGAATGGGAACAGGATTTTATGGGCCGCCCGGTGAAATTCCATGTAGTTGAAGGTTCGGAACGTGAAATCCCTTGTCAGCGTGTATTCCTTGCTATGGGCTTTTTACACCCGCAGCATGATACTTTCATCAGCCAGCTGGGTGTTGATATTGACGAACGTAAAAACGTTAAGGCTAAAGAAGGCGTTTACCGCACCAACATAAGCAAGGTATTTACAGCCGGAGACATGCGCCGCGGACAATCATTGGTTGTTTGGGCCATATCAGAAGGCCGTGAAGCCGCCCGCAAGGTTGATGAGTTTTTAATGGGCCACTCTTTACTGGAAAGCAAAGATGGTGTTAACCAGTTTGAACAGGTGTTTTAGTGTTAATCCCTGGAGGTTAGAGATTATTAGCAGAGATCTCCTTATCATATTGTTTTAATTATGAAGCCGGGCAAATGCCCGGCTTTGTTTTTTTAATCTTAAAAGCAGTTAAAAAATATAAAAACCTCCTTTTAAGCAAAGCTTCTAATTATTACCGGTCTTATTTTTCCAAATATTCTTTAAGCGAAATCCCCGTAATATGTGTCCAGCCTGCAGCAAAATTTTCTTTTTTGAAGGCATCCAGCGGCGGGAAGGTTTCGAGGCCGCTGTGGGTAAGTACCAGTTTTGTACCCTCCCCTTCCGGAAAAAGTTCCCAGGTAACTTCCGATTCGCCTTCATAACCATCATAGCGCCAGGTATAGGCAATGGTTTTACCCTCATCAATTTTGGTTACCCGGCATAGATGAAGGTATTGCTTATTTTCGTCTCCCCCGATAAACTCAAATTCAAAACCTACTTCGGGTTTAAATTCGGCAAGGTCAAAATACCATTCTTTCATTTTTTCCCTAACGGTAATGACTTCCCATACTTTTTGGATGGGCGCTGCATAAATCCTTTCAATTACAAATGGTTGCGTACTCATAGTTTGTTGTTTTTATGGTTATCTGTGTTTTGTTCGTTGATCAAAAAACCGTCCAGGGCATCAAGTTTTTGCGTCCAGAACTGGCGGTATTGCTCCGCCCATTCGGTAACCTGTTTTAACTGCTTCAGATCGGCATGGCAATAGCGCTCCCGGCCCTGCTGTTTAATAACAAGCAAACCACATTGGGTCAATATCTTTATGTGCTTGGATACAGCAGGGCGACTGATATCAAAATTATCGGCCACGGCATTAAGGTTCATCTCGCGGTAAGCCAGCAGGTTAATAATCTCACGCCGGGTAGGATCCGCAATGGCCTGGAAAACATCTCTTCGCATAGTAAACAAACGGCCATATGAAACCGTTCGGTTACAAATATAAATGAAACCTTTTGGTTACGCAATAGATTTTTATTTTTTGTAGAGACGCATCACATGCGTCTCCGAATATACAAAGCCGATTTGCATTTCCGGCCTTTATGCGTGAGACACAATTATGCGTCTCTACGATTAAAACAGTAGGAAAATCAAGGTTCATAATTTAAACCTAACTGCCACAGTCGGATAATTTTGAAAAACATCCTCGGTAGTTACAACATGATAAAACATATTTAGCCTTGCGCCTATCCCAACTGTTTTATTGATATTGAACCACAGCTGCGGTTCGCCAAAAAAGGAGATCCGTTTACCGTGCAGATTTTGGGTGGCCTCATCTCCCTGGTTCTTATTAATGCTATACAATTCAAAATCGCCGTTAAACTCCAGCTTGTAATTAAAAAATCCTTTACCCCAGTAAAATGAAGCTAAAAAATCATTGCTTGGGCTTTTCAACAGGTTACGGGTATAGCTTAAACCCGCGCTGAAATAAGCCCTCTGCCATTGAAAGCCATAAACAGGCCCTGCAGAAAGTGCGTTGGTAATATAGTAACTGTATTGCCGCGGCTCGGTTACACCCAAACCGCCGCTGTATTGCAGGCTCAGGTAAACCTCGGGCTTCCACAGTTTAAAACTTTGCGATACCTGGATGTATGACTTACCTATGTTATCATTAGCACCCTGCATATCGGTTTGTACCTTTAAGAAGAAAGATCCGGGTTTGATTATTGACGAATCGTTAGCTTTTTTCATCGATTTAAAATATTCAAAGTACAGGGTAGGGAAATTTTTCGGGTTATGTGCGGGATCAACCGTATGCCTTAAATCGTAATGTAACTGCAGGTTTTGTGCGCTTGCCATTGTCCAAAAACAACATGCAACAATAATGATGAGCCTGGTTTTCATATCTGTGTTTATTGATATTTATTTTTTCTGCTGATTAAAAAACACTGTCTTTACAACCGTTTTGTAAATATCTTTGGACTAACTGGGGCCATGCGTAACCGGAGCGGAAATGTGGCGGAAATCTTCGTTCCGAAACACAAAAAATTAAAGATCAACACTTTATGACCGAACAGGATTTTTTAGTTTTTGCGGCATTATTTAAGGAGGCATACAAAAAATGCTTTGGCAATGTGCTGGATACACCTATGACAGAAACGGAAAGCCGTGTTTTCACCAACCATATCAATGAACTTACCGGGTTGAGCATTGGCTGGAAAAGTGTAAAAAACTACTCGTTCTTTGTATTGGACGGTAATTCGGTAAAGCAGGAAAATCCATCAACAGCTACGCTGGATACGCTGGCCCGCTATGTATTGGGCGCACCGTATACCAATGAAATTAAACGGAAAGACAACGAAAGCCATCACCCCTACTGGTTTTTGTACCGGAAGCAATTTCAACCCGCAGAAAAACCAACAGCCAAATCAAAGGCTTTCCCGGTTGCGGGAGTAGTTATTGCAATTATAACAGTGGCTTCACTTATACTATTTTTCATATTCCGTAGCGGCAAATCATCAAGCCAAACATTTACGGATAATTTTAGCAATGTCAGCGATCAGGCACTCGAAAACAATGGTTGGTTTGAACAGGCTAAAGACAATATCTACTGGAAAAGAAAAAACGAAAAACCAGACGCACTCACCTTATTTACGCTCGAGGGTGATAACTGGCCGGAGGCAGGCAGAAAACCGGGGATTAGCAACCTGCTGCTTCGCAGCATCCCTTCAGATTGTTTCACAGCCGAAATCCATCTTGATAATTTCATCCCGCACCAGGAGTGGCAGCAGGCCGGCATCCTGCTTTTAGAGGACACTACTTTCAATGGTAAAAGCATCCGGCTTTCATTGGCCTACAATGATTTTTTTGGCGGATATACCCGTCCGCACGAAATTTTGGTGCAAGCAATCACTTCGCTTGGCAACGGCTTTGGCAAACCCGAAGAGATAGCCCACCATGTTGTATTTTACCCCGATAGTGCAAATGGCCATCCCGGCTTATTCAAAAACCTGCAAAATACAGCGCTCAGGATCGAAAAACATGGCAGCCGGTTTCGTTTCCTGTATGCAGGGGGATCGATTGAAAACACTGCTTTTAAGGAAGTTATAAGCCAGGACATTGATATGCATCCCCGCTATATCGGTTTGTTTGCCATAAAGGGCTTTAAAAAAGAAAGTGCCGATATTCCTGTCTGCTTTAAGTTTTTTCAGTTGTTCAGTACCGATTGCAACAGGTAGCTGCACCTGTGCTATAGGTAATTTTACGTAGTGAAAATTGGGTGATTATACCTATTTCGGGGTATTGCTTTTTGCCATATTTTTATCGCACCTGAACATTTAATGTAAATAATACAATGGCAGTACGTATAGTATGTATAAAAACCGACACCAAACCACATGACAATCCTTATGTGGCTATAGACGCGCTTGAATGGATCAACGAACGGATCAATGTAAAAGGCCTTACCGATAGATCGAAACTTTACGACTGGATCAAGAACGAAGATGGTGAAGCTTACATCATAGATAGCAAGGGAAATAAAACCAGCCTGATCCCTGCCGTTTGCCCCAAGGGCAATAAGTATGTTAAAACAGTATATGACGAATCGGAACCTGATTACCTGCTGGGCTTACCGGAATGTGCCTGAAAGCCCTGCTACCAGCTTTTAAACGGATTGACGCTTAAAAAGGAATTGTAATATCGCTTATCGCTGGTTACCTCGGTTGTTACCCAGGGTGGTAAATCAAATTCTTCATCCTCGCTGTCGAGCTCGATCTCGGCCATCAGCAGCCCCTGGTTATCGCCCAAAAACTCATCAACTTCCCAGAGTTTACCGGCATAGGTGATACAGTAGCGGTATTTTTCCAATTCGGAGGCTGCGAAGTTATCGAGCAGCTGAATACCATCAGTTGTGGGGATAGTATATTCAAACTCGCTGCGGCTAAAACCTGCCGTACTTCCTTTTATAGTGATATACGCTTCGGTATCAGTAACCCGCACCCTGATGGTTTTCTTTTCATCGCTAAAAATATACCCCTGTCTGAAATGCATGGCATCAGGCTTTGCCACTTGCCGCCATTTTTCGTGATCTACCAAAAACTTACGTTCTATTTCTACTCCCATCAGATTGGTTTTAGCCTGCAATTTTAGCATTATTTAACATTTGAGCGTTTATAATTATCATATATTTATAGTATACTATACCTATATGATACTCACCAAACCTATCACAAACCTAACCGGCATTATATTGATCTTGTTTTGTTTCGGCTGCAAACAACGTAATATTGTTAAACACAGCGGCGAAAAAGACCTGATTTCCTTCAAACCCGTTTTCGGCATCAGCTATACCGAAATTGCCCGGCGTTCGCAGGATGGGCTTTCCTTTAACAATTTCGGCTATCAGATGGAACCACAATGGAAAATGAAATTCGTTTCAAACGACTCAACCAGTATTTACAGCCCTACAAAAAAGCAGTTTATTAACTTTCCGCTCAGCCGTGGTTACGATTCTATTTTTAATACGGCACGCACCTGGCTCAAAGTTAAAACAATGACCAGGGACAGTATGATCATTGAGTTGCTCAAAGCATATGGCGACTCGGTTGATACCCGCGGCGCCAAAGTTTACATGATTTTTTATGCTAATAATTATATTAAAAACGTACTTCATGGCGATATAAGTAAATGCAAAAGTCCAAGCCGAAAAGACTCCGTTTACATACAATGGTTAGCCGATGCCGCAAATAAAAACGTTGACAAGGCCTTTGCCGCCCGGCAACCTGTGGAGCTTAAAAGTAAAAGCGCATTGGTTACCATTAGCAAACGCCATACAGAGCCAACCATGCTCAACAATTTCGACACATCTGACGATTACATGGGACCCGAATTTGATATTACCGTCGATAAAGCCTACACCAATTTTTACTATTCCTTTTCGATATTTGTTGACCCAACCGGCCAAATGCATTACGGAAGACCACTTACCGTATTTTTAGAAGAAAACCGTAAAGCTACTTACATCCACCTGTCAAAAGCTGTAATGGATAGCTATCTCAAATACTATCTTCATTTAATCCCCGGCAAAACGCTTGGCATAACACATACAAGTGAAATAGCAGTCCATGTTACCGGCAAACCGCGGGAGTACAGGTTAACAAAAAACTTACAATGATGTACTATAGCGCTATTTCCCTGTTTTTTTAACCGTTTATTGAATTATCTATATCTTTAGCGGCAATGCTATTCATCAATCTTAAAACAATAAAATCGGCAGCATTCGGGCTGTTCATCATATTATCTGCCTGCATTTCAAGCTGCGGCAATAGCCAGTCAGGTAAAAAGAAAAGGGAGCTTATTTCTTTTAAACCCTACAATGGCATCAATTACTCTGAAGTATCAAGACGCCAGCGAAATGGCCTCTCATTCAATGAATATGGTTATCAGCTGGAACCCCAGTGGAAGCTAAAATTTGTGTCGGACGATTCCATAAGTATTTTCAGTCCCACTAAAAATGCGTTTATCAATTTTCCGCTTACGCGCGGATACGATTCTATATTTAACGCCGCCCGCTCATGGTTAAAGGTCAGGAAGATCAACAAAGACAGTATCACCATGGAGATCCTGATCCAGCAAGGCGACTCGCTGGATGTTAAAGGTACTAAGGTTTTTATGCGTTTTTATGCCGATAACTACATTAAAAATGTTTTACATACTGATACTTCGATATTAAGGCACCCCAGCAGTAAGGACACTTCATTTATCCGTTCCTTATCGGCAAAGGCTAATGCCGATTATACCAAAGCATTCGCCGCAAGGCAGCCGGCCATCATAACCAGTAAAAGTCCGCTGGTTACGGTATCGCGCCGAACCACCAAACCCGATATTCTCAATAACTTTGATAACTCTGACGATTACCTTGACCCTACCTATGATATCGTGATCAAAAACGCCTTTAAAGATTTCTATTATTCCTTTACCATGTATATTGACGACAAGGGTAATTTATACTACGGTATCCCCCTTGTTGGATTTAACGGAGATGAAGAAAGAGAGGCCGACTATATTCACACATCCAAAGCTGTAATAGAAAGTTACTTTAAGTTTTACCTCAACGTAAAACCGGGTACCACCCTGGGCATGATCCATTCAAGTACGGTTTCGGTACATGTTGAGGGCAAGGCTAAAACTGCAGCTAAGTAACAATTGTGCTATTTTGTATAAGCGTATAGCTTTTAGCGTTTAATTTTCGCCGACCGGCCAAAAAGGCATTTGTAAAAAAGTGTTAAATAAACGGCTGCTAAAAATGCAATACGGCTAAATGTTTATATTAGCCCCTGTTACTCCTTTAATTTATATTGATGATCATACGTCGATTTTTACTCCTATTATGCCTGTTAACTGCCTTTGGTGCATCTGTTTTTGCCCAGCAGGATAGCATCCCCCTAACTACCATAATTGAAAAAACCAGCAAGTTTAACAGCAGCTATCCAATTGAGAAAGTTTACCTGCATACAGATAAACCTTACTATGCTGTTGGCGATACCATTTGGTTTAAGGCTTATGTAACTATTGAAAAGCACCAGCCATCGGCACTAAGCCGCATTGTATATGTCGACCTGATCAACAACCGGGATTCGGTAGTTGAAAGTCAGCGTATTGCGGTTACCAATGGTTTTGCAAGCGGCAATATTGTGCTCAACGGCGATACCTATAAGCAAGGGGCTTACCGCCTGCGCAGTTATACCAACTGGATGCGCAATTTTGACCCTGACTATTTTTATGACCATACTTTTAATGTTGGCAACGCCATTGATAACCAGGTGCGCACCAATATCACCTATAAAAGCTCAAGCAAAAAAACAGGCGTAAAGGTTGATGCTACCATCCTTTACAAAGGCCCGGACAGCTCCCCTTATGCAAATAAAAAGGTAAGCTGGCAGCTCATGAAAAACGGCGACCCTGTAAGCAAGGGCCGGGGCACTACCGATGATAAAGGCGTATTGCAGGTTGACCTGCCCGAAACCCAGGCCGATGTAATTACCGGTGGCATCCTGGTTACTGCTATTGATGTTGGCGACCGTAAAACCATCAGCAGCAGCTTTTCCATGCGCACGGCCGTTAAGGGTTATGATGTGCAATTTTTTCCGGAAGGGGGCCAGTTAACCAACGGGGTACGTACCAAAGTTGCCTTTAAGGCCATCGCCTCAAGCGGAATGGGTGTTGATATTAAAGGAAGTATTATTGACGACAAAGGCGCCGAAATTGCCCAGATCAGCAGTGCACATTTAGGTATGGGCGTATTTGCCATCTCTCCCGATATTGAACGATCATACAAAGCAAACATCACTTTTCCCGATGGATCACAGGCTTCTTACAACCTGCCGCGTGTGCAATCAATGGGGATAAATATTGCGGTTTATAACAATGACCCGGCTAACCTTACCGTAAAAATATCGGCCAACGATTTGTTTTTTCAGCGTAAGCAAAACAAAAGCTTTTACCTGGTAGCACAAAGCGGCGGTGTTATTTATTATGCTGCGCAAACCATTTTGCAAAGCACAGTTTATTCGGCCAATATTCCTAAAACAAAATTCCCTACAGGTATTGTGCAGGTAACCCTGTTTTCATCGGGCGGGTATGCCTTATGTGAGCGTATAGTGTTTATTCAGCATAACGACCAGATGAACCTGGCCCTTAAAACGGATAAGCCATCATATACCACAAGAGGTAACGTTAAGATCACGCTATCCGCAAAAAACAATATAACCCCGGTTGAAGGCAGCTTTTCGGTAGCTGTTGTTGATGATGGCACCGTGCCATCAAATGAAGATGCTGAATCAACCATATTAAGCAATATGCTGCTTACTTCAGATTTGAAAGGTTATATCGAAAAACCAAATTATTATTTCAACAAGCCTGATGATGACAAGCTGGCCAACCTGGATATTTTAATGCTTACCCAGGGTTACCGTCGTTTTGATTACGAAGATATACTGGCTGATAAAAACCCACCTATTTACCTGCTGCCTGAACAGGGCATTGACGTAATGGGAACATTAAGGACCAATACTGGCTTACCGGTGGCTAAGGGTAGTCTGCGCCTGCTGATCCCTGATAAAAACTTTTCTGCCGAAACGATCACCGACATGTCGGGCAATTTTAAATTCTCGAACGTGAATGTACCGGATACTTCAAAAATTACCCTGAGCGCCCGTAACAATCCCAACGGACGTAACCTGGTAATATCGGTTAACGGCGAGGCTTATCAAAAATTGAGCAAAAACAATAACATCCCCGATGAGATCCTGAATATCGACAGCACTTTCCGTCCTTATTTGCAAAACAGCTATAAGCAATATCAAAGCTCACGTACTATTAAAGAAGTTGTTGTAAAGGCGACTAAGATTGTAAAAAAAGCAAGCCATGCCGATTATGGCACTTTTGCAGGCTTACCTATGCAGGCAGATCATGAAATATCGGCTCAACAATTACAGGGTTGCCCTTTGCTGTTAAACTGTTTACAAACCATGGCAATGGGCCTTACTTATATTGATAACAACTTTTATATAACCCGCGATTACAATTCCGGCAGCAAAACTCCGGTACAGGTATATGTAGGCAGTTTACCTGTTGATGCCAACTTTTTGTCAAGCATTCAATCAAGCGAAGTTGAATCGGTAGAGATCTTCTTGAACGATGGTGTAAGCGGCATTAACCGTAATACCCAAACCAAAGGCGTACTGGTGATTAACAAAAAGGTTGTCAAAAAACAAAAGATAACGCTTGCTCAGCTACAGGAACTTATCCCTAAACAAAACGTGATCACTTTTGCGGTGCAGGGCTATACCAAAGCCAAAGATTTTTACTCGCCCAAATACGATGTGTCCAAAGCCGGCACACTTGGCGGCGACCTGCGCAATACCATTTACTGGAAACCCAACGTAATTACCGATAAAGCAACCGGCACTGCTACTATCAGCTTCTTTAACAGCGACCAGCGGGGCTCATACCGCGCTATAATTGAAGGGATTGACGCCGAAGGTAACATAGGCCGCAGCGTGATACATTACAACGTAAAATAGTATAACACAAAGCTTTACTGATACTTTCAAAAGCCCTGATTGCCGAAAGCAGTCAGGGCTTTTGTTTGTCCTTATTTTTAAAAAGCTTTAAGCTTTGTGCATTCCGCTTTTAGCTTTTATTAATTATATTAGTATCACCAATTCAATTTAAACATTATCATCATGAATTTTCAACTCATCAATTGGCTGGCCGTTGTGGTTGCAGCGTTATCTGCGTTTTTAGTTGGCGGTATCTGGTACTCACCTGCCTTGTTTGCTAACGCCTGGATGGCAGATAATAAACTGAGCAGTGCCGAGCTTCAGGCATCAAACAAAGGCCGGGCTTTTGGCTTTACGGCTTTCTTTTCTATTATTATGGCCGTAAATCTGGCTATATTCTTAGCTTCTCCAACTACTACTGCTATTTTAGGAACAGCATGGGGTTTCCTTGCTGGCATCTGGACATTTTGTGCTATTGCCATTCATAGTTTGTTCGAGCTTAAAAGCTGGCGGTTGATATTTATAAATGGCGGCTACAGCGTGGTATCGTTAACCCTGATGGGATTGATACTGGGGGCATGGCGATAATTTAAGTATACTTTATTAAAGCTTTTTCTCGCAAAGACGCGAAGACGCAAAGTTTTTTCTTAGCGCCTTTGCGCGCTTATATGCTATATGTTAGTGATTATTTGCGCACAAAGAAGGTTTCTCAAAATGACATTTGTGTTATAGATTCCATGAACAATAGCGATGTTTTTTAGTTGAACTTTACAGTAATCAACACAAAATACATTACCATGGCCAGCACAACAAGTTCATTTGAAAAAACGTTCACCATTGGTGGCGACATTACCATTAATCGTTTAGGTTACGGTGCAATGCGTATTACCGGCAGCGGTATCTGGGGCCCGCCGAAAGACAAGGAAGAAAGCATCCGCGTGTTAAAACGCGCTGTTGAACTGGGTGTTAATTTCATTGATACGGCCGACAGCTACGGGCCAAATGTATCGGAAGAATTAATTGCCGAAGCCCTGCACCCATACCCGGCCGACCTGCTGATAGGCACCAAGGGCGGTTTGTTACGTACCGGTCCCAACGAGTGGCCTGTAGATTCTTCGCCTGCGCATTTGAAGGAAGCCCTTGAAGGCAGCCTGAAACGCCTCCAGGTTGAACGCATAGACCTTTACCAATTGCACCGCATCGATCCTAAAGTACCTGCCGAAAAGTCATTTGAGTTTTTACAAAAAGCACAGCAGGAAGGTAAGATCAGGCATATAGGATTATCTGAAGTAAGCGTTGAGAACATCAAGCTTGCCCAACAATACTTTGAAGTTGTTTCAGTTCAAAATATGTACAGCGTTGATAACCGCAAATGGGAAGCCGAACTGGAGTATACCCGTGATCATAACATCGCCTTTATTCCATGGTTTCCGCTTGGTGGCGGCAATGTACAGGGCGAAGCTATCTTAAGTCGCATTGCTGCCAAACATGATGCTACCATTCACCAGGTGGCATTAAGCTGGCTGCTGCACCATTCGCCAAACATCCTGCTCATTCCGGGTACATCAAGTGTTAAGCACCTGGAAGAAAATATGAAAACTGCCGATATTCAATTATCAGAGGATGATATGGATGTATTGGAGAGTTTGTCTGAAGTGTAAATAAAAGTTTGAAAGCTTAAAAATTAAAAGGATGTCATTAATTTGGCATCCTTTTAATTTTAATAACAGATTGAAAAACTGAATATCAACAGATTTCATGAACCATTAATACCGAATGAAAAGTAAGGAAGAAATATTAAACAGCTACAATACTACCGGCTCCGATGGCCTGCCCGAAATATCGGCCGAAGACCTGCTCAACGCCATGGAAGCCTACAAACAACAATGGGCTGAAGCAGCTTTTAACGCAGGGCGAAAACAGCACAACGGTACTTATGAATTTGAAACTTTTAATGATTTTGTAAAAAGTACCGAAGCTACGGGAAAGGTGCCGGATGATTTCGGCATTATGATAGCTGCCGTAGCTGATAACGTAGTAGCCAACTTTTTGCCCGACGACAGCTCGGTAAATGAGTTTGATTTTAATTTTACGATGCAGGGTAAGGGCTACACTGCTTTTTATGCTAAAGATGCTGAGGGATACTGGAAGATGAGCAGGTGGATTGAGCAGTAGGCAGTTTTGAGTTTGCAGTTTGCAATGAAAGCTTATTTTTCATCCTTTAATACTCACTATCCAGACTTATGAAGTTTTTGAAACTTCGTAAGTCTTCAACTGCTTTTATTATTCCTGCTTCAGCATCCGCCGGACTTTAGAGCCTGGCATTGCCCCCTCTTTCCACTGCAAACTGCCCACTAATAACTGCAAACTGACTTAAACGTCTGCCACTTTAAACGGCTTTACATCAACGCTTTCCCATACTTTTTGGGTAATGTAAGGATCATTTTGTTTCCAGGCTTCCATCTCTTCATCGGTTTCAAACTGCACTATCATTGTTGAGCCTATCATTTTGCCTTCATCGTTCAGCATGGCTCCTCCTACTACAAAATTGCCGCTGGCCTTTAATGCTTTGGCGCCATCCAAATGATGAGGGCGGGCACCTAAGCGGCGCTGCAATGCTTCTGCATCGGTATAATCATAGGCGGTAACGAGGTATTGTTTCATGGATATCTATTTAATTGGTATTTAAATAACATGCTCATCGGCTTCTGTTTGCATGCGTTTTCAAGTCCGAATATCTGCAAAACTATCTCATTAAAATAAATTAAAAATTAAATTAAATTTATAACTGTAAACTTGACAATTTTTACAATATTTGTTTTCCGAAAACTAACCTGAATAATGAAGAATAATTTGCACCAGGAATTTATTAAGATCTTTAACAAAGAAGCAGACAACGCGTACTTTTCGCCCGGCCGTGTAAACCTTATTGGCGAGCATATTGATTATAACGGCGGCTTGGTTATGCCATGCGCCATTACTTTTGGTACTTATTTACTAACTTCCCCTAACGAGGATGGCATTTTTCGCTTCCGGAGTTTAAATTTTTCTGAGCAAAAAGATATTCCGCTGCAGCTTCATTATGAAAAAACCGGCGAAAACTGGTTTAACTTCCCTATTGGCGTAATTGACCGCTTTATTAAAGATGGCCACGCTTTGAAAGGCCTGGATATGTTATTTTATGGCGATATCCCAATCGGTTCGGGTTTATCATCATCTGCGTCCATTGAGGTGGTTACTTCCTATGCCCTTAATGACCTGTTTAACAGCGGTTACAGTAAGCTCGACCTGGTTAAACTGTCAAAAGATGTAGAAAACAACTTTATCGGCGTTAACTGCGGCATTATGGATCAGTTTGCTGTTGCCTTCGGCGAAAAGAATAAAGCCCTGATGCTCAATTGCGATACACTGGATTACCAGGCAGTTGACAGTAACCTTGGCGAATACGTACTGGCCATTATCAATACCAATAAGCCCCGCAAACTGGCCGAGTCAAAATATAACGAACGTGTACAGGAATGCCAGGCAGCGCTAATAGCCCTGCAGCAGCAACTGGACATCAAATACCTGTGCGAAATAGACAGTGCCACTTTTGAGCAATACAAACACCTGATCACCGATCCGGTTGTACTAAAACGCGCCAAACACGTTATTGAAGAGAACGACCGTGTAAAACTGGCCGCAACAGCCCTTGCCGCTAACAATCTGGCCGAATTTGGCAGGCTGATGTATGCCTCGCATGATTCGCTGCGCGATTTGTACGAAGTAAGCGGTGTTGAACTGGATACTGTTGCCGAATACAGCAAAACCAATCCTGATGTTGCCGGTGCCCGTATGACGGGGGCAGGTTTTGGCGGTTGCGCCATTGCCCTGGTAAAAGGTGATGCTTTTGATGCTTTCAGCAAAGAAGTAACCGAATATTATACGCAAAAAATTGGCTACGCCCCATCTGTTTACAGCTCGCTCATTGGCGATGGTGTAGGCGAACTGGCATCAGTACTTAACTAACGGCTTTTTTTAATATTTTTGCGCCCTTATAATGGTTCATTAATTCGTTGAGGTAATCCCCCCAGTGAACTAATGAACCATTTAACTAATGAACTATAGGGATGCGCAAATTAAAATTGGATGAGCTGAACCGGGCTACGGTTGATGAATTTAAAGCACAGGATAAATTACCGGTAGCCGTAGTGTTGGATAACGTGCGAAGCATGCACAATATCGGCTCCATCTTCCGTACATCGGATGGGTTTGCAGTCGAGCAGGTCTGTCTTTGTGGTATCACCGCCCAGCCCCCCCACCGCGAAATTGAAAAAACCGCCCTCGGCGCAACCCAATCCATTAACTGGACTTATTACGAAACCCCATTACAGGCCGTTGAACAACTACGAAAAGATGGGTACAAGATCATAGCTATTGAACAGGCTGAAAACAGCACCATGCTCCACGAGTTTAAACCCGCCGAAGATGGCAAATATGCCCTCATTTTTGGCAACGAGGTAAACGGTGTAAGTGATGAGGTAATGCAGGTTATTGACGGTTGTATCGAGATCCCACAGTTTGGAACCAAGCATTCGTTCAATATCGTAGTATCGGCAGGGATAGTGCTTTGGGACTTTTTTGCTAAGATGGCGATTGGGTAGGAACGTTCTTTTCTCCATGTCATTGCGAGCGCAGCGTGGCAATCGCTTGCTATACAGGGCGAATATGCTTCCGTGCGATTGCCACGCTGCGCTCGCAATGACATGTTTTTTAATATTACATTTACTTCCTCAACACATAAAACGACATTTCCTTTCTCGTTACAAAACCAAGCTTTTCATATACCTTGATAGCCCTTTCATTTTCAGCTTTTACATGCAGAAAAGGTATTTCGGAAGCTGCCTTAATCCGCTTAACCTGGTTCATCAATAACTTACCCGCATAACCGCGCCCCAGGTAATCGGGATGGGTACAAACGGCACTGATCTCTGCATAAGGCGCAGGGTTTAAACGCTGGCCAGCCATGGCTACTAATTGATCTCCATCAAAAATACCACGGTAATGGCCAAATTGAATAGTTTGCTCTGCAAATGGGCCGGGGTTGGTCAGTTTGGTAAGGTCAAGCATCTGGGGTACATGCTGCTCCGTAAGCGGCACCAGGCCCTCGTCCGAAACATCAGCAGGCACTTCACCCTCAAAAACCATTTGCAGGCACTTCAGGTACTGTAATATCTTCCATTGTTCGGGTATCACAATATCATGAGGCGCTATAAATATAAAATAGCTTTCAAAGGGAATAGTATTGTAAAGCAGGTTAAAATTTTCGGCCGATATTTCCGCAGTGGCAACAAAAGGTGAAACTTCTTTCGGGAAATATTTAGTTATATCATTACCGCCCGCAAACGCTTTATTACCGGTAATAAGCGCGTTCCAGGCCGGGTTATCAAGTACGTGTTCCATTAGGTTATTGGGATGTTATTATCGGCAAAGCTATTAAAAATACTATGCCGCGGGGATTGGGCTTGTCATTCAATTTTAATTTAATGCTTACATTAGCTTTATCCATTATCAAAAGTTTACAATGAACGCCCTTGCCAAAAAACTGCTGATCAAGCCAAATTCGCGCTGGCTGCTGCAAAATGCCCCTGCAAATTTTTTAGAAAGCCTTAACCCGCTGCCTGACGGCGCCGAAGTGATTTTTAATACGGTTGGTGAATTTAATGGGATCCAACTGTTTGTAACCAACAGCACCGGGCTGGCATCAGAACTTAAAGTGATCACCCCGCTGCTTAAACCTGATACCGTTTTCTGGATCATCTATCCCAAAAAAAGTTCGGGCATTCAAACCGATCTGGAGATGATGAGCAGTTGGGACGTCCCCGCCCAATATGGCCTCCGCCCGGTAGCATCGGCAGCTGTTAACGAAGTATGGACGGCTTTACGTTTCCGGCCCATTGAAGCCGTAAAAGTTTCTGAAGGGCGTAATGAGGCTGTACGTAACAATGAGCACAGCGCCTATATTGATGTTGATAACAAAATAGTTACCCTGCCCGATTATATAAAGGAAGCATTGGAACAGCACCCGGGAGTACTTAACTATTTTCAGTCACTGGCCTACAGCCATAAAAAAGAATATGTGCTCTGGATCCTCACCGCCAAACAGGAAAAAACCCGGCATGACCGCTTAATTAAAATGGTAGAAATGCTGCAGAGCAAAAAGAAAAACCCTTCGGATAAATAGAGAATTTCAAAACAATTACAAAACAAAAGCGCCCTGCATTTTCAACAAATTCAGGGCGCTTTTATGTTCAACTTTATTTACCAGCCTGAGCCTTTTTTAGCATTACCATTTTTGATATGCTCTTCGGCAGTAGCTTTACCCATAATGGCAGCCATCTTGTTACCTTCACTGTCACTTCCTGTTGCAATGTATCTGCCCGATTTTATGTCGATAACGGGATTGATCATTGGTACATTTTTAGTTTTTGTTTTCACTGAATAAGCGGTAATACCACTTGCTTTTTCTGTTGCCATGATAAGTTCTTTTGTTTTTTAATGTTAACCCCATTTAAACTGAATTGTTTTCAGCACAGGTATAATTGGTTTCTATGCGTAAACATGCATCATTTTTTTTTAATTAAAAATAGCTGGCATGAATAATTTGTTAACAGATTTAAGTTTGTGTTAATAACGAATAAACTAAGGTATCCTCAAAACGGCCGTTATGCAAGTGATCTTCCTTAAAATAAGCCTCCTGCACAAATTTATTTTTGAGCAATAATTTAATTGAAGCGAAATTATTCGGACTTACATAGGCTCCTATTGAATGCAGCTTGATTATATTAAAACCATAGTCAATAGCTGCTGTTATAGCCTCCTGCATAATTCCCTGCCCCTGGTATGCAGGGTTTAAAAGATACCCTATCTCAGCACGGTGGCTGTCTTTCGCTATCCGCCAAAAACCTATACTGCCGATATATTTATCATTGTTTTTCAGGCAGATACACCAGGTAATGCCATCATTTTTAATGAGCAGGTCTTCTATTACATCTATCAGCGCAACGGCGTCATCAATGGTTTTATTGATTGGCCTGTGGATATACTGCATCACTGTTTCGTTCGATCGCATTTCAAACAAACCGGCAGCGTCATCATAGGTAAAACGCCGCAATATGAGGCGTTCGGTTGTTAAAACGGGGAAGGGGTTGAAGTTTGGGGTAAGCATAAATGAACATGTTGATAACCGGCTACCGCGCACCGGCAAGTCTACCGTTAAATTTAACTATGAGGTTAAAAAGACTGGAATATTTATTGAGCGGCAGCGTGGCGCTGATGTCAAAAACATCATGATAAGCCTTTATTCCACCCAAAGTATAAATAAAAAATGCAGGGACACCCTGTTCGGTAAAAAAGTAATGATCGCTGTTGGCAGCTTTACCACGCGGGGCCACTTTCACAAAGTAATTATTTTCCTTGCTGATTTGCTGCATCATGGCAAACTCTTTGGGATAAACGGTAGCATTTACAACGGTTATCCCTTCAATGCCCGTCCCGTTAAGATCAAGATTGATCAGGAAGCGGATATTTTTGAGCGGGATAAGCGGATTTTGTGTAAAATACTTAGAGCCCAGCAAACCCGCTTCCTCACCCGAAAAACAAATAAAAGCCACGCTGAAAGGCAATGGATGTTTAGCATAATAACGGGCAAGCCCCATCAATTCGGAAATCCCGCTGGCATTATCATTGGCGCCGGGAAAATAGGTTTCATTACCCATGCCGCCCAGGTGATCGTAATGCGCAGTGATCATAATAATGGAATCGGGTTTGGACGTTCCTTTTACAATACCGCAGATATTAGCTGTTTTAAAATCGGGTACCAATTTATTTTCGATAGCTACACTAAGTGTTCCAGGAACATCTTTTATGGCTTTTTTATCAACCTGGATCACGGTATAATCCAAAACCTGCCCTTCGGCCGACCAGGTAAGCTTATCTTCCAGTGATAAAATGATCCTGCTTTGCTGATCGATAAAATGGGTGCTGTCTTTTTTAATCAATTGCCCTGTACCGGTTACCCCACGGCTATCCGGCGAAACAATAAAATCCCTACCAGGCCTTAATTGCACACCATTTACAGCCACCTCCATTTTACCGGGGAACGTATTAACCGGGTAACTGAACTCCTGCAAAAAGTTTTTGCCATCCATGGGCTTTACACCGTATGATTTTAGCCGGGTGCTTAAAAACGCAGCAGCTTTATGTACACCTTCATTAGTATACCCACGCCCCCAAAAATAAGGCGAGGTAAGCGTATCAACCATTTTACGGGCAAAAAGCGTATCCTGGGCTAAAAGCGCATTTGAAATAAAAAGAAATGGGAGGATAAGTTTAAGTTTCATCGATTAAAAATAAGTATTTAGTTTACTTTTTATTGATTGTGTAAATTGCTGGTGAAATTGACCTCACGCAAAGTCGCAAAGATTTATCTACCCGGCGACTTTGCGTCTTAGCACCTTTCCAGGCAATTTATAAACTATTAATGACCGATATCACGCGCATTAACTATTACAATATCCTGGCCATGCTTTTATCAGCGGCCCTGGCCTTATTCATTCCGTTTGAGCTGGTACTGCTTTCCTATGCTATACTTGGCCCCTTGCATTATCTTACCGAAATTTCCTGGCTAAATACCAGGCAATTTTTTACCCTTAAAAAGTATGATTACCTGTTGATTGCCGGGGTGGTTATTGTTTCGGTAGTATTTAAGCTACCTATAGCCAATTTAGTGTATTACACCTTCGGCCTGTCGTTCATATTGCTGGTGATCAATAAAACCTTATACAGGATCTTAGCCTTTTTACTGCTGATTGCGATGGGCTACTTTTTGCTTACGCATAACATCCTGCGTACCATTTTTGGGTTGTATATCCCCACGCTTATCCATGTTTATATCTTCACCGGGGCCTTTTTGCTGCTGGGTGCATTGAGGGCTAAAGGAATTTCTGGCTATCTTACTTTCATTACTTTTTTAGTTTGTCCGCTGCTCTTGTCAGTATTATTTACCAACATAAAAAGTTCACCAACGCAGTGGGCCATCAACGGATACGGATCCTTTGCGCATATCAACACTACTACCCTGCGTAATCAGAGCATCAACGTATATACCAACACTGCCAGCATCATTTTAACACGGGTAATAGCCTTTGCCTACACCTATCACTATATCAACTGGTTCAGCAAAACAAAGGTCATCAACTGGCATCGGGTCACTAAAGTTAATGCCTTTATGATTGTACTCGTTTGGATAGCATCCGTAGCTTTATATTTTTACAATTACCGTTTGGGGATCAAATGGCTGTTTATTTTAAGTCTTGCTCATGTAATACTGGAGTTTCCGCTCAATCATCGGAGCTTTATTAATATTGGTAAGCAACTTCGTCAAAGGCTATCTGTAACTAAATAAAACTATCTGCCTCACGATAAGCTTTAATCAGCGCAAGCTCACCTTCTTTAGCTGCCCCTGCTGTGCCATGCTCCATACCCATTACGCCTTTATACCCTTTGTTGTAAATGTGCTTGAATATATTTTTATAATTAACCTCGCCTGTACCGGGCTCTTTTCTGCCGGGGTTATCCCCTATCTGGTAATAGCCTATCTCATTATAAACCAAATCAAGCGTTGGGATAATGTTTCCCTGGTTACGCTGTACATGGTACATATCATACAATATCTTGCATGAGGGGCTTCCTACAGCCTTGCAAATGGCATAAGCCTGGTCGGGCGTACGCAGGAAAAGGTCGGGATTATCGCTTAGCGGCTCAAGCACCATGATAATACCGTGCGGCTCCAGTATGGCAGTCCCCTTCTTAATGGCTTCAATAACATTACCCGTCTGCACACCAATGGGGAGTTTGCGCGCAAAATCGCCGGGCACAACGGTAACCAGCTTGCTGCCTATACGTTTGGCTACCTCAACCGCCTCCTTGCACGAAGCGATGAACTTTTCAACCTGTTCGGCATTGCCTGTTGCCAGCATGTTACTGTCATTACCTAAACCCGGTTGTACAAAAACGCCCATAGCCATGCCCAGCTTAGCGAGCGTATCACCTATCTTTTTTTGCTGTTCAACTGGCCGGCTGCTCATCCCGTTATCCTCAATGGCCCGGAAACCTTTATCGTAAGCAAATTTTATCTGGTCAATAAAATCATCGCCTGCACTATTTTTAAACATGCCGTCATGAATGCCATAATTGAGGTTAAAAGGTTTATCGCCGGTTATTGCGGCGGCTTCGCCCGCAGGTTCGGTATACCCGGTAATGGTGGCGGCTTTTAAAACACCTGTAGTAAATAACGAAGCCCCGGCCAGCACCGAGCTTTGAACAAAGTTTCTGCGTTTCATGAGGGTTGTTGATTGGTTTGCGGGCTAAATATAACATCTATGCCCCATTTTAAAAGATGGCTGCGATTCTTTTATCGTGATTTTTTAAACCATTCATGACAACCCGACGACGGAGATTGCTTGAAAATCCGGCTATTTTTCTTATCTTTGTGTATAAACGGCAAAATTTTAAAGCTATTCCAGCTTACAGCGCCCAGCTATTTGATGCTGATCTGTTTTATTCCCCGCTGATACCGTTGCTGCCCGGAACTTAACTTAAAGATCATTTTTACGCTCACTGAAACAGGTATTTATTACCCGGCCCGGCCATTTTACTGCTATACGGAATAGCTATTATTTAACTTAATTGATCTTAATTATGGCTAAATCGCAAGCAACATTCATGAAAAAACAACTGGAAAAAAATCGCCAGAAAAAAAAGGAAGATAAAGAACAACGCAAACAGGAACGCAAACAAAATTCAGGCGGCAGCGACCTCGACAGTATGCTGGCCTACGTAAATGAATTCGGCGAAATTGTATCAACCCCGCCCGAAAAGAAACAGGCATAGCCGGGTTCAAAGGATATTTAATCGGAGTATTGTAAATATTTAGTGGTTGTTGCCCGAGTGATTGAACCTTTTACTATTTTAAGTGTCATAACAAAAAAATCAACCACAGTTATGAAATTTCAATTAGGCTTTGTTTCCTTTATCGCAATGACGGTTGCCTCTTGCTCGGGCAACCACACAACAAATGATGCCGATACGGTTATTAAAAAGGAAGACACGGCCATGGCCAATGCCCCGGACGCACCGGCAGTAAACATGGAGTATTGCTTTTATGCTACCGAAGGCACGGCCAGCCAGGATACTACAAAAGTAAACCTGCATATTAACGGCAACAAAGTTACCGGCGATATGGACTGGCTGCCTAAAGAAAAAGATGCCCGCAAAGGCTCGCTAATGGGCAATTTGAACGGCAATATTATCAAGGCACTATGGACATACGGGCAGGAAGGCAGTACAGATACGCTGAGTGTTGAATTTCAGCTAAGGGGTAACCAGCTTGCCCAAAAGCCTTATAAGTACAATGCAAAAACCGGCAAACAGCAAACCAATAGTACTGCCGATTATACGGTAGTTTATAGCATGAAAAATTGCCATTAATTTAAACGCTATTTATAAATTAGCCAAAAATATAAAAGGCCAAAAATGGAAAAGCGCGAAACCAGTATACTATACCTTGTATTAGGTTTATATACTTTAATGATAAGCTGGTACTATAACCACAGCGTAATTTTACTTATTATCCATTACATATTTTGGCCGGTTTATCTCATATATGAATTGCTGATAGGCCACCTGGCTCACGGCATGTGGAAAACCATCCCGCTTTCATACTTCAAATAAGGCAAAAGCAGTACCATTTAAGTAGAAAAACAGAAAACCACCATGAAAATATATCAGGGTGGTTTTCTGTTTTATGTTGATTTATCAGCTCCCCTGCCGGTTGTGTTTTCAAAAATTGCCGGCTATCCAGCGTCAATTCCGTAATCAGGCAGCGTTAAATTACGCGGCCTAATTGGGTATATATGCGCTTACAATAGCGTAATGGCACTATTTTAATTTCTTGTTGTGGGGTATAATTTTGGATTGTGCTTTAACAGCAGGTTAATCCAGCAACCTTGATTGCCTAACAGGCTGATGTAAACAATTACGAAGCCCTGCGGCAAATACTTCCGCATTAATGATTAATATCATTCATCTGCCTAAAACCTTTCACAAGCAAAACAGGGAGCAAAATATTTGCTCCCTGTTTTATTTTTATACTTTTTCAACCACAACCGCGGTACCATAAGCAAGTACCTCGGTAATACCCTGCATTACCTCGTTGGCATCATAACGCATGTTAATGATGGCATTGGCGCCAATAGCCTGTGCATGCTGGATCAGAAGCTGGTAAGCCTCTTCGCGTGCATTTTCGCACAGCTCAACATAAATTGAAAGCCTGCCGCCAAACAGCGATTGAAAACCGCCCGCGATGTTACCCAACGCGCTCCGGCTCCTAACCGTAATGCCGCGTACAACGCCTAAATGCCTGGTAACCTTGTAGCCATCTAAGGCTGTGCTGGTAGTAATAAGTGATGTATCCATTTTAGTTTAAGTTTGTTGGCGGGGGATGTACCCTGCCTGTTTTTAATTTAGATGCAGTACAGTTAACGATATTACGCAATTATGTGTTTTTATTTTTTGAGATTAGTGATTGGAGGTTAGTGCCTTGAGATTAGTTGCTTCCCCCGTTTCATTTGTTTGAACCTGAATTTATTGAATTAAAGAATTGGCAGAATGAAAAGAAACGAATTAAAACAATTCGATAAATTCCCCTAATTCGTTTAATTGCGGTTCAGAAAAAATCCGAAATCGAACATCTCAAATCCGAAATCAATAATGGCGTTGCCTGCGGCCGGGCTATCCGCTCATACTGCACAGGCATTAGGCTCACGGCGGGTATCCGCTTCTATCCCTAACGCAAATACGGTTTCAATTAAAATAATAATCATTTATTTACATTATTTCCTATATCCATGAACCACAGCTATTAACTATGAACCATCAACCATGAACTCCTCAAAAATCACTACCTTTGCCGAAAATTTAAAATCGATGCCTGATAAAATTAAAGCTGTTTTTTTTGACCGTGATGGTGTTTTGAACCACGAAATGGGCGACTATATACGTCGTTTTGAGGATTTCCAGGTGCTTGACAATTTTGATGCCCTTAAAACCCTGCAGGATCGTGGTTATATGCTGCTTGTTGCTACCAACCAGGGCGGCATTGCCAAGGGCTGGTATACAGAAGAGGAGCTCGGTAAAATGCACGCGCATTTAAAACAGCGTTACCAGGAACATGGTGTTGAAATTACCGACTTTTTTTACTGCCCGCACCACCCCAACTTTACCGGCGACTGCGATTGCCGCAAACCAAAACCGGGACTGTTACTGCAGGGCATAGCCAAATACAACATTGATCCGTCAAAATCATACTTCATAGGCGACCGTGAACGCGATGTTGAAGCAGGTACCGCTGCAGGTGTAAAAGGCATCCTGATTGATAGCGATCAGCCGATCAGCACTGTGCTGGATCAAATAGTTTAATGATACCTAAAGCACTTAATAATAACGTCATTGCGAGGTACGAAGCAATCCCAAACTATACAGAGAGACTTGCGTGGCCGCTCATCTAATCGGGGATTGCTTCGTACCTCGCAATGACGCTCGTTTTATGTTTTATCAATAAAAGCTAAAACATTTTCTTCTCTCCCGCTTTTTACCAATATTTATATTATCCTATGCAAAAAAGCCGCTACTTAAAAAACCTTGATGCTGTTATAGCCTCCCTTATCGGCTGGTTTATATTGAGCTTGTTTTTCAGGTATAGCGGCGTAGGCATCTCGCCGGATAGCATTATGTATACCAGTGCGGCCAGGAGTTTCAGAGCCCATGGCACCCTGTTAACCTTTAACCATGTGCCTATTGTCGATTTCCCGGTTTTTTATCCTATTTACCTGGGTATCATATCGGTAATCACACAAATAGACCCAGTTAAGTTTGGGGCGGTAATGAACGGGATCATGTTCGCCATGCTCATCTTCACCAGCGGCTGGATCATGGAACGTTTTGTGCCTTCATCAAGGATTTATAAATGGCTTATACTCGCGGCCATTATCCTGAGCCCGCCGTTGCTGCAGGTTTACTCCTATTTATGGTCGGAGACTTTGTTTATTCTTGAGATCCTGTTTTTCATAGTAGCCTTCCGCGAATATCTTTTAAAACATACCCTCAAAGCGCTTATAGTAGCTGCTGTTATAGCCGCAGTAAGCTGTATTACCCGTTATGCTGCTGTAACCATTGTAGGCACCGGCGGTTTGCTTTTGCTGCTGGACAGGATTTTGCCTTTAAAAAAGAAGATAATTCATATCATTGTTTACGGGCTCATTTGCATCTCCTTATTGGTGAGCAATTTGGTTTACAATGCCTTTATGTCGGGAACAACTACCGGTCCGCGGGAGCCTTCTATTACTCCTTTCAGTCAAAACCTGTACTACTTTGGCACTGTTATTTGCGATTGGATGGGCCTAACCCCCAACCAGTACTGGTTGGCAATACCATTGGCTATCATCATATTTGCAGGCTTTATAGGCGCTTTAGCATTTAATTACTACAGGCGCAGGCTGGATAGTTTTGAGAATTTGGCCATTACCTTCGCGCTGGTTTACGGAGCGTTTATTGTTATCTCGTCAACCTTTTCAAGGTATGAGCGCATCAATCACCGCTTGCTATCGCCATTGTACATTACCGCTTTATGGGGGTATACAAGCTGGGCATTACTCCTGCTTAAAAAGTTAAGCAATATCACTACCCGGCGCATTGCCGGCACTGTAATGATTGTGCTGATGCTTGGCTTTATCACCAGCGAATTTTTGATTGACAAAGCCCGCTATGCCGACCAGGTAGCCGATGAATTCGGCAACCCCGGTTATACTGATGAAAGCTGGATCGACTCGGAATTTGCGGCCTATCTCAAAGGCACAGACCATAGCCTGTTTAAGCCCGGCATCAAGATCTATACCGATGCACATGAAGCGGTTTACTTTTTCTCCGGCATGTCGTCATACCTGGTGCCACACCGTTTTTTCACTAAGGATATTGATAAGTTTTATAAGGCAAAGCATTATTACCTTATCTGGTTTAATGTTTTAGAAAATCCGGAGCTTATCAACCTGAAGGATATTCAAAAAGTTAAGAATCTTAAAAAGATCAAGGATTTTGGCGAAGAAGGTGCGATTTATGAGTATGTGTCTGAACCGTGATTTATTAGATTTTAGGATTGTCAGGAACTGAGTAAGCGCTGCTGTTGCCTGCCGCAGTTGTTATTGTAGATATATGCTTTTGGGGCCTGTGCGAGGGCCGCGTTAGGGATTGAAGCGGAAAGCCCACAGCGCAGGTGGGATTAAGCGTTGGAAAAGCGAGGACTTGCAGCGTAAAGCCCGGGCCGCAGGCAACGCCCACATTTATAAAATTTCAAATAGGCTTAATAATCAACCATTTAAATTACACCATTCTAAAGAAGCGATCCCCGATTGACTGGCTCGCCCTTTATAGTTCGCGATTGCTTCGTTCCTCGCAATTGTAAAGGTTAGATAATTCGGAGACAAAATAGCCTAACTTAAAGCTATGCGAATCAACACAAATGATCTAACCTTAAAACGGAATTATTTGCAAACGTATCGTTTGCTGATAAAGGAT
>NZ_JBHLTS010000059.1:0-27805 GCF_042434235.1 Mucilaginibacter angelicae | reverse complement strand
TCTATTATAACTGGGAAAGACCTCATCAAGGTATTAATGGCAAAAGACCTATCGATATGATCTCCTTAAACAACAAATAATAACCTGCTATTTTGTCTCCGAATTACTAAACCCTTACAATTGCGAGCGATAGCGTGGCAATCTCGTAGCTATACAGGGCGGATATGCACTTTGGTAATGCAAGGCTACGAGATTGCCGCGTCACGCCCGGGCTCATTCCCATCACGTTCCTCGCAATGACATTTGTTGTAAGTAACTCTTATTTCCCCCTAAAAGGGTGAATATAATATCTCTTGATATTTAGTATCTTAAACCGTTTTTTGACTGACATTATCCTTTATCATTATGACGCGATCATTTTTTCGGGCATTAGTAGTTTTACTTGCCCTGTGCGGCGGCAGCCGCTGTTTCGGACAAGCCGCCGAAAACTTACCTACTGATTATCTAAGCAAAGAATTTCATGCCGGAAGACGCCAGGCCCTGCGCGACCTGATGCCCGCCAATTCGGTAACAGTGATCTTCTCTTACCCAGAGCAGGTGTTTTCTAACGATGTTAATTATGTGTATCATCCTAATCCCGACCTGTATTATTTTTCTGGATACAAAGAGCCAAACTCGGTGCTGTTAGTGTTTAAAGATGTGCAGGCCGATGGTGACAGCAGCTACAACGAAGTGCTGTTTGTCCGCCATCGCGATGCCGGTCGCGAGCAATGGACAGGAAGGCGTTTGGGTGTAGAAGGCGCTAAATCACAGCTGGGCATTAAACGGGCTTATAACAGCGAGGATTTTGCAAAATTCCCAGTAGATTTTAAAAAGTTTGCCAACGTATATTATGACGCGCTGCCCGAGGATGTTACCGGTGATGGATCAACCGGTGAACTCAAGAAATTGATAGCCGCTTTTAAAACTAAGGCAGGTATTGCCGATGTTGACAGGCAGGCTGTGAGCGATATGAATTTGATTGCCAATCGTACTACGCCACAGAACCTGGCACGAATGGTTACTTACTTTAAGGGCAAATACAATAATGACCTGACTAAAGCAAGTCCTTTGGTGCAGGAGTTATTGGCTAAACCCGATTCGGCTACGCTTGTGGCAGTTAAAGCCAAAATTGGCAATACTTTAGGCGGCAACATCGGCTTTAATACTTTCACCAGCAAGCTTCGCGGAGTAAAAACAACAGAAGAACTGGCAGTATTGAAAAAAGCTGTTGAAATATCAAGCCTTGCGCATCTGGAAGTAATGAAATCGGTAAAGCCGACTATGAGCGAACGCGAAGTGGAAGGTATTATGATGTACGTACACAAAAGATACGGGGCCGAAGATGAGGGCTATCCGCCAATTGTAGGCGCTGGTGCAAATGGTTGTATTCTGCATTATGAAGAAAACTCGGCCACAAAACTTAACAACCAGTTACTGCTGATGGATGTTGGCGCCGAGTACCATGGCTACTCTGCCGATGTTACCCGCACCGTACCATCCAATGGTAAATTTACTGAAGAGCAAAAAGCTATTTATCAGCTGGTATATGATGCACAGGAAGAGATCTTTAAATTATGTAAAACAGGTGTTCCTTATGCCAGTCTTGAGCAAAAATCAGTTGAAGTATTATCAGCAGGACTGATCAAGCTTGGCATTATCAAGGATGCTTCGGAGGTTCGTAAATATTATCCTCATGGTTGTTCGCACCATTTAGGGCTTGATGTGCATGATAAAGGCGGCCGTGGTAACCTGGAAGAAAATTGGGTGATCACCGTTGAGCCGGGTATTTATATCCCCGCTGGCAGTCCATGTGATAAAAAATGGTGGAACATTGGTGTACGTATTGAAGATGATGTGCAGATAGGTAAAGACAGCGGTACCATCCTGTCTATCGATGCGCCACGTAAATGGCAGGATGTTGAAAAGGCTGCAACCGAGAAAAGCATTTTTGAAGCTGCTAAATTCCCGGAGCTGAAATAAAAATAAAGTAAGATAAACTTTATGTCATTGCGAGGAGCAGCATGGGGCTGTGCAATGGGGCGACGTGGCAATCTCGTAGCCAATGCATCACAACAATGCATATCCTCCCTGTATAGCTACGGGATTGCCGCGCTATCGCTCGCAATGACATGGGGTAATTAAACGTAAAAGGCCTTCGGATTAAGTTCCGAAGGCCTTTTACGTTTAAGAAAAACTATCCTTACTTCTTAATCCTGCTTTTCAACTCAGCCAACGGCATGGTTACCATGCGGCCTATCGGGTTTTTACCGCGATAGGTGATCACCCTTAATGTAGTTGCATCTTTAGGGGCATCTATTGGCGTTGTATATTTAGGATAAAACCTGTCGGGAAACGAATTGTCAAAGCTGTAATAAGTATCCAGTCCGTTCACCTCGTTAGTCAGCGTAATTTTAAGGGTGCTATCTGGATTTAATACTGCATCAAATGATGGGTCATAAGCGCTTGGGGCTATCTTGGTTTCAGCTTCATCAAAGCGGGGGAAATGTTTCTCCACCCTGCTGAAAAACCCGTCCCAGTTTTTAGTGCCCTTTGGCGACCATACATCTTCAGCAATGGCCATGCCGCGCGGCCAGGTCATATATTCGGCCTGGCGGATGTTGTATACCTGTTCTGTCCATAAATTGGCCTGTCCGCCTTTAATGAGGCGTGCATCAACGCTGTCGGGCACAGGCTCCCATGAATAGGTTTTGTTTAGGCGAAGCGTGGCATAGATCTTGGTTTCGTTTACGCGGTCGCTTTGCATATAATCAAGATAGGCGAACGTTGTAGGGCTCATCACCACTTCATGACCGGCTTTAGCAGCGGTGATGCCGCCCTGGATGCCGCGCCAGCTCATTACGGCTGCATTTGGGCCAAGGCCGCCTTCAATGATCTCATCCCAACCCATGAATTTTTTGCCTTTTGATTCTACAATTTTTTCAAGGCGTTTTTCAAAGTAAGCTTGTACCTCGCTCATTGTCTTCAGGTTTTCTTTGGCCATCAGTGCTTTTATGGCATCACTTTGCTCCCAGAAGTTTTTTGCGCACTCATCGCCGCCTAAATGGATGTAACCGAATGGGAACAGCTGGGCTACTTCGGTAACTACCTTGTCTAAAAAAGTATAAACGCTTTCATTTGCCGGGCAAAGGGTATTATCAACGATAGCCCTGTTATGCGGACCGCTCCAGTCCATAAAAGGCTCGCCCGAGTTTACCACATATTTATCGGCACCTGGGGTACATGAAAGCTCGGGATAGGCAACCACCGCAGCAAGGCTATGGCCCGGCACATCAATCTCAGGCAGGATGTTTACAAACCTGTCTTTAGCGTATTGTACCAACTCTTTGATATCATCCTGGGTGTAGAAACCGCCGTAGGTACGTGGCTCGTCTGCTGCAGGAGGGCTAAAAGTACCAAACTGGCCCACTTTTTTAACATTGTGTGCCCCTACTTCAGTTAACCTTGGCAGGCTTTTGATCTCCACGCGCCAGCCTTCATCATCGGTAAGGTGCATGTGCAGCAGGTTAAATTTATACTTAACCATAGCGTCAATATATTGCTTAACCTCGGCTTTGGTAAAAAAGTGACGTGCTACATCAAACATCAATCCTCGCCATGCAAACCTTGGGTAGTCGGTAATCTCAACCGCGGGTGCAGCCCATTTTACGCCTTTGGCTACTTCTAATCCTTCAATTTCTTTAGGCAGCAACTGGAAAAATGTTTGTACACCATAAAATAACCCGGCGGCATCATTGGCGCGGATCACTACTTTTTTAGGGGTTACTGATAATTTATAACCTTCCGTTTTGATCAGTGTATCTGCTGTTTTATTTAAGACCAGCCTGATAGGCGCTGTTGGCGCAGTAGCTTTTACAGTTACAAAAGTTCCGGCAGCGGTTGAGAGTTTGCGTTTAAGATAGGCTGTAACGTTTGCCACATCTGCTGATGATCCCGCCTCTACAATTACCGTTTTTGGCAGTACAAACTCACCAGTGGTTTGGGTAACTTTTACCGGCTGCGGTACAAGTGCAAGGGCCGGTTTTGCTGTTTGGGCTACAGAAAGCAGGTGTGCTATGCAGCCGCAAAGCAATAAGGATAATTTCTTCATAAAGAATTGTTATTTAATTGGATGTACGCAAATTAGGCTTTTTAAATAATATTAAAAAGTGTTTTCTGAACCTTGATTTTTTGGATTTAAAGATGAGCAAGATGTTGTCTGAACCCGGATTTTAAGGAATTATTGAAATTTTTTGAATTTGCTGAGCATTCGGGTAATTACTTAAAATTCGGGTTCAGACAAAAAACACCATCCGGCGACTGTGAGAACACGGCCGCCGGGCGATAAAAAAACCTAAATTCGAAATCGAACATTCGAAATCTGATATTCCAAATTACACCCTGATATAAATTTTACGCTTATCAAGTATATAAGCAACCAGCCAGCAGATCAGCATAAAGCTGATGGCAAACAGTAATGAGCCTATCGGGCCGGGAGCTATGGTTTGATAAAAGGAAGTATTGATCCAGTCGACAGCATTGCTGCCGCTGATGATGATCATACTTACCGGGATCAGCAATATTTCAGAAAGTACATAAATAGGCAACGGATTTTTACCCATGGTAGTAAAAAAGCGGGCCCAGTTGCCTTTGTTCCAGTTATTGATCTCCAGCGCGTAGATCAACCCTGAAAGGATCACCAAGTCGAGCCCTGTAGTAACCAGCACAAATGAGCTTGTCCACAGTTTTTTATTGATCGGGAAAACCATGTTCCAGCACAGGGCCAAAAAGATAAACAGGCAGCCGGTTAATAGCAATTTGGTAGTAGTATCATAGCCCTTCCCTTTTTGCTGGATGAATTTACCTGCGTAGTAGCCCACTACCACGTTAACAATAGCCGGTAATGTACTCAGCACGCCTTCGGGTTCAAACGGGATCCCTTCGCCGTGATACAGGTGATTGACACCGAACAAAAATTTATCAAGGTAGATGCCTGCATTGCCGGTCATGCTCAGCGGATCTGCCGGGTTGCCGTACACGAGCAGGATGATCCAGTAGATCACTAAAAATATCCCCGATAAAATAAACACCGACCGTTTAGACAGGAAGTGGATCATGAGTGAGGCAAAGCAATAACACAAAGCAATGCGCTGCAAAACGCCCATAATGCGGGTGTGTGCAATAGGTTTTAAATGAAAATGCCCGCCGCTGGTTGAAAAGAAAGGGAACCAGTACATGAGGTAGCCAATCAAAAATATGAGCAGCGTGCGCCTGAAGATCTTGCTTAAAACAGCCGCGTTACCCATTTCCTGGTAGCGTTTCATCGAAAAGCTCATGGCGTTGCCAACGGCAAACAAAAAGGATGGGAACACAAGATCGGTTGGGGTGAAACCGTGCCATGCGGCATGTTCAAGGGGCGAAAAGGCTGCTGCTCCGCTGCCCGGCGTATTTACAATGATCATGAAGCATAAAGTCATGCCACGAAATACATCCAGCGATAAAAACCGCGATGATGATTTGTCCATAAATGGGTTAAAAAAAGTTTATAATCAGCTTGTTTAAAAAGCAGGGATGTTAAGGCAAGATAATAAACTTACCGGGAATACATTTCCCGGTAAGTTATAAGTCGTTACAAAACTCAACGCCTCCAGTTTAATAGCTTTCGGCTTTGCGCGTTTTGCTTTCAGCTTTAATTAATGGTAGCCCGGATTTTGTTTCAACACAGGCGAGCCGCCTTTTACGCTAAGGTCAATTTCCCTTTGCGGTATAGGATAATATTCGTTTTTACCCTTAAGGAATTTGCCTCCCTTAACATCATTGGTAACGGTGCTTTGAAAGGTGATGTAAGCATTGAGCTCAGTATCGGCAATGCCCCAGCGTACCAGGTCAAAAAAGCGGTGGCCTTCCATCGCCAGCTCAATTTTGCGCTCAAAGTATATTGCTTTTAATGCAAAATCCTTGCTTGCAAAAGCGCCGCCCGGGTAAGGGCTTACTTTATAATTAGCCGCGGGTACATCGGTAAAACCTGCGGTTGGGTCTTCATCGTCTTTGTATTTGTGTACAAAGCCATCCGGATTGGCTGCGCGGTTCCGCACCATATTTACGTAGCTTTCGGCTTTATCCAAGCTACCAACCTGTGCTTCAACTTCGGCGGCCATCAGTAATACGTCGGCATAGCGGATGAGGTTGTAGTTGATACCCGAACCTGGCGCCCAAGAAGTGTTATCGCCATTGGTTTCCTGCTCGGCCTGGCCGTAAACATTTTTAAGCGGCGAATACGGGCCACCGTAATCCTGGTCACGGATCCAGTCGGCGCCAGGGTGTAAGCCCCAATCAAGATAAGGGATGCCACGGCGACCGGCAGTCCAGTCTAAACGTGGGTCGATTGTACCTGCATCGGGTGTAAAATCTTTTGCGGAAGCCACGTTCATGTCGGTTTTAATGGCGTGGCTGTTGTAATCATCAAGATAAGGCAAGCCTGTTGTTGGATTGGTGCGGAAGTGGTTTGCCAGATCAACCGATGGCTGGTAAAAACCGCAGCAACTGAACGGACTGCTGTTACCATAAGGGAAGTTCAACATGTCGCCGTTGTTGGCTTGTGAGGGGCCGTTAGGGTCGGCATTGGCAGCAGCCTGTACTGCAAATACAGATTCGGCGCTGTTGTTGGTAGCAGTGCGGAAGTTGTCGTTAAACTTTTCGTTAAGCGCGTATTTTTTACCGCTGGCTGTTACGCCCTGTGCTATCACCGCATCAAAGATCGGCTTGGCATCAGTGTATTTATGCTCAAAAAGGTATGTTTTGGCTAAGTAGGCGCCTGCAGCCCACTTGTTTGCCCTGCCTGCATCTGGTTGCGTAGTTGGCAGGTTGGCATAAGCGAATTTAAAATCATCCTCAATCTTGGCCCAGATATCAACACCCGAATTGGGTTGGTTAATATCAGTAGTGGTTTCGTCAAGATAAGGAACGTTATTGAACATCTTTTTCAGATCAAAATAGTAATGCGCCCTTAAAAACCTGGTTTGTGCCAGCAGATTGGTTTTAGCTGCATCTGTTATTTTAGGAATGCTCATGATTGATTTTATGGTGTTATTGCAACGCGAAACACCTTCATAATCTGCTCGCCATTTACTGTCGAAAAAGCCATTACTGCCATCCGAGTTGTATTTCATGATGGGCTCTATCGGGGTTTGGTCGCCCGCCACACTTCCTTTTGAAGCATCGCCGCCGGCAACACCGCCATAGATCCAGTTATCCGGTGCTGCTTCCCATGCGCCCCCGCCGCCAATGGCAGCATCGCCGCCCTGCTGCCCGTCAAGAACGGCGTATGAACCTATCAGCAACTCATTTGCACCCGCTTCAGTTTGCAGAAACTGCGGCTCAAGCGCGCCGGTAAGGGGCTTTTCTAAATATGATTTTTTACATGCGCTAAGTGCCAAGGCGCCCAGCAGTATCGTTGTAATATGTTTTAATGCTTTCATCGTAATCCTTCTTGAATAATCTGTTATAATGAAAAGTTAACACCGAATAAAAATGTGCGCGGACTGCCATAGCTACCCTCGTCAATGCCGAACGTGCTGGTAGAGCCGCCCAGCTCAGGATCAACACCCTTGTAACCGGTAATGGTAAACAGGTTGGTTGCCGAAGCATAGATCCTTAGTTTTTGTACCCCTATTTTCTTCAGGCTGTTCAGGTTAAATGAATAACCGATCTGCGCGTTACGCATCCTTACGTAAGTGCCGTTTTCAACAAAGTAAGAGTTTGGTGTTGAACCGCTGCTGGTTGAGGCATCAAGCTCCTGGATAGGCGCTTTTGCGTTGTGATTAGTTGGTGTCCACGAGTCATACAATGCGGTACGGCTTTTAGCGGTTTCAAATGATGAGTAAAAATCTGTCCAGTATTTTACGTTGTTCCAGATCTGGCCACCAAATGAACCATAAAAGAATACACTGGCATCAAAGTTTTTGTAGCTGACACCAAGGTTAAGCCCTGCAGTAACTTTAGGGTTAGGGTTGCCAATAAAAGTACGGTCGGCATCGGTAATTATCCCGTCGCCGTTTACGTCTTTATATTTAAAACGGCCAACTTTAACGTCCGTTTGGTAAACATCATCGGGGTTGCCTGTAATTTTTTGTGCTGATGCATTGGCTGCGTCTATTTCGGCCTGTGAATTCCAGAAGCCATCTGTTTGGTAACCGTAAAATTCGCCCAGTGAGTGACCAACCTGGTTACGGCTTATAAAGTTATCTAACCTGCCAGCGTGATCGCCATAAAAATAATCGGCACCGGTTGATACCGTTTTAATTTTGTTATTGTAGGTAGTAAATGTTCCTGTAGTGGTAAAGCTCAGGTCGCTGCTGGCTTTGAAGTTGCCGGTTACAGATATATCAAGACCGTCAGTTTTCATTTTACCAACGTTTATGAACGGTACCGCTCCGTTACCTGCTGTGCCCAGTTGAGGGGCATCAAATAAAAGGTCGCGGATATCTTTGCGATAATAGTCGGCAGTGATTGAAATTTTTCCGTTAAACAAGGTTGCATCAAAACCAAAGTTGGTGTTGATATCTTTTTCCCATTTAGCATTAGGGTTAGCTATCTGCGCCTGGAAGAAGCCAGGAACAATGTTAGGTCCGCCGTTTATAGGATAATACGACTGGCCTATAGCCGTATTAAATGTAGTGAAGGCATTTTCGGGGTTGATATTGATCTGGTTACCCATAATGCCCCAGCCACCCCTTAGCTTTAAGTCGGTGATCCATTTGGTATCTTTCAGGAAGCTTTCCTGCGATATGCGCCAGCCTGCGCTAAATGACGGGAAATAACCGTATTTGTTATTTTCCGAAAATTCAGATGCACCATCCCTACGGATTGTGGAGTTGAACAAATACTTATCGTCATAAGCATAATCCAGGCGCGCAAACTCTGAGAAAAGCGAATGGGAGCTTTTATTACTGTAGTTGCTGCCCGGCGTACCGGTTGAAAGGTTTACATAGTTAGGATCAAACGAGTAATAGTTTTTGCTGTTAGCGCCGAGGCTGGAGTTATAATATGAAACAGCTTCCGTACCTACCAGGGCTTTTATACTATGCTTCCCGAATTCCCGCTGATAAGTTAGCGTGTTTGTCCACAGGTAATTGTAATTGCTGTATGAATCTTCGCTGTAGCTGTTTGTTAACGAGTTTTCAACGTTTTCATAAGTTGGATAAGAAAAAGCATGGTCGTGTCCGTTAGCAATATCACCGCCAAAGCTTGTTCGTAAAGTAAGACCTTTGATGATATCCGCTTCGGCAAAAATATTTCCTAATATGCGGTAATCAATAGCGCCATTAACAGCCGAACGGTTTTGGATAGCAACCGGGTTGTTGGCATCACCTAATCCTGCACCATAGCTACCTGCGTAATTCCCTTTAATGTCATAAACAGGAATAATAGGCTGCTCACGAATGGCCATCGTGATCACACCATCCGGATCGTTGGTACTTACTTTAGGATTTTTAGTGATGGTATAAGCCAGGTTTTCGCCTATGCGGATGTGTTTGGTTAAGTTGAAGGTTGTATTTGAACGCAGGCTATACCTTTTTTGATAGGTATCAATCAAAGTACCCTGCTGGTTGAAATAATTAAGGGAGAATAAATAGCTGGCCTGGTCACTGCTGCCGCTAACCGAAAGGTTATGGCTTGTCATCGGCGCGCTGTTAAAAATAGCATGATACCAGTCGGTACCGGCTTTGTTGGCCTTGGTTATGCGGTAAAAGCTGTTGTAATCATCTGGCGATGTGAAGTTGGGGTTCACATAGTAAAGCGATGGGTTAACAGATGGATCGCCTGCTTTTGCACCGGCCGGAGTGATATAGTCTGGCAGGGTGTAGGTTGAACTGGTGCCATCCGGATTGTATTGTGCATCGGTGAAATCGGTAATACCCGAGTTTTTCTGCGCGGTCATTTTCAGGGTAGCCATCTCTTTAGGACTTAAAATATCCCAAACATTGCCGCCTTTAGGTTTTTGTGTGCCATAATAAGCATCGTACTGGATGTTTACTTTACCCTTACCTCTTTTGGTGGTGATGATAATAACACCGTTGGCCGCCCTTGAACCATAAATTGATGCAGAGCTGGCGTCTTTCAACACCTGGAACGATTCAACATCATTAGGGTTAATGGTACTTACATCGGTTGTTTCCACACCATCAACTATATATAAAGGCGTATTGATGCCAAAGGTATTAAAGCCACGGATGTGGATCTGCGGCTCTTCGCCCGGCTGGCCCGAACCGGTAACCGTAACACCCGATGCCTGGCCCTGTAACTGGTTGATAACTGATGACGAAGCCTGTTTATTAAGGTCTTTAACGTTAACTACAGCAACAGCGCCGGTAAGGTCCTTCTTTTTCTGGGTGGTATAACCAACTACAACCACCTCGTTCAGCGCTTTTGACTCTTCAAGCAGGGTTACATTAATGGTTGTTTGTCCCTTAACAGGTACTGCTTGTGCGGTAAAACCTAAAAAGCCAAATTCAAGCGTTCCGTTGCCATCGGGCATGGTAAGGGTATATTTACCATATATGTCGGTAACTGTACCCAAATTACTGCCCCTGAGCTTTACGCTTACGCCCGGTAAGGGTTGGCCGCTAATGTCTTTAACCACACCGGTTACGGTTAAAGTAACAATCGGTTTTTCATCGGCCGGTTTTATGATAATGATATCATCAACTACCTGGAAGGTTAAGGGCTGTTTTTGCAGCACCTTCTGCATCACGGTTTCAATGGGTGCGTCCTGCACGTCCACGTTTATTTTCTTGTCAACATCAACCTGGTCAAGCCGGTAAAAAACAGTGTATTTACTGCTTTTTTCAATCTGCTTAAACATTTGCTTAACAGAAATATTGTTTACACTAAAGTTGTAAACGTTTTGTGAATAAGCGGCAGCGTGTATTTGCATAATGCCCGTTAAGAGCAGAACGGTTACCAGCTTCATAATTTTGATTGTTTTTTGCCACGGGCTTGCAGCCAGACTGGACTTTCTGTAAAAATTAATCATAAATTTGTTTGTTAATCAGTTAATACGATGCTTCCCCAAGCGTAGGGTATTAGCTTTGATTGCTTTAGGCCCGGGCGTGTTGGTAGCACATCCGGGTTTTTTTTATGTAAAAGAGAATGTTAGTTTTTAATCATAGTTTCCTTTTTAGTTAGATTAATCATTATTGTTGTTTCGTGTAATGTTTACAGTATTGCCGTTTACCGAATAATTGATAGCCGTATTAGCTTTTATAATAGCCAGCACTTTATCAATGCTCGGGATGTTTTTAAAACTCCCCGAATAACGGATGTTGCTCAATTCGGCATCGGTCATGTTTATTGTTACATTATACCTGCGCTCCAGTACTTTAGCTATCTCACTGAGTGTGGTGCCGTCAAATACCAGCAGGTTTTCCTTCCAGCCGTCATAGCGGTCAAGCTTTGCCGAGTCGATCTCTGATACCTGGATCTCGTTGAGGCTTTTTGGCTCGGGGGCCGCGTAGCTGTAGTTTTCCTTTTTTGGGTGATAATAGATGCGGAGCACCTGCCGCGGCTTTACATAAATGCGGCTCATTTCATGTGCGTTATTATCTACATTACCCTCAACCGATACCTCCCCTTTCACCACGGTGGTTTCAAAGAACGGGTCGGAAGCATATGCTTTAAGGTTAAACTTAGTGCCGATATCCCTTATGGTATAGTTTTTTGTGTTAACAATAAAAGGGATCTCCTTTTTGCCGGGGGCGATGTCAAAAAAAGCTTCGCCCTCCAGGTAAACGGTACGGGTTGTTTTACCAAAATCGGCTGTATAATTAAGCTTACTGCCCGCGTTAAGCCAAACCTGCGTGCCATCGCTCAAAACAACTTTTTTTATCGAACCAGGGGTAACGGCTATCTGCCTTACACTTTCAACATTTTTTGAGTACCTGTTATATAAGGTGGCAGTAACCGTGGCCAGTAAAGCAATGGCTGCAGCAGCTTTGCCCCAGGTGATCAGCCTTGCATAGCGTGATGGCTGCTTTGGCTCCATGTCGGCCGAGAATTTGTTATAGGCATTATCTTTATTTACAACCGCTGGCTGCAGGTAAAGCATATTATGCCATGTTTCATACAGCTGTACAAAATACTGCTCGTTCTCCGGGTGCGCACTTATCCATTGTTTAACCTGCTCAAGCTCCTGTGCGGTAGCTTCGCCGGTTATGTATTTTACTAACAGTAGTTTTACTTCTTCGTTATCCATTTGTAATATTATCGTTAAGACAATTGAAAAAACGGATACCCTCAAAACGATATGAAATATTTTTCAATTTTATAATTTACCATAAATTATCGAGCTCCGTTATATTTCATTAACTATCTTTATGGCTATGAGATGGATACGGCCGCTCCTTTTATTTATCCCCTCCCTGCTGCTGTGCGATTTTTCACATGCGCAGGTTTCACTCGGCCGTATGGCGTTGACCGGGCTCACAATTATTGATGCCAATTACCGGTTGTCCCTTGCCGGGCAAACGGTAATTATTGACAGCGCTGTTATCCGGGAAGTTTTTAAGGATGGAACCCGGCCTATCCCGGCTTCTTATCACATCCTTTCGTTAAAGGGAAAATACCTGCTCCCCGGCTTGATTGATACCCATGTACACTTTGCAACAGATCCGTCAGGAACCGATAACCGGGCGCATACGCTTAGTGTACTGCAACAGATGCTATATAGTGGTATTACAACAGTGAGAGATATGGCCGGCGACGCACGCACACTTGCAGGCTTATCGCGTGATGCACTCATGGGAGATATTGTTTCACCTTATATTTATTATTCTGCATTGATGGCCGGGCCAGCTTTTTTTAGCGACCCGAGGACGGGGAGTTCTACCAAAGGGGCTATCGCGGGTAAAATGCCCTATATGCTGGCGGTTACAGATAGTACAAATATGCCTTTGGCCGTTGCCGCAGCAAAAGGCACTGGCGCCACCGGAATAAAATTATATGCTGATTTATCTCCGGGACTGGCCGGTAAGATCATAAGTGAAGCAACCAGGCAGGGAATGATTGTATGGGGACATGCCTGGCTTCAAATGGCCAAACCCTCCGATCTGGTGAAAGCAGGCATAGGCTCAATTTCGCATGCGCCGTTACTGGTGCATGAAAAATTTGATAAGATTCCGGATTCGTGGAAAAACCAACGACACACAAAGGAATTTTGGGATAACACCGTATCCCAGATGGCAGATTTGTTTAACCTGATGAAACAGCATGGCACTATACTGGATGCAACGCTGCTCACCTACAAAAAATGGGCTGAAACAGACACCGCAATGCAGTACGATTATGAAATAGGAAAACGCATAACAGCCAATGCCTATAAAGCCGGAGTGGAAATATGTGCCGGTACCGACGATGACCAGGAGGAATTTGTGCAGAATGAAATAAAATTACTGGTAAATGATGCTGGTTTCACGCCAATAGATGCCATTATATCAGCTACATTAAATGGCACAAAAGCATTACATATCGACAGTACAAAGGGGACTATATCCCCCGGTAAAGCAGCTGACCTTTTGGTGCTGAACAAGAACCCGCTCGAAGATATTAGTAACCTTACATCTGTATATATGGTTTTCAAGGGAGGTCTTATATTCAAAAAGTAACGGCTTTATATCAATAAACTTCCTCTGTGTTTTATTGCAGCCTGAAGGGTTGGTTTAGGCAGTGCTGTTTATTCGGCTTTTCGTTGAAACGCACCCTTCATATTGCGCGTAACTGTTTTTTTACAGAATGTTTAGGGTTAGCTTTTCATTATTTCCATATTAAATTTGATACAGAACTAAAAAATTCGTAACTTGTTAAAGTTTTTTAAAAAGTATTCGGATTAATTAAAGGCAGGATTAATGATCCAGGAAAACAAACTACCTATAACCACATTTACACAGGGTGATGCAAAAGCGTTTGAAACCCTGTTTAGGCTATACTATACCCGGTTAACCTTGTTTTCCAACCGTTTTGTGAACGATTTAACCGTTGCCGAAGAAATTACTGCCGATGTATTTACCCACCTCTGGGAGCGCGGGCATGAGGTTTCCTTTTGTGCATCGGTAAGCTCCTATCTTTTTAAAATGGTGCAAAACCGGAGCCTCAATTATCTCAAGCGCCAGAAAATAGAAAACCTTTACGTTAATTATCTCGAAAAAAACAACCTGTTTGATGAGCTGCGCAATACGCTCGAAAACGGATTGGAAGAAAAGGAGCTTGCCTTGCAGATAGAAGCAGCTATTGCTACCCTCCCCGAAAAATGCCGCGAGATTTTTGTGCTGAGCCGTTTCAGCGATATGAAGTACCGCGAAATAGCCGTACAACTCAACATCTCCCCCAAAACCGTTGAACGCCAGATGGGCATTGCCCTTGAAAAACTACGCCAGGTATTAAAGCATGTAACCTATATGTTTTTTTAGGGGCGTTTTTTTGATTGGATTCCTGTTGTTTTTATAATTGTTGTGAGGTTATTGTGTGTATGCACATTTATATAACATGTCATGAGCATAGGGATTCATGAACTTACCCTAAAATAAGAGAAGCAGTTGAAGACTTACGAAGTTTTTAAAACTTCGTAAGTCTGGATTCTACAACTTGTAGCAAGCAGGGACATTTACGCCGCATTCGAGATATACTTCACTAAACTTCTTTTAGCCACAGGCAGCAGCGTTTGCTCAAGCGGAAAAGTGATATCGCTGTGTACATAGTAAACCGCAGGATTGGGCATAAACTTGTTACGGTTAATAAGGTGCAGTTTAATGCTTTCGGGGGTATTGGTTATACTTTGCTCATAGGTATCAATAAAAGAGATGTTGATGCCGCGGTATTTATCGTCCTTGCCTTCAAAAATAGTGATCTGGTACTCGTAGATCCGGTTGGTGCTTTCCTTGCCGTTATGTAACGAAAAGTAACCATGATAAGGCATTAGGGGTATGATGCCTACCGGATCGATATTAACATGGCTTTCTACAAAATCATAAATGTCCCTGCCGGTTTTTATGGCCGGATCCATTTTGCTGAGGGCGTAAGTAATGATCTGCTCTATTTCCTGCATGCTTTGATCGTCCCTGATGATTTTTTGATAGGTAAGCTTTACAGCATCAATATCGGCCTGGGTTAAGCGCTGCGGAAAGGCCTGCTGTAACAGCGACTTATTCTTTTTAAAATCGATGAGGTTATTGTAGTGGAATATCAGATCGGCCAGGTTGGGGTATAACCGGCTGTTATCAAAGTGGCTGTTAATTTCCTGCAGGTAGCTTAACAGGATATATTTTTTGTATTCAAAATCAATATGACCTTCAATAAACCAGTTTGCGCCTAATTGCTTCATTTTTCCGTCTCCTTTTGATAGCTTAAATTAAACAAAAAACACCAACTTTGCAATATGCCCTATGGAACCCTATATTTAATTCCCGTACCATTGGCCGATGAAGCGGCCGCAAAATCATTTACGCCCTATCTTACCGATACCATAAATAGTATCAAAGAGTACATTGTGGAGAATGAAAAAACCGCCCGCCGCTTTTTAAAAGAGGCCGGATTAAAAATCCCGCAAAGCGAATTGGTTATTCACGATTATGGTAAACATAACCGCGAAACGGGCAATGCCGATTTTTTTAAAGGCCTGCAGGCAGGTAATGATGTTGGCCTGATGAGCGAGGCGGGCTGCCCTGGCGTAGCCGATCCTGGTGCCGAGATTGTTGATAAAGCCCACCGCATGGGTATTAAGGTTGTGCCTTTGGTTGGCCCGAGCTCTATTTTACTGGCGCTGATGGCTTCGGGTTTTAGTGGGCAAAGCTTTGCTTTTCATGGGTACCTGCCCATTGATAAAGTGCTTCGGGCTAAGAAGATCAAAGAGCTTGAAAATACAGCCGTAAAACTTGATCAAACCCAAATGTTTATCGAAACCCCTTTCCGCAATAACCCTATGCTGGAGGAGATCCTGAAAACGGGTAATCCCAAAACAAAACTTTGCATAGCCTGCGACCTTACCGCCGCTACCGAGTTTGTGCAAACCAAAACCATTGCCGAATGGCAAAAGAAAGTTCCGGAACTGCATAAACGCCCAACCATCTTTTTACTCTACCACAGCAATAAATGACCATAAGCCAGCAGCATACCCAGGTAGTAATAGTAGGCGCCGGTCCATCGGGTTTGATGATGGCCGCCCAGCTTTTACGTTATGGTGTGCAGCCGGTAATTATTGATAGCAAACAGGGGCCAACCATGCATTCAAAGGCGCTGGCTGTTCAGTCGCGTTCTATGGAAATCTACCGCCAGATGGGCGTTATCGATAAAGTTCTCAGTGACGGTAAACGGGGCGGCGGTGTACAGTTTAACCAGGAGGGCGAAGAGGTTGCCAGTCTTTCGCTTGCTAACGTTGGCGAAACGCAAACTGCTTTTCCTTTTATCCAGATGTACCCGCAGAGTAAAAACGAGCGGCTATTGCTTGATTTTATTACCCTTAATTGTTGCCCGGTATACTGGAACACATCACTGCTGTCATTAACCCAGGATGCCGATAAGGTAACCCTGCAGGTGCAAAGCGGCGAAGACAAACAAACCATCACCTGCGACTGGCTGGTTGCAGCCGATGGCGCGCACAGCACTGTACGCAAGCAATTGAACATCCCGTTTAATGGCGATACCTACCAGCACCAGTTTTATTTAGCCGATATTAAAATAGAGGCTGATTTTGGTGATAAGGTTAACCTGTTCCTCTCAAAAAAAGGTTTTGCGGGCTTTTTCCCCATGCCCGACGAGCGGAGCTACCGCGTAGTAGGGAACCTGCCCGACGAGTTTGATAAAAAGGATGAACTTCAAATTGAAGAAGTATTACCGCATTTGCGGGATGTAACCAGGCAGCAGATCATCGTTGAGCATACTAACTGGTTCACCACCTATCGCCTGCACCACCGCATGGCCGATAAGTTCAGGGAGCAGCGCTGCTTTTTAATTGGTGATGCCGCGCATATCCACTCGCCGGTTGGCGGGCAGGGCATGAACACCGGCTTGCAGGATGCCTATAACCTGGCCTGGAAAATGGCAGGTGTGGTTAATAACCAGCTTAAGGTATCGGTGTTGGACAGCTACGCGCCGGAAAGGATGCCTGTAGCCAAAGACCTGCTCAACACTACCGACCGTATTTTTAAAATGATCCTGTCGCGCAACTGGTTTGTTAATTTACTGAAAAAGTATTTGCTACCTATTGTTTTAAAATGGGTATGGAGCAAGCCCAATTTGCGCGAGGCTTTTTTTAAACGGGTCTCACAAACCGGAATTTCCTATCGCGACAGCACAATAAACCTTAACCTGAGCCAAGCCAGCCAGATCAAAGCAGGCGACCGGCTGCCTTTCCTCAAAGTATTCGACGAAAAGCGGCAACTGGAAACCGACCTGCATGAATGGTGCGGCAAGCCGGGTTTTACGCTCATCTGTTTAGGCAAACTCAAGGAGCTCGACCTGTTTACCGTAGCCAAATGGATCACCCAAAACTACGGGGCCAGCCTTAACTTTTTTTACCTGCCCCCTTCAGCAAAAAACCAGCACATTTTTGATGCTTTCGATATTAAGGAAAATCAAAAGAAAGCCCTTGTCGTCCGCCCCGATATGCATATCGGCTTTTTAAATGATGTGGTGGATATTGATATGATGGATAATTATTTGCTGAATGTGGTAGGGGTAGTTCATGGTTCATAGATGATAGTTCATGGGTAACGGTTCATAGTTCATGGATGTTTGCGGATTGTTACTACCTGCTGATTTCTGCTATGAACCATCATCTATGAACCATGAACCCAAAAACTAACGAACCACCATCACCCAGCCACTCATTACATTCCCATTTTTTAAATCAATTACATAATAATATGTACCCGATGGAATGTCCTGTCCGTTGGATCTGCCGTCCCAGGCTTTGGGGTAGCCGGTGCTTTTAAACACCAGCCCGCCGTAGCGGTTAAATACCTGTGTTGTTGAGGTGGGATAAGTGTCAAGTGCCTCGATGTTCCAGGTATCGTTAATACCATCGCCATTAGGGGTAAAAGTATTTGGGATAACCACTTTTTTATAAACCCGCACAAACACCTGATCGATAGCTTCATCTCCGCAACCGACGTTTGATGCCACATGCAGCGTGTAAGTAATATCTTCCAATGGCGAAGCAGTAGGCGTAAGTTCAAGGCTGCTGCTCAGGTTATCGGTCGGAGTCCAGTAATAGCTTACGTTGGTTCCTTTGGTGCTGCCATTAAGGGTGGTTGACTGTCCCTGGGTGATGTACCTGTCGGGGCCGGCATTTGCTACCGGCTTTTTAAGCACGTTTACCTGTACTGTGGCTGTTGAGGTACAGGTGCCATTACTTACTGTTACGGTATAAAGTGTATTGTCTGTAGGGCTGGCAACGGGGTTGGCAATATTGGCATCCGAAAGCCCGGTAACAGGTAACCATGAATAGGTTGAACCCCCGCTGGCATTTAAGGTAACCGAACTACCCTCGCAAATTGGTTCCACTGCATCAACGGCTGCAACAGGCTGGGCATTCACTACAACAGTCACGGGTACTACAACCTCGCACCCCGATGATGATTTAACCGTAACAGAATAAGTACCCGCCGCCGCCGCGGTTACATTACTGATAGTTGGACTTTGAACAGCTGATGTAAAGCCGTTTGGTCCAGTCCATTGATAGCTTACCCCGGTTGATGCGCTTAGCGATAAAGTTGTACCGGCACAAACCGGTGTATTGGCTGTTGCTGTTGAGGAAGGTGGGGCACCAACCGTGAGTGTAAGCACATTAGACGCCGAGCGGCAAAGCGCCGAATTAATATTACCTGCCTGGGCGGTTACCGCGCGGTAATAATAAGTACCGGCTACCGTTGGTGAAGTTATTGTATAACTGGAACTGGTGCTGCTCGCCCCGGTAAAATCCGTCCAGGCGCCGTTACCATTTTTGTATTGCCATAAAACGGTATACCCGCTGGGAATAGTGGTGCTGAGTATATAAGTTTGCGGCACATCTGAACAGGCCGATGCCGTGATTGTTGAACTTGAACTGCTGAAGCTTGCTGCTATCACAGGCCCATAAGGCCTGAAAACAATATCATCAATAGCAAGGTCATTTGCAGGAGCGCCGCCGGCGCTGTTATTGATCATCTTGATCACCACGTCGCCAACACCTGCAGGCAGGGTAAAGTTAAATGACTTCTGTATCCACTGGTAATTGCCGCTGGTGCGGGCAATGGTACCAGTGGTAAAACTTTGGATGGTTGTGCCGTCTGTTTTTTCAATAGCGAAGGTGATATTTGGCGGACTGATATCATTGCTCCTTAACAAATTGACCACCCAGGCCGAAAACTGGTAGGTTGTATTAGAGCACAAGCCAGTGATGGTCCGTTTATAAAAATAATCGGTTTTGGATACGCTGGCATTTACCACCATCATATAGCCGCCCGTATTGCCGGTATGGTCTGTAGCCGACCACCAAACATTACCCGCACCCGCGGTAGTATTTTCAATGGTATAATAACCATCACCCGGGAAATCGGCGCTGGTGTAAGGATAGCTCGTTGAACCGGAATCAGCGGGCAGTGCTCCCGAATGTGTTGAGCTGCCTGAGCCAAAAGTGATGCTCACTACCGGATCGCCAAGGCTTTGCGCATTTGATTTACTAACTAATAAGATGAGAAAAAAGCTGATTAGGAGGGTTAACTTTTTTGCTTCCAACGGAATACTGGTTTAAAAAAGCGCCTGCATGACTACTAACATACAGACGCTACTATCGCAACTATTATGAAAAGGGGTATTATATAAACCATTTATGGGGTTATAATTGGTTTATACCATAAATATGCGGGCATGGCCGGTTTTCATCAACAATGTATCGATGAATAACAGCTTTGTATAGGTGAATTAAAAATGAGGTCGAAAAGAGTTTAAAACGCCTGTATATGATCAGTACCTGATCTTTTTAGATAATCTTAAACAGGGCAGTTCAACCAGGCGATAAAACAGGTAGGCAAAACAGATACTGACAACAATGCCCGTTAAAAACTCAAGGGCTTTAAAGGCAAGTGTTTTGGGCAGGTGCATGCCCATAAAAGCCACAAGGCTACTCCCAACAACATCATGGGTAAGGTATAGTGAAAAAGATATTTTCGAAAAAAATGAAACTACCGGGTAGCGTCTTAACGGCATTGTCAAAAGTGCCATTGCCAAAAGGCCGGCCAGCATGGGCATCCACCCTGCTGTATAAATGCCAATAACAGTTACCGCTATCCCATATATCAATACTTCTATTAATCCTTTTTTGCAGGTTAGGTACAGGTAGTATAAAATGCCCAATGCAAAAAAAGGAAAAACATTTAGCAGCGTTGAACCAGGCACGGATACAAATAAAGGCAGTAAACAAATTACAGGCAGGAAAATGGCCCCCCATTTTTTAATAATAACAGGAAAAAAGAGGCCGATGAACAGGTAATACTGAAATTCAACTCCCAGTGTCCAGTAAACGGGGCTCAGGTATGGCCGCCCCGTAAAATTGTTGATGTAAGCAAAATGGGTTAATATGTTATTAATATCGGGCCGATAATTTGCGTTTAATACATACCCGGCTAATATGGTTAATACTATTGAAGCTATATAGGGAGGTTCAATACGTGATATCCTCTTTAAAATGTATTTGGGGAACAAAGCCCAGCTATAATTTTCGGGGATAGCCCAGCAAATGATAAAGCCCGATAACAGGAAAAACATCTGTACTCCCAACCAGCCATAGCGCAAACCCGGCAATGATTTACCCCCAAGATGAAATAAGGCTACAGCCAATGAGGCAATTGCCCTGATATAATCAACCTGCTGAATATGTGGTTTGGTCTTGCTATCTGCTAAGGTCATTTAATAGGATAAGCTCACTAATATATTGAAAAAGATGAACCGGAGGGAAACATCCGCAGCAGATAATCATTGTTCATTTTACTTCTGTTTTGACCAGTTGCGTGCAAAATCGTTATAGGTTTCACTTATTGGCAGTTCAATATTGGTAAGCTGTACTTTGCGATTTTGAATGGATCGAATCTTGCTTACCGGTACTATATAGCTGCGGTGGATGCGCTGAAATTTAGTTGAAGGTAGTTTCTCCAATACCTTTTTCATGGGCATCAGCGTGAGGATGGTTTTCGCGTTAGTAATATGGATCTTGATATAATCCTCCATGCTTTCAATATATTCGATGGTAGCCGTATCTATCTTAACCATGCGGTATTCGGAGTATACATACAGGCTTTCGTCGGTTTCGTCGGCAGCGGGTTTGTTTTTGTATTTATGGTAATCAATTACTTTTTCAACAGCTTTGGTAAAGCGTTTAAGATCTATGGGTTTTAAAATATAATCAAGTGCCTCCAGCTCAAAACCTTCGTACGCAAAGTTTTTATAAGCTGTAGTAAATATCACCATCGGCTTTACTTCAAGCGAGCGCACCAGGTCAATCCCGGTAATATCAGGCATGTTGATATCAACAAAAAGCAGATCGATGGGATTATTCTTTAAAAACTCGGCGCCGGTTATGGCATCTTCAAATGTATTAACCATTTGCAGCGCCGGGAAGCGTGATACATATTCATTGATCAGCCTTAAGGCCAGTGGTTCATCATCAATGGCTATACATTTAAGCACCATAATTTAAGCTTGTAAAGTAAGTTGAACAATATACTCATTATTCAGGCTGCTTATGTTTAACAAATGCCTGCCGGGGTATAAATGTTCCAGGCGCTGTGTGGTATTTTTTATGCCGATACCTGTGCGCTGGTACTCGCTGTTTTGTACGCTAAAGATCCGGTTTTTGCAGTAGAATGAGATCTTGAGCTCCTGAATATGGATCCTGATATCGATATCAGATGGTTCATGTTTGCTCACCCCATACTTAAAAACGTTTTCAATAAAGGTCATCATTACCAGCGGCGCTATTTTTTTATTATCGATGTCGCCTTCAACCTCAAAATTAACGGTAGTGTTTTTGCCGATACGCAGGCGCTGCAGTTCGATATAATCGCTGATGCAATCAATTTCGCTTTGCAGCGGAACAAAATCTTCAATAACATCGTCGGTAACATAGCGCATAATGTTCGAGAGCTTCATGATGCTATCGGCGGCATTATCATCTTTAATGGCGGCAAGGGTGTAGATATTATTAAGCGTATTGAACAGGAAGTGTGGGTTGATCTGCGCTTTCAGGAATGATAGTTCGGCGTTGGTTTTATCGGCTTCGGCACGGGCGGCGCGCTGCTCGGTAAGCTGCCATTGCTGCACGGTTTTTATAGCCGTGCTCAACGCCATGATCATCAAAAAAATAAACAGACTGGTGCTGTCAAGGGGGCGCATCCGCCTGCGTGGATGCCCGAAGCCATCTCTTTGCTCCATTGAATCAGGATGGAAATAAGGCGGCCGGTAAAACCGGTGCTGTGCATCTGAAGGCGGGCCACCCTGGCCATGATCTCCAAAACGGGGCCGGTCAAAAGGGGGCGGGCCAGGCATCATCATGCCCTTGTTCATTCGCCAGTCTTCGGTGCTTCGGAGCAGCTTGTCAAACGGGCGGAGCATGTAAACACAACCTAATAAAACAATACAGATAATGCTATAGATCAAATACTTTTTTGTTAAAAAGAACTGCGGGATGAACAGATAAGCGTTACTGTAAAAAAGGGCGATATAAGTGATGCAAAATAACCAGTAAGCAGGTTTTTGCAAAAAAGAACCAATAGTAGTATCCTCCTGCCCCCGGGTATTTAAAAAAACCAGCGGAAAGGCCATGAACAGCAGCCAGCCGGCAATGTGGATAACAACTGAAAATACTTTAAAACGCGACATTATGTAAAATAACGCATTATGTTACAGCAATAAAAGCAGGTATCGGTTATTTAAAGATTTGTGTGGATGAAGGTTTCCTAAGTTGTAAGTATATAGTTTTGAGTCTCAGGTTAAGAAGTTATACAAGCTAATAACTTAGACTTACGATTTAGAAGCCGTTCAAAAACAAAAACGTCATTGCGAGGTACGAAGCAATCCCCGATTAGCAGAGCGGCTATGCAGATTGCCCTGTATAGTTTGGGATTGCTTCGTGCTTTATAATGACGTGACTGTAAGTTATTGATTATTAAGTATGTTTTTTTTTTGATCGATTTATGAATATGGGCGTTGCCTGCGGCCGTGCTATCCGCTCTGCACCACCTGTCCCGATACCCATCGGGAGGCATTAGCCACAAGGCCGGTATCCGCAACTATCACTAACGCGGCCCCCGCACACCATCTTTGAAATATATTTTATACGTCATTACGGTTGTTTTCAGGGTTTCCCTGATGGTACTCGCAATGACGCTTTTTTATAAACTTCACCCATGTATAGTTTCACCCTTGCCATAATTCTGGATCACCTGGGCTTCATATTCCAGGAATTGTTTCCAGCGGGCATCAACATCAATTTCTTCGGCATATTTTTTTGCCAGGCGGATGAACATGGAATAGTGGGTTGCCTCGCTGATCATCAGCTCGTGGTAAAAGGTTGCCAGCTGGTTGTCATTAATATTTTCGGAGAGTACCTTGAAGCGCTCACAGCTGCGGGCTTCAATCATCGCCGAAAACAGCAGCCTGTCGATGAGCTGAGCTTCCCGGCCACCGCCTATGATGATAAATTTCCGGAGCTCGTTCACATAGTTATCCTTGCGCTCGCGCCCAAGGATATAGCCGCGTTCAAGAATAATATCGTGTACGCGTTTAAAATGATCCATTTCTTCCTGTACCAGCAAGGCCATTTCCTGCACCAGTTCGCTCAGGTTAGGGTTTTGAACAATAAGGGTAATAGCATTACTGGCCGCCTTTTGTTCGCAAAAAGCATGATCGGTTAAAATTTCTTCAATATTGCTCTCTACCACGTTTTTAACCCAAAGCGGATCGGTAGGCAACTGCAGTTTTAAAATGGTTTTCTCGCTCACAGTACAAAGATAGCTGTTAGAGGTGAAAGGATAAAGGTCAAAGGCGAAAGGTTGTTTTCAATGCAGCTTTAAATAATAAAGGCCACCTTTTTAGGATGGCCTTTATATCTGGTGTTTGATTACTGCACTATCTTTTTAAGTGTAATATTAAAAATCACTATGGAGTTAGGCGGTACCTGGCTGGTGCCATATACGCCATAAGCTAACCTTGAAGGAACAATAAGCAGGATTTGCCCGCCGGTAGCAATCATTGGGATACCTATTTGCCAGCCTGTTAATAAAGTATTTAACTTGTTGCTGTAATCTGTTTGGCCCGCAATGCTTACACCGCTAAACAACTGGCCCGAATAGTCAATGGTAACTGTTGCATTTGGTCCTGCGTGTGTACCTGTGCCCGGGTTCAGGATCTGGTAGTAAACACCTGAGGTGTCTTTTGTAGCACTTATTTCGGGATGTGCTGCAAGGTAAATTTTGATATTGCCGTCCTCATTCAAAACAGTTTGCTTCGGGTCGGGCGATTTATCTTTAAAACAGGCAGACAGTACCAGGAGTGGCACAAACAATAACAGCAACAGGTTCTTTCTCATTTCAGGGTATAGGATCAGTAAAATTAACTAAAACTAAGCAGATCAATTGTAAATACCAACACCGAATTTGCGGGAATTGAGCCTGCTGCGCTATTACCATAGCCTGCCCTTGACGGGATTACCAAAATGATCCGGCCACCGGTTTTTGCATATGGAATGCCCGATTGCCAGCCGGCGATGAGCCCGCTAAGGCCCTGGGTTATTGTAGCCGACTGAAAAGTGGAACCATCAAGCAATTTTCCTGTATAGGTTACTTTAACGGTTGATGTAATTTTAGGATGGTCGCCTGTTCCGGCTGTTACAATTTTGTAGTAAACACCAGAGCCATCGGCAGTAGCATGAAAAGCAGTATCTGTACCGATGTAAGCTTTAATAGCAGCATCATCTGCAGCTGCTTGTTTTGAGGCGTCGAATTTATTGTCTTTTGAGCATGAGGCGAGGATCACCAGGGGGGCGAATACGAATAATAGAAATTTCTTCATTTAGTTAATAGTTCTGTTTGAATTAATCTGACGGATAAAAGCTACAAAACGCTACATACTTCAACTTATTTTAAAGCTTATCTAAATTCGGTCAAATCAACATTGAAAATTAATACGGAGTTTTCCGGGACACGGCCTACGCCATTTGCGCCATATGCAAGGCCCGATGGTACGATGAGCAATATGCTGCCGCCTTCTTTTACCAATGGAATACCGATCTGCCAGCCTTTAATGAGGTGATCAAGCGGGCTCGAAAAACCGCTGCCTTTATCAACAACCATGTCATTTAACATAGCGGCCGTATAATTCACCGTAACCATAGAATTATCGTTAGGGTGATCTCCTTTGCCTTCGGCCAGGATCTGGTAATAAATACCCGATGGGTGTTTCTGCACTTTGACCTGCGGATTGGCTTTCAGGTAAATACGGATCAGCGAATCGTCTGTTTTGGCTTGTTTGGCCTGGTTTAATTTCGCGGAATTATCACATGATATTAGTGTAATGATAACCGCGCTTAACAATAAAAGGTATTTTTTCATGATGCTTATCCAAATAAAAGCCCCCTTTGCAATAAAGGAGGCTTAGTTTATGTTTTGGGTTAATTAAACCGTTGTTTTAATTTTTAGCTCGGTCATTTGTGCTTCGGCAATGGTTGAAGGCGAATCGATCATCACATCGCGGCCCGAGTTATTTTTAGGGAAGGCTATCACATCGCGGATAGAATCCAGACCGGCAAAGATCGATGCCAGGCGGTCGAACCCAAAAGCGATACCACCATGCGGAGGCGCGCCATATTCAAAGGCATCCATCAAAAAGCCAAATTGCTTTTGAGCTTCTTCGGGTGAGAAACCAAGATGTTTGAACATCAGCGATTGCAGGCCACGATCATGGATCCTGATAGAGCCACCGCCGATCTCAGTTCCGTTGATCACCAAATCATAAGCATTGGCACGTACAGCCCCTGGTTCGGTATCAAGCATGGCAATATCCTCTGGCTTTGGCGAAGTGAACGGATGGTGCATAGCATGGTAACGGCCACTTTCCTCATCCCACTCCAACAGCGGGAAGTCAACCACCCACAGCGGTGCAAAAGTATTTTTATCGCGCAGGCCTAAACGGCTGCCCATTTCTAAACGCAGCTCGTTCAGTTGTTTACGCACCTTATCAGCGCCACCAGCCAGGATCAGCATCAAATCGCCTTTTTCGGCATTGAAAGCTGCAGCCCAGTTGGTCAGTTCATCTTCATTATAAAATTTATCTACCGATGATTTCAGGGTGCCATCCTCATTGTAACGGCAATAGATCATACCGGTAACGCCAATTTGCGGGCGTTTTAACCATTCGGTTAGCTCATCAACCTGTTTACGGGTATAATTTGCACAACCTTTGGCATTGATACCTACAACCAGCTCGGCATTATCAAAAATGCTGAAACCTTTGCCTTTAACAATATCGTTCAGTTCAACAAACTCCATCCCAAAACGCAGGTCGGGTTTGTCTGATCCGTATAAACGCATCGCATCAGAATACAGCATGCGCGGCAGCTCAACCAAATCAATGCCTTTAACGGTTTTGAACAGGTGGCGGGTAAGGCCTTCAAAAATATTCAGGATATCCTCCTGGCTCACAAACGAAAGCTCGCAGTCAATCTGGGTAAACTCCGGCTGGCGATCGGCACGTAAGTCTTCGTCTCTGAAACATTTCACTATCTGGAAATAACGGTCAAAACCGCTCACCATCAGCAATTGTTTAAAAGTTTGGGGCGATTGCGGCAGGGCGTAAAACTCGCCTGGGTTCATGCGGCTTGGCACCACAAAATCGCGTGCGCCTTCCGGGGTCGATTTAATCAGTACCGGGGTTTCCACCTCAATAAAATCAAGCTTATCTAAGTATTTACGTACTTCCTGCGCCATTTTGTGGCGAAGCACCAGGTTGTTACGGATAGGGTTACGGCGAAGGTCGAGGTAACGGTATTTAGCACGCAATTCCTCACCACCATCGGTCTCATCCTCAATCAGGAACGGAGGCAGTTTAGCCGCGTTAAGTACTTCGATATCAGTAACGGCAATTTCAATTTCGCCGGTAGGGATCTTGGTGTTTTTGCTGGCGCGCTCAATTACATTACCGGTAACTTTGATCACAAATTCGCGGCCCAGCCCGCGGCTTTTTTCGCGCAGGGAGGCATCGCTATCTGTGTTAAATATCAATTGGGTTAAACCATAACGGTCGCGCACGTCAATAAAAGTGGTACCGCCCAAATCGCGCGATTTTTGTACCCAACCGCATAAAGTAACGGTTTGGCCTAAATGGCTGATATTTAATTCGCCGCAGGTATGAGTTCTAAGCATAACAATGTTTTATAAAAGTCTGCAAAAGTAGGTTTTTGATTTCGGATTTCGGATTTTCGATTTCGAATTTAGTAACATGTTAATTTAAAAGCTAATAAAGGAGGGAGAAGCTTAGTTGAAGGCTATGGGATTAGAAAAATTTCAATACAATTATTTCTCGCAAAGGCGCTAAGACGCAAAGAAACATGCTGCCGTCTTGGCGTCTTTGCGAGTATCCACCAGGGAAACCCGGAAAAAATCGTGCTGACGTGCAACATAGATTTTAGTGATGTTGTGCGGGGGCCGCGTTAGATTCTGTGTTGATATGCAAAAGTTATTTTTTTATTTTTGTGTCTTAGGCGGCTTTATGTTAGCCTGTTTAGGGCAGTCCTTCTATTGAGGTGACT
>NZ_JBHLTS010000058.1:0-27481 GCF_042434235.1 Mucilaginibacter angelicae | reverse complement strand
CTATTATAACTGGGAAAGACCTCATCAAGGTATTAATGGCAAAAGACCTATCGATATGATCTCCTTAAACAACAAATAATAACCTGCTATTTTGTCTCCGAATTACTAAACCCTTACAGCAATGACGCTTAAGAACCTCCTTTAGCGCAAGTCTTGTGGGGAGCCATGCGGGGGGAAGACTTGTGATTTTTAAAAGGATCACAAGTCTTCCCTTCGTAGGCCATCACACAAGACTTGCGCCAGAGGTGCTAATCGGGGATTGCTTCATAGCTTATAACGACATAATTATAAGTCATTGATTATTAAGTATACTTTTTGATCTGTTTTATAAAGATGGGCGTTGCCTGCGGCCCGTGCTATCCGCTCATACTGCACAGGCATTAGCCACAAGGCCGGTATCCGCTACTATCACTAACGCGGCCCCCGCACACCATCGCTAAAATATATTTTATACGTCATTACGGTTTTTTCAGGGCTCCCTGATGGTTACTCGCAATTGACGTTTTTTATTACAATTTTACCTGATATTTGTATCATGCAACAGCAACTCATTGCCCGCTTACAGCAATTAAAACCTATCCCGGTTGATGATCAGGAGCTTATTATGAAAGCCTTTGAACCAATGAAGTTTAAAGAGGGGGATACACTTTTGCAAATGGGGCATGTGGCAAGGCAATTATTTTTTATCACCAATGGCGTGCTGCGCATTATGGCACAAAACGATAAAGGTACCGAGGTTACCTATTTCTTTTTAAAAGACAACCAGTTTTGCACCGTTCTTTACAGCTTCAATAACAACATGATTGCCGAAGAAAGTATCCAGGCCGCCTGCGATACGGAACTACTGGCTATCAGTAAAAATACTTTGCTGGCCTTGTATGAAAAGCTGCCCTATCTTAAAGAAATGATCGATCAGATCTCGCAGCATACCCTTATGGAGAAGATAAAAACCCGGAATGCTTATCTTGGTCACGACTCATCCGAGCGGTACCAGCTGTTTTTGGAGCGGCAACCCGAAGTGGCTATGAGGGTGCCGCTTACCGATATTGCATCCTACCTGGGCGTAACGCCCCAATCGCTGAGCAGGATCCGCAAAAATATCCGCTAACATCAAAACGCTATCTATATCTATGATAACTATAAGAAAAGCAACCGCAACAGATCGTGACCAGGTATGGGAGATCATCAGGGAAGTTATAGCCGGCGGAGACACTTATGTATTTGACCCCGCATCGCCTAAAGAAAAAATGCTTGCCTATTGGTTTGATCCCGAAAAGCATACTTATGCGGCTGTAGATAACGATGACGTTGTTGGTACCTTTGTAATCAGGGATAACCAGCCCGATCTGGGTTCGCATGTGGCCAATGGCGCTTATATGGTTTCTGCAAAGGCTGCCGGTCGGGGTGTAGGAAAGCTTATGGGCGAATATTCTTTACAGGAAGCAAAACACCTTGGGTATAAGGCTATGCAGTTTAATTTCGTAGTTAAAAGCAATCAGCGGGCCGTGCAGCTTTGGCAAAAATTGGGCTTTGGGATCATAGGCGAAATTCCCGATGCTTTTAACCATCAGCAAAACGGGCTTACCAATGCCTATATGATGTACCGCCAACTTTAAGCAAACCGCGTTTCTTACCATTTGTTAAATGCCTGCGGCTATTTCGTGCCGAATTTTGTACCATCATTAAAACAGGATAATATGTCACGAATATTTATAACAGGTTCGGCCGATGGATTAGGGCAAATGGCCGCACAATTATTGGTAAAAGATGGACACCAGGTAGTATTGCATGCCCGCAACGGGAATCGTGCAAAAGAGGCATTAGCAGCAGTACCCGGAGCGGAAACCGTTGTTACCGGCGATTTATCCGGCATTGCCGAAACTATAAAAGTAGCAGAGCAGGTAAACAAACTGGGTACCTTTGATGCAGTGATCCATAATGCAGCCGTAGGCTACCAGGAAACAAAAAGAATTGAAACGGCCGATGGCCTGCCACATGTGTTTGCCATAAACAGCCTTGCTCCTTATATCCTTACCTGCCTTATTAATAAACCGAAACGGCTTGTATATATAAGTTCGGGCTTGCATAAAGATGGCGATGCTACATTACGCGATCTGGAATGGAACATTCGTAGCTGGAATGGTTATATGGCTTATGCCGATTCAAAATTACATAACGTGATCCTTGCCTTTTACGCGGCCCGCCAATGGCCAGATGTATATTCAAACGCGCTGGAGCCAGGTTGGGTGGCAACCAAAATGGGAGGCCCGAGCGCTCCGGATAGTTTGACGGAAGCGCCGAAAACGCAGGTGTGGCTGGCTGCCGGTAATGAACCGGAAGTACTGGTAAGCGGAAAATACTTCTACCACAAAAAGCTCCGTTCAGTTCATCCCGCAGCTGCTGATCCACAGGTTCAGGATCGTTTTATTACAGAATGCGAGCGTTTATCAGGAGTTAAATTTCCCGCCTGAATTATAACGAAAAACGATATCGATAAAATCTATATAAATCAAAAACAAAATAGTTACCATGAATACAGTAAAAACAGGATGGATAGGATTGGGTAAAATGGGCATCCCTATGTCGCAGCAATTGATCAAAGCAGGGTACCCGCTAAGTGTTTATAACCGTAGTAAGGATAAGGAAGAAGGATTTAAAGCTCAGGGCATCGGTACGGCGGCATCACCCGCTTTATTACTTGAAGAGGCAGACGTTGTTTTCATTATGGTATCTGATGATAAGGCCATCAATGATATTTTTCATGGCGATGGTGGTTTGCTGGCGGCAAAAGCGAGCGGTAAAATCATCATTAATATGAGCACCGTTTCTCCCGCTATCAGTAAGGAGGTGGCAGCAGCCTGTAAAGCGCAGGGCAATCATTACCTGGATGCGCCGGTATCAGGCAGTGTAAAACAGGCAGAGGATGCCATGCTGGTTATCATGGTTGGCGGTGAAGCCGGGCCCTTTGAACAGGCAAAACCGATCCTCGAAAAAATGGGCAAACTGGTTATGCTGGTCGGCGATACGGGCGCAGGCAACGTAGCCAAACTGGCCATTAATACCCTGCTTGGTATTGTTGCGCAAGGCCTTTCCGAAACCGTGACACTGGCGCAGCAAAATGGCATTAATGCCGAAGCGCTAACCACCCTCATTGGTAACAGTGCGCTGGGCAGCCCTTTCATTAAAATTAAAGGCGATGCTATTGTTAACAATAATTACAATGCGGCCTTTGCCTTAAAACATATCGCTAAAGATCTGCGCCTGGCCAAAGATCTCGGTTTGGCTACCCCGCTTGGTAAAACTGCTTATCAAACCTACCAGGATGCCGAAGCTGCTTTTGGTGAAGAGGATATTATAGCGGTAATAAAGCAGGTGAATAAAAAATGACAGGATACCTCTCAGAAATAACATAAAATACGATGTCATTTCTGAGAGGCTGTTTAAAAACGAATGGAAAGTTTTTGTAGAGACGCATCACATGCGTCTCCGGCGGACAGGCCGATTTAAAAGGCTTTTAATTCCGTCGGAAATTGCACGCGGGAGACGCATGTGATGCGTCTCTACATTTAAAAACAATCAAATTTAAACAGCTTCTGAGAAGTTGATGAATGTCGTTTAAAGGCAGATAAAACCTCATTGCCGTTGGTTTTAACCAACGGAATAATGAGTAGAGATAAGAGGGCTTCAGCCCAAACCCGCTTGTATAATTGGGCTAAAGCCAGGACTTTTCGGCCTTTTTAAACCGTTGGTTAAAACCAACGGCAATGAATATTTGCATTTTTAAACAGTTTCTGAGATGCAGCGTAAGCGCATTCACACAGTAACTAAATAAAAAGGGGAATCATATAATTCCCCCTTTTTTATTTATTCCTTAAGTTCGTAATCCCTCAATTAGCTTCGGGATGATATCTTTATCTTCCTCCCGGAGGGCATTTAGCTTTTAAATACTGTGTGAACAGCGTTTTTAAATGCTGTGTTGTGCCTTCGCCTTCAGATATCGAATGCGTACGGTTAGGGTACGACATCAGTTGGAACTGCCTGTTATATTTTATCAGTTCGTCAATCAGCAGCTCGGCGTTTTTGTAATGCACATTATCATCGCCTGTACCATGAATGTAAAGCAGGTTACCTTTCAGGTTTTTAGCATAAGTAACCGGCGAACCTTTGATAAACACAGCACGGCCAGCATCATCCGTTGGTACGCCCATGTAACGCTCCTGGTAAATGTTATCATAAGTAAACTGATAACCTACTGCTGCTACCGCGATACCTGTTTTATAAATATCGCCATATTGGAACATCAGGTTAAGAGTTGATGAACCGCCGCCGCTCCAGCCGTGTACTGCGATCCGGGTTGAATCAACAAAAGGCCATTTGATGATCTCTTTGGCGGCCATAGCCTGGTCGCGGATATTAATGATACCGATGTTTTTGTAAATAGCTTTCCTCCATGCAGTACCTTTAGGTACAGGTGCGCCGCGGCCTTCAACCGACATGTAAATATATCCGTCGTCGGCCATGCTGCCTTCATACAGCCTGTTACGGCCTGTTCCCCAGGTATCGGCTACCGTTTGTGCTGCAGGTTCGCCATAAACAGTAAACAGTACAGGGTATTTTTTATTCGGGTCGAAATTGGTTGGTTTTACCATCCAGCCGTCCATTTCAATACCATCAACAGTTTTTACTTTGAAAAATTCAGGTTTGTTTTTGGCGTCTTTATCAACGGTTATTACGGTGCCGCCAATATGCTTATGCTCGGGCAGGCTAATTACCTCGCTTTGCGGACGGGTATAGCTGTTGCTGAAGTTATGAAGGGCAACCTTGCCGTTAGGCGAGATATCATAACTGTGTGTTCCCGGTTCATCAGCCGGCGAAACGCGCTCGGCATTGCCTCCGCTTAGTTTTATCTTGTAAAGATATTTCTGTGTAGCATTATCAGGCGAAGCAATGAAGTATACATAACCCAAAGCCTCGTCAATCATATCAATCCCTATCACATCATAGTTACCTTTGGTGATCAGGCTTTCTTTGCCTTCGCGGGTTACTTTGTAAAGATGGCGCCAGCCGTCCTTTTCGCTCAACCATAAAAAGCTTTTACCTTTTTCAATCCAGCCCCAGCCTACAGGGTCGCCGCCTGATACGCGGGCCTTAACATCGACCCACGAATCACTATGCTCTTCGCGGATCACACGGGTTGTACCGTTTGATACATTACCGATAAATACGCGGCTTTCATTTTGTGCGCGGTTCAATTGCTCAAGAATTACTTCGTTTGAGTTATCGGCCCATTCCATATTAGGGATGTAGTGCTGCACAGCATCACCTGGCACGTTGATCCAGGTGGTTTTGCCGGTAATGGTGTTAACAACCCCTACTTTGCATGAGCTTGGATCTTCACCTGCAACAGGATATTCAACCGGAACAACAAATGGGTAAACCGAATCGGTAGTATTCAACATCAGGTAGGTTTTGATCTTGCTGGCATCTATTTGCCAGTACGCTATCGATTTGCTATCAGGCGACCAGCGGAAACCATCGCGGCAGCCAAACTCTTCCTCATAGGCCCAGTCAAAAGTACCGTTAATCAGCTTTTGGGTGCCATCAGTAGTTAACTGCTTGACTGAACCATCGGCAAGGTCTTCCATGTAAATGTTATGACCGCTTACATAAGCGGCCTTGCTGCCATCGGGCGAAAATTTGGCGAACATCAACGACGATGCAGGCAGGCTTTTACCCAGCTGCCAAAGTTTTTTGGTAATGGAGTCATACACCCAGTAATCGCCTCGGGTATCATAGCGCCATACCTTTTTGGTATTGGTATTGATGAGCACTTTTTTGTTATCATCACTTATAGTAAATCTTTTAACACCTATCGCCGCTTTTCCTGCCGGTGTAAGTTCCTCTTTAGTGATGAATACAGTTTTTTTAGAAGTATCACGGGCATCAATCATGATGATCTGCCCGTCGGTAATACGGTAATACTGGTAGCCGTCTTTTGTCCAGTTAACAGCAGCCCGTTGTGCACGGGCGGTATTTTGATGGATAATTAACAGTAGTGCGGTAAGGAAAATTAATCCCGAACGGTAAAATTTCATATACATTTAGTTTGAATTAATAGAGCAGCAGTATTTTTATTTATTAAGTAATGCCACTGTAAATTTTGCGTTAAATTAGCACAATAAAGAAATCTAAAGCCCTCTGTAATGAAAAAAATACCTCTACTGCTCACTGTATGCATGTTATTTTTCACATCGGTAAACGCACAGCGTGCCGACAGGAGCAAGTTCATTAAGGATAGTTTAGACCTATATATCAGCAAGGCCTTAACTAACTGGCGGGTGCCCGGCATAGCTGTTTGTATTGTGAAGGATAACAAGGTTGTGCTGATGAAAGGCTATGGCATTAAAGAGCTTGGCCTTATGAACAAGGTTGATGAAAACACGCTGTTTATGATAGGCAGCAATACCAAAGCTTTTACTGCAACCGCACTGGCCATGCTGCAGGCCAACAAAAAACTGTCATTAGATGATAAGGTAACCAAATACATCCCCGAGTTTAAACTGGAAGACAAAGCCGCAAGCGAACAGGTATTGGTGCGCGACCTGCTTTGTCACCGCCTGGGTTTTCAGACTTTTCAGGGCGATTTTACTTTTTATAATACCAACCTTACCCGCCAGGATGTAATACAGCGTTTAGGCAAGCTTAAAGCAACCTATCCCTTCCGCACACGCTGGGGCTATACCAATGCCGCGTTTTTAACAGCAGGCGAAATTATTCCCAAAGTAACCAACGGTCACTCGTGGGAAGCTTACTTAAAAGAAGCCATTTTTGCTCCTTTGGGTATGGGCAACACACTGGCCTTAAGTAAGGATCTGCCAACATCGCTAAACCGTACCGTACCGCATACAATTGTTGATGGCAGGCTTACCCCTATCCCCTATTGCCAGATAGATGGTTTAGCACCCGCCGGGGCAATCAGCTCATCGGTAAATGATATGAGCAAATGGGTACTTGCTTTGCTTAACGACGGCAAAGTTGGCCAGCGCCAGGTGATCCCTTCGGCAGCTATCCAGGCTACCCGCGTGCCGCAGGATATTGTTGGCAGTATCCATCATATGAACGGCGAAAATAACTTTGAACTTTATGGCTTAGGCTGGTTTATCCAGGATTACTCGGGCCACCGCCTCGTAATGCACGATGGCGGGGTTAATGGCTACCTGTCGTCGGTAACACTTTCACCGCAGGATAACCTGGGCATTATCATATTAACCAATACCGATCAAAACGAAATTTTCGAGGCCCTGCGCTGGGATATTTTAGATGCTTACTTTAAGCAGCCCTTCCGTAACTACAGCGAAGGCTATTTAAAACAATACAAAGCCAATACCGCAACCGAGCAGGCAGAAGATAAAAAGCTGAAAGATTCGGTATTATTAAATCCCAAACCACTGCTGCCACCTAATAAATATCTCGGCAAATACAGTAACGAGTTTTACGGCAGCATGGAAGTTACCCAGGGCGAAGGCAGCAACCTTGAAATGCGCTTTGAGCATCATCCCAAAATGTATGCACTGTTAAAGCCACTTGGCGGTAACCGTTTTTACGTAACCTTTTCTGACCCTACCCTCGGTAAAGCGGTATTTCCATTTACTGTACAAAACGGTGAAGTTACAGGAGTACGCGTAAAAGTGGCTGATTTTGTGGAACGCGGTGCTTATGATTTTAAGAAGAATTAGGAGGTACGATTAAAATCCTATAACGGAAAAAAATCATGCTAAACTTGTTTCAGCTCCTACAAATAAGTGTACCACATTTCTTTTAATAAAAATTGTCATTTCGATAGAGCGGGGATGGGCTTAAGGGTCGGAGCGAAAGAGAAATCTTGTACGCCATGCAAAACCAATATGCATACTTAAAACAGGGCGTACAAGATTTCTCCTCACCGTCCCGCGCTATTCCCTCCCAGTTCGTCGAAATGACAATCTTCTTTTATTGATGGCAATAATTAAAAAGATGTTGGTACACAGAGGGGATTTTAAAATCTTAGCAGGAAAGGAAAAAACTTCTATCCCCTCAAAAAAAGGCCTATAAAAAATTAGCGCCATAGCATCTTTCAAAACAGAAAGCCGCTATGGCGCTAAAAAATATCTAAGCAATTAAAGCTTACGGTAGCACAATCTTACGGATACGATTGTTATAATAATCTGCTACGTAAACATTATTGCCGGCATCAACTGCAATGCCTTGCGGCGAGTTAAATATGCCTGCGGTGCCAACACCTTCTGCAAAACCAGATGTTGAATTACCTGCAATTGATTTTAACACTTTATCCTTGGTAATTTCAAGGATCCTGCCACTCTGATCGGCTACGAACAGGTTCCCGCTTTTATCAAACGCAATTGCTGATGGGCTGCCAACAAGCCCTGTTTGTTTATTACCACCGGTAAAGGTAGTAACCACACCTGCCGGGGTAATTTTACGAATGGCATGGTTAAGCGTTTCGGCTACGTATATGTTATTGTTAGCATCGATAGCTATACCGTTAGGTTTGTTGAAAGTAGCGCTGGTTGCTGTTGCATTATCCAGGTAGCTTGCGCCCCTGCTGCCTGCAAACGTGGTAACAACACCGGCAGGGGTAATTTTGCGGATCAGGTTATTACCCATATCGGCTACAAAAATATTTCCAGAGCCATCAATTGCCAAACCACGTGGACTGTTAAATGTTGCCTTGGTGCCTGTTCCATCAGTATAACCGGCATCGCCGCTACCTGCAAAAGTACTTACAATACCTGCCGGGGTAATTTTGCGGATAATGTTGTTGCCATAGTCGGCTACGTAAATATTATTCGATGCATCGGTAACCAAACTTTGCGGAGCATAAAACTGCGCTGTAGCTATAGGGCCATCAACATAACCAATAGCCCCATTGCCCGAAAGCGTGGTAACATCTCCCGCCGTCGTAACTTTTCGTATAGCGCTGTTAAATGAATCGGCTACATAAATATTACCGTCTGCTCCTACAGTGATTCCCTGCGGACTGTCAAACAGAGCGGCGCCACCTAAACCATCAACAAAGTCTGATGCAGTATTACCTGCAAGCGTGCTCACTGTGCCACCTGCCGAGGTAGTACCATCGCTGGTAGTAAACTGCACAACTTTACCATAACCGGTACCTGCACTGTTTACGCCATAGGCGCGGGCATAATAGGTTGTTTTAGGGCTTAAGCCGGTAAGTTTGGTAGTATAAGCAAACTGAATTACTGTATCTGTGGTTTTCTTATCGGCCGTAGTAGGGGTTTGATTTGTTGAGCTGTAACAAATACCGTAGCTGCTCAGGCTTACATCGGTTGTTGTGTTAAATAAACCACCGGTATAGGCAACTGTTCCGCTTTCGGCAGTAACCACATCCATTGTAGTTAAATCGGGGAAAGTTACGGGTGTAGCATCTCCTTTTTTACCACAGCCTGCGCCTGCTAAAGCAACGGCAATTATAAACGCGGTAAATAAAATTGTTTTAGTAAAGCTCTTTTTCACGAGTTAGTTTAAAAGTTATATAGTAAAGTAAGCAAAATTAACTCATCAATACGTAGTAAATCACTTTAAAGTAACATTTTAACAAATATTAACATACTTATTACTTACCCAAAGATTCCCTACGCCCTGCAAACGCAAATGAAAACCGGTTAACTGCTTTTTGAACGGGTGCAAAGTAATCAAAAACCCGGCAACATTTTTGGCGCCGGCCTGTTATTAATTCACTATGAAATTGATAACATTGTTTATATCTTTTTTGATAGCTGGTACGGCTATTGCACAAAAACAAGTACCCCTGCCGCACGGGATGGTATTTGGCGAAAAGCCCGACACCATAACCTTAATGCCGGCTTCAAAACTGGAAGCCTTTATGGGCAAAAAAACACGGATCACTACTGCCATTACCGGCAGGGTTATTAAAGTAACCAAAGAAAAAGGCGGCTGGTTTGAAATGGATGCCGGTAATAACCGAATTATTGCTGCACACTTTACCAATGCCGGGATAAATCTGCCCCGCCAGATAACCGGCCGTACTGTAATCATTTCAGGAGTAGCCGCCAAACAATTCATTGCCGACGATCTGCAGCATATGGCCGGCGATACTGTTACCGGTAAAAAGCAGCATAAGGTAAACACCAACCCCGGCCGGAGGATCAGTTTTGAGATAAAGGGGTTAATGATAGATAAATAAGGCTATTCGAGCCTGGTAAATGAAAAGCTATAAATAAGCCTGATACCGATGATAGTAGTCCGGTATCCTTTTTTCAAATAATCAGCATGTAAATTAAGGTCGAGTGTCTGATGATGGCCCGAAATTGGGATAAAACCAGCACCGCCGGTAGCGCCGAAGCCGCTATAATCGGCATCGTAGTAGCCGAAAGCGCCAGCCGATGCATAGATCATTTTACCGAAGTAATACCTGCCCGAAAGGCCCGCTTGTACCGAATAGGGCACTTCTGTAGCCAGGTATGGCGTAACACTTACGGCCTTTGTTATTTTAATTTCGCCCTGTAAAAGGCCGCCAAAGCCGTTACTGTTTTCGCGGGAAGTATTTAAAGCTGCGCCAAGGCCAATGGCATTTTTGGCCTGGGCATGAACTTTTAAGGCCCCGCATATCAGCAGGGCAAAAAGCAGGATAAAGGTAGTTCTCAAAGCAGGATGTGATTAGTCGTTCAAAGTTAACGTATCTACATTAACCCTGACGATCATACCTACACGTTTGTTACAATGAGCTGCCTTAACTTTTCAGAAACCTCATTTTTATTTACTGTAGATGCATCACGACGACATTTCAGATAATGTTCGCGGGCAATTTTCTCGGCCAGGTCGCCGATAGTTTTTACGTGCATCTCTTTCCCAAACCTGCCGGCCAGTTTCAAGCCTATACCAGCTATCACCATACCGGCAATGCCTATGGCCAGGTAGTAAAAGGCCAGAACAAAGCTAACCACCAATATCATAGAAAACAGGTTAACTATCCATTGCTTAGGCTGAAGTAAGCTGATCTGGAAACCCATCTCCTCTTCAATGGCAGCCACAGCCTCAATACGGCTGTCGCGCGGAAAAAGATCGACAAGTTTGGTTTGGGGCTTTATGATATCCTTATCATGCCCCGATGATGCGTTAATGGCATTACGGAGTTTGTAAAATGCCTGCTGTGTGGTACAGCCATCATTTGTTTTTTTAACCTTTTCCAGAACTACATCGCAAAGTTTGCCAAAGTTCTGTACATCGTTTGCAGATGCATCGTTTAAACTGATGTTAAATGATTTTTCAATTTTCACTAAAACATCATCCATATCTTCAGGATCAACACTTTTAAGGTTGATCTCCTGACCATTAGCCGAATTAACTTTCAATCTATAGTAACTAAATACAACAATAGTGAACCTGCAATTAGGGTTGCAGGTTCACGTTATTACCGGTTAAACTACAAAATCTGCAGTTTAATGTTTTAATTATTTACTCAAATACATCGATTTCTCTTTGTACAAATGCCTGAAGTATGGATCCTGCAGGTTAGGGATAAAGCGGATAGCCTCACCTGTCGATTTCATTTCAGGGCCCAGTTCTTTGGATACTTCCGGGAATTTATCGTATGAGAATACCGGTTCTTTGATAGCATAGCCCCAAAGCTTGCGCTCAATGGTAAAGTCGCTCAGTTTATTTACACCTAACATTACTTTAGCAGCAATGTTAATGTAAGGTACGTCATAAGCTTTGGCAATGAACGGCACCGTACGTGATGCGCGCGGGTTAGCTTCAATCACATAAACTTTATCATCCTTAACAGCAAACTGGATGTTAAGCAAGCCGCGCACGTTTAGCGCTTTGGCAATCTTTTTAGTATATTCTTCAATCTGGCTGATCACGTTGTCTGACAGGTCGAAAGGAGGCAATACAGCATATGAGTCGCCCGAGTGGATCCCGGCAGGCTCAATGTGCTCCATCATGCCTACAATGTGCACATCCTCGCCATCACTGATCGAATCAGACTCGGCTTCCGCAGCACGGTCAAGGAAGTGGTCAATCAGTACTCGGTTGCCAGGCAGGTTGCGCAGCAGGCTTACAACGGCTTTCTCCAGGTCTTCATCGTTAATCACAATGCTCATGCCCTGGCCGCCTAATACGTAGCTTGGCCTTACCAGTACAGGATAGCCAACCTTGTGGGCCACTTCAAGCGCTTCTTCGGCACTCTCGGCAACACCGTATTTAGGGTACGGAATATCGAGGTCCTTCAACAGGTCGGAGAAACGGCCGCGGTCTTCGGCAATATCCATATCATTGAATGATGTGCCGATAATGCGGATACCGTGCTCGTGCATTTTTTCAGCCATTTTAAGGGCAGTTTGACCACCCAGCTGAACAATTACACCGTAAGGTTTTTCAAGATCGATGATCTCGCGTACATGCTCCCAGTAAACCGGCTCAAAGTACAGCTTATCGGCCATATTAAAGTCGGTTGAAACTGTTTCAGGGTTACAGTTAATCATGATGGCTTCAAAACCGGCTTCCTTGGCGGCAAGCAGGCCGTGCACACAGCTATAATCAAACTCAATCCCCTGGCCTATGCGGTTAGGGCCCGAGCCCAATACGATGATCTTTTTCCTGTCGGATGATACCGATTCGTTCTCACCTTCGTAAGTTGAGTAGTAGTACGGAGTTTTTGCAGGGAACTCAGCAGCGCAGGTATCAACCATTTTGTAAACGCGGGTCATGCCCAGGGCTTTGCGGCGCTGGTAAACATCTTCCTCGGTCACGTTGCCCAAAATGTGGGCAATCTGCACGTCCGAAAATCCTTTTTGTTTAAGGGTGAAGAAAAACTCTTCAGGAATATTATTGAGACTGTAGCGGCGCAGTTCGGCTTCAAGATTGATCAGCTCCTGGATCTGGTTCAGGAACCAGCGGTCGATCTTGGTTGCCTTACGGATAGACTCGATTGGCACACCCAGGCTCATGGCATCATAAATGTGGAACAACCTGTCCCAGCTCGGATGTTCCAGGCTATGCATGATCTCTTCCAGGTTACGGCTCTGGCGACCGTCGGCACCTAAGCCGGCGCGGCCAATTTCCAGGCTCTGACAAGCTTTTTGCAGCGCTTCAATGAAGCTGCGGCCAATGCCCATCACCTCGCCTACCGATTTCATTTGCAGGCCAAGTTCTTTATTAGCGCCTTTGAACTTATCAAAGTTCCAGCGCGGTATTTTCACGATCACATAATCCAGAGTAGGCTCAAAGTAAGCCGAAGTTGTTTTGGTGATCTGGTTTTCAATTTCGTCGAGGTTATAACCAATTGCAAGCTTAGCGGCAATTTTAGCGATAGGGTAACCTGTAGCTTTTGACGCAAGCGCTGATGAACGCGATACACGCGGGTTGATTTCGATAGCGATGATTGATTCATCGGCAGGGTTTACCGAAAACTGTACGTTACAGCCGCCTGCAAAGTTACCGATGGCGCGCATCATTTTAATAGCCTGGTTACGCATTTCCTGGTAGCAGCGATCGCTCAGGGTCATGGCAGGGGCTACAGTGATCGAGTCGCCGGTGTGGATCCCCATCGGGTCGAAGTTTTCGATAGAGCAGATGATGATCACGTTATCATTGCTGTCACGTAATAACTCCAGCTCGTATTCCTTCCAGCCCAACACGGCTTGTTCAACCAAAACCTCGTGAGTTGGTGATGCCTGCAGGCCACGGCTTAAAGCGGCGTCAAATTCTTCTTTTTTGTGTACAAAGCCTGCGCCTTTACCACCTAAGGTATAACTTGGGCGGATAACCAGCGGAAAACCGATTTCCTGCGCTGCTTCTTTACCTTCCAGAAACGAATTGGCAATTTTTGATTTTGCCACACCTACGCCAATGTCAACCATCAGCTGGCGGAAAGCTTCGCGGTTCTCCGTTTTTTCGATAGCAGCAATATCAACCCCAACAATCTTAACACCAAACTTTTCCCAAATTCCGCGTTCGGCTGCCTCAATACAAAGGTTAAGCGCGGTTTGGCCGCCCATGGTAGGCAATACGGCGTCAATTTTTTGCTCGGTTAAAATTTTCTCGATGCTTTCGCAGGTTAGCGGCAACAGGTACACATGGTCACCAATAACTTTATCCGTCATGATGGTGGCCGGATTGCTGTTAATGATAGAAACGGTAATACCTTCGTCTTTAAGGGAGAGAGCGGCTTGGGAGCCTGCGTAATCAAATTCGCAAGCCTGGCCAATAATGATTGGGCCTGAGCCGATAATCAGAACGGATTTGATGGAGGTGTCTTTGGGCATAGGGCTTTTTTTAAATTCAAAAGTTCTAAGTCAAAAGTTAAAGGCTGTTAGGCCTTTAAACGGTTTTTCCTATGCGCTGAAAGCCAAGAAGTCCCGACTTCAGCGTCGGGGTGCAAAGATAGAGTTTTAACAAACACCATTTATGTTTTTTTTCAGATTTAATATTGCAGTAATCCCACCCAGCTTTATTTAAGTTTTAAGGCACTTTTTTATAAAACAATAAGCCTGCTACTTTCGTAAAATCTCACTATATTTACTTACAGCCACCACTGTAAAAATCCCAATTAAACCTGTAATTGCGCCAATCCGCAAATACTTTATATATTTATAAAACTATGATAAAGAAGCCCGTTTTCCCTTTGCTTGCGGCTATTTTATTTCTTGGCAGCTGCGCCATGCTGCAATCAGTTGTTAAATCAACCTTTCCGTATACCGCCACTATGGTAATCCCGGCATCGGCCAAAGTTGATGAACCCCAAACCGCCTTAAGCATTGGCAACAGTTATGACCAGGATTTTACTAAAGACGGTAATAACGCCGGTAAAATAAGTGAAGTAAGGATCGTATCGGCCAAGCTGGAATCAAAGGACCCTTCAGATTACAACATCGGCAATATCTCTTCATTACGGGTATATATGGGTAAAAGTGATGGCAGCGATGAAGTGATGGTAGCTATCCGGAAAGATATTGTACCAACTTCGGGCAACAGCATCACACTTGATCTCGACAATTCGCACTTTTTGGATGAGCTGGTCCGCCAGCCCAGCGTGCGCATCCGTATGGTTTACCGCCTGCGTAAAGCGGCAGCAACTGATGTAAGCCTGAAAGTATCGTTAGGGATAGGTTCATACCCGGCAAATTAACCGGGTATTTTTCAAAGATCTATTTAATCAGTTTGTTATCTGAATCGGGGAAGATCAAAATAGGTTCGTAGTTACGGGCTTCCTCTGTCTCCATGTATGCGTACGACATGATGATCACGATATCGCCTACCTGTGCCAGACGGGCCGTAGCGCCGTTAAGGCATACGGTGCCTGTTCCGCGCTCCCCTTTGATAACATAGGTTTCAAAGCGGGCGCCGTTATTGTTGTTTACTATCTGAACCTTTTCGTTGGGGATGATATTTGCAGCCTCAATTAAGTCTTCATCAATAGTGATACTGCCCACATAGTTCAACTCGGCCTGCGTTACCTTAACCCGGTGAATTTTGGACTTTAATATTTCAATTATCATGGCGCAAAGTTAGGAATAAATTTAGTCGATAGTCCATAGCCGATAGTCCATAGATTGTAAAAGATTTTTCCTCAAAAATCAGCCCATAGCCAATTACTGATAGCCGACAGCATATCAAGCATACCAGCGAATTATCGGCCATGGTCTATGGACTATCGACTATTAACTACCCAATCAACACATTATCAATCAATCTTGTTTTACCTACACGGGCCGCAACGAGGGCAACAATGGTTTCGGATGCAGGGGTGGCCGGGTGCAGTGTTTTGCCATCGGCTATTTCAAAATATTCCAGTTCAACACCTGGCTCGCTGCTTACCATTTGAGCGGCCTGTTGTTGCAGGGTGTCAATTTTATTAATGTCGAAATTTTCTTTAACCCAGTTAAGTGTTTTGGAAAGAATAAGCGAATGTTCCCTATCGTACGGGCTGAGATGGATGTTCCTTGAGCTCATGGCCAGGCCGTCGGGTTCACGCTCAATGGGGCACATCACCAGCTTAACAGACATCTCTAATGCCTCCACCATTTTGCTGATCACCAGGACCTGCTGATAATCTTTCTGCCCAAAAAAGGCGATGTCGGGCTTAATAATATTGAACAGTTTATACACTACCTGTGTTACGCCCTGGTAATGTCCCGGCCTGAATTTTCCTTCCAGCAAATGTTCCAGGTTCCCGAGTTCAAAATGCCATTTCTCATTATCATCATACATCTCGGTAACCTGCGGATTGAACAAAATATCACAGCCGGCAGCTTCCAGCAGGCGGATATCCTCGTTTATAGGCCGGGGGTATTTTTCCAGATCTTTTGGGTCATTAAACTGGGTGGGGTTTACAAAAATACTGCAAACCACCTGGGTGCTTTGCTGTTTTGCCAGTTCAATAAGTCCCAGATGCCCTTTATGCAGTGCGCCCATGGTGGCCACATAGCCAATTACCTTTACCGGCTTACGGTTAAAGTAATCCGTTATCTCTTTTTTGGTGGTGAATATTTTCAATGCAACAGGTATTACAAAATCTGGCAAAGGTGTACAATTGATTAAAATAAACCAAAAGTTACTTGCATAATTCGTTGGCAGTTTATATAATATTAGTTATATTTGCAAACTCAAATTTTTTGACTTCTTTACATTTTAAATACTGATTTAGTGATGGGTAAATCTAAGCTTTTGTTTATAACTCATGAAATGTCCCCTTTCCTTGAACTCACAAAAATTGCTGAAATAACACGCCAACTTCCGCAGGCCATGCAGGAGAAAGGTTACGAGATCCGTATCCTTATGCCGCGTTTTGGCAATATTAACGAGCGCAGGAACAGGCTCCATGAGGTGATCCGGTTATCGGGTATGAATATTATCATCGATGATAATGATAACCCGCTGATCATCAAAGTAGCATCTATCCCGGCGGCGCGTATGCAGGTGTATTTTTTGGATAATGAAGAATATTTTCAGCGTAAACATGTATTTGCAGACAAAGAAGGTAAATTTTACGCCGACAATGACGAGCGCATGATTTTCTTTTGCAAAGGCGCATTGGAAACTGTTAAAAAATTAGGTTGGGCACCGGATGTGATCCATTGCCACGGCTGGATGAGCGCATTAGTGCCGGCTTATCTTAAAACAACCTACAAAGACGATCCTACATTTAAACACTCAAAAATCATTTACTCAATTTATGAAAATGATTTTAAGGAGAAATTACACGATGACTTTGCTACAAAAGCCATCATGAGCAACATGAACGAGCAACACGTTGAGCCTTACAAACAAGGCACTAATTCAGCGCTGTATGCCGGTGCAATTCAGTATTCAGACGGTATTGTTTTAGGTAGCCCTGATATTGATGCTGATGTGTTAAATAATGTTAAAAACAGCAATAAATCGGTTTTAGAATTTGATTCTACCGCAGATTTCGAAAATTATTACAATTTTTACGACGAAATTACCAACGACGAATTGGTGCATGTTGCATAAGACTTAATATTATATATGAAATTTTTCCGATTAGACTTATTGACCCTGTTAATAAGTCTTTTTATTTTGAACAGTTGTAAACGCCAGGATGGTATTGGTTTGGGGATCAATGATCAAAACGAGATCAACGGCAGCCTGATAGTTGATACCAACATTGTTATTAACACTGTTGCAGAAGATACAGCGGCTACATCCGGCCAGGCCAGGACACCGCTTGCCAATTTTGTCGACCCTGTATTCGGCACAACCAAAAGTATTGTTGCCATAGGCGTTAACCTTCCAAATGGTGCTGCGTACTCGGTTCCTGCAGGTACCCTGACAATCGACTCGGCTATACTTGTATTGAAGTATGCCGACGGTTTTTATGGCGATTCGCTGGCTTCCCGCTATAAATTAAATGTTTATCAGCTTCAAAAAAAGATAGAAAGTAAAACCTACTACAGCAACAACCACTGGGATGCCGATCTGAGCGCTTTGCTTGGCTCCAAAACCTTTACAGCCCGTACACATGACAGTATCACTATAGACCGCATCCGTGCCGACTCGACCGATACCGTTCAGCGTGTGGCACCTCAGTTACGTGTACCACTTAGTAAAGCTTTTATTTATAATAACCTGTTTAACGCAAGCGGAACAATACTGGCATCGCCTTCAACCTTCCAAAGTACAGTAAAAGGGTTATACCTTTCGTTAGAAAGAGGACAGGCCAGCGACGCAGGCGGTATCATACAGCTTGATCTTAATACATCAGAAATTGACGTTTTTTATAAAGTTGTTACAACGGCCTCAACCAATACCATCGATACGGCATCGGTAATTTTGCCGTTCTTTAACCGTGCAGCCGAGGTTACGCATACCTATAGTACTACTATCCAGGCTGCTCTGAATAATACAACAACATCACAAAATACGGTTTACCTTCAGGGACTTGCAGGCTTAAGGGCCAAGCTGAGCTTCCCCGGCCTGGAAAAGCTTGTTGACTCAACAGTAGTATTAAACCGTGCCGAAATTGTTATAACCCCACGTGCGGGTTCAGGTGTACCTTATGCGCCTTTACCTAAGCTAACCATGTACAAACTGGATATAGCCAAACAAAGGACATTGATACAGGATGCAAATGCAAGCGATCCGCGTTCACAAACCAGCTTGTTTGGCGGCCGTTATAACCGTACCACTAAAGAATATCACTTCCTGGTTACTGCATTTGTACAGGACCTGATCCGTAAAAAAACAATTGATTATGGTACTTATATTGCCCCGGTTGATACCACCCTTGTTAATACAACAACAGGTATTGATGTGGCCCCGTCAACACAAACAGCGGCCCGTGCAGTAATAGTGGGCAGCGACAAAAACACGCCGGGTTACAGTATCCGCATGAATATCATTTACACCAAGATCCGCAAGTAAGATATCTCTTATATAAACAAAAGAATCCCCGCTTAGGGGATTTTTTTGTTTAAGGCAATTACACTTCTTAAAATACTTTTTTAAGTATTTTAAAACTTCTTCTTTTTCGTAAAAAATCAAAATAATTATTGCCGATATGTGTTATATAGCTGTTTATTTTGCGGCGTTTAACATTTATACTTGATTATTTTATGTGTGGAATTGTTGGTTATATAGGATTTAGGGATGCATATCCCATCGTTATAAAAGGGCTGCACAGGCTCGAATACCGGGGCTATGACAGCGCCGGCGTTGCCCTGCTTGATCAGGACCTTAAAGTTTATAAAAAGGCCGGCAAAGTTGAGGATCTTGAAAAGTTTGTGAAGGATATTGACCTGAAGGGGACAATTGGCATGGGCCATACCCGCTGGGCAACTCATGGCGAGCCAAGCGACCGTAACTCGCACCCCCACTCATCGGGCGACAGGAAGCTTACCATTATCCATAACGGCATTATTGAAAACTATGGGGTTATCAAAGAAACCCTCATTGCCAAAGGCCATGTTTTTAAAAGCGATACCGATACCGAAGTTTTAATACACCTTATTGAGGACATTCAAAAGGCAACGGGCCTGGATTTGAAAGATGCCGTACGTGTGGCTTTAAATAAGGTAATAGGCGCATATGCCATTGTGATTATGAGTGCAGATGAGCCCGACCTGCTTATTGCAGCCCGCAAAGGCAGCCCGATGGTAATTGGTGTTGGCAAAGGCGAGTATTTCATAGCTTCAGATGCTACGCCTATTGTGGAGTATACCAAAAACGTGATCTACCTTAATGACAACGAAATTGCCTATGTACAGCGCGAAAGCCTGCTGGTAAAAAACATCGACAATTCGGTACAAACACCCTATATCCAGGAGCTCGATTTAAAACTTGAAATGCTGGAAAAAGGCGGCTACGATCACTTTATGATGAAAGAGATCTATGAGCAGCCCCGTTCCATCCGCGATTGTCTGCGTGGCCGTATTTACCCCCAGCAGGGCAAAGTTCAGCTGGGTGGTATAAAAGAGTACACTGAGAAGCTTAAAAATGTCGACAGGATCATTATTGTGGCTTGTGGCACGTCATGGCATGCGGGTTTGGTAGGCGAGTATTTAATTGAAGAATATGCCCGTGTACCGGTAGAGGTAGAGTATGCCTCCGAATTCAGGTACCGCAACCCTATTATCACCGAAAAAGACCTCGTGATAGCCATATCCCAATCGGGCGAAACTGCTGATACCATGGCAGCCATTGAGCTGGCTAAAGAAAAAGGCGCTACCATTTTTGGTATTTGCAATGTGGTTGGTGCATCCATCCCGCGTTTAACCCATGCCGGTGTTTATACCCATGCCGGGCCAGAGATTGGTGTTGCATCAACCAAGGCCTTCACCGCACAGGTAAGTGTATTAACATTGATAGCGTTTTATATAGCCCAGCAGCGGGGTAAAATTACCCAAAGCAAAATGGTTGAGTATTTAACCGGTTTAAACGAAATCCCGAACCTGGTGCAGGAAGCCCTGAAATCGAATGATCATATCAAAGAAATTGCAACACGGTTTAAAGATTCGACCAATTGCCTGTTCCTTGGCAGGGGAAGTTCGTTCCCTGTGGCGCTGGAAGGCGCTTTAAAGCTCAAGGAGATCTCTTACATCCATGCCGAGGGATATCCGGCAGCTGAAATGAAACACGGCCCCATCGCCCTGATTGATGATGACATGCCGGTAGTGTTCATCGCCACCAAACATTCATCGTACGAAAAGGTGATCAGCAACATCCAGGAGGTGAAAGCGCGTAAAGGCCACGTAATAGCCATTGTTACCGAAGGCGATACTGAAGTAAAAGGCATGGCCGATTACGTGATAGAGATCCCGCAAACCAACGAAGCGTTTGTACCGCTGGTGGCAACCATCCCGCTGCAGCTGCTGGCCTATCATATTGCCGTTATGCGTGGCTGTAATGTTGATCAGCCCCGTAACCTGGCCAAATCGGTTACTGTTGAATAGGCTTTTAAGAACGGAAATCTATTTTTGCAAACCCCTGCCCGCAACGGCAGGGGTTTTGTTATTTTTGGAAAGAAACAAATACCTGCACCCTATGAGTTTTGAAATCTTTACCCAGGCCGAGTCCTGGATCTCCCTTGTCACACTTACATTGTTAGAAATCGTTTTAGGTATCGATAACATTGTATTTATCTCCATCCTATCCGACAAACTTCCGGCCAGCCAGCAAAGTAAAGGCAGGCGGGTTGGTTTAGGTATGGCCATGATCACCCGCGTCCTGTTACTGCTATCAATCAGCTGGGTAATGACGCTTACTGCCCCCCTGTTTAACCTGAGTTCTGTTTTCAGTATTACCGATGCCGGATGGGTTGAAAAGCTGGCTATCTCCGGCCGCGATCTGATCCTGATCATCGGCGGCCTGTTCCTGATCTACAAAAGCACCGCCGAGATCCATCATAAAATTGAAGGGGAGGAAGAAGGGGAAGGTACAGTAAAGAGGCATTCGTTCTGGGGAACCATAATCCAGATCATGTTATTGGATATCGTTTTCTCGCTCGACTCGGTGATCACTGCCGTTGGGATGGCGAGCCATGTAGAGATCATGATACTGGCAGTGATAATTGCCGTAGGCATTATGATGTGGGCATCAAATGGTGTAGCATCATTTGTAAATAAGCACCCGACAGTAAAAATGCTGGCACTATCATTTTTATTATTGATCGGTGTTTCCCTGCTGGCTGAAGCTTTTGAACAGCATATCCCTAAAGGATATATCTATTTCGCTATGGCATTCTCGGTTTTAGTGGAGATGCTGAATTTAAAAATGAAAGCGAATAAGAGTAAGAAAGTGGTTAAGAAAGGGTAAGCATTAAATAGCACCTGCTTACGTTTGTAATTAACTTAAGCTATAAAAAAACCGTCATTGCGAGGTACGAAGCAATCGCGAACTATACAGGGCGGCTATAAAAAGCGACTCTGTATGTTGGGGATTGCTTCGTCCCTCGCAATGACGGTTTATTAGTTGTTGGCCAATACATTAAGCCAATGACTTAATGACCCAATGATTTAATGACCCATATTATAGGGCAACTGAAACCGCTTTACCGCTATACTTAACCACCTTATCGGCTTTAGCTGTTAAAGCCACATCCGAACCATGAGCACCCTTAACCATCACAATATTAAACGTGCGGTTTTTCAGCTGACCGGGGAAATGTCCTTTAGTATCAGATATGGTAAGCTTGCGCGTTTTATCATTCCAGTTTAACGTAAACGTAGCCGACTGTCCTTTTTCGTAGTTATAGTTATCATTCTCATCCTCATAAAACTTAAATGAGGCATCGGCACCCGGGTAAATACGGAGCTCGATATTGCTGTTTGGCTTTTCGGTTGCGTACTCAACATCTGGCCCCATTGGTATAATTGAACCTGCTTTTACATAAAGCGGCAATATTTCAATAGGAGCAGCGGCGCTGATGGTTTGGCCACCGTCAAGCAGTTCGCCTGTCCAAAAGTTATACCACTTGCTGGCAGCAGGCAGATAAACCTGGCGGGCTTTTGCTTTTTTGTCAGCATCGCTTGAGGTATACAATTGCTCGGTTACCGGGTTAACCATAAAGGCCGGGCCAAACATATACTGATCAGGAATGCCGTAAACTTTGGCGTCGCCACGGTAATCAAAAGCCAGCGAACGCATAATGGTATAGTTATCATTAGTTACACGGCCTGCCAGTGAGTAAATGTATGGCATCAAACGGTAACGGAGCTTATCGAAATTAAGCAGGATCGACCTTGTATTTTCATCCCAGTTTTTGCTGAAGATAGCGCGTTCACCTTTACCGTGAATCCGGAAGATAGGGCAAAAGGTGCCAAACTGGAACCAACGCGTAAACAGCTCGCGCTTATCGGGCTGCGACCAATCGGCAGGTTTCCAGTGGTAATGGTAGCCGCCTATGTCAGATGTCCAATAAGGAATGCCTGATGTACAGGCGTTAATTCCCTGCGGTACCTGGTCTTTAAAATCATGAAAAGTACACTCAATATCACTCGACCAAAGCGTTGAAGCATTACGCTGCTCACCTGCAAACGACTGCCTTACTAAAAAGAAAGCACGCTTACCCGGAATATCCCTGCGCCAGCCTTCGTACACGCCTTTGGTATGCTGTAAAGAATAAGTGTTAAAATAATCAATGCCTTTGCCAATGGCAAAATTGCTTTGACGGCGGGCATCAAGCAGGGCTCCGTTATCCGGCTCGCACTGATCTATCCACCAGGCATCCCAGCCGTAGCGTTTAATGAGGCTGTCACGGGCCTGGTCCCAGTAAAGTTCACGCGCTTTGGGGTTGTGGGCATCGTAATAGGTATCAAAAGTATGGGTAACCACATTATCCCAGGTGATATCCGTTAAACCGCCCATCTTATCCAGTGCATCATAATTAGGCGTACCTTTGCCAAACACCGGCCAGATAGAGATCATGGCATGGATGTTGGCCTTATGTAAAGCGTCAACCAGTTGCTGCGGATGAGGGTAACGCTCTGGCTTCATCACATGCGAACCTATTGGCAATGGGTCCCAGTAATACCAGTCCTGCACAATTACATCCACAGGGATGTGATTATTGCGGTAATTGTCTTTTACGGTCAGGATCTCGTCCTCGCTCAAATACCGGTCCTGTGATTGAAACAAGCCATAAGCCCATTTACCAAACATTGGTGCTTTACCGGTAGCGGTGCGGTACAGGTCGATAATGTGATCAAAGCCGGGTCCGTAGAAAAAGAAGTAATCAACCTGTTTACCGCTTTCGGATACATATTTGAATTTGGTATTATCTGCTTCGGCCCCGTAAAAATTGCTGGCCGAGTAGTTGTCCCACATTAAACCGTAACCTTTGGTTGAGAGCATTACCGGGATAGCACCGGTAAGATATTTAATTGCCAGGTCCTGGTTACGGCCCTTGTAATTGATTGACATAGAATCAAGCGGGTGACAACCTAAGCCAAACAAAGCCTCATCCTTTGGCGAAGTAAACTGCGTGGTAACGTTATAGGTACTGATGCCCGCGATGGTTGCCGGCGTCATCGATTTACTGTCACTGTCTTCTGCAGTAATTACATTACCTTTCAAATCAGTGTAGGTGATAGCGTTGGTGGCTTTATTAACCTTTATCTTCAACTTCGCTGTAGTAATAACTACTTCAGTTTTACCATCAGCAACCTGGTAAGCTGGATGCTGCAGCCATTTATTATTAACCACCAGTGATGGTTTGGTTTCAAAAGCATCAAAAATGGTGTATTTTACTTCGATGAGATCATCCTTACGGATAAGTACTTTCATCAAACCTTTGTCGAGCGTGAAGGTAACGCCATCAACCGCTTTCTTAAAAGATTTGATAGCTGCCATAGCAGGCATAGTTAACATACTTGCTACCAGCAAAATAACTAACACAATCGATTGCGTAACTTTTGCGCTTTTGTGAGATAATTGTTTAAACGTCATGAGTATCACAGATTTAGTCTATATTTAGTGTGAGATTAACACCTATTTTGATGCTGTGAATATAGTGTACTTTTTTTAATTGGGGTAATCTTTTTTGATCAATTCCTAATAGAAATCAATTGGTCTGCCAAAGTAATTAGGTATCGCCATAACAAGGCTGGCCCAAAACTTTGCCGGGCATTAATTGAAATTGGAGATCCCCCTTTAAACCGCAAAAGTCCTATTTAGCTGTTAGGACTTTTGCGGTTTAGGACAAAAGGGGAACTGCAGCCCGTTTTTATAATCAAAGATAAATGACTACTGCTTGGTGAAAGTAGCAGTTGTCCCCGATGAGGTTAATTTTAAGACTTTCTTTGACTGGTCTATAGTTCCTGAATAGCTCTTAACACTATTATCGTCATTAAAAACAAGATCAAAAGTAACTAATGTCTTATCAATTTTACTATTAGTCACGTCACCGCTTCTACCTCCAATAGTTCCCGTACCTCCAAGCTTACCATCCTGCCCATCAAAAGTAAATGAATCGCTGCCGCTCTGCCAGAAACCTATAAGGTCGCCCAAAAGCACAATAACACCACCGCCACCACCACCACTGTCGCTTTTACCACAGGTTGTGGTAGAAAAAGCTGCAATAATGATCAAAATAACATAAAGGGGGTAATTTAATTTTTTCATGATTAAATGCTTAGTTATTAATGATTATTAATTTTTCAACTGGCTTAGGAATTGTTTTACACGTTGCTCTGCTGCTATTAACTGTTCATCAATAGCAGGTACTTGAGTCGCTATCTGCAATTGGATCTCCTTTTTTAGCTTGTCTTTATCCTTATCAGGTATCTGGTTCTGAAAATATTGGTTGATCTGATTTTTAAGGTCATTTAAAGGGACTATTTTATTTTTACCGATACTATAGATCAGCGTATCAGCGATGCCTTCAAAGGCTTTGGAAAGCGACGGATCGTCCCAGTAATCGGTTATTTTCTTTGTGTAAGTAGGATAATTAATGTATAATTTTTCAAATGCCTGGTTAAACCCGTTTTGAGTTTGTGCATATTGCGTGAGCGCGTTAACGTTTACAAAGGCATATACCCCTATAAATTTAAAAGCGATCATTAAACTCTGGGCCTGTAGGATATAGCTTTGCAATGCCCCACTGATCTCGGGATAAAACAGATCAATGCCGTCTTGTCTTTCCCGGGCAATCCTAAGATCTTCATTAGAATAACCCAATTTTTTAAGATTGGCGGCGATAGAATCAATTTTTGTTTGTAATGCCTTCGTTTCGGATTGCCCCTTTTTAGCCGCATCTTTTAATTGCGACAATGATGCCATATAGTTTTTTATTTGTCCGCTTGATTGAAAACTTTCCAAAACGATCTGCGTTAAAAGCGATGGATTTTTAGGTATCAGCACCCGCCCACCTATCGGGTATACAACGATATAACTTTTATCAGATGCTTTAATTTCAACCTGGGTTGTGCTACTACTGATAGCTGCGCTAAATACGCCAGATTCATTAGTCGTTGCCGGGTTTCCGTCAATAGTTATTGTATAATTCTTAACTAAGGCATTATTACTTAATAGCTCGCCTTTGAAAACGGTAGTTTGCCCGTAACCGCCAGGCCCTGCCATACATAAACTTACGATGCAAACGAGCCATTTCATAACTTATTTAACTGAAGGGTAAGCGGTACTTTGGAAGAAAAAACCTGTGTACTGTTAAAACGCAACTTCTTTTCCTTATAAATCCGCACAGGAAGCTCCGTCCCTTCCTTTATCGGCAAGCTTAAACTGAAATTACCCAATTGATCCGCATTGGTTTTGTAAAGCCCATCAGCCAGTACGATCAATACATCAGGTACCGGCTGCCCTTGCACATCTACAACTAAACCGCTCACAGTTAAGGAATCGGCTTGTTTTTTAAGATGAAGTTCAATAACCGTACGCCCATCAATCGGGATATTTACCTGCTGGCTTTGCTGGTAATAACCTGCTACGGAAGGAGTAACTGTTATACTTTTGCCCAGTAAGCTTGCTGGGAGTTCATTAAAGGTTACAACGCCATTTTCGATCCTCGCCGAATCGGGTTTGTTGAAAAGTACCTTAAGCACTCCACCATTTACCAATTCATTTTTACTTTCATCACCAAACACAATGAATTTGACATCAAACGAATCGGCTACAGGAGAAAGCTTCAAACCAAAATAAATGATCAGGCAAAAGATCACTGCCGGCCCGCCAAGGGTTAAAGAGCCATTATGCAATTGGCCGTTATATTTTGCATGCGCTTTTAATGCTCCGAATAAAAAACCTGATGCAATTAATGCGACAAAAACCAACAGAAAAAAATAAACCTGCGGACTTAAGTTAGCGGATCTATTGCTAAAGATCATGAGTGTTACCGCAGCTGCCACGAACAATACAAAGCCCAATCCGGTTATGATAACCCAACTTAAAGGTGAAACAGCTTTATTGGCTTCTACAGGCATGACGGTAACTGGCTGTTTATTATAAAGTTACATATAATTAATTTAGAATAAACAAATTTTTAACCTTGAAGAATTATTATCATTAATCGAGTGGCATTCTCTGTTTGCCCGACGATTATGGAAGGCCTTCAAATTACACAGCATAACTGGTCAAACTGGTGACACTATTTTGTCAGTGTTCAATTTTCTAAAAACCGGTGTTCAACTTTTCTAAATGATATTTTATAAACAATTGATTATCAATGGCAAGATGTTCATTTTGGTTTCAGCAAGTTTTTACGTAATTATAACAGGCTGATTATCAATATCAATATTTCAGGAATAAATCCGAGGTGTTCACACCTATAAAAGTTGAACAGTGCCAGGGAGGGGGGTGGAAAGGGTTCCTGGGGCCCTGTATCTGGAAGAGCAAATAGTATTCAACGCAAAAAGCCTTAGTTGTTGACTAAGGCTTTAGCATTTGTTGCACCATTAAAGGTGATAAAGGTTGGCACCGACCTACTCTCCCACGTTTTACCGCAGTACCATCGGCTCTGGCGGGCTTG
>NZ_JBHLTS010000057.1:0-21423 GCF_042434235.1 Mucilaginibacter angelicae | reverse complement strand
GTTCTGCTGATTTCGCTCAGTCTGGTCCTGGTCCAAAAAGAGATTTAGGTTCTGCTGATTTTGCTCAGTCTGGTCCTGGTCCAAAAAGAGATTTAGGTTCTGCTGATTTCGCTCAGTCTGGTCCTGGCCCAAAAAGAGATTTAGGTTCTGCTGATTTCGCCCAGTCTGGTCCTGGTCCAAAAAGAGATTTAGGTTCTGCTGATTTCGCTCAGTCTGGCCCTGGTCCAAAAAGAGATTTAGGTTCTGCTGATTTTGCTCAGTCTGGCCCTGGTCCAAAAAGAGATTTAGGTTCTGCTGATTTCATGGCATAATCGACTCCCTTTTGTCTAATAAATCACCATAAAAAGTACAAACATGAAAAAGTTTATCATCGCAGCAGCGGTTTTAATAGCTACAGGTCTTACCGCTGTTTCATTAACTCATAAGGAACCTAAGCAGGAAGCTGTTAAAGTAAAAATTGAAAAATCTGAGTTTTCAAACAAAGCTGCTAATGCACCCAAAAATGACCTTGGATCAGCAGATTAATCAGGCTTTGGTGAATTGGCGAAGTAGTGATTTAAGAACTAAAAATCATTCACCAATAAACTAATGAACTACTGAACCAATGAACTAACTATATTTGCTGCAAACAATAATATTATGCAGCACATAAAGCAATATGTTGAGCAAAACAAACAGCGTTTACTTGATGAGTTATTTGACCTGTTACGTTTAGCATCGGTTAGTGCCGACCCAAAATACAAACCTGAAGTATTAAAAACTGCCGATTATGTGGCAGCAAAGCTTCGCGATGCCGGAGCCGATAATGTTGAAATTTGCCAAACCGCAGGCTATCCTATAGTTTACGGCGAAAAGATCATAGATGCTTCCAAACCCACCGTACTGGTTTATGGCCACTACGATGTACAACCACCCGATCCATTAGAATTATGGAAAACCCCTCCCTTTGAACCAACTGTTCGGGACGGAAAAATATATGCCCGCGGTGCCTGCGACGATAAAGGCCAGTTTTACATGCATGTAAAGGCTTTTGAGCTGATGATGCAAACTGATACACTTCCCTGCAATATCAAGTTTATGATTGAGGGCGAAGAAGAAGTTGGCTCATCAAACCTGGGCATCTTTGTAAAAGCAAATAAAGAAAAACTGAAAGCCGATGTGGTGCTGATCTCTGATACCTCTATGATCAGCATGGAACATCCTTCGCTTGAAACCGGCCTGCGTGGCCTCTCTTATCTTGAAGTTGAAGTAACCGGCCCTAACCGCGATCTGCATTCGGGTGTTTACGGTGGTGCAGTTGCTAATCCCATCACCATCCTGGCACAAATGATTGCCAGCCTCCATGATGAAAATAATCACATTACCATCCCCGGTTTTTATAACGATGTAGTGCCGCTTACCGAAGCGGAACGCAATGCCCTTAACAGTGCACCTTATGATGAAGCCGAATATAAAAAAGACCTTGACGTTGCCGAACTTTGGGGCGAAAAAGGTTACAGCACATTTGAGCGTACAGGCACCCGCCCTACCCTTGAGCTAAACGGTATTTGGGGTGGTTACATTGGCGAAGGTGCCAAAACGGTATTGCCTTCAAAAGCTAATGCCAAAATCTCTATGCGTTTGGTACCCAACCAAACTTCAGAAGCCATAACCAAACTGTTTACCGATCACTTCTTGAGTATTGCCCCTCCTAATGTTAAGGTTAAGGTAACACCTCATCATGGCGGCGAACCTGCAGTAACCCCTACCGATAGCGTAGCCTACCGTGCAGCACAAAAAGCCATTGCCGAATCATTTGGAAAAGAGCCCATCCCAACCCGCGGTGGCGGCAGTATTCCTATTGTTGCTTTGTTTGAAGCCGAGCTTGGTTTAAAAACTGTACTAATGGGTTTCGGGCTTGATAGTGATGCACTGCACTCGCCTAACGAAAAATATGATATTTACAATTATTATAAAGGCATCGAAACCATTCCCTTGTTTCACAAATATTTTGCTGAGCTATCAAATTAATGCCATGAAGCCTTAATTTGCGATTTAATGGTGGTTATTTTTTGATTTACGTGAAACAAATAATAAATTTATGATATTATCTAAGTATATAAATCAAACAACCATGGCAACTAAAGAATTGGACAAAGAAAAGACCGATGCATCTAAGCAGTTGCGCGATCCCAAACCACTTAAACAGGAAAAAATCACCACCGCTAAAACATTAAGCGAAAGCAAATGGAAACGAAAGCCCCTGTTATAAGATATTTATAACACACCACGGCCGGCAAGCAAAAACTTACCGGCTCGTTTTTTTAACACCGTTATATCCTTATCCGCATCTCAATCATCCGCTTTTCAAATCCCACTTTTTCATAGGCTTTAATAGCACCTGCATTATCGTTATACACCTCAAGCCTTATTTCAACAAGCCCCTGCTCAGCTACCCATTTCTTCAGCTCTTCAATAATTGCCTGATTTACCCCCTTGCCTCGATGTGCAGGCAATACATACATAAAACCCAGATAGGCATATTTCTCGAAGTCATAGTACGTGTCCGGGTTCTTTTTAATGCGGGCGTAACCACTCCCTGCAATCTCTCCGTCAATTTCGGCCACTAAAACCTGCACATCGGCCGAGGCTATGAATGCTTTTAAATCATAATAATTTATAGCATCGGGCTTGAGTGTGCTATCGAACGGACGTTCGGCACCAATAATTCCTTGTTCAAACTGAAGCAGTACAGGTAGATCTTCAATAGTAGCTTTTCTGATCAGCATTAATATTTCTCTTATTTAAATAGTAAATCGTTCACAATCCGCCAGGAATGCTTCATCAGCATCTGCACCAATCCCCGGCGCATCCTCAATAGTTAAGTGATAGCCATCGTATATGGCTCCACCAATGCAGGGGTCAACCAAATGCCCCAGCTTGCAGGTATCCATATCGTAAAACCGGATATTAGGACTGGCATATACAAAGTGCAATTTAGCGCTTAGTGCTATGCGGCTTTCCAGCATCCCTCCCATCATACAGGGAATACCATATGAGGCCGCTACATCATGAATCTTTTTGGCCTCATAAATACCGCCCGATTTTGCCATTTTGATATTAATATAATGGCAAGCCCCGGCATTGATCTGCTTGCGGGCATCATGATGGTTATATACGCTTTCATCGGCCATGATCTTAACGGGTGATAGCTGCATGAGCTCGGGCTGCCTGTCGTCATACCAGGTGCGCATCGGTTGTTCGCAAAATTCAATATTGTATTGCGCAATTGACTGCAATGCAAAAACGGCTTCGTTAAAAGTCCAGCCCTGGTTGGCATCAATACGGATCTTCATAGCCGGACCAACAGCTTCGCGGATCTGTTTAATGCGCTCCACATCTTCTACGGCATTTTTCCCCAGCTTTACCTTTAATATATTAGCTCCCGAGGCTTTAAAGTCAAGCGCTTTTAAGGCCATGGTATGATGACCGGCTATACCTATAGTAATGTCCGATTCAACAGTGCGTTTTTCGCCACCTAAAAACTGATATAAAGGTAAGCTGGCGTTTTTGGCCGCTATATCAAACAGGGCATTATCAAAGGCACTTTTTATGGTGGTGTTACCGGCCGTAAAACTGTGCAGTTCGTTAAGTCGTGCTTCTATATCAAGTGCATCCTTGCCTTTCCACAACCGGGCAAACTCACGCGCCATTACCAGGCAGGTATCCTGAGTTTCGCCAACAATCATCGGAAATGCAGAGCACTCCCCAACACCGTAAAAGCCGGCATCGGTATGTACTCGGATAAAAACATTTTGAGCATGGGATAAAGTCCCGGTAGCAATGGTAAACGGCTCCATCGGGATACTGAAGCGGTAGATCTCTATATGGGTGATGGTAATTTGCTGATTTTCCAAATTGGTAAATGTTTAAAAGCTAAATTAAAACAAATAATTGCAACAATTAACCAACGTAATTTGCATATTATAAGTATTACATTATATTTGCACTACTTCAATACAAGTAACAATTCAATTTTAGCCTCTTTTGCCCTTCCATCAGGGAAATTTGCCTGGCTAACTTTCAAATTTTCATAAAAACATTTAACATGGCACAAGAAAACACGCCTGCAAATTTTGATTATAACTCAACCAGGAATAAACTTATCCTGTCTGAATATGGCCGTAACGTACAAAATATGGTTAAATATATTGTAGCGTTACCCACTAAAGAAGAACGTAACCGCTACGCACAGGTAGTAATTGACCTGATGGGCTTTTTAAATCCGCATCTGCGCGATGTGGCCGATTTTAAACATAAACTTTGGGATCACCTGCATATCATATCTGACTACCAGATTGATGTTGATTCGCCCTATCCAAAACCATTGCCTGAAGCAGCTCATATTAAGCCGGCCCCTTTACGCTATCCAAACCAGCGCATTAAATACAAGCACTATGGTAAAACCATTGAGCTGATGATTGAAAAGGCCAAAGCCATTGAGGAGCCTGAGCGCAAACGCCACATGATACAAGCCATTGCCAATTTCATGAAAATGGCCTATGTACAATGGAACAAAGATTCGGTAAGCGACGAAAGTATCCTTTCAGATCTTTACGCTTTATCAGGTGGTACGCTGAAACTGGAAGAGAACATTAACCTGAACCGGGTTGATTTCCGCCCCAATAACTTTCAGCAAAACAACACTAACAATAACAACAACCGCGGGCGTAATAACAACCAGAACAATCAAAACCGTGGCGGCGGGGGCAGTAACGGTGGCAGGCAAAACAACAACCAAAACCGCAACAACAACCAAAACCGCAGCCGTAACAATAATGGCGGCGCGAAAAAATATTAAGAGCCCCACCCAACCCTCCCCTAAAGGGGGAGGGCTTTTTATTTTCCGCTGTACAATCTCCTTTTATAAAAGTATCTCCAGGCACCGGATATTTAGCACAGTTTTTCCATTAATTTTCTAATCTTTGCCCCATATAAATTATTTGGCAAAACCGATCATAGCTTTGATAGTTTATCATTGGTGATCTTATCAATTATCCGAAACTCCGCATGACTAACGCATTTGTAATAAATGGCGGCAAACCGCTAAAAGGTGAAATAACCCCGCAGGGTGCAAAAAATGAAGCTTTACAGGTTATATCTGCCGTATTGCTTACCGAAGAAAAAGTAACCATCAGCAATATCCCTGATATTAAAGATGTAAACAAGCTGATAGAATTGCTTGGTGATATGGGCGTTATTGTTGAACGCATTAACGAGCACACTTATACTTTTGAAGCCAAAGACATCAACCAGGACTTTTTCTTGTCTGAAGCTTTTAAGGCTAAAGGCGGAGGCTTACGTGGCTCTATCATGATAGTTGGCCCATTGCTTGCCCGCTTTGGCAAGGCATCTATTCCTAAGCCGGGTGGCGATAAAATCGGTCGCCGCAGGCTGGATACCCACTTTTTGGGTTTTGAGAAACTGGGCGCCCAGTTTAACTACAATCCCGAAAATGGTTTCTTTAATGTTGATGCTTCCAACTTACAAGGTACTTATATCCTGCTGGATGAAGCTTCGGTAACCGGAACAGCCAACGTGGTAATGGCAGCAGTATTGGCTAAAGGTACTACCACCATTTACAACGCCGCCTGTGAGCCTTACCTGCAGCAGCTTTGCAAAATGCTGAGCCGTATGGGCGCCAGGATCAGCGGTATCGGTTCAAACCTGTTAACTATTGAAGGTGTTGAAAAGCTGGGCGGTACGGAACACCGCTTATTGCCCGATATGATCGAGATCGGTTCATTTATCGGCCTTGCAGCCATGACCGGATCTGAGATCACCATTAAAGATGTTCAATACAAAGAATTGGGCATGATCCCTGACGTTTTTAAACGTTTAGGCATCAAGCTTGAACTTAGAGGCGATGATATCTTTATCCCAGCCCAGGATCATTATGAAATAGAAACTTTCATCGACGGCTCTATCATGACCATTGCCGACGCACCATGGCCGGGCTTTACCCCCGACTTATTAAGCATTGTATTGGTTGTAGCTATCCAGGCCAAAGGATCGGTGCTGATCCACCAGAAAATGTTTGAGAGCCGTTTATTCTTCGTGGATAAACTGCTGGATATGGGCGCACAGATCATCCTTTGCGATCCGCACCGTGCCACTGTTATCGGTTTGGATAACCAGGTTAAACTGCGCGGCATCTCCATGACCTCACCGGATATCCGTGCAGGGGTTTCACTGTTGATTGCTGCACTTTCTGCACAAGGGCAATCAACCATTTACAATATTGAACAAATTGAACGCGGTTATCAGCACATCGATACCAGGCTTAAAGCTTTAGGTGCTGATATAACGAGGATCTAAGCTGAAAGCCGAAGGCTTAAAGCTTAAAGCCATTTTAAAGCTCAAAACATAAGGCAAGCAAAAGCTTTAAGCCTTATGCTTTGAGCTTTTTGCTTAACAACGCTTTCTGCTTTATAAATATATTTTTATAGCTTTAGGCTTTTAGCCTTCGGCTTTAAGCTCAAAACCATTATATAAACAATGCCTTACAAAAACCGGAAATCTACCTACGTTTATTTTGTACTGATTTTTGTATTTATTAAAGTTGTTCTTAACCTTTTCGCCATATCGCATTTTGGTTTTCACCGCGATGAGTTCCTGCACCTTGTACTGGCAGATCATTTGGATTGGGGATATAAGGAAGTTCCGCCGTTTATAGCCCTGCTGGCAAAAATTTCAATTACCTGCTTTGGGAACTCGGTTTTTGCTGCACGGTTATTCCCTACCCTGTTCGCCGGGCTCATTATCCTGCTTACCGGCCTCATTGTTATTGAATTTGGCGGAAAAAAATTTGCCATAACCCTTGCCTGTTTATCACTCATTTTTGCACCTGCTTTTGTAGCGAGTGATTATCTTTTCCAGCCTGTAGTTTTCGACCAGTTTTGGTGGGTGATAACCGTTTGGCTATTAGTAAAATACCTCAATACAACCGATGTAAGGTACCTGTACTGGCTGGGTGCAGCCATTGGCTTTGGTATACTCACCAAGTATACCATGTTGTTTTTTGCGGCATCGCTGCTTATCGGCATCCTCATCAGTAAACAGCGTAAGCTATTGTTTAATAAACATATCCTTGGTGCAGCTTTAATAACGATAATTATTGTGCTGCCTAATCTCATCTGGCAGCTAACACATCACATGCCGGTATTTACGCATATGAAAGCCCTGCGCGAGCAGCAACTGGATTATATTACCCCTGCCAACTTTATAAAACAACAATTACTGGTAAATGGCATTGCCTTATTTGTATGGCTTAACGGGCTTGCATTCCTGATATTTTCGTTCAGGCTGCGTAACTTCCAGTTTATGGCATTGGCTTATGCCCTGATATTTATTTTTTTACTGATGATGGACGGCAAAAACTATTACATCTTCGGCGCTTACCCTATGCTGTTTGCCGCCGGTGGCTTTGGTTTTGAACGTTTATTAAAAACAAGCGGCTATGCTTTACGAACCGCAGCAATTGTTTTATTCACAGCGCCAAACCTTATTTTATTCCCGATAGTATTGCCTATACTGCCCTTACCACAAACACTGGCATTCTTTAGGTTTGCCGATAAAAATATACCCGCCATACGCTTTGCCATGACCTGGGAAGACGGCAAAACACACGCCACCACCCAGGATTATGCCGACATGCTGGGCTGGGACGATATGGCCGCACTGGTTAACAAAGCATATCAAAGCCTTAGCCCTGCCGATCAGAAGCAAACCATTGTTTATGCCGATAATTACGGCGAAGCCGGCGCCCTGCACCATTATGGCAAGCAATATGGTTATCCAGATGTGATTTCGTTAAACAGCAGTTTTACCATTTGGGCACCCGACAGCCTCAAATGCAAATACATGATTTATGTAGATGACGGCGGCGGTAAAAACATTAAAGAATTTGTGGCTGGTAATATGATAGGCAGTTTTATTAAGGTAGGTGAAGTGACTAATCCACTGGCGCGCGAAAAAGGGACGGCTGTGTTTATCATTACGCCGAATTACAGGTTGAATGAACGCTATAGCCCGGAATTGGCGAGAAAGAGGTTGGAGTAGTTTAGGGGAAGGGCGAAAGGTTCTCTTTCGATCATTTATAATGTATTAATTGTATCACTCTTCCATCCTTTGCCGAAAAAATAATCTCAAACGTACCGCCCCTTGTCTCTGCTGGTAAACTACCGTACATTATCCAATAGCCGTCCACAAGGTCAAGCATGTAAGGTTTCTCATCCCTTATATTATCTTCTCCAAAAATCTTAAACAAGATAGGCTGTGCAAATTCAATCGCATCATACTCAGTACTTATTTTATGTCCCGCAATAAAATTATAGTGAGTTGGATACTTAAGTGCAAACCTAACCATTTTCTTTCCGGCCTCGATCTGTTCCTGAGTTTGAGCCGGATGATTATGATATGAAACAAAAAAGATCACGGCTAATAGCATATACAAATATTTCATTGTTAAAAGATTTAGGAATTTGTTAGGCTTAATTAAATATCACCATAAATCCTCAAAAAACAAAAGGTGCCATGCTCACCGCACAACACCTTTCGCCTTTAACCTTTTACCTAAAAAGCCTTAAGCTGAAATAGCGTTTATAATATCATACTGGGTAATAATCTCAATTTTACCATTCCCGTCTTCAACAAGCACGGCAATGTTATCTTTATTGATCATGCCCGAAATCCTGTCAATTGATGTATTCAGGTCGACAAAAGGAAACGGTGCAGTTGTAATATTCATGATTGGCTGCGATTTGATGGAGGGGTTCTCGATCAGTGAATCAAGGATATCGCTTTCGGTGATCTTGCCTATTACCATGCCTTTTTGTGTAACCGGGATCTGCGAGATGTTAAGCGATTTGATGGTATTGATAGCTTCCAGTACGCTCTTTTCACAATCAATGGTAATGATTTCCTGTACATCTTTTTTGCTGATGATATCGCGGGCAGTTAGTTTTTCATCCTTCAGGAAACCGCGGTCGCGCAGCCAGTCGTCATTGTACATCTTGCCGAGGTAGCGGGTACCATGGTCAGGGAAAATGATCACTACAACATCACCTTCCTTAAATTTATCCTTCATCTGCAACAAACCTGCCACTGCCGAGCCGGTTGAGTTACCGGAGAAGATACCTTCCTTACGGGCAATCTCGCGGGTCATGAGGGCGGCGTCTTTGTCCGTCACCTTTTCAAAGTGGTCTATCAGGCTAAAATCAACGTTTTGCGGCAGAAAATCTTCACCTATACCTTCGGTGATGTATGGATAGATCTCGTTTTTATCAAAAACACCGGTTTCCTTGTATTTTTTAAATACCGAGCCATAAGTATCAATACCTAAAATCTGAATGGCCGGGTTCTTTTCTTTGAGGTAACGGGCAATGCCCGAAATGGTCCCCCCAGTACCTACACCTGCAATCAGGTGTGTCACTTTGCCTTCGGTTTGCTCCCAAATCTCCGGCCCGGTGCTTTCATAGTGCGCCTGCGAGTTGCTCAGGTTATCGTACTGATTCGGTTTCCATGAATTGGGTACTTCCCGCTCCAGGCGCGATGATACTGAATAGTATGACCGCGGATCTTCGGGCTCCACGTTGGTTGGGCAAACTATTACCTCGGCGCCAAAGGCACGCAGGGCATCAAATTTTTCTTTTGATTGTTTATCGGTACTGGTAAAAATACATTTGTAGCCTTTTATAACCGCCGCAATAGCCAGGCCCATACCGGTATTGCCCGATGTACCTTCAATAATGGTACCGCCGGGTTTAAGCTTGCCGCTCTTTTCGGCATCCTCAATCATTTTAAGGGCCATACGGTCTTTAATGGAGTTGCCCGGGTTGGTTGTTTCAATCTTGGCCAAAACGGTAGCCGGGATGTCTTTTGCTATTTTATTAAGCTTTACCAGCGGCGTATTGCCGATAGTATCGAGTATGTTATTGTACCACATAATTTAAATCTCTACTAACCCGGTATATAAAGCAGGGTTACGCCTCAAAAATAAGTTTCTTAAATGATATTTCTTTTATGGAAAAGTAAATAGATGTGCATCATATAACCGACAAGCATAAATGTAATAAATTTAAACCGGTGGCACATCACCGCAAAACATACCTAAACATGCAGGCAACACTAAAAAGATCGTTATTATTTTTCAGTTTCTTAAGTTTTTGCATAAATGCCGCCTTTGCGCAAAAGCCGCTTACCCCAAGCCGGCAAAGCAGCTATTATACTTACATCTACAAAATGCCTGCTGAGGATGTACTCAAGTTTTACCTCTACCCCAATAAATCTCCTGATGAAAAAATGCTCCATAACCCTGTTGATTCATTCAAAACAGATTCGCGATGGGAAAATACGCTGCCCATGGGTAACTACCTGAAAGTATGCGCTCAAAAAAACCGAATTAATTACACACTTATTGAAAATCACTCGGCGTACTTACAGTTATTGAAAAACAATTACGACACACGCTTTATCATAACCGATGCTGCCGGTAACAAGATCAATGGAGCCAGGGTGACGATAAAAAATAAACAAGTGCCTTTTGACGACAAGACAGGCTCATACTTTACCAAAATAAAAAGCTCAGGCCTTGTAACCGTCGATTACAACAACGTGATTAACTATTACAGGCTCACAAGCAACTTCAGAGGCAGGAGCTTTTTAAACGCCAGATGGTTTAGTTATCATTGGTATAAATTAAAAAATCTGTTCAGCAAAACAGATGACAATGCCAACTATTACAAATACCAGCGGCGGCTTGAAGAGAACAGCAAATACACAGGCTTTATAGTATTTAACAAACCCATTTACAAACCGCTTGATACAGTTAAATTCAAGGCATTTATCATCAGTAAAAAATCAAAAAAGCCAATTACCAACCATCATTTGATAGTGCGCCTGCAAGATGGCCCGCGTGATAATGGTAAAGTAATAGGTTATACTGACAGCTATCGTGATGGTGCATTTGAATATAAGCTGGTACTGGCCGATAGTCTTAAGCTAAGCCTCGATGATGAATATTATATTTCGCTCGAAGCCTCTTCAGCCATTAAATACGACCTGGATAAATACCATGGGGACGATGAGGATGAAAAGTTTCTGTCAAACCGGGAGGTATATATTGCCGGCAAATTCGGGTACGAAGAGTACGAATTAAAAACTATAACTTTTAAAACCCGTACCGATAAAAAGATACATGAACCGGGCAATCCCCTCTCTCTTTATTTAAAAGCTACTGATGAAAACGACCTGCCCGTGCAGGACGCGCGGTTTCAGATAAAATTATTATCACGACAAGTTGAGCTATATAAAGCCGCTAATGTGTTTATACCCGATACACTTTGGCAATACAAAGGTACACTTGAACCGCTTGGCGAAACCAAAGTTGTGATACCCGATTCCATTTTCCCGAAAGCCAATTTCAGGTACTATATTCAAACAGATTTATTAACTTCAGATAACGAGCATCATACCTCAACCGAGTATCTCAGTTATCAATACAACAATTACAAAATAAAATACAGCCTCAGCGCTGATACCCTAAAAATAAATGGACTTATAAAAGGGAAAGATACACCAATGTCCGCTACGCTTGCAGCTATCAACAGCCAAAGCGATACCATTTCAAGGCAAAAAATCAAGTTACCGGCCAATGTGATCGTTAACCCTGCATTGAGGAGTTACGAAGTCAAAACTGATAGTATTTCCGAAAATGTCAACCTGTCCAACCTTAACAGCGATCTTAATTTTGCCGGCGCCCAAACAGCTGATTCGTTAATTGTAAAAGTAAATAATCCGCGCAAACTTCATTTCTGGTACTGGCTTATTGGTAACAACGCTTTACTTGATGCAGGTGAGGCAGATAGTCTCTTCTATAAGAAAAGGTGGACTGATAAACGTCCGGTAGTCTTCGCAATAAGTTACGTGTGGGGTGGCGAAACCAGAATAAGCGGCATTACTGTACCCTACCAGGAAAAACTGTTAACGATTAACGTTAAACAGCCGCTGGCCGTATATCCCGGTCAGCAGGTAAAAACTGAGATTGAGGTAAAAGATGCCCTTGGCAAGCCTGTTCCAAACACTGATATTACTGCCTGGTCGCTCACGCGTAAATTTCCGAACTATAGTCCTCCTTTCGTACCATATTTGGGCAAATCCTATCCAGCTGCGGTATCAAAGCCCTATGCTATAATCAACAAGCCAACCACCTCGGGCAGTATGCAATTAACCTGGGATAAATGGAGCCACGACATGGGGTTGGACAGCATTGCCTACTACCAGTTCACACATCCTAAAACCTTATATAAGATTGAAGAACCGGCACCAGACAGCGTTACACAGATTGCGCCGTTCATTGTAAAAGACGGTGACATTGTATCAACCCATATCCTTTATATAGATGAAAGGCCTGTATTTTTCAGCCAGGCACAACAACTGCAGCGTTACAGTTTTAAAGTGACTGCCGGGCGGCATAGCTTAAAGTTCCGCACGTTTAACCAAAGCATAACCATTGATTCTATCGAGGTGCAAAAGGGCAAGAAACTAATCATGAGCATCAATGCAGATACAATGATAAACAAAACGGCCCGGTTTAAAAAAATGCCTGATACACTTTTGACCTCCGAATCAGACTTGATAGATAAATATCTGATCCGGGTGACCAATAATTTCGGCCTGCGCATGGCTACGCTTGAACAGGATGGAAACATCATTTTGCTAAACCCTGAACCGGTTATCAGTAACACCTATAATACCAATAGCGAAATATTAGCGGGCCCCTTGCCCGGCAACTACACTACAATTAAGGTTAAAGGCGACGAGCCGCAAAACTTTTTGGTTGAACCCGATTATTCGTACCATTTTGAACCGGGACTGATCAAACAAAAAAGCATTAAAACCAAATATCCGTTTGATAAACGTACCTACGCAGGCAACAATTTTAGTGACGATTATACTCAATATGCTTTAACTAATAAAGAAACAGAAAATATATGGCAACAGTATCTTGACTTAAGGAGTCAAACTACGGCCCTGTTCCATAATGAAGCTATTGATGATGAAATTACCGGGAGACTCAGCATTGCCATATCAGAGAAGAACGGAGAACGGCCTTTTGTAAAAAATATCATTATTTATCGCGAAGGCTATCCGGATTTTATTCGAATCTATCCTGGTAACACCAATGAACCGGGTAAGTTACCGGTAGGTAAATACCGCCTGTTTTTTCTACTCAAAAAGGACGAATATTATGTTAAAAATAACATCAGCATAAAAGCTAACGGTGTCAATTTTTACCGCGCCGATATTATTGCACAGCCAAAGGATTCGGTAAGCGTCAAAATAAACGATGTTATTACCGCCCGAACAGGCATAAATGATTACAATGACTATAACATACAAAACGATGCTTTAAAGCTGAAAGAAGCTTTTAATGATAAATATATTGATAAAAGTGGTTTTAAAGATATGATGTTTGGCCAGGTAATAGGAGCTGAAGATGGTTTGCCTGCCCCCGGCGTTACGGTAAGAATAAAAGGAACCAGCACGGGCACACAAACTGATATTAACGGCAGGTTTGCAATCAAGGTGCCCTCCAGCGGCAAACTCATATTCAGTTATATAGGGTACCTGGCGCAAGAAGCCGATATAAAACCTGGAGCCAGCATTTTGATAGCATTACTTGAACAAAAGCAGATGCTCCGTGAAGTAGTAGTAACCGGCTACAGCACGCAACGAAAAATGAGCATGACAGGTTCAGTATCAACAGTTATAAACGGGCAGATGGCAGGGTTAACCGTAATGAATATAAGAGGCATAGGTTCGGTAAATGCTGGGAAACCATTAATTGTTGTAGACGGCATACCGGTTGAAAGTATTGATGGCGTAGACCCCGCCATGATAGCCGAAATAACAACCCTGAAAGATGCAGCCGCAACTGCTATTTTCGGCACAAGGGCCGCCAATGGTGTAATTGTGATAACTACTAAAGGCAAAAAACAGGTTTCGTTAATAAAGGGCTCGGATACAACCCAAACAGGCGCTGAACAGTCGCTCCGGAAAAACTTTGCCGATTATGCCTACTGGCAGCCCCGTCTTACTACCGATGCGCAGGGTAAAGCGAGCTTTACTACTACCTTTCCCGATGATATTACCAACTGGCGTACCTTTGTAATCGGTATTAACGACAACCAGCAGGCCGGTTTTTCGGATAGCCAAATCAAATCATATAAACCTTTAAGCGCAAACTTTATAGCACCTCAATTTGCTATTGCAGGCGATGAGATGAACCTGATTGGCAAATTACTTAATTACACCACCACCGCTGCCAAGCTCACCCGTATTTTTAAATACAACGGTCAAACTTTAAAACAGGATGAGCTGGATGTTAAAAACTCTAAAATAGATACTTTGGGCATAACAGCCGCTACTGCCGACAGCCTCACTTTTGAATATACCATTAAACGGGATAATGGCTATTTTGATGGCGAGCAGCGCAAGATCCCGGTAATGCCGCAAGGGGTTAAAGAAACTAAAGGCATTTTTGAAGCCCTCGACCGCGATACCACCGTTAACATGAAATTTGACCCGGCTTTAGGCCCTGTCACTTTCCGCGCCGAAGCTTCTGCCTTGCCTGTATTGGCCGAAGAAACCCGAAAATTGAGAGAATATAAATACCTGTGCAATGAGCAGCTGGCATCAAAGCTGAAAGGGCTGCTTATGGAAAGGCATATTAAAAAGTTTTTAGGTGAGGATTTTAAGTACGGGAAAAACATCCAGGAAGTAATTAAAAAACTACAGGAAAACCGCAGAAGCAACGGCACCTGGGGCTGGTGGAAAGATACCAACGAAGAGCTTTGGATCAGTCTGCATGCCATTGAAGCACTTTTAAATGCCCAGGCAGACGGTTATGCTATTGAGCTCGATAAACAAAAATTAAGTGATTACCTCGTGTACCAAATGGAAAGCTATCATGGTCAGGATAAAATACTATGCCTGCAATTACTCCACAAACTGGGGGCTAAAGTTGATTACCAGAAGTATATAATAGGCATTGAAAAAGAACAGACTAAGGATCAAAAAAACTTCGACTATAAATTATCAGGTTATGATAAATTAAGAATGATGTTGCTACGGCAGGAATCGGCACTCCCCATAAACATAGATAGCCTGCTGTCAAAAACTAAACATACCATGTTTGGCAATATTTATTGGGGCGAAGATGGCTATCGCTTTTTTGACAATTCGGTACAGTTAAGCGTATTGGCCTACCGGATCATCAAAAACAATGGTGGGCGCCCCGAATTGCTCAACAAGATCCGCGGATACTTCCTTGAACAGCGCCGCCTCGGTGATTGGCGTAATACTTATGAGTCGGCCCTGATCCTGGAAACTATCCTCCCTGACTTGCTGATTGAAAACAAGCAGGTTAAGCCATCACAGATCACGCTTACAGGTACCGATACAAAAACTATCAGTAAGTTCCCATATTCTGCAACACTAACTGATAAAACGATCAGTATCAGCAAAACCGGCAGTCTGCCTGTTTACATCAGCGGCTACCAACAGTTCTGGAACAGCAAGCCTGAAAAAGTAAGTAAAGATTTTACGGTAAATACCTGGTTTGAGCGCAAAGAAAAAACAGTGACCACCCTAAAAGGCGGCGAACCGGTATTATTAAAAGCAGAGGTAACAGCCCGCGGAGATGCTGATTTTGTTATGATAGAGATCCCGATACCTGCCGGATGCTCATATGAGAGCAAGGAGCAAGCATGGCAAAACAACGAGGTGCACCGCGAATACTTTAAGGAGAAGGTAAGTATATTTTGCCGCAGTCTTAAGCAGGGCAAATATATATTCACCGTAAACCTCATCCCCCGTTACAACGGTAAATACACCCTAAATCCGGCCAAAGCCGAAATGATGTATTTCCCGGTATTTTACGGCAGAGAGGGGATGAAAAGGATAGTTATTGGTGAATAGTTGATTAGGTGAGTGGTTGATAAAGTTGAGCAATAACTACTCACTTAATCAACCTAATCAACTACTCACTAAAATTTCAAATGCTTAACCGTTAAGCCATTATTGATCAGCTGCTTTAACGATTCGATACCGATATGCAGGTGTGTTTCAACAAATTGTTCGGTTACTGACGAGTCGCTTTCGGCGGTTTTAACACCTTCGGGGATCATCGGCTGATCTGATACCAGCAACAGTGCACCTGTTGGGATCTTATTGGCAAAACCTGTTGTAAATATGGTAGCGGTTTCCATATCAACGGCCATGGCACGCAGATCTTTCAGGTATTTTTTAAAGTTTTTATCATGCTCCCAAACACGGCGGTTGGTGGTGTAGCAGGTACCTGTCCAGTAATCGCGCGAGTAATCACGGATGGTGGTTGAGATAGCTTTTTGCAGCGCGAATGACGGCAATGCAGGTACTTCCTGTGGCATGTAATCATTCGATGTACCTTCGCCGCGGATGGCAGCTATCGGCAATATCAGGTCGCCTACATTGTTCTTCTTTTTAAGACCGCCGCATTTACCCAAAAATATTACAGCTTTGGGGTGAATGGCAGTAAGCAAATCCATAACCGTAGCGGCAACCGAACTGCCCATACCAAAGTTAATGATGGTAATACCATTGGCTGTAACGCTTTGCATAGGCTTTTCAAGCCCCATGATAGGCGCATTATCGTGCCACTCCGAAAACAGCTGGATATACTTTGAAAAATTGGTGAGGATAATATACTCGCCAAAGGCCTCAAGCGGCCTGCCGGTATAACGGGGCAGCCAGTTGGCAACAATTGCTTCTTTGGTTTTTAAACCGGATTTTACGGGCGATTGAACTTCCTTTACCGGTGTTGGTAAGGCATCTCCGTCTTTTTTAATGTTTAATTCTTCGTTCATATGATTTCTTTTTATACAGCAAACCCCGGTATGATAACCAGGGCCGCTTTATTTTTTAATAAATATAAGTGTTTACTTATATACTGGGTGTTAAGCTACTTTTAACTTTTTCAGATCAGATTTTTCAAATTTCTCGTGAGCATAATCTAACGTTACATTCAGGCGCTTCACATCTTTTTTCGATGGAAACTCAAACATAGCATCTATCATAATAGCTTCACATATGGAGCGTAATCCCCTTGCCCCAAGCTTAAATTCCATTGCTTTATCAACAATAAAATCAAGCACTTCGTCTTCAAAATCAAGCTTCACACCTTCATATTCAAACAGTTTTTTATACTGTTTCAATAACGAATTTTTAGGTTCGGTAAGGATATTGTGTAACGCCTCCCTATCAAGCGGGTTAAGGTAGGTAAGCACCGGTAAACGGCCTATCAGCTCAGGGATCAAACCAAATGATTTCAAATCCTGCGGGGTGATATACTTATAAAAGTTTTTGGTATCAATATCCCCCTCATCACGCTTAAGTTTGTAACCAACGGTTTGGGTACGCAGGCGATTAGCGATCTTCCTTTCAATACCATCAAAAGCACCTCCGCAAATGAAAAGGATATTGCTGGTATTTACCGTGATCATTTTCTGATCCGGGTGTTTACGGCCGCCTTGTGGTGGTACATTAACCATGGTGCCTTCCAATATTTTCAATAAAGCTTGTTGTACCCCCTCGCCTGATACATCTCGGGTAATAGAAGCATTATCACTTTTACGGGCTATTTTATCAACCTCATCAATGTACACAATACCTTTTTCGGCAAGGGTTACATCATAATCGGCCGATTGCAGCAAGCGGGTAAGAATACTTTCAACGTCCTCCCCTACATAACCGGCTTCGGTTAATACAGTGGCATCGCAAATACAAAACGGAACGTTAAGTACCTTGGCAAGCGTTTTGGCAAGCAGGGTTTTACCCGTACCTGTTTCGCCTACCATAATGATGTTTGATTTTTCAATCTCAACCTCATCTTTTTCAATACGCTGGTTTAAGCGTTTATAATGATTATATACAGCTACTGAAAGTATCTTTTTGGCATCATCCTGACCAATAACATATTGGTCAAGGTGGGCTTTCATTTCTGATGGTTTAAGCAAGGCCGGCGCCAGAGGCGATGACTTCACTTTACGCACCTTCAACTCCTCAGCCAATATCTCATTGGCCTGGTTCACACATTTATCGCAAATGTGTGCGTCAAGTCCTGCTATCAACATCAGGGAATCCTGTTTACCGGCACCGCAAAATGAACACCTGATCTCCTTGCTGTTTTTATTCATCTGATTCGTTTTCTTACTCAAAGTTAAATAATTAGTGACAGAAAAAAAAATCCTGTCCGTAAGTCGGGAAAAGACTTAAGTCCGGAAGCCACATTAGGCCCCGGACTTAAGTAATTATTCTTTTTCAAAATCCGGAATTCCGACTTATCGGACTTCCCGACTAAAAAAATTATTTTCCTTTGTTACCTTTTAATATTTCGTCGACCATACCAAATTCTTTGGCTTCTTCGGCTATCATCCAGTAGTCACGGTCAGATGCATCCCAAACTTTTTGGTAAGGTGCACCGCTGTGATCAGCAATGATCTGGTACAGTTCTTTTTTCAATTTGGTGATCTCCTGGTAAGTGATCTCGATATCCGATTGCTGGCCCTGTGCACCGCCTGATGGCTGGTGGATCATTACCCTTGCATGTGGAAGCGCTGCCCTTTTACCTTCGGTACCTGCTACTAACAATACCGCAGCCATTGAAGCGGCCATACCTGTACAAATAGTAGCTACATCATTTGATATAAACTGCATGGTATCATAAATACCTAAACCTGCATAAACAGAACCACCAGGTGAATTGATATAGATCTGGATATCGCGTTTAGCATCGGCCGATTGCAGGAATAGCAATTGAGCCTGGATAATGTTTGCAATATTATCATAAATGGCATCGCCAAGGAAAATGATACGGTCCATCATTAAACGTGAAAACACGTCCATGGCCTGTACATTAAGCTGGCGCTCTTCAAGAATATATGGCGTCATACCGGTTGGTACAGTGGTGATACCAGAAGGCATACTGCTTCTCTCAACACTTCCAATATATTTATCTACGTAAAGGCTGTTAATACGGTGATGCTTAACAGCATATTTTCTGAATTCGTTTTTATCGATGTTACTGCTCATGGTTTTTGTTTGTTGTTCTTTAGGAAATGCGGGCGTCTTACCCGCGATAAATATAGTTTTTAGTTCAATAGATTTTTTGCAAGATAGTTTTTATTACGTAATTTTTTGATGAGGCCTTAATGACGAAACCGGATTTTTTTTGCCAAAAACTAACGGTAGAGGTTGCTTTTTTCCGCTCGTCATTGCGAGGCACGAAGCAATCCCCGATAAGCAGAGCGGCCAAGCCAATTCCCTCTGTAGAGTTTGGGATTGCTTCGTACCTCGCAATGACGCTTAGCTTAGAGTTGGGGATATAAAACACCAAAAGCAACCCGATGAGTTGCTTTTGGTGAATATGCTAATCTCCAACAGGAGATAAAAACTGCTTACTGTGCTGCAGAAACCAATGCACTGAAATCAGTGTAAAGGATATCCTGCTTATCTAAAGTGATCACATTTTTGATATAATCAAATACCTTTAATGCTTTTACCTCTTCAAATATTTTGTTAGCGTTGTCTTTGTTTTGCAGGTACTGAACAGTGTACTGGCCTAACTGATCTTCAGGGATCGCTGTTGGGCTGTACATCCTGAACTGCTGATCTAAACGGATCTTAGCCAATTCAAACACATCTTCGTATTTAATTTCGATAGTGTTATTAACAATGATCTTATTTTCAATCAATGTCCATTTCAGGTTTTGAGCAAAATCGTTGTAACCGCCTTCTAATTCCTCGTCGCTCAGTTTTTCGTTAGTTACTTTTAACCAGCGTTTCAGGAACTCGTCAGGAAGAGCGAAATCAACTTTAGCGATAGCCAGCTTGTAAATGTCGTCCTGCAATTTGCGGTCGGCATCCTGAACCATCATGCTTTCAAGCTCTTCAGTAATTTTAGCTGTGAACTCCTCTTCGGTAGTTACTGTACCTTCACCAAATAATTTGTCAAAGAACTCCTGATTAAGATCGCTTTCTTCTAAACGGTTAACGTTTTTAACTGTTAATTGGAAATCTGATCTTAAATCAGCTGCATCATCTTCTTCAATTTTCAATAAGCCTGCAATTTTAGCTGCGTCGTTATCAAAAGCTTTACGAATATCGAATGTTAACACATCGTCTTTTTTCAAACCGATCAATGAAGCTTTGATGGCCTCATCTTTGATCTGATCTAAACGTACAGACGCGGTGTTGCTTATTCCACCCTCAAAAACACTACCATCGGCCGAAAGTTGAACCAATTCGCTGTAAAGAACGTCATCATCTGCCGATACGTCAGGATTTGTCATTTTGCCATAGCTTCTGCGGATATTTTTGATCCTTGAAGCCAGCGTTTCGTCATCAACTTTAATAACATATTGTGTTACTTTATCAGTTGATGAAAAATCAATGCTGAACTCAGGAGCTAAGCCTAATTCATAGCTAAACTCAAAGTTATCGGCAAAATCCCAGTTATATTCTTTGTTGTCATCGGCAGCAGGCAAGGGCTGACCTAATACAGCCAGTTTTTGCTCGTCGATGTAGTTATTTAAAGTATCTTGTAACAGGTTGTTGATCTCATCAACAAGGATGCTTTTACCGTACATTTTTTTGATGTGCGATGCAGGCACCATACCCGCGCGAAAACCAGGGATTTTTGCTTTTTTAGCATTTTCCTTTATAGCTTTTTCAACACGTGGCTGGTAATCTTCAGGGTTGATGTTAATTTTAACAACTGCGTTCAGGTCATTAATTTTTTCCTGTGTAATATTCATCTTTTACCGGGTATTTAATTTAATCCTTTGAAATATAGCCTAAAACCTAATCCGTGCTATACAAAATTCGAGGCGCAAAAGTATGAATTTATTTTTAATTAGCAGTTGATTTTATATTGTTTTCGAGGAAAATGAAACTACTTTTAAATGAGTTGACCGGCAGGGGCCGCACAACAATAGCATATAAATTTGTCTGAACCTGTGTTTGTCTGAACCCGAATTAAACGAATTTTTAGAATTGATTGAAAACAAGTGGACTGCATATCATTTCTGGTAAATTCTTTAATTCAGTAAATTCGGGTTAAGACAATAACATGGGCGTTGCCTGTGGCCCGGGCTTTACGCTGCAAGTCCTCGCCTTTCCTGCCCGCAATCCCAACGCTCACTGCGGGCTTTTCGCTTCAATCCCTCCTATGTTTACATTTAATATTATTGTAATGATTTTATGAGTGAAAAGAGTGAGAGCACAGCAATCCCAAACAGCCTTGAGCATGTTGAGCGTTAGATATAGCCTCACTCTTTTACTTTT